>DATNGJ010000050.1:0-56326 GCA_035605915.1 Usitatibacter sp.
GCACGGCCTCCAGCAACCCGCAGCCGGCTTGCGAATGCGAATGCACGAGGTGCGCGATGACCTCGGTGTCGGTCTCGGAGGTGAAGACGTAGCCCTGCGAGCGCAGCTTCTCGCGCATCGCGTCGTGGTTCTCGATGATGCCGTTGTGCACCACGGAGATCCCGCCGCTCACGTGCGGGTGCGCGTTCGCCTCCGAAGGCGCGCCGTGGGTGGCCCAGCGCGTGTGCGCGATGCCCACCATGCCGACGAGGCTCTGCTGCGTCACGAGCTCGCCCAGCTGCGCGACGCGGCCGGTGCTGCGCACGCGCCGCAGCGTGCCGTTGAGGACGGCGATGCCCGCCGAGTCGTAGCCGCGGTATTCGAGGCGCTTCAATCCTTCCATCAGGATGGGAACGACGTTGCGGCGCGCGACGGCGCCCACGATTCCGCACATGGCTAGTCTCCGCAGGTAAGGGATGCCGCGGCCGGGAGGTCGCGCGGCGACGTGATGGCTTCGAGGAACATCAGCGCGGCGACCACGCCCAGGCCGTCGGCGTACAGGTCGTGCAGGTCCGCGTCGCGGCCCGGCACGAACATCTGGTGCGTCTCGTCGAGCGCGCCGAGGAGGATCGTGAGCGCGGCGACGAGCACCGCGGCGCGCCCGGCGAAGCCGGCCCAGAGCAGGAAGGCGATGCCGCCGAAGACGGTCGCGTGCACCGCCTTGTCCCAGGTGGCCTCGACGATGCGCTCGGCGAACGCGGGCTCCGGCAGCACGAGCAGCTGGAACGCGATCCCGGCGACCGCGGCGAAGGCGAGCGCGCGCCAGGCGCCCGGGATCGCGATCGGCGGGCGCATCAGCGCGCGGCCTCGCGCTCGCGGTGCCACTCGTCGTCGACGCGCACGATGTCGTCCTCGCCGAGGTAGCTGCCGGTCTGCACCTCGATCAACCGCAGGGGCACCTTGCCGGGGTTCTCCAGCCGGTGCGTCTCTCCCACCGGGATGTAGATCGACTGGTTCTCGGCGAGGAGCATGGTTTCCTCGCCGCGCGTGACGCGCGCCGTGCCGCTCACGATCACCCAGTGCTCGGCGCGGTGATGGTGCCATTGCAGGGAAAGCTTGCGGCCCGGCTCGACGGTGATGCGCTTCACGCGGAAGCGCTCGCCCGAGTCGATGTCCTCGTAGCATCCCCAGGGCCGGTGCACGCGGCGGTGCACGCGATGCTCGCTGCGCCCGCTCGCGCGCAGCTTCTCCACCGCCTCGCGCACGCGCTGCGTCTCGCCGCGGCGCGCGACGAGGAGCGCGTCCGGCGTCTCGATCACCACCAGGTCCTCGAGGCCGATGCCCACCACGAGCCGATGGCTCGAATGCACGTAGCTACCGCTGACATCATGCAGCTGCACGTCGCCGTGGCATTCGTTGCGGGCCGCATCCTTGGCGCCGCGTTCCCACAGCGCGTCCCAGGAGCCGATGTCGGACCATGGGAACGCCGCCGGCACCAGGGCCGCGCGGTTCGTGCGCTCGAGCACGGCGCGGTCCACGGAAATGTCGCGGCACAGGCCGAAGGCGGCCTCGTCGACCAGGCGGAATCCCGCGTCGTCGGAGGAGGCGCGTGCCGCGCCGCGGCAGGCGGCGGCGAGCTCCGGCTCGAGGCGCTCGAGCTCCTCGAGGTAGGCGTGCGCCGAGAGCAGGAAGATCCCGCTGTTCCACGAGTGGCGCCCGGAGGCGGCGAGGCGCTCGGCGATCTCGAGCTCCGGCTTCTCGACGAAGCTCGCGACGTCGTGGCAGCCCGGAGCATCCGCGAGCGGACCGGCGCGCTCCACGTAGCCGTAGCCCGTTTCCACCCAGCGCGGCTCGATGCCGAAGACCACGAGGCGGCCAGTCGCAGCGGCGGCAAGTCCCGTCGCGACCGCGGCGGCAAACGCGGCCGCGTCGCCGATGTCGTGGTCGGAGGGCATCACCAGCATCACCGCGTCGCGATCCTCGGCGACCAGCTCGTGCGCGACGAGCGCCGCCGCGGGCGCCGTGCCGCGCCCGAACGGCTCGACGTAGATGCGCCGCAACGCGCGCTTCGCCGCGCGCGCCTGCTCGGCGGCGATGAAGCGGTGCTCGCGGTTGGTCACCACGATCGGTTCCCGGGCGCGCCCGATCGCCGCGGCGCGCGCGAGCGTCGCCTGGTAGGGGCTCGCGTCGCCGTCGAGGATGGAGAGGAACTGCTTGGGATGCGACTCGCGCGACAAGGGCCACAGCCGCGTGCCGCAGCCGCCGGCGAGGATCACGGGATACAGGTTCAAGGCAAGCCTCCTAGTACGCGGTTTCCGGCTTCTTGAAGACCACGAAGATGGTCTTCCAGATGATCGCGAGGTCGAGCCTCAACGACCAGTTGCGCAGGTAGTCGAGGTCGTACTCGATGCGCGCCCTCATCTTCTCGACCGTCTCCGTCTCGCCGCGCAGGCCGTTCACCTGCGCCCAGCCGGTGATGCCTGGGCGCACCTTGTGGCGCACCATGTAGCTCTTGATGAGCTTGCGGTACATCTCGTTGTGGGCGATCGCGTGCGGGCGCGGGCCGACGATGCTCATGCGCCCCTGCAGCACGTTGATGAACTGCGGCAGCTCGTCGAGCGAGGTGCGGCGCAGGAACGCGCCGAACCGCGTGACGCGCGCGTCGTTCCTCGTCGCCTGCTTCACGACCGGGCCGTCCTCGGCCACGGTCATCGAGCGGAACTTGTAGACCACGATCTCGCGGCCGTCGAGGCCGTAGCGCCGCTGCCGGAAGAGCACCGGCCCGGGCGAGGAGAGCTTCACGCCGAGCGCGATCGCGGCGAGGATCGGCGCGATGAGCGCGAGGATGATCGAGCCGAGCACGATGTCGCTCACGCGCTTCACCACGCCGTTCATGCCGGAGAAGGGCGTCTCGCACACCGCGAGCACGGGGATCCCGCCGATGGAATCCATGCGCCCCTGGATGAGGTCGAAGATGAAGATGTCCGGCGTGAAGTAGACGCTCGCGGTGGTGTCGTGCAGCTCGTCGAGGATCTTCATGATGCGCGGCTGCGAGGCCATGGGCAGCGTCACGTAGATGAGGTCCACGCGGTGCTTCTTCGCGTAGTCGGCGAGCTGGTCGAGGTTGCCGAGGAGCTGCGCGGGCTCGAGCGTCGAGAGGCGGTGCGGCGCGCGGTCGTCGAAGTAGCCGGCGACCTTGATTCCCAGGTAGGGCGTCGCCGCGATGCGCTGGGCGAGGTGGCGGCCCAGGGAACCGCCGCCGGCGATCAGCGCGATGCGCTGCAGGCCTTCGGCCGCGAGCACGCGCGGCAGCACCAGCGGCACCGCGAGGTGCGCGGCGAAGAGCGCGACGGGCGTGAGGCCCACCCAGGCGGCGAGCACGCGCTGGTCGAAGGAACCGAGGGTGCGCGTCGCCCATCCCAGCATGAGGAGCAGGACCACCGCGAGGGCCCAGCCCGAGAGCACCTCCCGGGCGATCGCGGTCGCGCTCGTGCCGCGCGGCACGCGTCCGGGGAACGTGAGCGAGAAAACGAGGAGCGAAAGGATGACGTACGGCCCGTCGAAGCGCTCGCCGAACCAGGCGGCGCACGCCGCGAGCATGCCCACGGCGATGACCGCCTCGAGCAGCATCCGCACGAGCGCCGACGGCGCGAGCGGCCCCTGGCCGAGCCGGGGATGGGTCTGTTGTGTGGCGATCACGCCGACAACGGTAGCCGTCGTAATCGGACGGATGTTCGTTGTGGCCTTGGTTCCACGGGACTATCGGCGCCGTCCTACGCCGCGCGAGCGCATCGCTTCACGACCATTTCACATTCCTACGCCACACTGCGTTCCATGCGACTCGTAACCCCCCAGCCCGAACCGCGTCCGCCGCGCGCACCTTTCCCGTCCGGCGCCCCCGACGCGCACGGTTCGCCGCCCGAGGCGGCGAACCAGGAAAACGCCCCCGCGCGGCTCAACGAGAGCGAGCGCGAGGCGTTGCTTCTCAACATCGACGTCTCGCTGCGCGTGCACACGCGGCCGCAGCTCTTCAGCTGGGTGCAGGGCGCGCTGCAGAGCCTCATCCCGCATGAAGTGCTGCTGTGCGGGCTGCAGGAGAGCCGCCAGACGCCGCTGCGCGTGGACAGCTTCTCCACCGCGCCGGTGGATACGGCGAAGCTCAACGAGCTCTACCAGCAGGACGTCTCGCTCGTCCCGCACCTCATCAAGCTGTGGGAGGAGAACCGCTGCCAGGCGGTGCTGTGCGAAACCGATCGCGGCCCGCACGCGGGCGGCGCGCTCGCGCGCGAGCTGGCGCGCCTGGGCGTGCCGCACGTGCTGGCGCATGGCACGCACGACGCGTCGGGCAACATGACGAGCTTCTTCGCTTTCTGCGCCCGTCCCGCCGCGCTCGCGGCCAAGCAGGCCTACCTCGCCGACGTGGTCGTGCCCTACCTGCACGCGGCGTGGGTGCGCAGCCAGGTGACGTGGCCGCTCGACCGCGCGGGCACCAAGCCCGCCAAGACCGGGCTCCTCACGCCGCGCGAGCAGCAGATCCTGCAGTGGATCTACCACGGCAAGAGCAACATCGAGATCGGCATGATCCTCGACATCAGCCCGCTCACCGTGAAGAACCACGTGCAGAAGACGCTGCGCAAGCTGAACGTGCTCAATCGCACGCAGGCGGTCGGCAAGGCGCTCGCGCTTCGCATCGTCAATCCGTAGCTCGCAAAGGGGTCGTAGCTCGCAAAAGGGGTCAGATCCCTTTTCGGTTTGACCTTTTGCGCTATGCTCGCTCGTGTCCACCTTTCGCGGACCCGACAATGGCAATAACAAGGATTCACGCGGCCGGAATCGTCGCCTCTCTCGCCGCTTTTGCCCCGCTTCCCGCGGCGGCGCTCCTGCAGGACCGTGTCGAGGTCTTCGCCGCGGAAAATGTTACCTACGACAGCAACCTCTTTCGCCTCTCCAAGGACGTCGATCCGCAGAGCGTGATCGGCTCGGACCGCAAGTCCGATACGGTGAGCACGACTTCGGTCGGCGTGAATTTCGACGCTCCGTACAGCCTGCAGCGCTTCCAGGGCAACTTCACCTGGTTCGCGAACCGCTACGACCATTTCCACGAGCTCAACTTCAACGGCCACATCGGACGCGCCGCGTGGCTGTGGTCCGTTACGCCCGAGCTCACGGGCGACCTCGGCTACACCGACACGGAGGCCCTCGCCAACTTCGCGACGAAGCCCGGCCCCACGGGGCGAGAGAAGGACGTCCTGCGCACCAAGCAGGCGTTCGCCGACGGCGTGTGGTTCCCGGTCGCGAGCTGGCGGCTGCATGCCGGCGCCGCGGCGATCGACCAGGACCACAGCGATCCGAAGGAACAGTTCAACGACATCCAGACCGCGACCGGCGTAGCGGGCGTGAGCTACGTCACCGCGCGCGACGACCGCCTCGGCATCGAGGGGCGCTTCGAGCGCGGACGCACGCCGCACGACGAGCTGCGCGGCACGCCGCTCGACCTCGCCTACCACCAGGACAGCCTCGGCGTCGTGGGCCATTGGATCGCGACCGGCCACTCGACCGTCGACGGCCGCGTCGACTGGGTGCGGCGCGACTACGACCAGCACACCTCGCGCGACTGGTCGGGTCCCACGTTCCGCTTCGCCCACACCTGGACCCCCACCGGCAAGCTCACCGTCGCGAGCAGCATCTACCGCGACATCGGCCCGATCGCGGACGTGCAGAGCGGAAGCTTCGTGCTGGTGAAAGGCCTCGCGGTGAAGCCGAGCTGGGCGGCGACCGACAAGATCACCGTCGGCGGCGATGCCGAGTACAACGTCTGGGACTACCGCGGCGACCTGCTCCTCGGCGACTTCACGCACCGCGTGCGCACCCTCGGCGTGAACCTGAGCTACCGCGCGACGCGCAAGATCCTCCTGCAGGCGAGCTACGGCTACGAGATGAGAACCTCCACCGCGCCGCTCGCCGATTACAAGGACAACCTCTTCAACATTTCCGCGCGCGTCGGCTTCTGACCGACGCATTGGCCGGGGCATTGCGCGCCTCATAGTTCCTTTGGAGGATCGGGCCGCGCCCGCCGCGGCCGACGCCTGTCACGCGCGAGCCATAGGGTTGTCCCATCACAGGAGACGACCTTATGAGAAGCCATTACCGGTTTTTCGCGATCGTGGCGACCGCCTTCGCCGCCGCATCCGCCTTCGGGCAGCAGCAGCGCGCGATCGGACCCAATCCCATCTCACGCGGTGAGAGCGGCCTCTTCGGGCCGGCATTCCGCACGGAGCTCGGCGGCCCGCTCGACGGCGGCAATGCCCTCGCGCGTCCGTCCATGGTCCACAATGCGACGCCGACGCCGGTGACGCCGGTGCCCGAGCCTTCCGAGTGGCTGATGCTCGCCGCCGGGCTCGGTGTCGGCCTCGTCGTGCTGCGCCGCGGCGCCCGCCGCGGCTAGCCCCGCGATGAATCGAAGCTCGATGCTGCGCGCCGCCGCGGTTGCCGCGGCCGTCGCCGCCGCGGCGTGCTCCCGCGAGGAAGCGGGCGGCGTGCGCGACGTCGCGGCGCGCGTGAACGGCGGCGAGATCCCGCTCGCGCGCGTGCAGGCGGCGCTCGAGCACGGCGGCATCGGCCGGGCGGCGCAATCCACGCAGGCGAAGTCGCGTGCGCTGGAAGCGGCCATCGACCAGGAGCTCCTGGTGCAGAAGGCCCTCGCGGCGCGGCTCGACCGCGACCCCGACGTGATGCGCGAGCTCGACGACAACCGCCGCCGCATCCTCGCGCAGGCCTGGCTCGACCAGGCCCTCGGTGGCCGCGCGCGGCCCGATGCCGCGCAGGTGGCCGCGTTCTACTCCGCCAATCCGGCGCTCTTCAGCGCGCGGCGCATCTATGCCGTGCGCGAGCTGCGCGTCGCCCTCGACGGCCGCCACAGCGTGGCGGAGCTGCGCTCGGTCGCGGCGCACGGCGATGCCGGGCGGCTCGAGCAATGGCTCGAGCGCGAAGGGCTTCGCTTCCAGGCGCGCAGCCGCACCGAGCCCGCGGAAGCGCTGCCGCTCGTCTTCCTCGCGCGGCTCGCCTCGATGAAGGATGGAGAGCTCGCCGTGGTCGAGGCCGACGACGGCGTCTCGGTCGTCGAGCTGCGGCGATCGCTCGCCGCGCCGCTCGACGAGAGCGAGGCCGCGCCCACGATCGAGCGCTTCCTCGCCTCGCGCCGGCGCAGCGAGCTGGTGCGCGAGACGCTCGCGGGCCTGCGCGGCGACGCCCGCATCGAGTACGTCGGCGGCAAGGGCACGGCGGCCGCGCCGCGCGGGCCCGCCGATGCGCGCGCACGCGCCGTGCACACCTCGATCGAATCTCCCTACGACCAACCCACGCAACCGGGAATCGCCGCGGCCAGCGCGGCCACCGGGAAGGAAAGATCATGAACCGAACCGAACGCTCTCCCGCCTCCCGCCGCGCCGCGCGGCTCGCCGCCGGCGCGCTCGCCTTGCTGCTCGCGTCCTTCGCGGCCGGCGCCGCGCAAAGGGTGGCGGCGCTCACGCCCGTCGCGCCGCCGCGCTCCGCCGAGCTTCCGCCGCCCGCCGCGCACGACACATCGCTCGACGCGATCGGCCCGGGCGACCTGGTGCGCATCACGGTGTTCCGCAATCCCGACCTCACCACGGAGACGCGCGTGACCGAGCGCGGCACCGTGCTCTTCCCGCTCGTCGGCGAGGTGCACGTCGCCGGCATGACGCCGTACCAGGCGGGCCACACCATCGCGAAGAAGCTGCGCGACGGGCGCTTCGTCGTGAATCCCGAGGTGAGCGTCGCGCTCTCCCAGGTGAACAGCCGCCAGGTCGCGGTGCTCGGCGCGGTGAACAAGCCAGGCCGCTATCCGATCGACTCGCAGAACTCGCGCCTCACCGACTTCATCGCGGCCGCCGGCGGGATCGCCGCGCCCGGCGCCGACTCGGTGACCCTCGTCTCCTCGCACGACGGCCAGATCAGCAAGCGCGACATCGACCTCAACGCCATCTTCCGCGACGGCGACCTCACGCAGAACGTGCGCCTGCAGCCGGGCGACACGCTCTACGTCGAGAAGGCCCCCATGGTCTACATCTACGGCGAGGTGCAGAAGGCGGGCGCCTACCGGCTCGAGCCGCACATGACGGTGATGCAGGCGCTCGCGCTCGGCGGCGGGCTCACGGTACGCGGCACGCAACGCGGCATCAAGATCGCGCGCCGCACCGACAAGGGCGTGCGCGAGATCGACGCCCGCCTCACCGACCCGGTGCAGAACGACGACGTGATCTACGTGAGCGAGAGCCTGTTCTAGCCCCCGATCGCGACCACCACAAGACAAACCACCCCGCGCACAAGCCACCGGATTCCCGAAGCCATGAACGTCCAGCAATTCCTCCTCGCCGTGCGCGGCCGCCTGTGGGTGTTCCTCGCCCTCTTCGCGGGCACCGTCGCCGCCGCCGTCCTCGTCACCCTGCTGCTGCCGAGGACCTACCAGGCGACCGCGTCCGTGCTCGTCGCCAACCGCGACGAGCAGTCGCTCACCACGCCCGGAACCCCGTTGCGCGAGCAGGTGGGCTACATGCAGACGCAGGTCGACGTGATCCAGAGCCAGCGGGTCGCGCGCCGCGTGGTGGACGACCTGAAGCTCGCCGACGACCCGGCCGTGCGCACCGCATTCATGCAATCCGGCGCCCACGGCTCGATCGAGGACTGGCTCGCCGGCGCTCTCCTCTCGCAGGTCCACGTCGACACGACGCAATCGAGCGTGATGCAGATCACGTACGCGGCGCACGATCCGGCGTTCGCCGCGAAGGTCGCGAACGCGTTCGCCACGGCATACATGGAGGTGACGCTACGCCTGCGCACCGAGCCCACGAAAGAGGCCGCCGAGTGGTTCGACGGGCAGCTGAAGAGCCTGCGCAAGGACTTCGAGACCGCGCAGTCGCGCCTCGCCGCGTTCCAGAAGGCGCACGGCATCATCGCGACCGACGAGCGCGTGGACGTCGAGAACGCGCGCCTCTCCGAGCTCTCCACGCAAGCGCTCGCGGCGCAGAACGCGACCTACGACGCGCAGTCGAGGGCGAGCCAGGCAAGCACCAACACGCGTATCGAGGACCTGCCCGAGGTGCTCTCGAACCCGCTGATCCAGACCCTCAAGGGGCAGCTCCTCACCGCCGAGGCGAAGCTGCAGGAGCTCTCGACGCGGCTCGGGCCGCGCCACCCCGAGTACATCCAGCAGAAATCCGAGGTCGATTCGCTGCGCGCGCGCCTCAATGCCGAGATGCACCGGGTGGTCGCCTCGCTGCAGAGCGCCGACCGGCAGAACCGCATGCACGCCCAGGAGCTGCAGAAGGCGCTCGCCGACCAGCGCGCGAAGGTGATCGAGCTGCGCGACGCGCGCGCCCAGTCGCTGGTGCTCATGCGCGACGTCGACACGGCGCAGAAGGCCTACGAAGCGGCATTGCAGCGCTACCTCGTGAACAAGGTCGAGAGCGGCGCGCAGCAGACCAACATCTCCATCCTCAACGCGGCGACGGAGCCCATGCGCCCGTCGAAGCCGAAGGTCCCGCTCAACATCGCGCTCGGCGTGATCGTCGGGCTGATGCTGGGCCTGGGGGCGGTGTTCCTCCTCGAGCTCGTCGACCGCCGCGTGCGCTCCACCGCCGACCTCGAGGCGGGCGTCGATGCGCCGCTCCTCGGCACGCTGCAGCCCTGGCAGCCCTCGCGCCTGCTGGGCGGCGCCGATCCCCCGCGCGCGCTTCCGGGACCCGCATGAACACGCCCGCCCGAAGCCGCCCAGGAGACACCATGAGCATCCGCAATCCGGAGAACGTGCTTTCCATCGAGTCGCAGCGTGCCGCGGTGGTGCGCGAGCACCGGCCCATCGGCGCGATCCTCGTCGAGGAGGGCAAGCTCGCCCCGCGCGAGATCGAGCGCGTGCTCGACGTGCAGCGCACGCACGGCGTGCGCTTCGGCGAAGCGGCGGTTCGCCTCGGCCTCGTGAGCGACGAGGAGGTGCGCTACGCGCTCGCCAAGCAGTACGACTTCCCGCACCTCGCCCCCGGCAAGTCCGGCGCCGCCCACGCGAGCCGCGAGCTGGTGGCGGCGTTCGCGCCGTTCCATCCGCGCACCGAGGAGCTGCGCGCGTTGCGTACGCAGCTCCTCATCCGCTGGTACAACCGGGAGGCCGGCCGCAACGCGCTGGTGGTGACGAGCCCCGAGCCGGGCGAGGGGCGCAGCTACCTCGCGGCGAACCTCGCGATCGTGTTCTCGCAGCTCGGCGCGCGCGTGGTGCTGGTCGATGCCGACCTGCGCAAGCCGCGCCAGGCGCAGATCTTCGGCCTGCCTTCGGGGCAGGGCCTGTCGACGGTGCTGTCGGGACGTACCGAGCAGCAGACCACTTTCCCCGTGGCGGGCCTCGCGCGGATCTCCGTGCTGCCCGCGGGACCGCTGCCCCCGAACCCGCAGGAGCTCCTCTCGCGCAACACGTTCGCCGCGCTGGTGAAGGACCTGCAATCGGTCTACGACGTCGTGATCCTCGACACGCCGCCCGCCTCGCGCTACGCGGACGCGCAGAGCATCACGTTCCGGGCCGGGGATGCGCTGGTCGTGACGCGCAAGAACCACACGTCCGTGGAGGCGACCTCCAAGGTGGTGCGCGAGCTCGCCGCGACCGGCGCGCGGGTGGTCGGCACGGTCATCAACGAGTACTGACGGGGCCGCCATGACGACGGTCCTCGGCGCGCGCGCGCTGCCGCAAGCCCGGTGGCGCCGCCGGAGCCCCGCCGTTGCCGCGCTCGGCGCGTTCGCGCTGCTCTACGCGCCCGCGTACTGGAGCCTCGCGCACGGATTGTGGCGCGACGACGAGTACGCGCACGGGCCGATCGTGATCGCGTTGGCCGCGTGGCTCGCCTGGCGCGACCGCGGCGCGCTCGCCCGGCCCGCGGGCGCGCCGGCGCCGTTCGCGGGCGCGGCGCTGCTCGCCGCGGGCCTCGCGCTCTACGCGATCGGCGAGTCGCAATCGATCGCGCTCTTCACGCTCGCCGCGCAGCTGCCCGTCCTCGCCGGCCTCGCGCTCCTCGCGGGCGGAAGCGCGACGCTCGCACGCTTCGCATTCCCGCTCGCCTTCCTCGCGCTCGCGATCCCGCTGCCGGGCTTCGTGCTCGCGGCGCTCACCGTGCCGCTCAAGGCGCTCGTCTCCGCCTCGGTCGCCGCCATCCTGCATTTCGCCGGCTACGCCGTCGCGAGGAACGGCGTGGTGATCGCGGTGGGAGGCCATCCCCTGCTGGTCGCCGACGCGTGCTCCGGGCTCAACTCCATCTGCGCGCTCTTCGCGCTCGCGCTGGTCTATGCCCACCTCACGGGCGGCCTGCGCCGCGCGCGGGCGGCGCTCTTCCTCGCCGCGGTCGTGCCGGTCGCGATCGCCGCGAACGTGCTGCGCGTCCTGGTGCTGGCGCTCGTCGTGTACCACCTGGGCGAGGAGGCGGCCGACGGAATCCTGCACGAGCTCGCCGGCATGGGCGTCTTCGCGGCGTCGTTCTTCCTCTTGTACGGTGCCGGGCGCCTGCTCGGCATCGCGGACGATCCGCCTCGTGCCGTGCCGCCGGTCGAGCGGCGCCGCGCGCGCTTCGCTTCGCGCACCCGCATCGGCGCCATGCTCGTCGGCGCGGCGATCGCCATGGCCGGGACCGCACTCGCCACGCCGCTCCTCACGCCGGTGAGCGTGCCGCGCCCGGTCGACCTGGACGGCATCCTGCCCGAGCATTTCGGCGCCTGGCGCGTCGATCCGGCCGAGGTGCCGCTCGCCCCGACGCGCGACGCGCGGGCGAAGCTCGACCTCCTCTACGAGCAGGTCGCGAGCCGCACCTACGTGAACGAGGCGGGCGAACGCATGATGCTCGTCGTCGCCTACGGCGGCGACCAGAGCGACGCGTTGAAGGTGCACCGCCAGGAGGTGTGCTACTCCGCGCAGGGCTTCTCCGTCGCGGACATCGACCGCGGCGCGCTGGAGGCGGCCGGGCGGTCGATCCCGGTGACGCGCTTCGTCGCGGTGCGCGGCGCGCGCTCCGAGCCGGTCACGTACTGGTTCACCATGGGCGATCGCGTCGTGCTGGGCCGCCTCGAACGGCTGCGCGTGCAGCTCCTCGCCGGATTCCAGGGCCAGGTGCCCGACGGCATGCTGGTGCGCGTCTCGAGCCTTTCCCACGACGCGCCGCAGGCGTTCGCCGCGCAACGCGATTTCGTCGCCGGTCTCCTCGCCGCCGTGCCCGAATCGGCGCGCGTGCGCCTCGCCGGCAGCCCGCAGGCCTAGCCATGGCCGCGCTCTCCGTTCCCGCCGCCTTCGCCGATGCGCGCCTGCGCCGCGCGCTGATCATCGCGGCGTTCCTCGCCTTCGGCTGCCTGTGGGGCGTGGCGGTCGCCATGGCGGGCGTCGCGGCGGCGCTCATCTGCGTCTCGCTCATCGCGTGCGTGTTCTGCCTGCGCGACTTCCGCTTCGGCGTGGTGCTGCTGATCCTCATCATGCCGATCTCGTCGAGCTTCCTCTTCCCGCACTCGATGTTCGGCGTGTCGGGCCTCAATCCGCTCAACTTGCTGCTCGCGACGACGCTCCTCTCGTACGGGCTCAATTACGCCGGGAAAGGCGTGATCCGTTCGCTCGGCAGCCGGCCGCTCCTCTTCCTCTACCTGGTGCCGATCCTCTTCGGCGCGGCGCTCGGCGTCTCGCACGTGCACGAGATCCCGGGGATCTTCAAGGACATGGACTGGATCGAGTACGACGCGGCGGGCGGCTACATCCGCGACCTGGTGCTCAAGCCCGTGCTCCTCATCCTGTACGCGATGCTGGTGGGGGCCGCGGTCCTGCACAGCCGCGACACCCGGCGCTTCCTCACGCCGATGTACATCTCGATGTGGGTGATGGCGCTCCTCGTGATCGTGTTCATCGCCGCTTCCGGCGTGCACCTCTCGCAGCTCGCCGGCACCTACGAGCGCTCGTTCCTCTCGCCGCTCGGCATGCACGCGAACGACCTGGGACGGCTCTACGCGATCGCCTACGCGCTGCTGCTCTTCATCTGGGACCGCACGCCGCGCGCGAGCCTCAAGGTATTCCTGGTGCTCTCGATGGGCATCGTGGGTGCGGCGCTGGTGCTCACGTTCTCGCGCGGCGCGATCGTGGCGCTCGCCGTGGTGCACATCATCTATCTCGCCTCGCGCCGCAAGTTGAAGACGCTGGTGCTGTGCGCCATGGCGATCCCGGTCGTGCTCTGGCTCATGCCCGGCGCGGTGTATTCGCGCCTCGACATGGGCATGGGGCAGGGCGTGAACGCGGTGAGCGCGGGACGCGTCGCGGGCATCTGGACGCCGCTGCTGCCGTTCGCGCTCGGAAGCCCGATCTGGGGCCACGGGCTGCAGTCGCTGCTGTGGTCGCCGGCGATGCGCAGCGGCCACATGATGCAGGTGACGCACCCGCACAGCGCGTGGCTGCAGGCGTTCCTCGACACGGGCCTCATCGGGCTCGTGCTGGTCCTCGTGTTCTGGATCGGGCACGTGTGGCGCGGCTTCCGCAAGCTCGCGCGCGATCCGGCGCTCGATCCGGAGGTGGGCGGCTTGTTCGAGGGCGCCGCCGCGGGACTCCTGGGCTTCGTCATCGCGAACGTCGCCGGCAGCAGCTTCTTTCCGGTTCCGGAGCAGAGCTTCCTCTGGCTCGCGGTCGGCGTCATGTACGGAATGCGGCTCCGCGCGCGCGCGGCGCTGGCGGGAAAGGCATAGCCATGTGCGGAATCACCGGTTATTGGGTGCGGCGCGGCGATCCCACCGCGTGGCTCGCGGACCTCTCGGCCTCGGTCGAGTCGCTCCGGCGCCGCGGCCCCGACGATCGCGGCGTGTGGGTGCGGCCCGGCGCGCGCATCGCGCTCGGGCAAACGCGCCTCGCCATCCTCGACCTCTCGCCGCTCGGCCACCAGCCGATGCGCTCGGCCGACGGCGCGGTGACGATGGTCTTCAACGGCGAGATCTACAACTTCCCCGCGGTGCGGAGCGAGCTCGAAGCCCTGGGCCATCGTTTCCGCAGCACCGGCGATTCGGAAGTGGTGCTGGCGGCGTACCGGCAATGGGGCGTCGCGGCCGCGGAGCGCTTCGTCGGCATGTTCGCCATCGCGCTCTGGAACGAGCATGAGCG
This sequence comes from Usitatibacter sp., assembly GCA_035605915.1. GTDB lineage: Bacteria > Pseudomonadota > Gammaproteobacteria > Burkholderiales > Usitatibacteraceae > Usitatibacter. The sequence continues at coordinate 14,150 of DATNGJ010000050.1, forward strand.
CCGCCTGGTGCTGCTGCGCGACCGCATGGGCGTGAAGCCGCTCTACTACGCGTGGGACGGACGCGCATTCTGGTTCGGCTCGGAGCTGAAGGCGTTGCGCGCCTTCTCGCGCTGGCAGCCGGCGATCGATCGCGACGCCCTCGGCGAGTACCTGCAATTCGGCTACGTCTCGGCGCCGCGCTCGATCTACCAGGGCGTCTCCAAGCTGCTGCCGGGCCACTGGCTGGAGCTGGGCGAGGTGGGCGAGCCGGTCGCGCGCCGCTACTGGTCGCCGCCGTGCGATGGCGCGCCGCTCGACCTTCCCGAAGCGGAGCTCGAGCGCCGCCTGGAATCGATCTTGGTCGAGGCGTTCCGCTACCGGATGGTGTCGGACGTGCCGGTCGGCGTGTTCCTGTCCGGCGGCATCGATTCCTCGCTCGTCGCGGCCCTCCTCGCGCGCTACGGCGGCGGCGAGGTGCGCACGTTCACGATCGGCTTCGAGGACCCGCGCTTCGACGAGTCGCGGCACGCGAAGCGCATCGCCGGGCACCTCGGCACGCGCCACTGCGAGCGCATCGTCACCGCGGGCGACATGAAGGACGTCCTCACGCAATGGGCGGAGCTCTTCGACGAGCCGTTCGGCGACACCTCGGGCGTTCCCACCTACCTCGTCGCGAAGATGGCGCGCGAGCACGTGAAGGTGGCGCTCTCGGCCGACGGCGGCGACGAGCTCTTCTGCGGTTACGCGCACTACGGCGTGGTGCTCGATCGCCATCGCGCGCTCGCACGCTGGCCGGCCGCGGCGCGCCGCGCGCTCGCCGCGCCGCTCTCCGCGTTCGACCGCGCGCGCCTGCAGGCGGCGGCCGACCGGCTTCCGCTCCCGGCGGGCACGCGCCATGCCGCGCGCCGCGCGATCCTCGAGCGCCTCGCGAAGCTCTCGGCGATGCTGCCGCGGGTCGACGCGCCGACCGTCTACGACCTCGCGATGTCGTTCTGGACGCCGTGGGAGATCGCGGCGCTCCTCGGCGGCGAGACCAGCCCGCGCGAGCGCGTGGAAGGCCCGGGCAGCGTCGCCGACCAGATGGTGCACTGCGACCTGCGCCATTACCTGCCCGACGACATCCTCGCCAAAGTGGATCGCACCACGATGGCCGCCGGCCTCGAGGGGCGCGAGCCGATGCTCGACCATCGCCTGGTCGAGTTCGCGCTGCGCCTTCCGCTCTCGATGCGCCGCGGAGCGCTCGGCACGAAGCACCTGCTGCGCAAGGTGCTCTACAGGCACGTGCCGCGCGAGCTCATCGAGCGCCCGAAGCAGGGCTTCGCGATCCCGCTCGCGGCCTGGCTGCGCGGCGAGCTCGCCCCGCTCGTGGACGAGTACCTCTCGCCGCGGCGCATCCGTGAAGGAGGCCTCTTCGACCCCGCGGCGGTGCGCCGCGCGGTCGCCAATTTCCGCGAGGGCGGCCCCGGGAACGACCGCCTGGACGTGCAGAGGCTGTGGCTGCTGCTCGCCTTCGAGATGTGGCGCAGCCGCTGGGACCGGCAGGACGAGCGTCGAACCGAGGAGGCGAGCCGTGCGCGTGCTGTTCATCATCAGTGAGCTCACCCTGGGCGGCGCCCAGAAGCAGGTGGTGGAGCTCGCCCGCCAGCTGGTGCGCCACGGCCACGAGGCGACCATCTACACGCTGAACCGCGAGGTGCCGCGCGCGAAGGAGCTCGAGGGCTCCGGGGTCGCGCTTCTGGTCGACCAGAAGCGCCGCAAGGTCGACCCCGCGGTGCTGCGGCGGCTGCGCCGGTACCTGCGCGAATGGCGCCCCGACATCGTCCACGGCTTCCTCTTCGACGGCGATATCTACGCGCGCATCGCGGCGTTCGGCACCGGCATCCCGGTGCTCAACTCCGAGCGCAGCGACAACTACACGCTCTCGCGCATCCAGTACCTCGGCCACCGCCTCACGCGCATGCTCGCCGACGGGCTGGTCGCGAACAGCCACTCGGGAAGCGCCTTCGCGCAGCGCCTCTACGGCTTCCCGCCGGAGCGCTGCCACGTGGTGTGGAACGGGCTGCGCATCGAGGAGCTCGAGCGCCAGGCGGTGGCGCGCGCGGACTATCGCCGCGAGTTCTTCGGCCCGGGCGAGCACAAGCTCGCCTGCCTGGTGGGCGCGATCAAGCCGGCGAAGGACTACCACCTCGCGATCGACGTCGCCGCGCGGCTCACGCGCGCCGATCCCGATTGGCGCGTGCTGTTCGTGGGCGACCAGCTCTCGAACGGCACCTATCGCGCGGGCGTCCACTCCGATACCGCCGATTACAAGCAATCGGTGATGCGCCATTTCGCGGAGCAGGGCATCGCCGACCAGGTGAAGTTCGCGGGCGCGCGCACCGACGCGCCGTCGATCGTCGCGCAAAGCGATGTCCTCTACGTGACGTCGTGCCGCGAGGGATTCCCGAACGTGGTCCTCGAGGCGATGGTGCTCGGCGTTCCCGTCGTGAGCACCGATTACTCCGACATCCGGCGCATCCTGCCGCGCCCCGGGCAGGTGGTCGAGAGCCGCAGCGCCGACGACCTCGCGTGGGCGATCCTCGACGCCTACGGCGAGCGCGATGCGATCGCGAAGGAGCAGAAGCGCTGGGTGCGTGCGCACGCCAGCATCGAGAACGCAACCCTGGAGCTCGAGCGTGTCTACCAACGCTACCTCAGGACCTCAGCGCTTGCGCGCGCCGCTTGAGGCAGGCGCGGCGCGCCTCGCCGCGGAGCGCACGCGGGAGGCGCTCGCGCCGGGCGTGCGCAAGCCGCACGTGTGCTTCGTCGCGCCCACCGCCTGGCCGGTGCTCGCGGGCGACACCTCGATCCCGGTCGTCGGCGGCGCCGAGGTGCAGCAGAGCATGATCGCGCCCGGCCTCGCGCGGCGCGGCTGGCGCGTGTCGATGATCGCGCTCGACTACGGCCAGCCCGACGCGGCCGAGGTGAAGGGAGTGACGGTCTACAAGATCTACAAGCCGCATCACGGCATCCCCGTGCTGCGCTTCGTGCATCCGCGCCTCACCTCCCTCTGGAGCGCCCTCGGGCGGATCGACGCCGACGTGTACTACCAGCGCACGTCGGCCGTGATCACCGCCTATGTCGCGCAGTTCTGCCGCATGCGCGGCAAGCGCTCGGTCTACGCGGGCGCCTCGGACGTCGACTTCATCCCGGGCGAGGAGGACATCCGCTACGCGCGCGATCGCGTGATGTTCCGCTGGGGCCTGCGGCGCGTGGACGAGGTGATCGTGCAGAACGAGGCGCAGCTCGCCTCGCTCGCCGAGAACTACGCGCGCGAGGGAACGCTCATCCCGAGCTGCTACGCGCCGCCCGCGGGCTCGCGCGCCGATCCCGCCGGCTACGTGCTGTGGCCCGCGACGGTGCGCCCGAGCAAGCGCCCCGAGATCCTGATCGAGATGGCACGGCGCCTTCCGCGGCACCGCTTCGTGATGATCGGCGGACCCGATCCGGGCCGGCGTGCCGAGGAGTACATGCGCTCGATCGTCGAGCAGGCGGCGGCGCTGCCCAACGTGGACGTGCGCGGCTTCGTGCCGTTCGTCGAAGCGGAGCGGCTGTTCGACGGCGCGCGCGTGGTGCTCAACACCTCGCTCTACGAGGGCTTCCCCAACACGTTCCTGCAGGCGTGGTCGCGCGGCATCCCGACGCTCGCCTTCGTCGACACCGGATCGCGCCGCGCGGGCGAGCCGGTATACGAGATCCCGTCCGACGTGGACGATGCCGTGCGCCGCCTCGACCGCCTCATGGGCGACGAGCGCCACTGGGCGGCGGCCTCGCAACGCGCCGCGGCGCATTTCCGCGAAAGCCATTCCATCGAGGCCGTGCTCGACCAGTACGAGCGCGCGCTGCGCGCGCCGGCGGCCCCGCGATGAACGCGGTCACGGCGAGCCTCGCGCGTCGCGCGCTCTCCCTCGGGACCGCGAACGCGATCGACTATGCGCTGCAGTTCCTGCTGCCGATCGTGCTCACGCGCACGATCGACCCGCACAGCTTCGGCCAGTACCGCCTGCTCTGGCTCGCGGTGAACACGCTCATGCTGATCATGCCGATGTGCATGGCGCCGAGCCTCTACTACTTCCTGCCGCGCTCGGACCGGCCGACGCAGCGCGTCTACATCAACCAGACGCTGATCTTCCTCGCGGCGGCGGGCCTCGTATCGGGTTGGGCGATCTCGCAGTGGAACCCGCTCGTGCCCCATGCGCACGCGCTCGCCGAGGTGGCGGCGGGCTACGGCGCGATCGTTCCGGCGTTCGCGTTCGCGTGGATCTTCGCTTCCACGCTCGACGTGCTGCCGACCGCCGACGAGCGCGTCGGCTGGCAGGCGAGGGCGATCGTCGCGATCTCGGCGCTGCGCGCGGTGGCGCTCTCGGCGGTCGCGATCTCCACGCACGACCTCGCGGCCGTGCTCTGGGCGCTCCTCGCGGTGACGGCCGTGAAGGCGCTCGTGCTGCTCGCCTACGTCGCGCGCTACCACGGCATCGGCGGCCCGATCGCGCGTGCATCCGCGTTCAAGGCGCAGTTCCGCCAGGCGGCGCCCTTCGCGCTTTCAGGCGCGCTGCACGGCGTTCGCACGCAGGCCGACCAGTGGATCGCGGCCTCGCTCTTCACGGTGGCGCAGTTCGCCTCGTTCTCCATCGCCACGGTGCTCGGGCCGCTGGTGCAGATCTTCCGGCAATCGGTGAACAACGTGTTCCTGCCGAGCATGAGCCGCCTGCAATCGACCGGCGACCTGGGCGGGATGCTCGACCTCAACAACCGCGCCAACGCGATGGTGGCGCTGCTCGCCTATCCGCTGCTCGCCTTCGCGTTCGTGTTCGCCGACCCGCTCATCACGCTGGTCTACACCGGCGCCTACCTCGACGCCGTGCCGGTGCTGCGCCTCTATGTCGTGAGCCTCGTCGCGTTCGTGGTCGAGCTCACCAGCATCCTCTTCGTGCTCGGGCAGGGGCCGTTCGCCGCGCGCGTGAACGCGACGGTGCTGGTGATCTCGCTCCCGCTCAGCTGGTTCGGCGCGAAGCACTTCGGGCTGCAGGGCGCGGCGCTCGGAAGCGTCGCCGCGGTCTACGGCGAGCGCGTGCTCTCGCTCTCGCGCATCGCGCGCCTCACCGGCAGGCCGGTGCGGCGGCTGCAGAACTGGAACACGCTCGCCGGAATCCTCGCCGCCGCGGGCGCCTCGGCGTTCCTCGCCGGGCTCGCGCTGCGCGGCTTCGACCTCGCGCCCATCGCCCGGCTCGCCGCCGGCGCCGCGCTCGTCGCGATGGTCTATCCCGCCGCGCTCTACCTCGCCGGGCAGTGGCACGAGCTCGTGGAATTCATCTCGGCGCTGCGCACCCGCGCGCACGCCGCCTGACTCCGACCCCCCTTCCATGCGAACCCACAGGAGAACGACATGAACCGATTCCCCGCCCTCTATCCGCGCATCGCCGCGACGGAGCGCACCTGGCTCGTGACCGGCTGCGCCGGCTTCATCGGCTCGAACCTCGCCGAGGCGCTGCTCCTGCTCGGCCAGCGCGTCATCGGCCTGGACAACTTCGCGACCGGCTTCCGCCGCAACCTCGAGCAGGTGCGCGAGAGCGTGGGACCGGCGTGGAAGAATTTCCGCTTCATCGAGGGCGACATCCGCTCGCGCGAGACGTGCAAGGAAGCGTGCGCGGGCGTCGACATCGTGCTGCACGAGGCGGCGCTCGGGAGCGTTCCACGCTCGATCGACGATCCGGTGACGAGCCACGACACCAACGTGACGGGCTTCCTGCACATGCTGGTGGCCGCCCGCGACGCGGGCGTGGGCCGCTTCGTCTACGCCGCCTCGAGCGCGGCCTACGGCGACTGGCCCGGGCTGCCGAAGGTGGAGGACCAGATCGGCCGCCCGCTCTCGCCCTACGGGGCCGGCAAGCACATGAACGAGCTCTACGCCGACGTCTTCGGGCGCTGCTACGGGCTCGGCACCGTGGGCCTGCGCTACTTCAACGTGTTCGGCCCGCGCCAGGATCCGGACGGCGCCTACGCCGCGGTGATCCCCAAGTGGATCGGCGCGATGCTGCGCGGCGAGGCGGTGTACGTGAACGGCGACGGCGAGACGGCGCGCGACTTCTGCTACATCGACAACGTGGTGCAGGCGAACCTGCTCGCCGCGACGGTCGCCGCGGGCGAGGCGGTGGGCGAGGTCTACAACGTCGCGATCGGCGAGCAGACCACGCTGAACGAATTGCACGCGCTGCTCGCCGAGATGCTGCAGCTGCGCAACCCGGCCTTCGCCGCCCCCGCGCCGATCTACCGCGATTTCCGTCCCGGCGACGTGCGCTACTCGCGCGCCGACATCGGCAAGGCGGCGCGCCTCCTCGGCTTCCGTCCTACACACCGCATCCGCGAAGGCCTGGAAGAGGCCCTCGATTGGTATATCGCGCGGCTGCGTCCTGTCACAAAAGCGGGGGAGGGGCTGGTTCCTTCGGAGGAGACGGTCCCGCCAGCCATTTCAAACTCCCCCGAGAGAATGGGGCATCCCTTTCCCGCACTGGATTGACGGAGGCTCGCAATGCCCGATGTGCCCGTTCTCGAGAAGGAACTGCCGCTCGCCACGCCGACCGTGGAGCCCGACGCGGCAGCCGCGCAGTCGCTTCCGGTCGTCGCCGTGGTGGGCCTCGGTTACGTGGGCCTGCCGGTGGCGGTCGCCTTCGGCAAGGAGCGCGCGACCATCGGCTACGACCTCTCCTCGAAGAAGGTGTGGCGCCTCAAGCAGCATCACGACGCCACGGGCGAGGTCTCGAGCGAGGAGCTCGCCACCGCGCGCCACCTGATGGTGACCGACGAGCCGGAGCACATCCGCAAGGCCGATTTCGTGATCGTCGCCGTGCCCACGCCCGTGAACGACGCCCGCCAGCCCGATTTCACGCCGCTCGAGTCGGCCTCGCGCATCGTGGGCAAGAACTTGAAGGCGGGCGCGACGGTGATCTACGAATCGACCGTCTATCCGGGCACCACGGAGGAGATCTGCGTGCCGATCCTCGAGCGCTGCTCGGGGATGCGCTGGAAGCAGGACTTCCACGTCGGCTACTCGCCCGAGCGCATCAACCCGGGCGACAAGGAGCACACGTTCACCAAGATCCGCAAGGTGGTCGCGGGCGACGACGCGGCGACGCTCGAGAAGGTGGCCGACCTCTACGGCTCGGTGGTGAAGGCGGGCGTCTTCCGCGCCTCCTCGATCAAGGTGGCCGAGGCGGCCAAGGTGATCGAGAACACGCAGCGCGACCTCAACATCGCGTTCGTGAACGAGCTCGCGATCATCTTCGACCGGCTCGGCATCGCGACCAGCGAGGTGCTCGAGGCGGCGGGCACGAAGTGGAACTTCCTCAACTTCAAGCCCGGCCTGGTCGGCGGGCACTGCATCGGGGTCGATCCGTACTACCTCACCTACAAGGCGGAGCTCGCGGGCTACCACCCCGAGGTGATCCTCGCGGGACGGCGCATCAACGACAACATGGGCCCGTGGGTCGCGCGGAAGGCCGTGCAGGAGATGATCCAGCAGGGACGCCACATCCTCGGCGCCAAGGTGAACGTGCTCGGCCTCACCTTCAAGGAAAACTGCAAGGACATCCGCAACACCAAGGTCGTGGGCATGATCCGCGAGCTCGAGGAGTTCGGCTGCGAGTGCTACGTGCACGATCCGGAGGCCGATTTCGACGAGACGCTGCACGAGTACGGCATCCGGCTGCGCACGTGGGACGAGCTGCCCGCCGCCGACTGCGCCATCCTCGCCGTGGCGCACCAGGCGTTCCTCGCGCGCCCGACCTCCGATTACCTGGAGAAGATCGTCCGCCAGGGGACGCTCGTCCAGGTGAAGCCCGCGCTCGATCCCGCCGCGTTCCGTCGCGAAGGGGTGCGCGTGTGGCGGCTGTAGCCCCCGCGCCCGGCCCGAGCGCGAACGTCCGGCCTTTCGCCGCCGGTCCGCAGCTCGTCGCAGCCGCGCTCCCGGCTGCGCGCGCGGGCCGCGCGAAGCTGCGCATCGGCGTCTTCGCCGACCAGGCCGCGCAGCCGCGCTGGCTGGTCGAGGCGCTCGCCCGCGTCGCGTCCTCCGATTTCGCCGAGGTGGTGTACCTCGCGATCGATGGCGCGCGGCGAGAGCCGTTCGCCGAGCCCTTCCCGTGGCGCGCCTACCGCGCGCTCGACCGGCGCCTCTTCGGCCGCGGCGCCGATCCATCCGCGCGCACCGACATCGCGGCGCTGGTCGCGCCCGATCGCCGCATCCGTCCCGGCCACGCGGTGCACGTCGACGTCGCGTTCGCCGTCGGCAACGTGGACGACGAGGCGATCGCACGCCTCGCGCGCTACGGAGCGTGGCGCTATTGCTTCGGCGACGGCCGCGGCCTGCACGAGCCGCTCGCCGCGGTGCGCGAAGTGCTCGAGGCGGCACCGGTGACCGGCACGGCGATCCGCATCCGCAGGAGCGAGGAAGCGGTCGACCGGATCGCGTGCGCCTCCTGGTCGCGCACCGTCGCCTTTTCCTTCGCGCGTACGCGCGACACGATGCTCGCGAAGAGCGCGGATTTCCTGTCGCGCTCGCTGCGCGCGCTGCACGGCGAGGGCGCGGCGTGGATCGAGCATGCGACCGACCTCGCGCCGCCCGCGGAGCGCGGCCGCTTCCCGCGCGGCGCGGCGCTCGCGGGCGGCCTCGCGCAGCTCGCTTCGCGCGTGGTGCAGCGGGCGGTGGAGCGCGAGCTCACCGTGGACCAGTGGCAGGTCGCATGGCGCTTCACGGACGTGGAGCCCTGGAGCGGCTCGCTCGAAGGGTTCCACCGCCTGGTGCCGCCGAAGGATCGCTTCTGGGCCGACCCCTTCCCGATCCAGGTGAACGGGCGCCACTACATCTTCTTCGAGGAGCTGCCGTTCGGCGCGGGCAAGGCGCACATCAGCGTGGTCGAGGTGGACCGCTCGGGCCGCGCTTCCGAGCCCACGCCGGCGCTGGTGCGCGACTACCACTTGTCCTATCCCTTCCTGGTGCAGGAAGCGGGCGCGCTCTACATGATTCCGGAGACCGCGCACAACCGCGCCGTCGAGGCCTACCGCTGCGTCGAGTTTCCGCACAAATGGAAGCTCGCCAAGGTGCTGCTGCGCGACGTGTGGTGCGCCGACGCGACGTTCCATCGCGCGAACGACCGCTGGTGGATGTTCGCCTCGTTCGGCGCGGACGGCGGCGAGGTGAACGACGAGCTGCACCTCTTCCATGCCGATCGCCTGCTCGGCGAATGGAAGCCGCACCGCGCGAACCCGGTGAAATCCGACGTGCGCGGCGCTCGCCCCGCGGGCGCGCTCTTCCGCCACGGCGACGCGCTCTTCCGCCCGGGCCAGATCTGCACGCCGATCTACGGCGCGGGCATCGCGCTGCATCGCGTGAGCCGGCTGGACGAATGCGGCTACGTGGAGGAGGAAGTCCGCCGCATCCTTCCCGCGACCCGCGACGCCGTGCTCGGCATGCACACCATCAATCGCGCGGGCGCCCTGAGCGCCACGGACCTGTTCGTGCGGCGGCCGCGCTTCGGCTCACGCGACTGAGGCGGGCGATGGGGAGCGGGGCGATCGCGATCGAGGATCTCCTGTATCCGCTGCTGGGCGGCTATCGCTCGGCGCCGGCGTGGGTGCAGGCGGCCGCCGGGAGAGCCTACGGCTGGCTTCCGCGCTCGGTGCGGCTCGGCCGTGCCTACGTCGATTACCGGCGCGCCATCGAGGCGACGCGCGACGCGCAGCGCGCGCGCGCCTATGCGCTCGCGAAGCTCGAGGAAACGCTCGCCTGGGCGATCGAGACGGTGCCCGCGTACTCGGGCTTCCGGACGCTCCTTCGCTCCGCGCGCGACCCGCGCGAGCTGCTGCGCGCGCTTCCGGTCACCGGCAAGCTCCGGATCAAGCACGCGCCCGGCAATTACCTCTCGAGCGCGATGCCGCGCTCGGCCGCGCTCGACACCTTCACCGGCGGCTCGACCAGCACGCCGATGCGCTTCTCGCTGCAGAAGCACGTCACGCGCCCGCGCGAGCAGGCGTTCGTCGCCGACTTCCGCGCGCGCCTGGGCGCGGCTGAATCCGATGTCGTGCTCGCGTTGCGCGGCCGCACCGTCGCGGAGGCCGGGCGCGGCGGTGCGCCGTGGCGCTACGAGCCGATCCAGCGCCAGCTTCTCGTTTCCTGCGACCACCTGGAGCCGCGCTGGCTGCCGCAGATCGCGCGCGCGCTCGAGCGCTCGCGGCCGGCCTTCATCGAGGCGTTTCCCTCGGCGCTCTTCGCCCTCGCCGCGTGGCTGGAGCGCCATCCGCTGCCCGCATTCACCCGCGGCCTCAAGGGCGTGATGCTCTTTTCCGAGAACGTGTACGGCTTCCAGATGGACAAGTTCCGAAGCGTGCTCGGCTGCCCGGTCCTCGCGCACTACGGCCATTCGGAACGGGTGCTGATGGCGGGCTCCATGCCGGACGACGAGCGCTACTTCTTCTGGCCGCAGTACGGCTGGCTCGAGATCCTCGACGCCCGCGGGCGCCCGGTGACCGAGCCGGGGCGCCTCGGCTACCTGGTGGGCACGAGCTTCGACAACCGCGTGATGCCGTTCGTGCGCTACCGTACCGGCGACCTCGCCATGTGGGGCCGCGACGGCCATCCGCGCCTCGCCGGCCACGCGGTGGTCGAGCGGATCGCCGGGCGCATGCAGGAATTCGTGCTGTGCTCCGACGGACGGCTGGTCTCGATCACCACGCTCGGAACGGCGCATTTCCCGGAGCTTTCCGCGATCGACGCCATCCAATACGAGCAGGAACGGCCCGGGGAGCTCGAGCTGCGGGTCGCGGCCGAAGGGCGGCTCGATGCGCGCGGACTGCGGCGCATCGCCTCGGCCATGGAGGCGAAGATGCAGGGCGGGTGCAAGGTCTCGGTCGTGCAGGTGCCGCGCATCGAGCGCACCGCGCGCGGCAAGGCGCGCATGCTCGTGCAGCGCCTCGACCTGCGCCGCCGCCTCGACGAAAGCCTCATCGCCTGAACATGGCCGCGCGCGATCCTACCCACGTCGTGATGATCGGGACCGATCCCCGCACCCGGGGCGGAATCTCGAGCGTGGTGCGCGCGTGGCGCTCGGTGGGCCTGTTCGAGCGCTGGCCGGTGGACTACGTCGTCACGCATCGCGACGGCACTCGCGGCCAGAAGGTGGCGACCGCATGGCAGGCGCTCCTCGCATGCCTCGCCCTCGGCTGGCGCCACGGCCGCGGCGTGCTGCACGTGCACGCGGCGTCGCGCTGGAGCTTCTGGAGGAAGAGCCTGTACATGGCCGCCGCGCTCGCCGCGGGCTGGCCGGTGATCTTCCACCTGCACGGCGGCGGCTTCGCGCGCTTCCTCGCGCGGGAGAGCGGGCCGGTGGCGCGCCGCGCCGTGCGCTTCTTCCTCGACCGCGCCGCGGTGGTGGTGGTGCTTTCCGAGCGCTGGGCGGCGTGGATGCAGCGCGTGACCTCGAACCCGCGCATCGTGGTGATCCCGAATTCCGTCGCCCTGCCGCCGCTCGTTTCCACGGCGCGCGAGCCGGGCCTCGTCGCGTTCGCCGGGCGCTGCCGCGAGACGAAGGGACTCTACGACCTGTTCGAGGCGATCGCGCTCCTCGCCCCGCGCCTGCCGCGCCTGCGCGTCGAATGCGCCGGCGAAGGCGACCTGCACGCGGCGCTGCGGCGCGCCCGCGCGCTCGGCATCGCCGACCGCGTCACGCTGCGCGGATGGATCACGCCGCGGGAGCGCGACGAGCTCTTCGCGCGTGCGAGCGTGTTCGTGTTGCCCTCGCACGCCGAGGCGCTGCCCATGAGCGTGCTCGAGGCGATGGCGGCCGGCTGCCCGGTCGTCGCGACTTCGGTCGGCGGCATCCCCGACGTGCTGCGTCACGGCCAGAACGGCCTGCTGGTGCGGCCGAAAGCGCCCGGCGCGCTCACCGAGGCGCTCGCCGCGATCCTCACCGATCCCGCGCTCGCCGAGCGCCTCGGTCGCGAGGCACGCGCCACCATCGCCGAGCGCTACACCATCGATCGCGCCGTCGAGCGGCTCGAGCAGGTCTATGCCGCCCTGGGCGTCCCGCGCGGCCCCGCGCGCGCGCCGGTCGCCGCCCGCCGGCTCCAGGAGGTCTCATGAACCGCCCCGTCGTCCTCCTCCTCAGTCCCCACCGCTCGGCCATGAGCGGCGTGAGCACGCACGTGAACCTGCTCATGGAGTCCGCGCTGGGCGACGATTTCGAGCTGGTGCATTTCCAGGCCGGGAGCGAGGGGCGCTTCGAGGGCACGATCGGACGGTGGCTGCGCCTGCTCGTGAGCCCGTTCGCGCTTGCCGCAACGATCGTCTTCCGCCACGTGTCGGTCGTGCACATCAATACCGCGATGAACGCACGCGCCTACTGGCGCGACCTCGCGTACCTCTTCGTCGCGAAGGCGCTCGGCGCGCGCACCGTCTACCAGGTCCACGGCGGCGCGCTCCCGCGGCGCTTCTTCGCCGGGCGGCCCACGCTCACGCGGTTCCTGCGCTGGACGCTCGGCCTGCCGGACCTGGTCGTCGTGCTCGCGCGGAGCGAGCTCGAGGCGTACCGCGAGTTCGTGCCGGAGCGCGAGATCGTGATGCTGCCCAACGGGATCGACTGCCGCCCGTTCAGCCTGCTGCCGGTGGTGCAATGTCCCGAGGGCGCGCCGCTGCAGCTCGTCTACGTCGGGCGGCTCGCGCGCGAGAAGGGACTCTACGAGGCGCTGCAGGGCGTGCGCCTCGCGCACGAGCTGGGCGTGGATGCGCGCCTCGTCATCGCGGGCGGCGGCTCCGAGGAGGGAAGGCTCAAGCGCTATGCGCACGCGCTCGGCATCTCCACGCGCGTCACCTTCACCGGCCCGGTGTTCGGCATGGACAAGGTGCGCCTCCTCGAGGGCGCGCACGCGACGATGCTCGCGAGCTACGCCGAGGGATTGCCCTATGCGCTGCTCGAATCGATGGCGGCCGGCGTGCCGGTGATCGCCACGCCGGTGGGCGCGATTCCCGACGTCATGACCGACGGCATCCACGGGCTCCTCGTCCCGCCGCGCGACGGCAAGGCGATCGCCGAGGCGCTCGCCGCGCTCGCCGGCGATCGCGAGCGGCTGTCGTGGATGAGCCGCGCCTGCCGCCGGCGCATCCGCGCCGCATTCTCGATCGACCGCCTCGCCGCGGATTTCGCCGCGCACTACGCCGCGTTGAGCGGCGGCGCCGCGGTGGCGGATGCGGCACGAGCGGCGCTGCCGATGCCGGGCAAGCCCCAGCCCGCGCGGCCGGCACCCGCGAGGCTCGCCGGAAGGAAGGACTGAGCCATGTGCGGAATCGCAGGGGCGGTGGTCCCGTCCGGAAGCGCTTTCGACCGCGGCGTCCTCGAGCGCATGCTCGCCGCGATCGAGCATCGCGGCCCGGACGGCCATGGCATCGCCGAGATCGCGGGACCCGAGGGAACGCGCGCGTGGCTCGGGCATCGCCGCCTCGCGATCATCGACCCGGTCGGCGCCGCGCAGCCGATGCACGACGAGCAGTCCGGCCTCACGCTCACCTTCAACGGCGAGATCTACAATTTCCGCCAGCTGCGCGCCGAGCTCGAGAAGAAGGGCCACGCATTCGCGCGCGACAGCGACACCGAGGTGCTGCTGCACTCCTACGCCGAGTGGGGCGAGGGCTGCGTGGAGCGCCTGCGCGGCATGTTCGCCTTTGCGATCTGGGATGCCCGCGAGGCGAAGCTCTTCGTCGCGCGCGACCGTTTCGGCGAGAAGCCGCTCTTCCTGCGCCAGCACGGCGAGGCGCTCTACTTCGCCTCCGAGATCAAGGCGCTGCTCGAGCTCGCCGCGCCGCGCCCGGCCGTGGACGAGTCGGCGGTATGGGATTACCTCGCGTTCCGCTACGTGCCGGGGCCGAAGACGCTGCTGCATGGCATCCGCAAGCTCGCGCCGGGAACCTGCGCGACGTGGCGCGCGAGGCGCTGGCAGGAGCGCCGCTACTGGAGCGCCCCGGACAAGTCGCCTGCACCCGCGCGCTCTCCGGGCATCGAGGTGGAATTCCTGCCCTCGACGCGCAGCGACGCCGATCGCGTCGGGGAATTCCTGCGCCGGCTCGACCAGGCGGTCGAGCTGCAGATGGTGAGCGACGTGCCGTTCGGCGCGTTCCTCTCCGGCGGCCTCGATTCCTCGACCATCGTCGCGCTCATGACGCGCCACAACGCGAAGGTGAAGACCTTCTCGGTGGGATTCGGCGGAGGCGAGAGCGCCTACAGCGAGCTCGGCTACGCGGCCGTGGTCGCGAAGCATTTCGCCACCGACCACCACGAGCTGGTGGTGAATCCCGCCGACCTCGTCGAGCAACTGCCGAAGCTCGTCGCCTTCCGCGACGCGCCGGTGACCGAGCCCTCGGACATCCCGATCTATCTCCTCGCGAAAGAGGCGTCGAAGAGCGTGAAGATGGTGCTCACCGGCGAGGGCAGCGACGAGCTCCTCGGCGGATACCCGAAGCACGTGTTCGAGCGCTTCGCGGGCACCTGGCAGCGCGCGATCCCCTGCGCGATCCGCCATCGCCTCATCCAGCCGCTCGCGCGTTCGCTTCCCTACGGCTTCCGGCGCGCGAAGACCGCGATCGCGAACCTCAACCTCGAGGACTGGACCGAGCGCTATCCGCGCTGGTTCGGCGCGTGCAGCAACGCCGAGCGCGCGAGCCTCACGACGCTGCGCGTGAACGGCCATGCGTTCGGCGGCTTCGTCCCGCCGTTCGACGCCGACCCGCGCACCAGCACCTTGCGCCGCATCCTCTACGCGGACCAGACGAGCTGGCTCCCGGACAACCTCCTCGAGCGCGGCGACCGTATGACGATGGCCGCGTCGATCGAGTCGCGCGTTCCGTTCCTCGACCACGAGCTCGCGGCGTTCGTCTCGACGCTGCCGGACCGCTATCGCGTGCGCGGCTTCACCACCAAGTGGATCCTGCGCCGCGCCGCCGCGCGCCTCATTCCCGCGCCGATCCTCACGCGGCCGAAGGTGGGATTCCGCGTGCCGGTGAACCGCTGGTTCCAGGGCCCGATGCGCGATTTCGTGTACGACCACCTGCGCGGCCCGGGCTCGCGCACGCGCGCCTGGTACGACGCGCGCGTGCTCGACCGCACGCTCGACGAGCACGTCGGCGGCCGGCAGAACCACGAGAAGACGATATGGGCGCTGCTGAACCTCGAGATCTGGCACCGCCAGTACGCCTGAGCGGGCTTGCCTGGAAGTGGAACCGCCTGCGCTGCATGACGCCGGCGGAAGTGGGGCATCGCGTGGTGCAGGCCGCGGCGATGCGCATCGAGCGCATGCGCCTCGCCGCCTTCGACGTTCCCGCGCCCGACCTCTCGCGCCGGGCCGCGCCGTGGATCCATGCCGATGCGCGCTTCGACGCGCCGGCGTACGTGGCCGCGGCCGATCGCATCGCCGCGGGACGCCTCGACGTCTTCGCGCTCGAGGATGCCGACCTCGGCCGGCCGCCGCGCTGGAACCGCGATCCCAAGACCGGCATCGAGGCGCCGCTCGCGTTCGGCAAGCAGCTCGACTATCGCGATGCGCGCCTCGTGGGCGACATCAAGTACCTGTGGGAGCCGAACCGCCACCTGCAGCTCGTGACGTTGGCGCAGGCGTGGGCCCTCACGCGCGACGAGCGCCATGCCGCGGCCCTCGCGGCCCAGCTCGACAGCTGGTTCGCGCAGTGCCCGTTCCGCATGGGCGCGAACTGGTCGAGCTCGCTCGAGGCAGGGCTGCGGTTGGTCAACTGGGCGCTCGCCTGGCAGCTCGTGGGCGGCGTCGATTCGCCGCTCTTCGCGGGCGAGGCGGGCGAGGCGTTGCGCGCGCGCTGGCTCGCATCGGTCTACCAGCACGCCGAGTTCATCTGCGGCCATCTCTCGCTGCATTCCTCCGCGAACAACCACCTCGTGGGCGAGCTCGCGGGCGTGGTGAGCGCGGCGATCGCCTGGCCGCACTGGGCACGCTCGGAGCGCTGGCTCGCGAAGGCGAAGCCGCTGCTCGAGCGCGAGGCGCTGGCGCAGAACGCGCCCGACGGCGTGAACCGGGAGCAGGCGGTCTCGTACCAGCAGTTCGAGCTGGACCTGCTGCTCATTCCCTGGCTCGCGGCGCGCGCCAACGGCATCGCGTTCGCGCCCGGGTACGCCGCGCGCATGGAGGCGATGCTCGAGTACCTCGCCTCCATCATGGACGTCGCGGGGAACCTGCCCATGTTCGGCGACGCGGACGACGGCTACGTGGTGCGCCTCGATCCGCGCGCGGATTTCTGCCGCTATCGCTCGCTTCTCGCGACGGGCGCGGTGCTCTTCGGGCGCCCGGAGCTCAAGGCGAAGGCGCGCGTGCTCGACGACAAGACGCGCTGGCTCCTCGGCGCCGATGCGCAGCCCGCGTTCGACCGGCTCGAGGCGAGCGAGGCGAAGCTGCCGGTGCGCCGCGCATTCCCGCAGGGGGGCTACTGGGTCCTCGGCTGCGACTTCGAGACGCCGCGCGAGATCCGCCTCGTCGCCGACGCGGGGCCGCTCGGCTATCGCGAGATCGCCGCCCACGGCCACGCGGACGCGCTCTCGTTCACCTTGTCGACCGGTGGCGTCGAGATGCTGGTCGATCCGGGCACCTACGCCTATCACACCGAGGCCGAGTGGCGCGCCTATTTCCGCGGCACCTCGGCGCACAACACGCTGCGGCTCGATGGCGTCGACCAGTCGCAGCCGGGCGGCAACTTCATGTGGCTGCGCAAGGCGCGCGCCGCCTGCTCCGCGTGGCGCAGCGACGAGCGCGAGGACGTGCTCGAAGGCGCGCACGACGGCTATCGCGCGCTGCGCGATCCGGTGATTCACCGGCGGCGCATCAGCCTCGACAAGCGCGCGCGGCGCATCGTGATCGAGGATCGCCTCGAGATGGCGGCCGAGCACGAGGCGGAGCTCTTCTTCCACGCGCACGAGGAATGCGTCGTGCATGAAATCTGGGGCGGCGTGGAGATCGAGCGCGGCGGCGTGCGCCTGCGCCTCGCCTTCCCGCCCGGAATTCCCGCCGACGTGCAGGTGCTGCGCGGCAGCGTGTCGCCCATCGCCGGCTGGGTCTCGCGCCGCTTCGACCGCAAGGTGCCGTCTCCCACCATCGTGTGGAAGGCGCGCCTCGCGAAGCCCACCGTCCTTCGTACCCTCCTCGAGCTCGAATAAAGGGGACAGACCCCGTTTTCTCTTTGGCGGAACGGCGTTCGCTCTTACGGGAAACGGGGTCCGTCCCCGCTGGTCCGGAAGGACTACGTGGCATCGCGCCGGCCGAGGTCCCCGAGTCAACTGCCGCCGACATGCTTGTGGCTCGAAGCCATTCCCGGAGAGCCGCAACGATGAAGATCAGCATCATGGGCCTCGGCTATGTCGGCGCCGTTTCCGCCGGCTGCCTCGCGCAGGACGGTCACGAGGTCATCGGCGTCGACCCGCAGCAGGCGAAGGTCGACCTCATCAACGCCGGCAAGACGCCGATCATCGAGAAGGACATCGGCGAGATGATCGAGCGGGCCGTGGCGGAGGGCCGGCTGCGCGCGACCGCCGACGTGCAGGACGCCGTGCGCCACACCGACCTCTCGCTCATCTGCGTCGGCACGCCGAGCCTGGGCAACGGCCACATCGACCTGAAATACGTGCGCCGCGTGTGCGAGCAGATCGGCCAGGCGCTGAGGGACCATCCGGGCCACACCGTCGTCGTGCGCAGCACCATGCTGCCCGGCACGATGCGCGGCGTCGTCATCCCGGCGCTCGAAGCGGCCTCCGGGCTCAAGGCGGGCGAGGACTTCGGCGTGTGCCTCAATCCCGAATTCCTGCGCGAGGGTACCGCGGTCCACGACTACTTCCATCCGCCCAAGACGGTGATCGGCGAGCTCGACCGCGCGAGCGGCGACGTGGTGGCGAAGATCTACGGCCACCTGCCGGGACCCGTGATCCGCACCGATTACGAGACCGCCGAGATGGTGAAGTACGCCGACAATACCTGGCACGCGCTCAAGGTCGCGTTCGCGAACGAGATCGGCAACGTCTGCAAGGCCCTGCGCCTCGACAGCCACAAGCTGATGGAGATCTTCTGCCAGGACACGAAGCTCAACCTCTCGCCGTACTACCTCAAGCCCGGCTTCGCCTTCGGCGGCTCGTGCCTGCCGAAGGACGTGCGCGCGCTCTCGTACAAGGCGAAGCTCCTCGACGTGAAGGTGCCGATCATCGACGCCATCATTCCCTCCAACGACGAGCAGATCGAGCGCGGCATCCGCGCGGTGATGGAGAAGGGCGAGAAGAAGGTGGGCGTGCTCGGCTTCAGCTTCAAGGCCGGTACCGACGACCTGCGCGAGAGCCCCATGGTGGAGCTGGTCGAGCGCCTGATCGGCAAGGGCTACGACCTGAGGATCTACGACAGCAACGTGCGCATGGCGGCGATCCACGGCGCCAACCGCGAGTACATCCTCAACCACATCCCGCACATCTCGAAGCTGATGGTCGGCTCGATCGACGAGGTGATCGCGCATGCGCGCACCATCGTGATCGGCAACGGCTCCGCGGAGTTCCGCCCGGTGCCCAGGCTCCTCGAGGAAGGCCAGCAGGTGGTGGACCTGGTGCGCATCGCCGACACGAAGAGCGTGGAAGGCGTCTACGACGGGATCTGCTGGTGACATGAAGATCGCCAAGCGGGTCCTCATCCTGGTCGAGAACCTGCCGAGCCCCTTCGACCGGCGCGTATGGCAGGAGGCGACCGCGCTGCGCGACGCGGGCTACGCGGTCTCGATCATCTGTCCCACCGGCAAGGGCTGCGAGTGCCACTTCCAGGAGATCGAGGGCATCGCGATCTACCGCTACGACTTGGCCGTGGAAGCGGAAGGAGCGCTCGGTTATGCGCTCGAGTACTCCTCGGCGCTCTTCCACACCTTCGCGCTCTGCTGGCGGGTGCTGTTCACGCGCGGCTTCGACGTGATCCACGCCTGCAATCCGCCCGACCTCTTCTTCCTCATCGGCGCGTTCTTCAAGCTCTTCGGCAAGAAGTTCGTGTTCGACCACCACGACATCAACCCGGAGCTCTACGAGGCGAAGTTCGGGCGCCGCGACTTCTTCTGGAAGCTCATGGTCTGGCTCGAGCGCCTCACGTTCAAGGTGGCCGACGTCTCGATCGCGACCAACGACTCGTACCGCAAGATCGCGATCGAGCGCGGCGGCATGGATCCGGACCGCGTGTTCGTCGTGCGCAGCGGCCCCAGCCTCGAGCGGCTGCGCATCGTCGCGCCGGAGCCCGCGTTGAAGAACGGCCGCAGGCATCTCGTGGGCTATGTCGGCGTGATGGGGCGCCAGGAAGGCATCGACCTGCTGCTCCAGGCGGCGCGGACGATCGTGCACGAGCACGGCCGCGAGGACGTGCACTTCGGCCTGGTGGGCGGCGGCACCTCGCTCGAGGAAATGCGCGCGCTCGCCGCGCGGCTCGGAGTGGCCGACTACGTGACCTTCACCGGCCGCGTGCCCGATGCGGAGCTTCTCGCGATGCTCAACACCGCCGACGTGTGCGTGAACCCCGACCTTGCGACCGAGATGAACGACAAGTCGACGATGAACAAGATCATGGAGTACATGGCGCTCGGCAAGCCCATCGTGCAGTTCGACCTCACCGAGGGCCGCTATTCCGCGCAGCAGGCCTCGCTCTATGCGCGCCGCAACGATCCGGCGGACCTCGCGGCGAAGATCCTCGAGCTCCTCGACGATCCCGCGCGCCGCGCCGCCATGGGCGCCTATGGCCGCCGGCGCGTCGAGAACGAGCTCGAGTGGCGCTACGAGGTGCCGAAGCTGCGCGCCGCCTATCGCTCGCTCTGGCAGCCCGCCTCGCGGGCGGTGCGTCCCGAAGCGGCACCGTAGAGAAAGGGGTCAGATGCCTTTTTTTGCGGCAATCCAAATTCGCGAAAAAGGGATCTGACCCCTTTTGGGGCTTGTCGCCCGATCACGACGGCTCCGGCGCGCGAGATCGCGCTGTAGGAGGCGATTGCCCAACTGCGTCAGCAGATTCCGACGGATTGTCGTCCGGGAGCTACACCGCGTCGTCGCGCTGCGACCGCCGGGTCGCTCGTTTACGCCTCGCGTCGCCGCAAGGCCACAAGAAAGCCGCCGCCACGCCACACGGACGTTACGCACGCGGTGGGCGGCAACTTCCAGATTCTTGATCCGCCAATGAAAATTCGTACTGGCACGGCCGTTGCACAACGATCTCCGTACCCACGCAACATCCCGGAGAATCGATGCCGTCGCAAGTCCGCAAGAACCCCGTACTCGTCGCAACTTCCATCCTCGTGGTCGCCGCGGCATTCACCGCACCCCGCGCGCATGCCGCCTGCGGCGAGCAACGCGACTTCCTGGTGCGCGCGGATCCGCTGCTCGCTACCGTACGTCCAGCCGACTGCGCGACGCTGCTGAGCGGTCCTCCGGAGTTCACGTGGCCGATGCAGCACGCCCACCAGGTCTACACGGTCGCGCTGCGCTTTCCCGACGGCCACACGGAGACGCGCACCACCGATCGCAACTGGCTCGCATGGGATGCCGCGGTGCCGCCGGGCACGTACACGTGGCGCGTGAGCGTCGCCGGGCGCACGCCGGCGAAAAGCGATTCGCGCGTGTTCCAGGTCGAGCGCGTGGAGCACGAGAAGAACGCTCCTGCCGCCGCGAGATCTTCGAGCCCCGCCGCACCGCCCGCTCGCGAGACCGCCTCCATCGCCGCGCCCGCGGCGAACCTCTTCCGCCTCGAGCCCGCGGAGTCGTGGATCCCCTCCGCACGGGCGCCTCGGACCGCGCGCAAGGCCGCCGTAGGAGGGTTTTTTGGAGGCTTTACGGAATAACGCCGTTTTGTAGTCCAGGGGGACCAGCGCGCGGAGCGGATTGGCTGCAATCCGCACTTCATAGACTTGTCTCGCCGCGCGGAGCATTCCGCGCCCCGGGACAGGCGGCATGGAATTGACCTACAGGGACGGCAGCGAACTGGGCCACGATCGCCGGTGGCGCCGGTAGCCATGGCCGATTCCCCCCACGCGAGCCTGCTCATCGTCGACGACGACGCGGGGAGCCTCGTGGCGCTCGAGGCGGCGCTGCGCTCGCTCGGCTCGCGCGTGGTGACGGCGCGCTCCGGCGAGGAGGCGCTGCGCAAGGTGCTCGAGGAGGATTTCGCGGCGATCCTCATGGACGTGCGCATGCCGGGCATCGACGGCTTCACCGCCGCGCGCCTCATCCGCGAGCGCAAGCGTTCGCGCTATACGCCGATCATCTTCCTCACCGCGGCGCAGGAAGACCTCGCGTCCATGTTCCGCGGCTACCAGGCGGGCGCGGTCGACTACATCGTGAAGCCGGTGATCCCCGAGGTGCTGCGCTCGAAGCTCTCGGTGTTCGTCGGGCTGCACGACATGAATCGCATGCTCAACGCGGAGCTCGCCGAACGCGCGCTCACCGAGCAGCGGTTGCGCACTTCGGAAGAGAACCTGCGCGCGCTCGCGGCCCACCTGCAGTCCATCCGCGAGGAGGAGCGCATCCACATCGCGCGTGAGATCCACGACGAGCTCGGCCAGGCGCTCACCGGGCTCAAGTACGACATCGGCGCGCTCGCCAAGGGCCACGGCACGGACGATGCCGCCGCCTTCGGCCAGAAAACCCAGGCGATCTCTCAAGGGATCGACCGGATCATCAACTCGGTGCGGCGCATCTCTTCCGGATTGCGGCCCGAGGTGCTCGACGAGATCGGGCTCGGGGCCGCGATCGAATGGCAGGCGCGCGAATTCCAGCGGCGCACGGGCGTGCGCTGCCTGGTGGAGATGCCGCCGCGCTTCACGAACCCGGACAAGGAGCGCTCCACCGCGCTCTTCCGCATCTTCCAGGAGCTGCTCACGAACGTCGCGCGGCATGCCAACGCGACGCGCGTGGACGTGAAGCTCGAGGACGCGGACGACGCAGCTCTGCGCCTCACCGTGGCCGACAACGGCCGCGGCATCCGCAGCGCCGAGTACGAGAGCCGGACCTCCCTCGGCTTCATCGGCCTTCGCGAACGCGTGCTCGCCTTCGGCGGCGCGCTCGACGTGAAGGGCGAGGAGGGCAAGGGGACCTCGGTGTCCGTCACGATTCCAACAACAACCCAACAACCGGTGTTCCACGCCTGACCATGAGCTTCGCATCCTCCTCCGTAATGCACGGCACCGCGGGCCATCCCGTGAAGGTGCTCATCGCCGACGACCATCCGGTCGTGCGGCAGGGACTCAAGCAGATGCTGAGCGCCGACCCCGAGGTGAACGTGGTGGGCGAAGCGCGCGACGGCGACGAGGCCTTCGACCTCGCGCACAGGGTCGACTGGGACGTCGCGGTGCTCGACTATTCGATGCCCGGCCGCGGCGGCGTGGAGCTCCTCTCCGACGTGAAGCACGACTACCCCGACCGCGCCGTGCTGATCCTCTCCATCTATCCCGAGGATCCGCACGGCCTGCGCGCGTTGAAGGCCGGTGCCGCGGGCTACATCACCAAGGAGAGCGCCGGCGAGGAGCTCACCGCGGCGGTGAAGAAGGTCGCGACGGGCGGGCGCTACGTGAGCCCCACGCTCGCCGAGAAGCTCGCCTCGCGCCTCACGCCCGAGCAGGAGCGCCCGCCGCACGAGCGGCTCTCCGATCGCGAGTACCGGGTGATGTGGCTCCTCGCGAGCGGCCGGACGCTGCACCAGATCGCCGAGGAGATGCGCCTTTCTCCCTCCACCGTGAGCACGTACCGCGGCCGCATCCTCAAGAAGCTCGGCCTCAACACCAACGTCGACCTGGTTCACTACGCGATGAAGCACCGCCTCATCGAGTGACAAATGAAAGAACGCACGCCCGACGCGCGTTACAGCGGGTTGCGCGTGTAATGCGCGTCGACGCGCGATTGCGACTTTTTCCATAACCAGCGCGCGCCTCCACGGCCGACACTGCGCTCCATCGATCCGGCTCCGGGCCGGAAGAGGAGGGCGGCGATGAGAGAAGGCACGATGGAGCAGCGCCTCGCGCGCGAGAACGAATCCTTCCGCGGCAGCGGCGGGCGCAGCGAGGAGAACCGCGACTACGGATTCCGGCCCGCGTTCTTCGACTACGCGACGCAGAAGGTGTATCTCTCGCGCTTCGCCGACGGCACGCTCGCCCCGATGCACATCCTCGACGGCCTGCCCGACGAGGTCGTCGTCGATCGCACGCCCTCGGGCCGCGTGTTGCGCACGCGTGCATCCCTGGTCTCGGGCTTCGAGCGTAACGGCATGTTCTATACGCGCAAGGCAGCGGCCCGCGCCGTGGCGGCGCTGCGCTCGCGCCGCACCGTGCAGGTCGAGGAAAAACGCCGCGTGCTCCCGTAGGAGCAATCCTACAGACAGCGGGACGTCGCTTTCCGGAGAATCGTCGCAGTCGCTCACGCCCGTTTCCCCGCCCCGTGGTGCGCATCTGACAACAACCGGAGGGAACCGGCGTGATCCGTCACCGATGGCGCAC
Organism: Usitatibacter sp.; assembly: GCA_035605915.1. Taxonomy (GTDB): domain Bacteria; phylum Pseudomonadota; class Gammaproteobacteria; order Burkholderiales; family Usitatibacteraceae; genus Usitatibacter. The sequence continues at coordinate 37,702 of DATNGJ010000050.1, forward strand.
CCATCTGAAATCGGCATCGACGCAAGAAACGGTCGTCGCGCTGGTGCGCGACTACCTGCGCGAGTGGGAACCGGCGGAGATCCGATCGCTTCCACCCGGATGCTGGCCCGGAAACATCGGCGAGCGCTCCGAGATCATGTCCTGGATGTTCCGCATCGGCGAGATCCACAGCCGCTTCCGCGGATCGCCAGCGGCGCTCCTGCGGCTGCAGGAGCTGCTGCTCTTCTTCACGCACGCGGCGGTGCGCGTCACGCAGATCGCGGCCGCGGCGGACCATCCGTCCGCGAACGAGGAGTCGCGCAGCGCCGAATGCGCACGCCCCAAAGCGTCGTGGCGCGCCACCGTGAGGCAGCGCGGTAGCAGCTAGCGCCGCTATGCCGCGAGGTCGGCCTTGCGCGCGTGCGAGGAAACGTTGCCGGAGAAGGAGATGATGCGGTAACCCGGGTCGAGCGCGACGATGGCGTTGTCCGGGATGTCGCGATAGACCACCGCATTCGCCCCGATCTTCACGTTGTCGCCGATGCGGATGCGGCCGATCACCTTCGCGCCCGGCGCGATGTACACGCCATCGCCGATCACCGGAACGCCGAGGCGATCGCCCTGTCCGGACAGGCCGATGATGATGCCCGGCGAAAGCGAGCAATGGGCGCCGATCACGGCCTGGGGCGAGACGATGATGCCGCCGAAGTGGCCGATGTACAGGCCCGGCCCGATCCGTGCCGCGCGCGGCAGCTCGATCCCCCACATCACGCGCACCAGGAACTGCGCCACGAGGAAGAACGGCTCGAGAAACACGCGCGCGAGCGCGTGGCGCCGTCCGAGCCACTGTCCGAGACGGTATACCGCCAGGGCTTGCACGCCGGGGGTACGCGCGCAATCGACGGCACGCCGCACGCGTCCGCCCTCGAGCAGGTCGTAGGTGCGCCGGATGTCCGCGCGCAGCGCCGCGAAGATCGGGTCCATGGCACGATTACCCTAGGGGTCCATTGCGAAGCTGGATGGGACCCGCCGGCGTGCAATACCGTTCCGATCGGACTATGCTTTTCCTCGCCGATGACCGAGTAGTCTTTTCCGTTGCCCGATCCGACGATCGTGCAATGCGTGGTCTGGCCGTTTTCCCCGAGCGAGCGCGATGACTCGAGCCCTGATCGCCGATCCGGATCGCGACTGCGCCGACAGCATGGCGATGTTCCTCGCCGCCAACGGCATCGAGGCGCGCGCGGTGTACGACGGGCTCTCCGCGCTCACCACGGCTTGCGCGTGGAAGCCCAGCAGCGCCGTGCTGGACCTCTACATGCCGCGCCTCTCGGGATTGAAAGCCGCGCAGGCGTTGCGCGCGAAGTTCGGCCGCGAGATCCAGCTCGTCGCGTACACCGCGTGGCCCGCCAGGGAAGCGAAGGCGCGCGCGCTCGAGGCCGGGTTCGATGCATTCATCACCAAGCCCTCGACACCCGAGGACTTGCTGATGCTGGTGAGCCCGGAGGTGCGCCTCACCATCGAGCGCGGCATGGAGGTCGCGGCGCGCCAGCTCCACCTGCAGATGACTCTCTACGGCACCTACCTCGACAAGGCGGAAAGCATGCCCGAGCGCTTCTTCGCCCGCGACGTGAAGCGGCTGGTCGAGGAGCGGCTGCAGCGGCTCAGCGATCGGATCCAGCGGCAAACGATTCCGGGCGAGGTGCGCGACGGCTTGATCGATCAGCTCGAAGCGTTGCGCCGCCGCTTGTATCCGCCGCAGCCGTAGCGAGCGTTGCGCAATCCGCTCTCGCGTAGGAGCCGGCCTACAGATTCGCCGAGTGGCCGGGCGCAGACTGTGCGGCCAAGGAGGCGGCGCGGATGCAAGGGTTCGGCTGGCAGGAACTGCTCGACGTCGCGGAGACGGAGGCGAAGGTGATCGCCATCGCGCGCAACTACCTCGCCTCGATCGAGCCGTTCGAGGTCGCGCGATTGCCCGAGCGGTGCAAGCCCCGCAAGCTCCTCACCGCCGAAGACATCGGCGCCTTCGCGCTCGACCTCGTGCGCGAGCACGGCGAAGAGATGCGGGATGCCGCCCCCCTGGTGCACCGCATGGCGGCCTTCTTCGCGCACGCCAACCTGCGACTGTCGCATATCCTCACCAAGGCGAACGACGACGAGAGCGGCCTGCGCGAAATCGCGTAGCATGCGCAGATACGTGTCGCCGATTCTGTAGGAGCGCGCCTACAGCCGTTCTCCGCTCGCCCCCTCAGAATGGGCTGGTTCGCCCTCGGCAGGGGCGCGCGATCCTGGGGAGGACCGCCGCGTGCGGCTTCGTTCGAGTCTCTCGCTTCTCGTGGTGGCGACCGCGATCCCGCTGGTGGGCTTCGGCATCATCGTCTCGGTGCTCCTCGTCGAGCACGACCAGGCCAACTTCGCGAAGGCGGTGCAGGACCGCAACCGCGCGTTCATGACCGCGGTCGACTCGCAGCTCAAGGGCTACGTCGACGTGCTGCAATCGCTGGCCGCATCCGACAGCCTGCGCAGCGACGACCTGCGCACCTTCCACGACCATCTCGAGCGCGTGCTCGCGACGCAGGCCGACTGGCTGAACGTCCTGCTGGTCGCCCCCGACGGGCGCCACCTCGTGAACCCGCAGGTGCCGTTCGGCGAGCCGCTGCAGGGAAACGTGCGGCAGACCGGCTCCTTCGAGCGGGTGGTCCACGAGTTGCGTCCGGCGGTCGGCGGCCTGGTCGAGCGCGGCACCGTCACCGGGCGAAGCGGCATTCCGGTGCGCATCCCGTACCTGCGCGACGGTCGCCTCGTCTATGTCCTCACCGCCATCGTGAAGCCCGAGGCGTTCGAGCGCCTGATGCACGAGCAGCAGCTTCCATCGAGCTGGGTGAGCGGCCTCGTGGACAGGCGGGGAAGGTTCATCGCGAGGGTTCCCGCGCGGCCGGTGGGCAGCATGGCGAGCGAGGTGTTCCTCGAGCATGCGCTGGGGTCGGACGAAGGGTGGTACCGCGGCCTCACGGTGGAATCGCGCGACACCTTCACCGCGCACGCACGCTCCGCCTTTACGGGTTGGATGATCGGATTCGCGCTGCCCGCCGACGTCGTACTCGCGGGATCGCGCCATGCCGCCCTCCTGATCGGCATCGGCATCTGCTTCTCGCTCCTTTCCGCGCTCGCGGTCGGGTTCTGGCTCGTGCGCCGGATCGCGCGGCCGATCGCGGACCTCGCCGCGGCGGCGCCCAGCCTCGGCACCGAAGTGGCATTGCCGTCGTCCGATGCACGCATCGACGAGGTGCGAGAGCTGGGGCGGGCGCTCGGCGAGGCTTCGCGCGCGATCCGCGAGCGCCGCACCGGCATCGAGCGCGAGCGCGAGGCGCTGCGCGCCTCCGATCGGGCCAAGCAGGAGTTCCTCGCGATGCTGAGCCACGAGCTGCGCAATCCCATGGGCGCGATGGTGAACGCGAACCACGTCCTCATGGCCTCGGCCCCGGGAACCGAGAGGTTCGTGAAGGCGCAGCAGGTGATGCAGCGCCAGATGGCGCACATGACCCGCATGGTCGAGGACCTGCTCGACGTGAGCCGGCTCGCCATGGGCCGCGTGAGCTTCACGCTCGAGGAGTTCGACCTCGCCGATCTCGCTGCCACCGTGGCCGAGACGTGGCGCGAGACCGGGCGCCTCGCGCAGCACGCGCTCTCGGTCTCGCTGAAACCCGCGCGCGTGCGCGCCGATCGCGCGCGCATGGAGCAGGTGATCGCGAACCTCCTCGACAACGCGGCGAAGTTCACGCCGCCCGGCCGCGCGATCGCGATCGAGACGCGGAAGGAAGGCGCCCATGCGGTCCTCGTCGTGGCCGACGAGGGGCAGGGCATCGCCGCCGCCGAGCTCGCGCACATCTTCGATCCGTTCGTGCAGGGCGAGCAGGAGGCGAGCCGGCCGCACGGCGGCATGGGCCTCGGGCTCGCCCTGGTGCGCCGGCTGGTGGAGATGCAGGGCGGCGCGGTGCACGCCGAAAGCGAGGGTGCGGGGCATGGCGCGCGGCTGATGGTCCGGCTTCCGATCTGCAGGGATTCGCCGCATCGCGCGGCGGCGGGGCGGCTGTCGGGGATTACAAACGAAACAATGGCGGCGGCGCCGCCGCCTTGATGCCGGTGCGGCCCTCTCCCAGAATGGGAGCTATAACGATCGTTAACCAGAACAACGAAGAAGATCGAGGCGCGCATGAGAGGGGTCGTGGAAGAGTTGAGCGAGAGCGAAGGGGCCCGGGCCTTCCGCGCGGCGTCGGCCATCCCGTACCTGTTGCGCGACGGCGCGCAGGCGCGCTGCCGGTAATGGTCGGCACGCAAGGCCCCATGACCGACATCCGGATGTGGGGTGCGATCATCCAGCGCGGGCCCGAGGACTACAGCGTCATCGTGACCGGCGTGGCGACGGATTCCGAGACGATCGTCGGCGTGACCGATTACCGCCGCGACGTCGCGCGCTCGATGGAGGATGCGGAAGCGCGGCGCGATGCGATGCTGCGCAGCGTCGAGGGCGAGGCCGAGCGCCGCGGCGACCGCGTGATCTCCTTCGAGCGCGTGCTGTGGGACCTTCCGCGGCAACGGTGACCGTTTGCCGGCGGCTGCGCTTCGCGCGCAGGTACCCGTCGTTGTCATGCTCCGTTCACAACACCCGCTTTGCGGCAGGGCCGGAAGAATCAGCGCGCGAACAATTCGGCGCCCGTCATCCTCCAACTGGAAGAGATATCCCCAGTCATCGACGGAGGCTTGCGAAACGAAAGCGGGCCAGGAGTGATCACCTGGCCCGCGAATTCGTTGGTGGGTCGTAGTGGGATCGAACCACTGGCCCCCGCCGTGTGAAGGCAAACCACCCGTATCCCCGCGAATCCCCACGTTTCCTGTTTCCCTCTGAGAAACGCGGCGAAGGCTCTCCAAATATCCTTGCGTTTCTGTCCGTATTTCCGTAGGATTTCCGTATTCCGTAAAAGGCAGGGGAGGCGGAGATGCCACGGACACCCCCACGGCTCGCCACGGCGAAGCAGCGGGAGCAGCTGGCTCCGCGACGGGAACCCTACTGGAATAACGTTGCATCGCGCGGCTACCTCGGTTATCGCCGCACGCTGACCGGCGGGAGTTGGATCGCCCGTTACCGCCACGCAAACGGTAAGCAGGAATACAACGCGCTCAAGCTGCCGCTTCACATCCCCGAGGGCGATGCGCGGGACGTGGCGCAGAAAATGGCCCTCAAGTGGTTCGAGGATTGCGCCAGGGGAGCCGTCCAGCCGGGGAGCGGGGGCTACAAGGTGTCCGATGCCGCAACCGCCTATGTCGCCTCCCTGCGCGCTCGGAAGGGCGATTCGGCGGCCAGTGATGCCGAAGGCCGGATCAATCTCAAGATCAAGCCTTCGACGCTCTGGAGCAAACGGGTGGACCGGCTCACGCGCGGCGACATAGAGGAATGGCGCAACACACAGGTCCCGGCCGGAGTCGAAGAGGAAGCGACAAGGAAGGCGAAGGACACGGCCAACCGGAACCTGACCGTTCTCAAGGCCCTGCTAAACCACGCGTGGAAGTCTGATCGTGTCGCGCAGCCGGGGCCGTGGGCCAAGGTTCCCCCGTTTCAGAACGTCGCCAAGTCCCGGCGCATATTCCTGACGCTGGATCAGCGGCGGCGACTCCTCGACCATACCGAAGGCGTATTCCGCGACCTGTTGGAAGCGGCGATGTTGACCGGCGCGCGGTATGGCGAGCTGCGACAGCTCAAGGTCGAGGACTTCGACAAAGCCGCCCGCCGGCTGGAAATTCACAAAGGCAAGACAGGTGTTCGCACGGTTGCACTCGCGGACGCGGCGCATGGGTTCTTCGTGCGGATCACGAAGGGTAAGCTGCCGGGAGCCCCGTTACTACCACGTCCGGATGGGCAATCCTGGGCGCATTCAGATCAAGACGAGTTGATGCGCGCAGCCGTGAAAGCGGCGAAGCTGCCCCGAGAAACGGTTTTCTACACCCTGCGCCATACGTTCATCGCGACGGCGCTCAAGGGCGGTATTGATATCGCGTCGATCGCCAAGAACTGTGGAACCTCAGTGCGCATCATCGAACGCAACTATGCGAAGTTCATCCCCGAGGACGTAGGTCAACAGTTGAACAAGGTGGAATTGGTGTAGCAGTAGAAGCGGCGGAACTCGGAGGTTCAGGCTCCGAGCCCGCCTAACCACAACGCAACGCTAGATAGGAGCATTGCATCATGGCTAAGACCAATGGTAACGGAGCATCCCGCGAGCAGGGCGCGGCGCTGGCGGTGGAAATGCTGCGCGAATTGCAAGGCGCGGACCTGGCCGGCCGTTCGGCCTGTGGATTGAGTCCGGAGGGCCGGGAGCCGGGGAAGCCGCAACGCAATATCGTTCGTTGCTACCTCGAGGCGACGCAGGGCGACCGGGAAATGGAAGCCGGTTTCACGTCGGTCTTGTCGGATTTCATTGCATCATGTGCGTCGGGCTGCATTCCCGATGCACGCGTCTATCGAGAACGCCTGTTCGTCGCGCGGGGGTAAACCGTGCAAGAAGAAAGCAGCGGCAGCCGGCCGTCCGAATACAGTAGTTGGCATCGCCGGCTGTCGATTCGCCGCTTCGTCGGTATCGAGCAAGCGCAGACGCTTTCGATGATCGACATAGACGGGGTGGCGACCCTTTGGTGTGAGTTCGACGGCTCCAGCTCCGAGCCGCTGGCCTTGATCGAGACCGCACTCGACCGAGGCCAGCGACGCAAATCGGCAACGGTGACGAAGCGACTCGCGCAGCGGGCGAGGCTTCCCGCGTACACGGTGCTCTATCGAAGAGCGGCATACCGCAATCCGGCCGATCGCTCTCAATTCGACATTGACCAGTTTCGCGTTCGCAGACTTTGGCCCTGCCCGGAAGCTGAATGGCGAACTCTCAACCCATTGGAATGGGCCGAGGCGTTGATCCAGATACGCAAGTGGGCCGCGATGCGTCTTGATCGGGAAGCGGCCAATGATGCGTTCTACGAGCCGCCGGGTGGTCGGCGCAGACAGATACCGCGCGAGGCAATCGTCGCGGACTAGCAGTTGGATCGGGCGATAGGAGGCATCCGACAAGCCGGGAATCCCTGCCCGGTTTCGCCCGGTTCTCTCTCAGGGAGCGCCATAGGGAGGCGCATGACAGAGCTGCCGGGATGGGATCTGGAAACAGATCTAAAGCGCTCCGACGCGGAACTCGGGGCAGCGCTCATCGCCAGATTCTTCCTCTTCATGCAAGAGCAGCGCGGCATTCCGAGGGCGAGCATGACCAGGCGCACTCTGCGAGCCGTGATGCCGGCATTCCTAAAAGCGGCTTCTGGCATGGACGGGGACAGCGCATCCAATGCCGCCCTCGAAAAGGCTGTTCGCAGGGGCGCCAAAGATGATCTCGCTGCTGCCGGCCGCATTTTCCGCGCCCATGTTATCGAGATGGTGGCGCACCGGCTAGAAAGGAATCAGGCAGAACGGATCAAACGTCAAGCGGCTGAGGTATCGCGGGCACAAGACGCACGGACAGAGCGCCATCGCCGAAACCAACGAAAGGCTGTTGCCGCCGTCGTGAAATATTCCGCGGAAATGAAAGCTCGATGGCTTGAGATTGATCGCGAACTTGTACACGCTAAAAAGGTGGGTTATAGCCAGCGCGCGGAAATTATTCGAAGACGATGTGGCTTGCCGCCACAAGCGGCGCGCTCGATTCGTAGACATATCTCGAAGCCCGGACCACACGGCAAGTAGCAGTCTGGTTCCCCTCAAATAGCTGGCCAATCCCTTTGGTTGGCCAACCCAATACAGGAACTATCGCCTCCAGACCCCCGGCGGCTCGCCGGAATATCTGGAGGAACGATGGAAGCCGAAACACAAGTCACCGATGTTCTAGACCCTCTCTCGGCCACGCTTCGCGCGACCGGCGCGAGCAAACCCGTTTGGTATCGGTTAATCCGCGAGGGCAAGGCGCCCGCGCCTATCAAGATCGGTCGTAGCTCCCGCTGGAGCCGTATGGAAGTGCAGCGCTGGATCAGCGATCGCAAGGCCGAACGTGGGGTAGCGGCGTGAAGCTAACCCCACAAATGCCGCGCCCCCGTGGGGCGGGGGCGGCGGCGGTGACGCTGTGCAGTGAAGATTGTCCTGAGGACCATACCCGCTCACTCGGGCCACTGCAAGATAGCTGCGAGCATCTGCAAGCCGCCGCCATCTACGCGGCTCGGGCCTTGGCACAGCTCCGCAGCATTGCGGATCGCGCATCGTGCAACCTCTGGCGCGCCGAGTATTCGCTGTGTGAGCGCGTCACTTGGCCGAAGGTGCGGCGATGATGGCCGAGTCGTTCCAGGGCTTCATCGAAGGGCTCGGCTACACGGCTCCTGAGCGAATGGAGCCGGGGCGTTGGATTTCGTTTTCGGCAAACGGCAAGCGAAGCAACACGGCCGGCCGATGCAAGCTATTTCCCGATGGAGAAGGCGGGATCGTCTACGACTGGCGCAGCGGCGAATGCAAAGTATGGCAAGCGAAGCGCCTAGCCGAGAGAACCCCCGAAGCTGCGCAACGCTGGCGCGAGAAGATCGAGCGCGACAAACGAGAGGCCGCTGCCGACCGCGAGCGCGAAGCCGAAGCGGCTCGGAAGCGGGCGCGTGAGCTGTGGGAACAAGCGAAACCGGCGGATGACGCGCATCCGTATCTCCGCGCCAAAGGCGTGAAGTGCCACGGGCTGCGCATCTATCGCGGGCCGCTCGCGCTTCGGGAAATGCGATGTGATGGCGCATTGATGATCCCGCGCCGGGATGCGGCCGGACAGATTGTGTCTCTCCAATTCATCGCACCTAACGGGGATAAGCGTTACCTGGCGGGGCCGATGCCGTCAGGTTCGTATTTCTCCATTGGCAAGCCGAGTGGAACCGTCTGCATCGCCGAAGGCTATGCCACGGCGGCAACGATCCACGAATCGATCGGCTACGCCGTAGCCATCGCGTTCAACGCGGGGAACCTGGAGGCGACCGCCAAGGCGATGCGGGCTAGATTTCCGGATGGCTCGCTGATTCTGTGCGCCGACGATGATTGGCGAACGAGGCGGCCGAACGGCGAGGCGTGGAATCCCGGCATCGAAGCGGCGACCGTCGCCGCTCGCGCGGTTGGCGGCATGGTGGCAAAGCCGACATTCGGGCCGGATCGTGGCGAGTCGGATACCGACTTCAACGACTCGGCCCGCGCATTAGGGGCCGCGGCTGTTGTAGAGGCCGTGAGAGCGGCGCACGAGCCCGTACCGCTATCCGAGCCCCAACTCGCTCCGGAAAGCGCCTCCAGGGCCGGCTCTGGCGGTTTTGTCAGTGCGGGCGAGTGGCCGGAGCCGCAGCCGCTTCCCGATGGGCTTCCGGCTGTGAAGCCCTTCAATCCCGATCTACTCCCCGACAAGCTGCGGCCATGGGTGGCCGACATTGGCGACCGGCTGCAATGCCCGCTGGACTTCGTGGCGGTTGCGGTCATGGTGTCCCTCGGTTCCGTGATCGGGCGGCGCGTCGGCATTCGCCCGCAGGAAAAGACCGATTGGACCGAACACGCGAACCTCTGGGGCTGCATTGTTGGCCGACCGTCACTGATGAAGTCCCCGGCCATGGAGCAGGGATTGGCGCCGCTCCGGAGACTCGCGGCGAAAGCGGCGAAAGCATACGAGGCGGAACGCATCGCCTACGACACCAATGCGTCGGCCGTGAAGGCGCGCCGTGAAGTGGCGAACGACGAAATTAAGAAACGCCTCAAGGGAAACATGCTGGCGGACGTGCGCGACCTCCAGCTTCCGGAGCCCGAGGAACCACAAATGCGCCGGTTCCTTACCAATGACACCTCCTACGAAAAGTTGGGCGACCTCCATCGCTCGAATCCCAACGGGCTCATGGTGTTTCGGGATGAATTGGTATCCCTCCTAAAGACGCTCGACCGCGAGGACAACAGCGGCGCACGGGGCTTTTACCTCACCGGCTGGAGCGGGAATAGCCCTTATGTATTCGACCGCATGACGCGCGAGGGCGCGACGCTGGACGCGATCTGCCTTTCGGTTCTCGGCTCTACCCAACCGGGAAGAATCGCGGACTACATTCGCGCGGCGGTCAAGGGCGGTGCTGGCGATGATGGCCTGATGCAACGCTTCGGCCTGTTGGTATGGCCGGACACTTCGGCCGACTGGAAAGACGTTGACCGCTGGCCCGATTCCGACGCAAGCCGGGAAGCCTTCGACGTGTTCGACCGCATGAGCGAGCTGGACCCTCTCGCCATGGGCGCACAACAGGACACCGACAAGCAATCGGGAGAACTTCGCGGGCAACCGTATCTGCGCCTCGACTCGGCGGCACTTGGGATCTTCCGCGAGTGGCGCGAGGAATGGGAGCGGCGATTCCGTGGCGGCTCCGAACTGCCCGCGCTTGAATCGCACTTCACCAAGTACCGGAAATTGGTTCCGGCGCTCGCGCTCATTTCGCACCTGGCCGATGCACCCGGCAGTGACGTGGGAAGCGTTGCCATGCTTCGGGCGCTGGCATGGGCGGAATACCTGGAGCCCCACGCTCGGCGCGCGTATGCGAGTCTCGACGCGCCAGAGCAAACAGCGGCGAAGGCGATCATTGACCGGCTACGGAAAGGCGACCTCCCGGCCGAGTTCAAGGCCCGCGACGTATACCGCAAGGGATGGGCGCACCTGACCGACGCCGATCTAGTGCATAACGCGCTTCGCCTGTTGGCCGATTTCGATTGGTTGGCCGTGCGGGAAGTGAGCGCGAGGGAGACAGGCGGGAGCCCTGCCCGAATCTACGTCGCCAATCCAAGAGGGCCGAAATGAGCTACGCGGACCGGCTCAAGGCCCAAATTGGCGGGAAAGGTGTCACTCGCGGCACTGACAAAACCGACAAAACCCCTTTTGTCAGTTCTGTCGGTTCCTCGCATGACCCTTTTTCGCGGCGCGAGGCGACACCGACCGAACTGGCGCAGATCCGCGGGCTCCTCATTCGGCACCTTGGGCCCAATAGCGACGAGCTAGATGAGGCGATGGCCGTCGCCCTCCGCGATCCGGCCGCATCCCTGCGGACCTTGAGGGCAAGCTTCCCGCCCGATTGCACCTACGCCGAGAACGCGGTTCTCCGTGCGCTGGAGGACTTCGCGCCATACATGTCACCTGAGGGCAAGCGATGACAACGATCGAGGCGGCCCGTGCCCGCATGGATGCTGCAAAGGCCCGACTGTCGGCGGCAGCTCGTGCCGCGCTTGCGGGCGATCCGCAAGCCGAGGAAATCGCCACGGTTGCGCTGCGGGAAGTCGATGCCGCTCGCGCGGAATTACGCATCCTGTCGGCGCCCTCTGGCGTCAACGACGCATTACTCGACGCGCTGCGCGAGCGGTTCTTGGGCCGCAGGGGCGAGCGATGAACGCCGACGAGCTGGCGAGGCTGCGTCACCTGGCCGGAAAGCATCGCGGCCGAGTGCGTCACGATCCCGCCAAGATCGTGCGGGTTCAAACGCTCTTGCTCTTCCCCCAGATCGGGCAAGCCGCGATTAGCGAGATGACCGGAGTTTCTGTCGCAACCATCAAACGCATTAAGGCCGGCATTCTGCATCGCAAGGTGAAGGCTTGCGCGATGGAGGCGCGGCAGATCGCGGCGGAGCTTGGACTACCGATGCCCCAGCTATGACGGATCGGTAGGCGCACAGAGTCCTACTCGGGCACCTGCGCAACCGCCTTTGCGCCGGGAATGATTCGTCCTAGGAGTTTGTAACTCTTTGGACGATGCGATGCAGGTTGAACCGATCCTCCGCTTCCCCCAGGCAGCCGCTTCCCGCGGGCTGTCGCGTTCCGCTTGCTATCTCCAAATCGCCCGCGGGCTGATGACGCGCCCCGTTCGCCTTGGCGACCGCGCCGTGGGTTGGCCGGCCAGCGAAATCGAGGCGATCAACGCAGCGCGCATCGCCGGCAAGTCCGACGATGAGATTCGCGCGCTCGTGCGCCAGCTCGAGGCGGCGCGAATCCAAGCGGTGGCCGCATGAGGACGCCGCTCGCCGTCAACCTGGAATCTCGGGATGGTGGTGTCGTCAAGGACGCGAAAGTGATTAACGGGATCGTGGAGCCGATGGGAGAGGACATCCCTCCATCCCTCCTGAAGCGGCCCGGCGTTACGGACCTCGGCTTGGTCGGACGCGGAGGCTCCCAACTCCTGTACGCCTGGAATGGCATGCAGGCGGTCATCGGCGACGCCTTGATGGCTGGCACCGTGTCCACGATCGTTTCCGGGCTTTCGTTCTCGACGCTCAATCCGAGCGATAAGGACGCCTCGGTAGTCCTCTCCAACAATAACCTGGCTGCCTTCACTGCCTCAGTTAACAAGAGCGTTCGCGCTATCCAAGGGAAATCGACGGGGCGGTGGTATTGGGAATTTTCGGTTAATAACCCTGCCAGTAATGCGGTTATCGGGGTAGCCAACAGCAGCGCCCTGACCTCGACCTTCTGCGGGGCTGACGCAAACGGGTGGGGCGTGGAGTCCGTTAACGGCAATACCCTGCACAACTCCACTGAGACGGCCTACACCACCATTTTTGGCGCCAACGAGGTGATCGGTGTCGTGTTGGACATGGTGGCTGGTACGGCGAGCATGTACCGCTCCGGTGCTCTTGTAGCGACGTTCGTGACGGGGCTGACCGGGGTCATCTTCCCGATGTTCTCTATGAACAATAACACTGTTACAGCGAACTTCGGGGCGACTGCATTTTCATGGCCGATCCCCGCTGGTTGCAGCGCCATGTCTTCTGGAACGGGACTCGCTCCGAACAACGGGGGCCTTACGAGCTGGTCTGCGGTGCAGACGAATGACAACGCCGCAACGCCGCGTTTGTTCATCCACAACCGTTCGCAGGGCTGGACGACCAAGCGGGATGGAACCGTAACCGCCGTGACCTTTGGAGGAACGATGGGCGCGGCGACGTACAACCTTGTCTCGCTCACGCGAAGTGGGACGGTCGCAACAGCCACGATGACCGCCGATGTCTTCAATGTCGGGGACTCGGTGACGGTGGCTGGAGCATCACCGACCACCTATAACGGCACGGTCACGGTGACAGCAAAAACTAGCGGGAGTGCGCAGCAGATCGTTCCCCTCACGATCACTAGGAGTGGCGCCACGGCGACGGCCACAACCGTTTCCGGCGGTCCGCATGGCCTCACAAGCGGCAGTAGCTATACGATTTCCGGCTGCTCCGACGCCGCGTACAACGGGTCCGTCACGGTCACGGTGACCGGGACCTCTACATTCACCTATTTGGTGACGACGAGAGACGCGCCGGATTCTCCGGCGACAGGCAACCCGGCGTTCACAAATGCTACTTGGGAGCGCGACAACGCGAACACAAATAACAACGGCGCCGGCGGAAAGACCGTCTTTATTGTCAACTTGGGAAGTGCCCCAGGATTCTCAAACGGAGACCTGATTAACGTTACCGGGTCTGGCGGCGCGAGCATCGTCGGCGGCCCGTACCCGGTCCAGAACGTCACGTCTACCGGGTTTCAATTCACGGTGTCAGGCTACTCGGGATCGGTATTCACAGGATTTACCATCAACTACACCCACGGCACGGTCCCCGTGATTTCCAGCATTACGCGCTCTGGAAGTATCGCGACAGTAACAACTGGCACTGCACATGGCGCCGGCGTCAATGATCTTTTTGGGATCAGTGGCGCGAACGAGAGCCAATATAACGCCGTTTCTGGCACGCCTATTCAGAGCGTACCAAGTAGCACGACGCTTACATATAGCGTCTCGGTTTCCACGAATGCGCTGCCCATCTCTCCCGCTGCTGGGTCGCCGGTAGTCGCCGGGCCGAGTATCAACCCGACCTTTAGTTACACGGTTTCCGGCTCTCCCACGACTCCGGCGACGGGAACCATCACCGCGCAAGGTAACGGGGGCATTGTTCCGGGTGCGGCCTATATCGACGGCTACTTTCTCGTGATGGATACCACCGGAGTGTTGTGGAACTCCAACGCGGACGATCCCACGACCTGGGGGGCTTTGAACTTCCTTACGGTGAGAAACGAGAACGGAGCCGGCCGTGGAATCGCGAAGTCGTTGAACTACGTCGCGGCCTTCAAGGAATTTTCCACCGAGTTCTACTACGACGCGAAAAACGCGACGGGCTCGCCCTTTAGCCCTGTGGACAACGGCTTCGTTCGTGTCGGATGTGCGTCGGGAGACTCACTGGGAAGGGTCGGCAACTCGCATTGCTGGATCTCGCAGACCCGCGAGGGAAACCGCTCGGTCCACAAGCTCGACGGATTGCAGGTGGGTGAAATCGCAACACCGGCAATCTGCCGGATCGTCAATGCCGATCCCCTTTCGACGGTCTATGCCTACGGATTGAACCTCAAGGGCCATCCGCATTACATCCTGACGCTTCCGGGGAGCAATCTCACGCTGGCCTACGACTTCACGTCCCAATACTGGACGCAGTGGTCGAGCCTCACGTTGAGCAGCTCTTCCGTCTCCGTGACCTCGATCACACTGGGGACCGACGGGAAAACGGCGACTGTCGTTGCGACGAGCCACGGCTTGAGCGATGGCGATCCGGTCAATATTTCGGGTGCCGGTCAGTCCGCCTACAACGGCATCTTTCAGATTCAGCTCGTGGACGCCAACACGTTCACGATCCAAGTGGCGGGAAATCCGGTGAGTCCTGCGACCGGAACCATCGTTGCCACGGGCTACACGGAGTCCTATTTCAAATTCACGAAGGCTGCGACGTTGAACGGCGCCATTTATCTCCTGCACGAGACGGACGGCAACCTCTACCAGATGCAGCCGACGCTTTATCAGGACAATGGAATCCCGATCAACACCTTCACGCGCTCCGTGCGGTTAGATGGTGGCGACGACGGGCGGAAGAAGATGGCCAAAATCCGTTTTGTCGGAGATTTGGTAGACGACATCGCAATGGTCCGCTTCTCCGACGACGATAGCCAAACCCACTCGAGTTACCGAATCGTGCAGCTCGATGAACAACCTGCCGAGATCCGAAAGTGCGGAGCCTTCCGTCGTCGGTCGATCGAGTTCCGCCATGTTGGCAATAGGCCGCTTCGGGGGGAAGCGTTGGAACTGGAGATTTTGAAATGAACGACTTAGAGGCGCTGAAACGGAAATGGCGAAATGCCGAATGGCGGCGCCAGGCACGCGCGCACTGCCGTAAGCAGCTCGATGCCACAGAGGACGATAAAGACGCCGAGGGTATTGCCTACCAAATCGCTGCGCTCGATGTGATGGACGAGGTAATTCCCTTCGCCCGGGCCGCAGAGTCCCTACACGGGCACCTCTTGGGTATTGGCGCCCAGGCAATCGCCAAGCGGGCGGGGCTCATCATGGCCAACCATTTTCAGTCGGTCAGCATAGAAATGTGCCCCTCCGTGTGCGAGGAGTTCGCCGCGCTCGCCTGGAACGCCATCATGGACGCAATAGCGGCAGACACAAATATTGTGGCAGGAGTTTTCTAGATGGCGATCAGCGGGCTTCCGCCGCCGCCAGAACTCACCGACACAGGGTTCAAGGGCTGGCTGTTCCGTATGTGGTCTGCCATCACCACCATCGGCTACGCCCAAGGCTCTGGCGGTGCGGTTACACAAGCCACCAGCAAATCGACTGGAGTAACGCTCAATGCGATTTGCGGGCAAGTCACCATGAACGCCGCAGCCCTTGTGTCTGGCGCGAAGGTGACATTCGTTGTCACGGATTCCCTCTGTGCGGCAACCGATATTCCGCTCCCGTGCGTGGCAAGCGGCGGCGTGGCGAATGCCTACCGCGTTTCCTGTACCGCAGTTGCCGGGGGGAGTTTTAGCCTCACGGTCGAAAACATCACGGCGGGATCTTTAAGCGAGTCCCCCGTTATCAGCTTCGTGATCTTCAAGGCGGTAGCCGCGTAGGCCCGTCAATCAGCGGAGAGCGCATGGATAAGAGAAAGCCCGTTCACGTGACCAAGGCGGATGCGGAGCCGAAGTGGAAACGGCTTTACGACCTCGGAGACCGGCGTCGCGGTGTTGTGGGCAGACGGAGGACATCACGGTGACTGACTTTTTCGCTTGGCGCGGAGCTGCGAGCGAGGAAAGCCGCCAACAATGAACCGACGCAACCCGCTGGCGATGCGATCCACTAGGAGCTAGAGCGATGCCCTTCCAAATTGTCGATGATGACCAAACGCCGTCGCCCGGTCTTGTGGCGCGAGCGCAGTTCTACGCTCAACGGTCGCAGAATGGAACCGGCACGACCGGCCCCTATGTGATCGTGGACGACAACAGCACGGGCGATGCGCGCGGGCCGAACATCTTCGATCAATTCGATCCCAAGCCGGATTACTCGGCCATCGCGGCGGGCTATGGCGGTGTCCCCGACCAATCGGACAATCGGCCGAACATCTTCGATCAATTCGATGCGCCCGCCCAAACCGCCAACCCTAAAATCGGCCAGCCGCAGGACTTGACCTTCGCCGAAAGGTACATCGCCCCGGTTCTCGATGCGGTTGGGAATGCCGTCGCGTCGGATACCGGGACGGTGGGCGCTGTCGCTCGCTTCCTCGGTAACAGCGGCAACATGCGCGGCGGGGCTGCGGGCCGATTCTTCCAAGGCGCGGCCGATCCGGGGACCGCGATCGCGCAGGCGGCGGCGAACCTGCTACCCGACAGCACCGGCATTCCTCAATCGGTCAATCGCGTCGTAACGGCGAATGAGCGCGACTACCAGGCAGCCCGAGCTGCGGCGGGTAGCACTGGCTTTGACCCGATGCGCGCGATTGGGAACCTGGCGGTTACGGCCCCGATCCCGCTTGGAGCGGCGAGCGCGGAAACATTGCTGGGGACCGCCGCGAAGGGTGCGGTTCAAGGTGCCATCGGCGGCGCGGTGCAGCCTGTGACAGACGACGTTCCCGGCTTCTGGCGCCAAAAGCTGGCCGATGTGGCGAAAGGCGCGGTCACTGGCGCGGTGGCCGCCCCACTGGTGAATGCGGCGGCTCGGGTTGTCTCCCCGCGAGCATCAACCAATCCCGATGTGACGCTACTTCGCAACGAAGGCGTAGAGCCGACTATCGGGCAAACGCTCGGTGGATGGGCCAACACGATGGAGGAAAAGGCGCAAAGCCTTCCCATCGTCGGGGACGCGATTTCCATGGCGCGTAACCGGGCAAGGTTTCAGTTCAACAATGCCGTCCTTAATCGGGCGCTCAAGCCGATAGGCGCGTCCGTGGACGGCGCGGGGCAAACGGCGATCCGTCAGGCCGGAGACACACTGAGCGCCGAATACGATGACGCGCTTGGACAATTACCGCATATCAATTTCGACACACCGGAGTTCAACCAGGAGTTCGGGAAGCTTTTATACATGGGCGATCGGTTGCCGAGCGCGGATCTACGGCGCGAGTTCTCCAATGTCGTCAATGACACGATCTTGGGGAACATGTCTCCCAACGGCTCCATGCTGGGCTCTACGTTCAAGAATGTGGATAGCGAACTGGGACAGATTGCCAGCAATTACAGCCGCTCCAGCGTGGCGAGCGAACGGAACCTAGGGGCGGCGGTCAGCGAGCTACAGGACGCGCTAATGAACCAGATTCGGCGCACCGATCCCGACATTGGCGCGAGGCTGGATGCGGCCGATGACGGGTGGGCGCAGCTTGTACGGGCCGAGCAGGCCGGCAAGATGGGCAAGAACGCGGCCGGCGTCTTTACTCCGGCTCAATACAATTCGGCCGTTTCCTCGCTCGACAACAGCGTCCGTCGCCGGGCGGTCGCTCGTGGTACCGCGCTGGGGCAGGACATCGGCAATGCGGCACAGACCGTTCTCGGCAACAAATATCCCGACTCCGGTACGGTCGGACGCGCGCTGATGGCAACCGGGGCGCTCGCCTCCGGCGTTGCGAATCCCGCGATCCCGGCTGCGCTCAGCGCGGGAGCTGCGGCATACCTTCCGCCTGTTCAGAACGTCCTGCGAATGCTGGTTGCCAGTCGTCCCGAAGCGGCTCCGATGGTGGCAAACTACCTGCGCCGGTATCTAGCACTCCCGACCGCCTATGGTGCCGGCATGGTGGCGACACAGGGAGCGCAATGACGTGAGGGCGCGCCATGGACGACCGAACGCTCCGCATCATCGTGGTGTCCGCATCGCTCGCAGCAATCGGAGCGTTGAAGCCCTGGATCATCCCGTGGCTTCGCAAGATGGGGTATACCGGGACCGGTCTTGGCACACACAAGCCGGAGGAATCCGGTGATGACAAGAGATATTGAGCCCCGGATCGGGCGGCTCGAGGAAGCGGCGATCGGAGGCGAGCGCGTACAGATTCGGCCGCTCACCGACGCGCCGGCCCACCTCCGGCAAGCCCATAGTTTCGTCCAGGCCACGGCCCCCGGCCGCGTGATCCTGTGGCTAGACGCGGCGGATGGGCGGGCATGACCGCCTCTGTCAGTTTTGTCAGTGCGCCTAGTGGCCCCTTTTGAGGAAATCGAGCCTCCCAAACATGGCAAAAGCAAGCGGCAAGGGTTCCGACAAAAGGGAACCGCTAACCATTGAGGCGGGGGAACAATCCGCCGACCCCACCCCCGGCAAGCCAGCCCGCCGTA
>DATNGJ010000051.1:0-7315 GCA_035605915.1 Usitatibacter sp.
CGCCGTGACGCCGGCGAGGCCGCTCACCTGCACCGGCAGCGGCACCTGGGAACCGTCGCCACCGTCTCCCAGGCGCCCGTTGTAATCGAGGCCCCACGCCCATACCGTGCCGTCGCTTTTCAATGCGAGCGAGTGATAGAAACCCGCGGAGATCGCCGTCACGCCCGACAACCCCTGCACCGGCGCGAACGTTGCGCGGCTCGCCTCGGTGCCGTCGCCGAGCTGGCCGTAGTCGTTGTTGCCCGCCGCGACGGCGCTGCCGTCGGCTTGCAGCGCGATGGAATGACGGCCGCCGCCCGCGATCGCGATCCAGCCGCTCGTGCCGCCGGGAAGCGTCGGCGTCGAGACGAACACGCGCACGCCATCTCCGAGCTGTCCCGACCCATCGTCGCCCCATGCCCACACGGTCCCGTCGCTCTTCAATGCGACGGTGTGCGCGGAGCCGGTGGAGATCGCGACGACGTTGGCGATGCCCGCGATCGCGACCGGCGTGATGCGCTCCTGCGTCGTGCCGTCGCCCAGCTCGCCGTGCTCGTTGTGGCCCCAGCTCCAGATATGCCCGTCGGCTGCGACGGCGGAGGTGTGGATGAAGCCCACGGTCGCCGTCGCGATCGGCGGCAGGGGCGCGAGCTTCTCGGGCGTGAGGTGGTCGACGAACGTGCCGTCGCCGAGCTGGCCATAGCCGTTCGAGCCCCATACCCACACGCTGCCGTCGGACTTGATCGCGAAGGAATAGGAGCCGGCGAGGATCGTCGTGACGCCGGTGAGGCCGGGAACGCGCGCGGGCGTCGACCGGCTCGTCGTGCTGCCGTCGCCGAGCTCGCCGTCGCTGTTGTCGCCCCACGCCCACACCGTGCCGTCGCTCGTGCGCGCGAGCGTGTGCTCGAGGCCCGCGGCCACCTGGACGACGCCAGTGAGACCCACGACGCGCGTCGGGGTGGAAATGCCGGTGAACTCCTGGCTCACGGTGCCGATGCCGAGCTGCCCGTGGTCGTTCTCGCCCCACGCCCACAAAGTTCCGTCGCTTCGCACGACGAACGTTTGCGCGGCGTTCGCGGCGATCGACACGGCATCGTTGATGCCGGCGACCTGCGCCGGCGTGCTGCGTCCGTTGCTGTCATCGCCGAGCTGGCCGTCGAAATTCGCGCCCCACGTCCACACGGTTCCATCGGACTTGCGGGCGACGGTGTGGACCGAGCCGGCCGCGATCTGCACTACATTCGTGAGGCCTGGCACCTGCACCGGCGTCGAGCGACCGGTCGTGGTGCCGTCGCCCAGCTCGCCATCGCCGTTGCCGCCCCATGCCCACACCGTTCCATCGCGCTTCAACGCGACCGTGTGCGAATCGCCGGTCGCGATCGCGACGACGTCGGAGATGCCGGTGACGAGCGTCGGCTGCGTCGCGGCGAGCGTGCGTGCGCTGCCGAGCGCGCCGGCGGTGTCGTCGCCCCATGCGCGACCCTTGCCGTCGGATCCGAGCGCGAGGCTGTGCCACCCGCCGGCCGAGATGGTCGGGGCGGCTGCGTAGGCGCCGGGGGCGAGCGCGGCGGCGAAGAGCACCAGCAGGGCGACGAAGGGAGCCATCGAGGGTCCGTCGGGAGGTACGACGTTGTACGCGTCCCGGCGGCACCCGTCAAAATGAGGATTCCGCGACCGCGGCACGGAAAATTCCGCCGCGGACGCCAGCGCCTGCGACCAACGATGCGGATTTCGCCCTTATCGCCGCCCGCGCGAGCGGCGTTCGCCATCGATGAGCAGGGCGGGCTGCACGCCGTCCGTCATCAACACTTCCCAGTCGACGTGGACGGCGGGCGCTTCTTCCGATGCGAGGATGGGCAGGTCATGGTCCTGCACGGACTGCGGCTTCACGGCACGAACATTGCGGGGCAGTGTGCGGACGGGCGGCTTGCGGGTGGCGATCTTCATGGGGCACCTCCTCGATCGCGATGTGCGGCTTTATTGTGCGCGCGCTTTCGGTCCACGTCACTACGCTTGAGGAGGTAGTCCAGCCCGCCTACCCGGTACCAACGGTAGCCGTACGCCTCGAGCAGCACCTGGTGGCGGCCGCCCTTCCCCGCGCGGCTGTGATCGTCGGCGAGGAGGTTCACGAGGAGGTCTCCGGCGCCGCCCTGGAGTCCCGGGTGGAACACGACCTCGCGCGGCTTCGCGTCGAGGTTGTGCAGGAAGAGGACCGAGTTGTTGCGCCAGTCGTAGCGCATCGCGAGGACGCAGGGCGTTCCCGCGTCGAGCACCTCGAAGTCGCCCCAGCCGACCTCCGGCACTTCCTTGCGCATGCGGATGATGCGCTCGGTCCAGTTGAGCATCGATTCCGGATCGCGCCGCTGGAAGGCCGCGTTCACGTGCCGGTAGCCGTACGGACCCTCGTCGACCACCGGCAGGATCGGCTTCTCGCTCTTCGTGAAGCCGCCGTTCGCCTCGCTGGACCATTGCATCGGCGTGCGCGCGCAGTTGCGCTCCGGGAGATCCAGGTCGTCGCCCATGCCGAGCTCGTCGCCGTAGCGCAGCACCGGCGTTCCGGCCAGCGTGAACATGAGGCTGTAGGCGAGCTCGATGCGGCGCCGATCGCCCTGGAGCATCGGCGCGAGTCGCCGGCGGATGCCGCGGCCGTAGAGCTGCATCGACTTCTCCGGCCCGAACGCCGCGAACACGGCATCGCACTGCGCCTGCGTGAGCCTTCCCAGGTCGAGCTCGTCGTGGTTGCGCAGGAAGTTGCCCCATTGCGCGGTCGGCGGCCGTGCCCGCGTCTTCCCGAGCGCGCGCGCGAGGGGCCGGCTGTCGGCGATGGCGAGCGCGTAGAAGAGGTTCTGGTTCACGAGGAAGTTGAACATCATCTGCATGCGCTCGCCCTCGTCGCCGAAATAGTGCATGTCGGTGTTCGGCGGCACGTTCGCCTCGGCGAGGATGATCGAATCGCCCTCGCGCCACTGCAGGAACTCGCGCAATTGCCGCAGCATGTCGTACTGCTCGGTCGGCTTCGTGACGTCGGCGCCCTTGGTCGCGATCACGAACGGCACCGCGTCCATGCGGAAGCCCGAGACGCCGAGCTGGATCCAGAACCCCATGATCTTGAGGATCTCGGCCTGCACGTGCGGGTTCGAGGTGTTGAGGTCCGGCTGGAAGTCGTAGAAGCGGTGGAAGTACCACGCCTTCGCCGCCTGGTCGTAGCTCCAGGTGCTCTTCTGCACGCCGGGGAAGGCCACTCCTTCTTCGGCATGCGGCGGCTTCTTCTTCGACCACACATACCAGTCGCGGTACTTCGAGTTCGGATCGCTGCGCGCCTCCTGGAACCACGGGTGCTGGTCGGAGGTGTGGTTCACCACGAGGTCGATGAGGACGCGCAAGCCGCGCTGCTCGGCCCCGCGCGTGAACTCGACGAAGTCGCCCATGGTGCCGAAGCGCGGGTCGACCGAGTAATAGTCGGAGATGTCGTAGCCGTTGTCGCGGAAGGGCGACTTCTGGAACGGCATGAGCCAGACCGCCGTGATGCCGAGGCCGCTCAGGTAGTCGAGGCGGCGCGTGAGGCCCTCGAAGTCGCCGATGCCATCGCCGTTCGCGTCCATGTACGTGCCGACGCCGAGCGAGTAGATGACGGCATTCTTGTACCAGAGGTCGTTGATCATCCGGCGGGCTCGAGAGGGGTCCCGAGGGCTTGGAGCCGGATCGAGGCGGGAATGTTCTCGCCGATCGTGCGGCCGCCCCGGCAAGGAGAGGCGTCATGAGCGTCCGCGGGGCGCGCGGACGCTCGCCTTCATCGCGTGCGGTAAATCAGGCGGTGATGTTCCTCGTATCGCCCGGCTTCATGACGATGGCCTCGATCCCCGGAGCGATCCGCCCCAGCGCGGCACGGAATTCGTCGCCCGCCTGCACGCCGAGCACCTGCGGGTTGTGCGCGTAGTGCACGGGGATCGCCTTCGAGACGCGCATCCATTCGCACGCGCGCGCGGCATCCGCCGGCCCCATCGTGTAGGGACCGTCGCCCACGCACACGATCGCGAGGTTCGGCCGATAGCGTTCGCCGAGCAGCCTCATGTCGCCGAAGAGGTCGGTGTCGCCGCTCGCGTAGACGCGCAGGCCGCCGATGTCGAGCATGAATCCGGCGGCCGGATAGGCGAGGAGCGTCGAGTGGATCGCCGGGACGAGGTGCGCGACCATGCGGCCGTGCTTCGAAGTCCCGCCGAAGTTCATTCCCGCGCCGCCGTTCGAGACCACCTTCTTCGGATCGATTCCGGCGGCCTGGAAGTTCGGGATGAGTCCCTTCCTCAGGAGGTCGCTCTGGCCCGTCGTCTGGACCGGCACTCCGGCATCCACGAGGGCCTTGAGCATCTCGAAGTAATCGCCCATGTGGTCGCCGTGGTCGTGCGTGAGCAGCACGAACACCGCCTCGGGGTTCTTGCTCTTCACGTATTCGACGAAGCCGTCCCTGGAGGCGTACTCCGGCGGCTTCTGGATGTTGAAGCGGCTCCAGCCGGCGTTGTTCCAGATCCAGGCGTCGACGTAGGCGATCTGCTTGTAGTCGGGCGTGGCGAGCTCGACGACGCCGCCGCCCAGCCAGCGCACCACGATGTTGCCGCCGGTCATCGCCACGCCGCCGCCCATGCCCATGCCCGAATGCATCGGCTCGCTCATGCAGCCGCCGAGCGCGAACGCACCGCCGAGCGCCACGGCGCCGCGCAACAGGTTGCGCCGCCCGAGATCCACGCCGCCGGACGCGGGCGGTATGTCTTGCCGATCGCCTGCCTTCTTCATGGCCTGCCTCCTTTTCGTTGTTGGTGGAAACCATCCTGCCGGTCCGCATTCTTGCACGGCTGGGCGAGCATCGCCGGTCCCCGGGAGCGGAACACCGGATCGCGCCCGGCTATTCCAGTCAGGGCGACGGCGTTCCCTGCGTGTTGACGTTGTACCCACATGCTCGTACACTCATTGTGTATACAGGAGAAGCGCCATGGCGACCCCGCGGGGAATCACCATCAACCTTCGCGCCGGCTCCGCGCAGAGGGAGCTCATCGATCGTGCCGCCGAAGCGCAGGGCAAGAAGCGCACGCAGTTCATGCTCGAGGCGGCGTGCGAAAAGGCCGAGCAGGTGCTCATCGACCGTGCGTTCTTCTCGCTCGACGCCGAAAGCTTCCGGCAATTCACCAAGGCCCTGAACGGACCGCTGCGCCATCCCGAGCGCGTGGCGAGGCTGCTCGCGAAGAAATCGCCTTGGGAGAAGTAGACGTCCGCCGGCTCAGGCCGCCGGAGGCGCTGGCGGATCGGCATGAGGTCGATGACTTTCGCTGCAGCGAGCGCGGCCTCGAAGACTGGCTGAAAGAGCGCGCGAGAAGCAACGACCAGGGCGGCGCTTCACGCACGTACGTGGTCTGCGACGGCGCTTCGGTCGTCGGCTATTACTCCCTCAGCGCGGGCGCGGTTTCGAGGCGGGACGCGCCATCTCCGGTCCGCCGCAACATGCCGGAGCCCATCCCCGTCGTATTGCTCGGACGCCTGGCCGTTCACGAAGCCTGGACGAATCGCGGCATCGGTGAAGGCCTGTTGAAGGATGCCGTCCTTCGCTCGATCAGCGCGGCCGAGAAGATCGGCGTGCGTGCCCTGCTCTGTCACGCGCTTTCGGAGCGCGCGAAGGCGTTTTATCTGAAGCACGGCTTTGCCGAGAGCCCACTCTCGCCGTCCACGCTCATGCTGCCGTTGTCTGCGTTGCTGGGCTAGCTGGGTGCCGCTCATTGCCTCGACGGGGACGACCCGGAACTGCGGATTCCCACACGCTCCAACGCGCGATCGACTTCTCCGGACGCCTTCGCGTCCTCCATGAATCGCGTCACATATTGCAGGGCAAGCGGCCGGCCTTTCGGGATGGCAATCGCCGTGCCGGTTCGCTGAAAGCTCTCCTTCAGCACGGTCGAGCCCTGTATGTTGGCCGCGATCGAATCGAGACTCGGCCGGCCCATCGCCATCGCATCCGCCTTTCCGGTGCGGACCAAGGAGGCGGCGTCGTCCGCAGTTGCGACAACGGCGATCTTCGCCTCCTTGAGCATCCTACGAAGCGCGCGCAAGGTGGCCGTGTTGCGGATGGCGGCGACGCGCATCCCGGGGCGATCGATGTCCGCCAGGCTACCGATGCCTGCGCCGGGTCGGACCAGGTACGTGCTTTCCAGGACGAAGTACTCCGGCCCGACGCCCAGGCGAGCTCGTCGCTTCTCGTCGATCGGGAGGAACGCAACGTCGATTTCGGAAGCTTCTAGCTGATCGGCGAGCTCACCCGTGTTGCGTGCCGTCTTGAATTCGAGCGGCAGGCCGGCGCGCGCCGCGAGCGCCTTGCCCAGGTCGACCGGAACGCCTTCGAGCTCTCGACGGGAATCGAGCGTGACCAGCGTCGCGGTCGGTGCCTTTGCGACGACCACACCGACTCGCAAACGACCCGTCGGCGCCAGATCGCGCGGCGCGCTCATCGGTTCCCCTGCAGGCGCCGCGCAACCGAGCAGCAGTGCGATCGAAACGAAAGCCAGCCAGCGGATGGAGTGTGCCATCGGAAGTCCCCTGTCCCGGACGGATCGTATGGGCACTCTGCGACACCCGGCCCCTGCCTGCAATAGGGGCGAGAAACTAAGCCAATCGCGCAACTGCCGAAGTCGGGCTGGCGGAATTGACAGCGAGAATCACGGCGTCGAACGGAGGGATGGTTGGTAGGCGCGATTGGACTCGAACCAACGACCCCCACCATGTCAAGGTGGTGCTCTAACCAGCTGAGCTACGCGCCTGCCGAAGGAACGGGAAATTTTATCACAGGGACGCGCGTGATCGTGTGCTCCAGACCCTCTCCCCGGACCTCTCCCGAGGGAGAGAGAGCCCTTCAGCCGCGGGCGATGAGCTCCGCCGCCTTCTCCGCGATCATGATCGTCGGGATGTTCGTGTTGCTCGAGACGAGCATCGGCATGACGGACGCATCCACCACGCGCAGCCCCTCGGTTCCGTGCACGCGAAGCGCCGGATCGACCACGGCATCGGGCCCGCTGCCCATGCGGCAAGTGCCGGCGGGATGCCAGCAGGTCTGCGCCGTCGCGCGCGCGTAGTCGAGCAGCGCCTCGTCGCTCGCCACTTCCAACCCCGGACGCGTCTCGCGCACGATCACGCGTTGCAAGGCCGGCTGCGAGGCGACGCGCCGGATGGTCTTCATGAGCCGCACCATCGCGTCGCGATCCGCCGCCGATTCGAGGTAATTCGCCTCGATCTTCGGCTGCACGCGCGCATCGGGCGATTGCGCATGCAGCCGCCCGCGCGATTCGGGATAGAGGAAATA
>DATNGJ010000052.1:0-79440 GCA_035605915.1 Usitatibacter sp.
CGAGCGCGACCGGCCAGGCATGGCGCCGGCCCGTGTGCGCGAACGCCATGAGGTGCGCGCCCTGCCCCAGGATCGCCGCCAGGGTGACCGTCGCCGAGCGGGCGGCGAACGTGGCGCCGTGGTCCAGCGCCAGGTAGATCGTGATGGGGCCGCCGATCATCGGGAGCCCGCCGAGGTAACCCGAGAAACCGTGGCCCCATCTGCGCCCGGCGAGGCTCGCCACCCACACGGCGGCCGGCACGAGCGCGAGCCTCGCGAGCGTGCGCGCCTCGATCTCGCCCACGCCGGGCACCAGGAAAATCACCGGGCGCGGGTGCGCGTGGAAAGGGGACCGCGCTGCGGGCGATTGCCGCCCGCCACCATGCGGTACTCGTAGAGCCGGCACTCGAGCGCGCCGTTGAAGAGCACCGTCTTGCGCGAGGGATGCAGGCGGATGAGCCGCGCGAGGTCCGGGTCGCCCGAGAAGATATACGCCGTCCATCCCGCGAACTTCTTCTTGAGCACGTCGCCCAGCTGCGGATAGAACTCGGCGAGCCGCTCCTTCTCGCCGAGGCGCACGCCGTACGGCGGATTGCTCACCAGCATCCCGTGCGGCGCCGGCGCGGAAAGCTCGAGCAGGTTCGCCTGCTTGAGGCGCACCGCATCCTCGAGCCCGGCGTCGCGCAGGTTCATGCGCGTCTGCTCCACCGAGCGGCCGTGCAGGTCGGAGCCGTAGACCGGCAGCTCGCCGAGCGGCTTCTCCTCGCGTGCGGCGGCTGCGAGCTCGCGCTCCCACGTCGCGGCGTTGAAGCGCGCCAGGCTGCGGAAGGCGAAATCGCGCTCGCGTCCGGGCGCACGGCCGAGCGACATCTCCGCGGCCTCCGAGAGGAACGTTCCCGCGCCGCACATCGGGTCGAGCAGCGGGACGCCCGGGCGCCATCCCGCGATGCGCAGGATGCCGGCGGCGAGGTTCTTCTTGAGCGGCGCCTCGCCCACGTGCTCGCGCCTTCCGCGCTTGAAGAGCGGCTCGCCGCTCGTGTCGAGGTAGAGGGTGCATTCGCGCGCATCGAGGAACGCGTGCACGCGAAGATCGGGGTTCCGCGGCGCGACCGACGGGCGCCGGCCGATCGCGTCGCGGAAATGGTCGGCGATGGCGTCCTTCACCCGCAGCGTCACGAAGTCGAGGCTCTTCACCGGGCTGCGATGCGCGTTCGTCTCGACCTTGAACGTGCGCTCCGCCGAGAACAGCTCGCGCCAGCGCACCTCGCGCGCGCGCTCGTACACCTCGTTCTCGTCCCTGTACGCAAAGCGCGCGACGCGCCACAGGATGCGGCTCGCGATGCGCGAGCGCAGGTTCGCCGCGTAGACGAGGTCGAAGGGACCGGAGAAGGCGACGCCCGCATCGGCCGGCTCGGGGTGCGCGGCGCCGAGCGCGGCGAGCTCCTCGGCGAGCGAGGGCGCGAGGCCGCGCGGGCAAGGCGCGAAGAATTGCTCGCCGGCGCGCGCTTCCTTGCGCAATATTCGGGGCCGTTCGCTGTTCACGCTGGGAATCCGGCGATGCCGGCTCTTCAGAAGGGTTTCACGACCACGAGGATCACGATCGCCACCAGCAGCACGGTGGGGATCTCGTTCACCCAGCGGTAGAAGACGGGCGATCGGCGGTTGGCGTCGCGCGCGAAGTCGCCGGCGAGCTTCCGCAGCCAGAAGTGGTAGGCCACCAGCAGCGCGACCAGCGCCATCTTCGCGTGCAGCCAACCGCCCGCGAATCCATAGCCGAACGCCAGCCACAGGCCCGAGGCGACGGCGAGCACCATCGAGGGCAGCATGATGCCGCGGTAGAGCTTGCGCTCCATTACCTTGAAGCGCTCGTTCGACGGCGCGTCGGCGGCCCGCGCGTGATAGACGAAGAGCCGCGGCAGGTAGAACAGCCCCGCGAACCACGAGACCACGAAGACGATGTGGAAGGCCTTCAGCCAGAGCATAGGTGTATCATTTTACGTGATGTTTTTCCGCCTCCCCGGCGCGGCCCGAGCCGCCGCGATCCTCCTCGCCGCGGGCTTCGCGCACGCCGCGCCGCTCGTGCAGACGGCACACGTGGAAGCGCAGCTCGTGAGCGACCAGCTCTCGGCGCAACCCGGCAAGCCCGTGCTGGTGGGCCTCAAGCTGCGCATGGTCCCGGAGTGGCACACGTACTGGAAGAACCCCGGCGATTCCGGATTGCCGACGCGCATCCAGTGGGAGCTTCCGGCGGGCTGGAAGGCGGGACCCATCCAGTGGCCTTATCCGTCGCTCCTTCCGGTCGGCCCGCTCATGAACTACGGCTACGAGGACGACGTGGTGCTGCTTTCCGAGCTCACGCCGCCCACCGACGCGAAGCCCGGTCCCGCGCACATCAAGGCTCGCGCGGAGTGGCTCGTGTGCAAGGACATCTGCGTTCCGGAGAAGGGCGAGCTGGACCTCGCGCTGCCAGTCTCGGCGGCGCCGCCCAGGCAGGACATCCGCTTCCTCGCGCACATCCAGCGCGCGCAGGAGATGCTGCCGTTGTCGCTTCCCGGCTGGAAATCGGAAGCGGCCGTCGTGGGCAAGTCGCTCGTGGTTCGCATCTCCGCGCCGCACGGGACCGCGCTCCCCGCGCAGGCGACGTTCTTCCCCGAGCGCACGGAGCTGATCGAGCCCGCCGCGCCGGAGAAGGTCGCGCGCCAGGGGAACGACCTCACCATCTCGATGAAGCTCGCCGATCCGCCGCCGACCGACGTGACTTCGGTGAAGGGCGTGGTGGTGACGCCCGCGGGATGGCCGGGCACCGACCAGCGCCGCGCGATCGAGGTGGACGCGAGGAAGGTCGCCTCGCTGCCGGCGGTGGCCGGCCTCACCGCGGCATCGGCGAACGACGACGGCATCGGCGGCAGCATCGTCGCGGCGCTCGCCTTCGCCTTCCTCGGCGGGCTCCTGCTGAATCTCATGCCGTGCGTCTTCCCGGTCCTCGGCATCAAGGTGATGGGCTTCGTGAAGCACGCCCACGGCGACGCGCGCGCGATGCGGCTGCAGGGCGCGATCTTCGCGGCGGGCGTGCTCGCCTCGTTCGCCGCGCTCGCGGGCGTGCTGCTCGCGCTGCGCGCGGGCGGCGCGCAGCTCGGGTGGGGATTCCAGCTGCAATCGCCCGCGGTGGTCGCGCTGCTCGCGTGCCTCTTCTTCGTGCTCGCGTTGAATCTCTCGGGTCTCTTCGAATGGGGCGCGTTCGCGCAGTCGATGACCTCCAACCTGGGCGCGCGCGGCCGCTACGCCGATGCGCTGCTCTCCGGCGTCGTCGCGACGGTGGTCGCCACGCCCTGCACCGCGCCCTTCATGGGCGCCGCCGTCGGTTTCACCGTCACGCAAAGCGCGGGGCTCGCGCTCGCGGTGTTCGTGGCGCTCGGCGTGGGCATGGCGATCCCCGTGTTCGTGCTGTCCCTCTTCCCGAGCCTGCTGAAGCGCCTGCCCAAGCCCGGCGCCTGGATGCAGACCTTCAGGCAGGTGCTCGCATTCCCGCTCTATGCGACTTCGGCGTGGCTCGCCTGGGTGCTCGGTGCGCAGGCGGGCAACGACGCGGTGCTCGAGCTGCTGCTCGGCCTGGTGCTGCTCGCCCTCGGCGCGTGGATGTACGGCCGCTGGGCGCATGCCGGAGCGCGCTGGCAGCCGGCGCTCGCCGTGCTCCTCGGCGCGCTCGGCCTCTTCGTCGCGTGGCCCGTGACGCAGGCCGCGAAGGCCGCGGCCGGCGCGGCGCAGGCCGAAGGCGAATGGCAGGCGTGGTCGCCGGAACGCGTCCACGAGCTCCTCGCGCAAGGCCGGCCCGTGTTCGTCGACTTCACCGCCGCCTGGTGCGTGACCTGCCAGGTGAACAAGCGCGTGGCGCTCTACGATGCCACGGTCGCGAAGGCCTTCAGCGATCGCGGCGTCGCACGCCTCACCGCCGACTGGACGCGGCAGGATCCGCGCATCACCGAGGCGCTCGCCGCCCTCGGGCGCAATGCCGTGCCCGTGTATGCGCTCTACACGCCCGGCTCCGACGTGCCGCACCTGCTCCCCGAGATCCTCACCCCTTCGATCGTGCTCGCGGAGATCGAGAAGCTTCCCGCCGCGCACGGCGCCACCGCGATCACGCAGCGCTGAATCAGCGCAGCAGCCGGCGGCGCAACAGGGCGAGCGCGATGGCGTGGGCGACGATCGCGTATGCGGCGAGCGCGGCGATGGCCACGATCGGCGCCTGCGGCCAGCGTCCGAGCAGCAGCGGCCTCGCGAGCTCCACGCCCTGGGTGAGCGGCAGCACGCGCGCGAGCGATTGCAGCCACGCCGGCATGTTCGTGACCGGATAGAACACGCCCGAGAGCAGCATCATCGGCATCAGCGCCAGCGTGAACCAGTACTGGAAGAAGTCGTAGGAGCGCGCGAGTGCGGTCACCACGAGGCCGAGCGCGGAGAAGGCGAGGCCCACCAGGAACGCGACGGGCAATACCAGCGCCGCGGTCCACGAATGCACGAGCCCGAGCGCGAGGGCGACGGCGAGCACCGCGAGGCCCGGCAGCACGCTCTTCGCGGCGCCCCACATCCACTCCGCGAACACCACATCCTCGAGCGCGACCGGTGCGTTGAGGATGCCCTCCCAGGTGCGCTGCACGTGCATGCGCGTGAATCCCGAATACAGCACCTCGAACGACGCCGACATCATCGTCGAGTAGCACACCATGCCGCCGGCGAGGTACGCGACGTAGCGCACCCCCTCGACCACGGGAAGCATCACGCCGAAGCCCGCGCCGAAGCCGGCGATGTAGAAGAGCGGCTCGATCACGTCGCCCAGCACCGATTCCGCCGCGAGCTTCCTCCACACGAGGTAGTTGCGCCTCCAGACCGCGGCCCATGCCAAGGATGGAAAGGGGGACGCCATCTACGAACACGACCCAAAGGCTTGCGAACCACAGATGAACACGGATGAACACGGATGGTTCGTCGACGAGACAGGGCTGGTGGCCATGGGCACAGTGCATCTCCTTGCGAAGATCATCTGTGTTTATCCGTGTTCATCTGTGGTCAATGCCTTTTGCCCGCATCACTCCCTGAGATCTCTGCCCGTGAGGCGCAGGAACACGTCCTCGAGGTTCGCGGGACGGTGCAGGAAGCGAAGGCGCGGGAAGGCGCGCAGGCTCGCGACCACCGGCGCCGGATCCTGCAGGTAGCAGAACGCGGTCTCGCCATGGAGCTCGGCGCGCGAGGCGAGCGTCCGGCCGTGCGCCTCGAGCCACTCCTCCGCGCCGTCGCCGTACACCTCGACCACCTCGGGCTCGATGTGCCCGGCGATGAGCGACGCCGGCGAGCCCTCGGCGAGCTTGCGCCCTCCGTCGATGATCTGGATGCGATCGCACAGGCGCTCGGCTTCGTCCATGAAGTGCGTCGTGAGGAGGATCGTCTTGCCCTCGCGCAGCAGGGTGCGCAGCTTCTCCCACATGAGGTGGCGCGCCTGCGGGTCGAGGCCGGTGGTGGGCTCGTCGAGGAAGAGCAGGTCCGGATCGTTCACGAGCGCGCGCGCGAGCACGAGCCGGCGCTTCATGCCGCCGGAGAGCTCTTCGATGCGGCTCGCTTCGCGCGCCTCGAGCGCGGAGAACTCGAGCAGCGGACGAACGCGCCGCGCCGCCTCGCCGGCGGAATAGCCGAAGTAGCGCGCGTAGACGGTGAGGTTCTCGCGCACCGAGAAATCCGGATCGAGGTTGTCGATCTGCGGCACGACGCCCACCCTCCGGCGCGCTTCGCGCGCATCGCGCGGCACCTCGTGCCCGAGCAGGGTGATCGATCCCGCGTCGGGCGGCGTGAGGCCGAGGAGCATGCGCAGCGTGGTGGTCTTCCCCGCGCCGTTCGGGCCGAGGAGCCCGAAGCATTCGCCGCGCTCGAGTTCGAGGTCGAGCCCCGCCACCACGGCGCGCCCGTCGTACGACTTGCGCAGCCCGCTCGCCGCGAGGATGGTCATCGCATCCAGCGCAGCACGATCTCGCGCAGGACGTGGAGCTTGCGGTGGAAGAAGTGCTCGCCCCCGGGCACCACGACCACGGGCACCTCGCGCGCCGCCGCCCAGGCGAGCGAATCGGAGAGCGGCACGGTCTCGTCGCGATCGCCGTGCACGATGATCGTGTTGTGCACGGTGTGGCGGCCCGGCGCGCCAAGGTTCGGGTCGTTCGCATCGGGCGCGCTGCCCATGCCCTCGGCCGTGATGCGGCGAAAGCCCGGCGCGGCGAGCACCAGCTGCGCGAACTCGACCCGGCCGCTCGCTCGCGTCGCCACCGCGCCGCCGAACGAGAAGCCGGCGAGCGCGACGGGCAACCCCGGATGTGCCGAACGCGCGTGCTCGACGACGCGCACCATGTCGTCCGTCTCGCCGCGGCCCTCGTCGTGCGCGCCCTCGGACGCGCCCACGCCACGGAAGTTGAAACGCACCGTGGCCGCGCCCGCTTCGGCGAGGGCGCGCGCGATCGTCGTCACCACCTTGTTGTCCATCGTGCCGCCGAAGAGAGGATGCGGATGCGCGATCACCGCGACCATGCGCGGCGCGGCGGGCCCGGTCGTCGCGATCTCGATGCGCCCGGCCGCGCCCTGGACGAAGGAGCGATCCGCCGCCGCGGCCATCAGATGCGCAGGCGCTCCACGACGCGCCCGTGGACCAGGTGCTCGTCGATGATCTCGTCGATGTCGAGCTTGTCGACGTACGTGTACCAGACCTCCTCCGGGTACACGACGATCACGGGGCCTTCCTCGCAGCGGTCGAGGCAGCCCGCGGTGTTGATCCGCACCTTGCCGGGGCCGGAGAGGCCGAGCTGCTTCACGCGCTGCTTCGCGTAGTCGCGCATCGCCTCGGAGTTGTGGCAGGCGCAGCAGGCCTGCGGCGCATCGCGCCGGTTGGTGCAGAAAAATACGTGCCTTTTGTAGAAGGGCATCGAGGGCTCGTTGGAGCGGACGGAATTCGCCCGCAGGTGTCGCGAGTGGAGTGGCCGCCGCTCAACCCGCCGCGAGCATCGTTCGCGTCACCGCGGGATTATGGCATGCGCCGCGCGGCGGTCTCGCAGGAATACGGCGACGAGGAATGTGAGCGCGGCCACCGGCCAAAGTTCGTGCAGGAAGCGCGTGAGGGTCGCGAAGTTCGCGAGCTGGCCGTAGGGCCAGCGGAACACGTGCAGCAGCTCCACCAGCGGGCTGTAGGCGCCGAAGATCTTCGCGAGCAGCGCCCCGGCGAGGATCGCGAGGATCGCGAGGTAGGTGCGGCCCGCGCGCGGCAGGCGGCGCAGCGGCGCGAGCGCCACGATCCCGGCCGCGAGCCCCACGAAGCGCCCGGTGGTGACCCATTCGTCGGAGAAATGCGGCTGCAGCATGAGCGAGGCGGCGACGAACTTGAGCCACAGCGCGATGCTCAGCAGCACGGCCGTCACGCGCAGGCTCCCCTGCTCCCCGCGCAGCACGGTCGACACGAAGAGGCCGAACCCGCAGATGCCGAGCGCGACCGCGAGCCATTCGAGGCCGTGCGTCTCGGGCGCCGCCTCGCCCGGTGCGGCGATGTTGCCCGCGCCGAAGAAGGGCAGCGCCGGGTTGAGCTGCGCGAGGAGCCAGAGCGCGATGAGCACGAGCCCCATGTCGCCCCACGGCCCGGCGATGAAGAAATCCTCGCGCCAGCTCGCGACCTTGCGCGTCACGACCGAATGGAACGGATCGGCGAACGCGAGCGCCCCGAGGAGCGCGCCGCAGGTGTTCGCGGCGACGTCGTAGACCGAGGAAACGCGTCCCGGAATGAACACCTGGCAGAGCTCCATCGCGGTGCTCCACACGGCGGCGAACCAGACCGCCTTCGCCATGGCGGCGATGCGCGTGCCGCGGCTCGTGAAATAGAGCGTGGCGAGCATGCCCAGCGGCACGTAGGCGACCACGTTGAGCGAGACGTCGAACGGCACGACGTAGCGCGGCCGCGCGAGGAAATCGGCGAGCGCATCGGGCGCGGGATGCCGCAGCGGGGCGAACGGATACAGGCTCGCGTACGCGACCAGCAGCAGCCAGACGGCGAGCGCCCCGCGGTAGCGGCTCGCGGTCATCCGACGGGCTTGAGCCCCCGGCGGTAGATCGCGGAACGCTCGACGTAGTGCTGGGCGATCCACGTGTTGACGGCGATCTCCTCGGGCGTGAGGCTGCGCACGACCTTGCCCGGCACGCCCAGGACGAGCGAGCCGTCGGGAATGGTCTTGCCCTCGGTCACCATGGCACCGGCGCCGATGAGGCAGTTCTTCCCGATCACGGCCTGGTTGAGGATGATCGCGCCGATGCCGATCAGCGAGTTCTCGCGGATCGTGCAGCCGTGCAGCATCACGAGGTGGCCGACGCTCACGTTCGTCTCGAGCACCACCGGGACGCCCTCGTCGGTGTGGATGACGCTTCCGTCCTGCACGTTCACGTTCTCGCCGAGCGTGATCACGTCGTTGTCGCCTCGGATCGTGACGTTCCACCAGACGCTCGCGTTCTTCTCCAGCACGACGGAGCCCATCACCGCGGCGTTGGGTGCCACGAAGTATTCGCCCTTCATCACGGGCTTGCGATCGCCGAGCTCGTAGATCAATTTCTTTCCGTCATTCCCGAGACGTCGGGAATCCAACCGCATTTTCGCATGGAGAACGGATCCCCGCCTTCGCGGGGATGACGGACGCTTGCCTCACATCTGCTTGAAGAGGTGCGAGTAGATGCGCGAGACGACGAGCGACTCGTCGCGTCCGCGCAGCTTCACGTGCGCCTGCCCGCGGAAGTCGCGCGTGACGCCGGCGATCGCCGAGGCGTTCACCACGGTCGAGCGATGGATCTGCCAGAACACGTCCTGATCGAGGCCCGCCAATAGTTCGCGGATCGGCGTCTTGATGAGCGCCTCGCCCTCGGAGGTCACGACGCGCGTGTACTTCTCGTCGGACTGGAAATAGAGCACGTCGGCGACCGGGATGAGGCGCAGGTTCGGGCCCACGGTCGCGCGGATCCACTTGAGGCGCTCGCGCCCGGGCTCGAGCTTCTCGGCGAGGCGCGAGAGCACGGCGCCGAGGTCGCGCGGGGGCGTCGCGAGCTTCGCCCTGAGGCGCTCGATCGCGACCGCGAGGCGCTCGTCGGTGACCGGCTTCAGCAGGTAGTCCACGGCGCCCGCGTCGAAGGCCTGGATCGCGTACTCGTCGTAGGCGGTCACGAACACCACGTGGGAGCGGCCGCCCACCAGGCGCGCCACCTCGATCCCGGTCGCCTCGGGCATGCGGATGTCGAGGAACATGAAATCCGGAGCACGGTCCTCGAGCGCCTCGAGCGCCGCGGCGCCGTCGCCGACCGCGGCGAGCACCTCGAGGTCGGGCCACAGCTTCGCGAGCTTCGCCTGCAGCTGCTCGCGCAGGATGGGCTCGTCCTCGGCGATGATCGCGGTGGGCATGGCGCGATTCTACGGCGCGGGTGGCGCGGACGTCGTAGTTGCCGCGCTTGCCGTGTTCCGCTTGCGGATCAAGCGCCGGGTGATCCACCACGCGAGGAGCACCAGCAGCACGAACGGCGCGAGCACCGGGAAGATCGCGACCAGCACCATGATCGGCACGAAGATCGCGAGGCCGACGAACAGGAACCCCAGCCCGTACACCACCGCGACGACCACCGCGAGCGCGAGGACGACGACCACGAACGCGAGGGTGACGCCCACCGCGCCGATGAGCGCCCCTGGCGCACCGCCGATATATCCCTGTCCGATGCGCACGTGCAACGCCCCGGTGAGGATGCCCACGACCGCGAGGCCCGCGAATACGGCCGACAACGCGACGAGGACGACGAACGTGAACGACAAACCCTTGCGCCACGCGCGCTCGGCGCGTCCCGCCGCCGCGAGCGTGCGCGCCGCGGCGCTCTTCGGTGGCGGCGGCGCCGTCGGGGCCGGGAGCAACGCGGGCGGCGCTTTCGATGCCGCGGCGGACGGCGCTTCGCGCGGAACCTCGACCATGGCGCGCACGCCGCGCGGCTCGTTCGCCTCGATCACGAAGCGTCCCGCATCGCCATACAGCGCGGCGAGGCGCTCGCGAATGTTGGTGAGGCCCACGCCCTGCCCGGGCGTCTCGGAAAAGCCGCGCCCGGTGTCGGCGACCGTGACGCGCACCTTGCCGTCCACCGCCTCGGCCGTGATCGTGACCTTGCCGCCCTCGCGCTGCGGCTCCAGGCCGTGCTTGATCGCGTTCTCCACGAGCGAGGGCAGCATCAGCGGCGGGAAGGGCGCCGACTCGACGCCCGGCGCGACCGAGATCTCGAACGCGAGGCGCTCGCCCATGCGCATCTGCAGGATGTTGAGGTACGCGCGCACCAGCTCCACTTCCTGGCCCACGGTGGAGAGCGACTCGCGCATCTTCGGCAATGCGTTGCGCAGGTACTGGATGAGGTGGCCGGTCATCGCGTTGGCGCGCTGCGGATCGACCTCGGTGAGCGCCTGCACGCTCGCGAGCGTGTTGTAGAGGAAGTGCGGCTCGACCTGCGCCTGCAGCGCCGAGAGCTTCGCCTGCGTCACCTGGCGGCCCATGCGCTGGTACTCGGCCTCGCGCCGCTCGCTCTCCGCCATGCGCTGCGCGGCGCGCGAGCGGTCGATGAAGAACTTCGCGACCACGGTGAGGATGAAAAGCGGGATGAAGATGAGGATGAGCGCGCCGCCCACGCCCATCCGGTAGAGGTCCGAGCGAATGCCCTGGCGGATCTGCTCGCGCAGCTCCGGCGGCAGCGGCGCCGCGGGTTGCTCGGGCGCGTTCACGTCGGGCATGCGGATGTTCACGCCGCCGGGATTCACGGTCACCGTCACGTCGTTGTCGCCCTCGTCCGCGCCGGAGGCGCGCGTCTCGTGCTCGACGGAAGGTGCGGACCCTGGCGCCGGCGGCGGCTTCGGGATCACGCCCGGGGGTCGAGGCGGCAGCGATGGGGACGCGGGCTTCGCGGGCGAAGGCGCGGCCGGCGGCGGGTGCGCGGCCGCCCTCGCCGCTTCGCGCGCTTCCTTCAGCGCCCGCTCGCTCTCGCGCTTCGCCTCTTCGACCGCGCGGCGCGCCTCGGCGACCGCCTCGTCCGCGGAGCGCTGCGCCTCGCCGCGCGCCTCGCTCGCCTGCTGGCCGGCTTCCTGCACGCGCTCGCGCGCCTGGTCGATCTGCTCGAGCGCCTTCTCGAGCTCCTCGCGGCGCGCCGGATCGTGCTCGCGGCTGCGCATCTCGAGGACGATGCCGCGCGCCATGTCGATCGCGCCCTCCGAGAACGTCGAGCGGATCTCGTTCTTGATCGCGCGCTTCTCCGCCGGCGTCGTGCCGGTGTGCTCGAGGCCGATGAGGTGGATCGGCGTCACCATCACGACGAGCCCCACGAACAGCACCAGGCCGGCGCCGAGCAGCGCCCACCAGGGAACGCGGTGCAGGATGTCGCTCAGGGACTTCATGGGCCCTTCGGGATCGCAAGTGCCGACACTTTACGTGCCCGCGAGCGCCCGATCCACGAGGGGGCGGCCGAAATGCAGAAAGCGGGGGGCGAAGCGTGGAAAAGGGGTCAGATTACTTTTCCGCATTGAAAAAGGGGTCGGATCCCTTTTCCGCCGAAGCCGCCAATGCGACTTCCTCCGGGGAAAGGGATCCGACCCCTTTTTCACATCTGCTTGAAGAGGTGGGTGAAGGCGCGCGAGACGACGAGGGTCGCGCCGTGGCCGCGCAGGCTGATCTCGGCCTGGTCCTTGAGGCCGCGCCGCACCGAGGCGATGTGGTCCACGTTCACGATGGTCGCGCGATGCACCTGCCAGAACTTGGCCGGATCGAGCTCGGCGAGGAGCTCGCGGATCGGCTTGCGGATGAGCGACTCGGCCTCGACGGTGACCACACGCGTGTACTTCTCGTCCGACTGGAAGAAGAGCACCTCCTCCACGGGGATCAGGCGCACGTTGGGCCCGACCGAGGCCTTGATCCAGCGCAGGTGCGTCGATGCCTGGGGCGCGAGGCGCTCGGCGAGCGTCTCCACGAGGGCGTCGAGCCCCGCGGGCCGTGCACCGAGGCGCTCCTTCAGGCGGCCCACGGTGAGCGCGAGCCGCTCCTCGTCGAAGGGCTTGAGCACGTAGTCGATGGCTCCGCGCTCGAACGCCTCCACCGCATAGTCGTCGTAGGCGGTCACGAATACCACGTGCGCGCGTGCCCCGATCGCGCGCGCGGCATCGAGGCCGTTCACGCCCGGCATATGGATGTCGAGGAAGAAGAGGCCCGGCGCGTGGCGCGCGATCACGCCGTCCACGTCGCGGCCGTCGCCCATCTCGTGCACGACGCGAAGCTCCGGCCACGCGCGCGCGAGCCGCGTGCGCAGCTGCGCGCGCAGGAGCGGCTCGTCGTCGGCGATGACGGCGGTGGGCGCGCCGCGCTCCGCGAGCGCCGAGCCGGCGGCATGGCGCTGCACGGACGGGCTCACGCCGGCACCTCGATCGATGCGACCACGCCGTGCGGCGCGTTCTCCTCGAGCACCAGCCGGGCCGACGCGCCGTAGAGCGCCTTCAACCGCTCGCGGATGTTGGCGAGGCCGAGGCCCCCGCCCTTCTTCGGCAGGATGCCCTCGCCGGTGTCCGCGACGGAAACGCGCAGCCGCCCCTCTCCCTCGCGCGCGCGGATCACGATGCTGCCGCATTCGCAGCACGGGTCCACGCCGTGCTTCACCGCGTTCTCCACGAGCGAGATCAGCATCATCGGCGGGAACGCGCGCGACTTGAGCCCGTCGGGGACGTCGATCGCGAACTCCAGCCGCTCGCCCATGCGCACCTGCTGGATCTCGAGGAAGGCGCGCGCCATGTCGAGCTCGCGGCCGAGGTTGGTGCTCGACTCGCGCATCTGCGGCAACGCCGCGCGCAGGTAGCGGATGAGGCTCTCCAGCACCCGCGCGGCGCCGCCGGGATCGGTCTCCACGAGGTGCTGCACGTTGGCGAGCGTGTTGAAGAGGAAATGCGGCTCGACCTGCGCCTGCATGAGCGCGAGGCGCGCCTCGAGCACGCTCTTCTCGAGCTGGTGTCGTTCCGCCTCCGCCTTGAGGATGCGCGCCTGGTCGCGTGCGTGCTTCTCGCGGAGGATCAGCCCCGCCACCACGACGCAGCCCACGCCGATGCCCAGTCCCATCGTGATCATCACGCCGGAGAGCCGCTCGCTGAACATCTCGGAGAGGCCGCGGCCCTTCACGACGCCGGTGAGGATCGTGCCGAGGAAGGAGCCCACCACGACCGCGGCGACCTGGGCCGCCTCGCGCGGCAGGAGCGACTGGCGCACGTTGCCCGCGACGGTGAAGAGCAGCATGCTGGTGTAGCCCACGCAGAGCGCGCTCACCAGCAGGTCCCAGTACGTGTTGTAGAAGAGGCGCACCACGGCGAGCGCGGCGGCGGCGCACAGGGCGGTCACGGCGAGCACGCGCCGGACGGTGAGTCCCTCGAGCAGGGAGGCGGACGAAGTCACGCCCGCCACGTTACCGAATGTCGGCCCCCCTTTCCAATCGCATGCGACGAAACGCGCATTCCGCTACCCGCGGCGCGCCTCGACCAGGATGGTCTCGTGAACCGCCGGCCCCTCCGCCACGACGGAGCCGGTACGCGCGGCTTCGACGAGGATGGTCTCGTGCATCGCCGGCCACTCCGCGAGGACCGACGGGGTGGCGCAGCCCTTGGCGGCCTGGGCCGCGGCGGGCTCCGCCCGGGGGCGTGCATCGGCGCGGTCGGCGAAGATCGCCACGCCCGCGGCGAGGAACCAGGCGGACACCACGAGCGTGAGCAGTGTCGGGACGGCGGATTCGCCCCGCAGGGCGGCGATGGAGCGGCGAAGCATGGTCTTTTTCTCCTTTGTTCCGTTGCCGTGACGCGGTGCGTTCGGCATGGACGCGAGATTAGGGGCCGAGGGGCGGCCCCGAAAGGAGAAAGCGACGAAATGCGGAAAAGGCGGGGTGAAACGCCGCCGGGCGCGCGGCGCCCGGGCGGCCGCTAGCGCGACTGCTCGGCGACCTGCGCGGGGCGCGCCACCTGGCCCGGAACGAGCGAGCCCACGATCATCGCGCCGAGGCTCGCGATCACCCCGGCGAGCTGCGGCGGCACCGCGGCATCGGCGTAGTAGTACTCGCAGCCGATCCAGACGATGAGGCCCACCACGACCGAGAGCATGCCGCCCAGGTTCGTGGCGCGCTTCCAGTAGAGCCCGAACGTGAGCGGCACGAACGCGCCCACGAGCGTCACCTTGTACGCGTTCTCCACCATGCCGTAGATGCTCGACTTCGAGTGCAGGGCGAAGAACGTGACGAGGATCGTGAAGCAGACCAGCACGACGCGCATGAGCACGAGGTTCTGCTTGTCGCCGGTGCGCGGCAGGAACGGCCGCACGATGTTCTCCGCGAAGCTCACCGAGGGCGCGAGGAGCGTCGCGCTCGCGCAGCTCTTGATCGCCGAGAGGAGCGCGCCGAAGAACATGATCTGCGCGAATACCGGCACGACGGGCGAGAGGATCAGGTCGGGCAGGATCTTCTGCGGATCCTTGCTCAGGTTCGCCGCCACCATGTCCGGCATGATGAGGCTCGCCGAATAGGCGAGGAACATCGGGATGAAGGCGAAGCAGAAATAGAGCACGCCGCCGAGGATCGAGGAGTTGGCGGCGATGTTCTCGTCCTTCGCCGACTGCACGCGCTGGAACACGTCCTGCTGCGGGACCGACCCCAGCATCATCGTGATCCACGCGGTGAAGAAGCCCACCACGTCGGCGAACTTGAAGTCCGGGAGCATGTGGAACTTGCCCTGGCTCGCGGCATGCGCGATCACCGCCGGCGCGCCGCCCGGCACCAGGCGGCTCACCGTGCCGCCGATGTAAAGCATCCCCAGCACGATGATGATCATCTGG
Organism: Usitatibacter sp.; assembly: GCA_035605915.1. Lineage (GTDB taxonomy): Bacteria > Pseudomonadota > Gammaproteobacteria > Burkholderiales > Usitatibacteraceae > Usitatibacter. The sequence continues at coordinate 14,904 of DATNGJ010000052.1, forward strand.
ATGAAATCGGTGATCGCCACCGAGAACATGCCGCCGAGCATCGTGTATACGAGCACCGTGGCCGCACCGATGACCATCCCCGACTCCTGCGAGAGCGAGCCCGCGGAGACGACGTTGAACACGAGACCCAGCGCCTTGATCTGCGCGCCCACCCAGCCGAGGTAGGAGATCACGATGCAGAGCGAGGTGAGCATCTCCACCGGCCGGCCGAAGCGCTTCTTGTAGAAGTCGCCGATGGTGAGCAGGTTCATGCGGTAGAGGGGCCGCGCGAAGAAGAGCCCCACCAGCACGAGGCAGAGCGAGGAGCCGAAGGGATCGGCCACGATGCCGGAAAAGCCGTTCTGCAGGAAGGTCGCCGGGATGCCGAGCACCGTCTCGGAGCCGAACCACGTCGCGAACACCGTCGCCGTGACGATGTACATCGGCAGGCGCCGGCCCGCGACCGCGAAGTCCTTGGTGTTATGGACCCAGCGGGCGGCCACCAGGCCGATGGCGACGGAGACGACCCAGTAGGCGACGACGAACCAGAGGAGCATGGGACGGCCTCACGGCGAGGCGAGGAAAATAAATCCCCATTCTAGAGGACTCCCGCCTCGCGCAGCACGCCTCGCCCGATCTCCAGGCGGTCCGCCGGCGTCGTGCCGGGCCGCGGCGTGAAGTTCATGGCGAAATACGCCTGCGGGCGGCCCTTGCGCTCGATCCAGCCGACCCACCACATCACCGCGTCCTTGCCCGTGGTCACCGTGCCGGTCTTCGCGTACAGCGTCCAGCTCCGGGTCTTTTCCACGACGAGCGCCTGGCGCACGAGCCGTTGCGCGCGCTGCGTCATCGGCAGGCGCCCTTCCGCGAGCCGATGGAGGAAGCGCACCTGCTCCATGGCGCTGATGCGAAGGCCGCCCTGCAGCCAGAAGTGGTCGATGCCGCCCGACATGTCCTGGTTGCCGTACTCGAGGCGCTCGAGCCATTCGCGCATGCGCGCCTTGCCCGTGCGCCGCGCGACTTCCTGGAACATCCACGTGACGCTGTCGCGCATGCCGGTCTCGAGCGTCTGGTCGCGCTCCCACGCGGCGTAGGGCTTGGGCTTCCCGTCCCAGCGGAACACCTCGTTCTCGTCCGCGATCGACCCCACCTCGAGGCCGATGAGCGCGTTGGCGATCTTGAAGGTCGAGGCGGGAAGGAAGCGGCGCTCGGCGCGCGCGGTGTCGAGGACGCGGTAGCGATCCTGCATCGGCTCGAAGAGGACGAACGTGCCCTTCACGCCCTGCGCGTCGAAATGGCGCTGCCATTGCGGCATCGGGACGGTCTCGGCGGCGCAGGCGCCGAGGCCGGTGAAGAGCATGAGGAGGGAGGTCGAAAGCCGGTCCATGGGGCGCATCCTTGGGGAACGATGCGCCGAGGCTACGGGTCGATTCTGGCAAAATCGGGGCGAAACGGCGGCGAATCGCGATGAAGCTGGTGACCTGGAACATCCAGTGGGGCCGCGGCAACGACGGGCGCGTGGACCTCGCACGCATCGTCGCCACGGCGCGCGAGTTGGCGGATTTCGACGTGCTCTGCGTGCAGGAAGTCGCGGACAATTTTCCGGCGCCCGGCCTGCCCGCGAACGACGATCGCGACCAGTTCGCCGAGCTCGCGAAGCTCCTCCCGGACTACACACGTGTGCAGGGCTGCGGCGTGGATCTTCGCGGCGAGGACGGACGCCGGCGACGCTTCGGCAACGCGATCTTCAGCCGCTACGCGGTGCTTTCGGTCCGGCGCCATGCCCTGCCCTGGCCCGCCGATCCGGGCGTGGACACGATGCCGCGCGTCGCCGTGGAAGCGACGGTCGAGGCGCCGATGGGCGCGACTCGCATCACCACCACGCACCTGGAGTACTACTCCGACGTGCAGCGCCAGGCGCAGGCGCGGAAATTGCGCGAGCTGCACGAGGAAGCGTGCGGGCGCGCGATGCACCCGCCGCCCGCAGGCCGCGAAGGCGGTCCCTTCGAGCCCACGCCGCAGACGACGCTCGCGATCCTGTGCGGCGACTTCAATTTCCCGCCGGAGAACCGCGCGTACGAAGAGATCCAGAAACCGCTCGCCGAGGGCCCGCGCTATCGCGACGCGTGGCCGATCCTCAACGGCCGCCATCCGCACGCGCCCACCTTCTGCGTGCACCAGCACAAGTACTCGAGGACGCCGTACTGCTGCGACTTCGTGTTCGTGAGCGAGCCGCTCGCCGGGCAAGTGCGCGCCCTGCGTGTGGATTCGGCGACGCAGGCGTCCGACCACCAGCCGGTCTTCGTGGAAATCGACGACCTGTAGAGCTTCCGGCTCACCTGCCGCGCGCCGGCCCGAGCGCGGCCGCGTCGCCGTTCGCGCTTGCCTCCTCGGGCGGGCGCACCTTGCCGAACATCGCGAGGAGCGCGAGGTCGTAGCCGATCTTCAATACGCCCGCGGCAATGAGCGGCCAGCCGAACACGGAGAGGCCGAGGAGGTAGCCGGCGAGGAACGGGCTCGCGGCGGCCGCGAGGCTGCGCGGTACCGTCGTGACGCTCGCGGCGGCCGGGCGCTCCGCGGGTGTGACGATCGCCATCACGTAGGAGCTGCGCGTCGGCACGTCGATCTGCGAAAGGGCGCTCCGCACGAGGAGGAGCGCCACCACCGCCGGCAAGCTGGAGGCGAACGGCACCAGGATCAGGCACACGCTCGACGGGATGTGGGTGAACACCATCGTGTTCACCAGACCGATGCGGCGCGAGACGGGAACCGCCGCGAGGAACGAGGCGGCCGAGAGGATTCCGGTCCAGAAGAAGAGCGTCCCCGCCGCGGCCGCCGTGAGCCCGTGCGCCCGATAGAGCCACAGCGCGAGCATCGACTGCACGATGAGGCCGCCCGCGAACGCATCCACGCTGAAGAGCGCGGCGAGCGCATGCACGCGCGAGCGCGAGGGACCGAGCGCGGCCTGGGGCCGCCCCGCCGGTTGCGGCTCGATGCGCGGCAAGCCGCGATACAGCGCCGCCGCGCCGAGCGCGACGACGGCGTACAGCACGAACATCGCCTGGTAGCCGGTGCCCAGGTCCATTCCGGCGACCCGCGCGAGGAGCGCCGGTGTCCCGGCCGCGAGCGAGCCGGTCGCCGCCGCGAGCGCACCGACCAGGCTGTAGCGCGCGAAGGCGCGCGTGCGGTCGCGGTCGTCGGTGGCGCGCGACAACGAGGCGTGCTCGAGCGGCAGGAACACGCTCACGTCCCCGCTCGAAGGATTGAGCGTGCCCACGAAGGCGACCACCAGCAGCGGCGCGAAATCCGGCGCGAGCGCGAAGCCGATCCCGGTCGCCGCCATGAGCGCGCAGGCCGCGAGCAGCAGGTCGCGGTAGGCGAAGCGGTGCGCGACCCATCCGATCGCGAGCGTCGCGAGGCCGGAGCCGGCGAGCGTCGTCGTGGCGACGATGCCGACCGCGAGCGGCGTGAAGCCGCGCTCGAGAAGGTAGGCCGGAAGAAGGAGCGCCACGTAGCCGTCGGCGAACGCGCGCAGCGCCTTCGCGGCGAGAAGCCGCCGCACCGTTTGACGGCCGATCGGGGTGTCCATGCATCCTCCGCGCGAGCCTTCGCGAGCCGCAGCGCTTGGACGGGACACCGTCTTGGAACACCGGGAGCGTGCGATCCCGATGGCGATTCGAAGATAATGCTACACCCAACCCCGGCGAGGTGCGCCATGTCCGGTCGTCTCCTTCCCCTCACTGACGCCCTGCAGCGCTACGTGGATGAACGCGCGCGCGAGCACCCGGTCCTCGCGGAGCTGCGCGCCGCGACCGCCGGCATGCCGCACGCGCAGATGCAGATCGGGCCGGACCAGGGCGCGTTCATGGCGCTCGCGGTCAAGCTCCTGGGCGCGCGGCGCACGATCGAGATCGGCGTCTTCACCGGATACAGCTCGCTCGCCGTGGCGCTCGCCCTTCCCGCCGACGGCCAGGTCGTCGCGTGCGACATCAGCGAGGAGTGGACCTCGATGGCGCGGCGCTACTGGGAGAAGGCGGGCGTCGCCGGGAAGGTGGACCTGCGGCTCGGGCGCGCGACGAAGACCCTCGACGAAATGCTCGCCGCGGGCGAGGCGGGCCGCTACGACTTCGCGTTCATCGATGCGGACAAGGCCAACTACCTCGCGTACTACGAGCGCTGCCTGAAGCTGTTGCGTGCGGGCGGGCTCATCGCGGTGGACAACACGCTCTGGAGCGGCACGGTGATCGACGCGAAGGACCGGAGCGAGGACACGCAGGCGATCCGCGCGTTCAACGATGCCGTAGCGCGCGACGAACGCGTCGACGTCGCGCTGCTCACCGTGGGCGATGGATTGACGCTCGCACGCAAGCGATAAGGCGAAGGAAGGTCGATCGCGGGTTGGTGCGATCAGCGCAAGACGACCACCGCCACCAGCAACGCGAGCACCGCGGCGATGCCGAAGAGCATGCGCACCTGGCGCGATTGCGTCCGCTCGAGGCGCGCGATCGCGTCCTCGAAGCGCGTCGTGCGATCCTCGGAGAGCACGCGGTGCACGAGGCGCGGGAGCTGCGGCAGCGTCTTCGCCCAGAGCGGCGCCTCCTCGCGCAACTGCCGCACGAAGGCGCGCGGGCCGATCTGCTCCTTCATCCAGCGCTCGAGGATCGGCTGCGCGGTGCGGCGCAGGTCGAGCTCGGGGTCGAGCTGGCGGCCGAGGCCTTCCACCTGCAGCAGCGTCTTCTGCAAGAGCACGAGCTGCGGCTGGATCTCCATGCGGAAGCGGCGCGACACCTCGAAGAGGCGCAGCAGGAGCTTTCCGAAGTAGATCTCCTTCAGCGGCCGGTCGAAGATCGGCTCGCACACCGAGCGGATCGCGCCCTCGAACTCGTCGACGCGCGTGTGGCGCGGCACCCAGCCCGCCTCGACGTGCGCGACCGCGACGCGGTGATAGTCGCGATGGAAGAACGCCATGAAGTTGATGGCGAGGTAATTCTTGTCCGCATCGCAGAGCGTCCCCATGATGCCGAAGTCCACGCCGCAATAGCGCCCGTCGCGGCGCACGAAGATGTTGCCGGGGTGCATGTCGGCGTGGAAGAAGCCGTCGCGGAACACCTGCGTGAAGAAGATCTCGACGCCGTCGCGCGCGAGCTTCGCGATGTCGATCCCGGCTTCGCGCAGGCGCGCCGCCGCGTTCACCGGGATGCCGTCGATGCGCTGCATCACCATCACTTCGCGGTTGCACCAGTCCCAGTACACCTCGGGGACGACGAGCAGCCGCCCGTCGGCGAAGTTGCGCCGCAGCTGGCTCGCGTTCGCCGCCTCGCGCAGCAGGTCCAGCTCGTCGGTGATGGTGTGCTCGAACTCGACCACCACCTCGCGCGGGCGCAGGCGCCGGCCCCCGGGCATGAAATCCTCGACCAGCCCGGCGAGCGCGTGCAGCAGCCCCACGTCCTCGCCGATCACCTCGCGGATGCCGGGCCGCAGGATCTTCACCGCCACCTCGCGCCCGTCCGGGAGCACCGCGAAGTGCACCTGCGCGACCGATGCGCTCGCGACCGGCACGTTCGAGATGGACTTGAAGACCTCGGTGTAGGGCCGGCCGTACGCGCGCTCGAGGGTCGCGGCCACGGTCTCCCACGGGAATGGCGGCACGTCGTCCTGCAGCTTGGAGAGCTCCTCGGCGACGTCCTCCGGAATCAGGTCGGGGCGCACCGAGAGGAGCTGGCCGAACTTCACGAAGATCGGGCCGAGCGATTCCAGCGCGAGGCGCAGGCGCTCGGCGCGCGGGCGCGATCGGTCGATCCAGAAGTACGCGATCGAGAACGGCAGGCGCAGGAGGCGCGTTCCGCGGCGGGGCAGGAACTCGTCCAGCCCGTAGCGGCCGATCGTGTGGAGGATGCGCGTGAGGCGCAGGGCTCGCATGGAACCCGGGATTCTACCGCGCGAGACCGGCGCGACTACTTCGCTTCCTTGAGCCGCTTCGCGAACTTCCGCCGGAACTTGGCGACTTTCGGGTCGATCACGAACGTGCAGTAGGGATTGCGCCCGCCCACGCGCCCGTAATACTCCTGGTGGTACTCCTCGGCCTTGTAAAACGGGCTCGCCGGCACGATCTCGGTGACGATGGGATCGCGGAACGAGGCCTGCACGCGGTTCACCGTCTCGCGGGCGATGCGCTCCTGCTCGGCATCGTGGAAGAAGATGGCGGAACGATACTGGCTCCCGACGTCGTTTCCCTGGCGGTTGGGCGTGGTCGGATCGTGGATCGCGAAGAAGATCTCGAGCAGGTCCGCGTACGAGATCTCTTCGGCATCGAAGGCGATCTGCACCACTTCCGCGTGGCCGGTATCGCCCGAGCACACGTCCTCGTAGGAGGGGCTCGCGGTCTTGCCGCCCATGTAGCCGGACTCGACCGACTCCACGCCGCGAAGCTCGACGTAGACCGCCTCGAGGCACCAGAAGCAGCCGCCGGCGAGGGTCGCGATTTCCGTGTTCATGGGCTGTCGAACCGCGAGTAGCGGGGTTTGCCGATCGGGATCAAACTAATGTAGCGCGGTTGCGGCATGAATCGCGCACCGAAACCACCAACGTCCATCATGGCACAAACGACGAAGCCCGCCGGCCGCCGGCCCGCGGTGGATAGCCTCCCCGAGCAGGAGATCTCGCGCGAGGTGCTGCTCGAGAAATACGCGAAGGGCGGCGAGAAGACCCCCGGAGAGGTTCGCGCGCGCATCGCGCGGGCGCTCGCTTGCGTCGAGCCCGAGGCGAAGCGCGCGTACTGGGAAGCACGCTTCCTCGAGGCGCAGGAGCGCGGGTTCATTCCCGCCGGGCGCATCAACTCGGCCGCGGGCACTTCGCTCACGGCGACCCTCATCAACTGCTTCGTGCAGCCGGTGGGCGATTCCATCACCGAGGTGGTCGACGGCAAGCCCGGCATCTATACCGCGCTCGCCGAGGCCGCCGAGACGATGCGCCGCGGTGGCGGCGTCGGCTACGATTTCTCCGCGATCCGTCCCGAAGGCGCCTTCGTGCGCGGCACGCTCTCCCGCGCGAGCGGGCCGGTGTCGTACATGCGCGTCTTCGACCAATCCTGCGAGACGGTGGAATCGGCGGGCTCGCGGCGCGGGGCGCAGATGGGGGTGCTGCGCTGCGACCATCCCGACATCGAGCGCTTCATCCACGCGAAGGATTCCGGCGAGCTCACCAACTTCAACATCTCGGTGGGCGTGACGGACGCGTTCATGCAGGCGGTGGAGGCCGACCGCGACGTGGAGCTGGTGCACAAGGCCGAGCCCTCGCCCGACATCAAGGAAGCCGGCGCCTATCAACGCGCCGACGGCTCGTGGGTGTATCGGAAGCTCCGCGCGCGCGAGCTGTGGGACCAGGTGATGCGCTCGACGTACGACCACGCGGAGCCGGGTGTGCTGTTCCTCGATCGCGCGAATCGCGACAACAACCTCTATTACTGCGAAACCCTCGAAGCCACGAATCCATGCGCTGAAGAGTATCTTCCCTCGTACGGTTGTTGCTGCCTGGGATCGATCGATCTCGCGCGATTCGTGCGCGATCCGTTCGACAAGGAAGCGCGCTTCGATTTCGATGCGTTCGGCGAAGTGGTTTCCGTTGCCGTGCGCATGCTCGATGACGTCCTCACCGACACCCCGTGGCCGCTCCAGCAACAGGACGCCGAATCGAAGGCGAAGCGCCGCGTGGGGCTCGGATATACGGGACTCGGCGACGCGCTCGTGATGCTGCGCCTGCGCTACGACGAGGCGCCCGCGCGCGAGATGGCGGCGAAGATCACCGAGTTCATGCGCGACCGCGCGTACCTCGCCTCGATCGAGCTCGCGAAGGAGCGCGGCGCGTTCCCGATGTTCAACCGGGATCTTTACCTTTCGGGCGGCAACTTCGCCTCGCGCCTTCCGAACGACATCAAGGAAGCGATCCGCAAGCACGGCATCCGCAATTCCCACCTGCTCGCGATCGCGCCGACCGGGACCATCAGCCTCGCCTTCGCGGACAACGCGTCGAACGGCATCGAGCCGCCGTTCTCGTGGACGTACATACGCAAGAAGCGCATGGCCGACGGCACCCACAAGGAGTTCCGCGTCGAGGACCACGCATGGCGCCTCTATCACCATTTGTTCGGCGCGCAGGCGAAGCTGCCGGGCTACTTCGTCACCGCGCTGGAGATCTCCGCGGCCGCGCACGAGGAGATGGTCGCCGCCGTCGCGCCCTTCATCGACACGAGCATCTCCAAGACCGTGAACGTGCCGGAGGATTATCCGTACGCGGACTTCGAGGGCCTGTACATGAAGGCCTGGAAGTCGGGACTGAAGGGGCTGGCGACGTATCGCCCGAACACGGTGCTCGGCGCCGTGCTCACCGCGGACACCGCGAAGCCCGCGGCGCGCGAGCTTGCCACGATCGAGAGCGACGCGAACAAGCGCCTCGCGATCAAGACGCTGCCGCAGCCGGTGCTCACGAGCCTGCGCTGGCCGGGGCGCCCGGAGCTTCCCGAGGGCAACCTCGCGTGGACCTACATGGTCGATTCGCCTTCGGGGCGCTTCGCGCTCTTCGTGGGCGAGGTGGCGGAGGCGGGACGCGAGTTCCCGTTCGAGGTCTGGGTGAACGGCGCGGAGCAGCCGCGCGGACTCGGCGCCGTCGCGAAGACGCTCTCCATGGACATGCGCGCCGACGACCGCGCGTGGCTCAGGATGAAGCTCGACGTGCTCGCGAACACCGTGGGCGACGACGCGTTCGACCTGCGCTTTCCCCCGCACGGCGAGAAACGCCGCGTGCCGGGCGTGGTCTCGGCGATGGCGCAGGTGGTGCGCTGGCGTTGCGAGCAGCTGCACGCGTTCGAGGGCGCGGAGAAGACGCCGGTGCTCGACCACATGTTCAGCGTCGAGGAGCCGCGCACCGGCACCGAGGGGACGCTCTCGTGGACGGTGGACGTTTCCAACCCCGCGTCGCACGACGAGTTCGTGCTCGGGTTGAAGGAAATCCAGCTTCCCGACGGCACGACGCGCCCGTACTCGATCTGGCTCTCGGGCCACTATCCGCGCGCGCTGGACGGCCTCACGCGCATCCTCTCGCTCGACATGCGCGTGGTCGATCCGGCCTGGATCGGCATGAAGCTGAGGAAGCTCCTCGATTACTCCGAGCCGCTCGGCGATTTCATGGCGTTCGTGCCCGGCGAGCGGCGCCAGCAGAACTGGCCTTCGACGGTCGCCTACGTCGCGCGCCTCGTGATCCACCGCTACGCGATGCTGGGGCTGCTCGACGAGCGCGGCTATCCGACGCGCGAGATGGGCGTCCTGGAAGCGCCGCGCGAGAACGAGGAGCCCGCGGTGATGAAGGGCGCGCGCTGCACCGAGTGCGGCAACTTCACCGTGATCCGCAAGGACGGCTGCGACTTCTGCAGCGCGTGCGGATGGGTGGGGGCCTGCGGGTAGCTGGATCTACGAGGCCCGCTCGCTTACTTGCGACCGCCGGCGTGCGGCTTCACCAGCGGCACGAACGCATGGTAGAGCGGCATCGTGAGGACCATCCCGATCGCGACGCCCGCGAACGCACCGGCGAGCGCGATGAGCTTCGAGTTGAACGCATCGCCGATGAACCAGAGACCGGCCACCGCGCACAGGAAGAGCGGAATCGCGGCGAGGTGCGCGCGTCCCCACGGCACGCTCACGTGGCGGCGGCAGTTGCCGCAGCGCAGCGTGCGGTTCGGGCCGAGGGATTGCTTCTGCCAGAAGGAGAAGCTCTTGTGCGTGCACCACGGGCATTCGTACATCGGGGCTCCTGACGCGAAAAAGACGGCGAGGATGTAGCCGTAATTTTACCGCCGCGTAGGAGCGAAGGAAGGGCCGCAGGGTTACCGATATAGCGGAAAAGGGACATTCCTCGTCCCGCCCGTGCCGATCGGACTACTCGAAGGTCCAGCGATACACGGCGTCGAGGCCCGGCAGGTAGCCGGCGCGGGCGAGGAGCTCGAATTTCCGGGTGAGCTTCCAGGCGAGCTTGAGCGTTCCCTCGGCCGCGCCCAGCTCCTGCTCGTACGAGAGATGCACGTCGCGCGTGAGGCTGCGGCCCACGGTCACCGATTCGGCCGCGGATGCGGTCCCGGTGCGGCCCGCCACCGTGCTCTCGGGGAGCACGCCCAGCACGCTGTTGGTGCTCGCGCGCCCGACCTTCACCTCGTCGAAGCCGAGCTTCTGGCCGATGTCGTCGCCGGGCGATTTGCCGAGCATCGACGAGGCGGCCTGCACCAGGAGCGAGGCGTCGCCCGCGGTGAGGTCGGAGGGCGCGCGGCCGAGCACCAGCCACGAGAGCTTCTCGGGCTCGGGGACATCCGGTGTGGAGACGAGCCGCACGCGCGGATGCGCGACGCTCCCGATCACCTCGACGCCCGCTTCCACCGGCAGTCCCTTCCTCACCGCGCGCACGTTGAGCTGCGGGTTCTCGATCGGGCCGGCGAACTGCAGCACGCCGCGCTCGATGGTGAGCTTCTGCCCATAGCCGTTGTACGTGCCGCCGACCGTGCGTACGGCGCCGCTCGCACGCAGCGCCGCCGGTGTGCCGGTCACGTGGAGGTTCCCCGCGAGGCGCGTGTCGAGCCCGCGTCCCTGGAAGTAGAGCGCATCGCCGAGGTCGAAGCGCGCGTCCACCGCGATGCGCTCGCCGGCGACGCCGGACTGGGGCTTCTCCGGCGGCGCGGCGGCGCGCACGACGACCACGTCGTCCGAGACCGAAGGCGGCGCCGACTCGAGCGCCCCGATCCATCCGGCGTCCGCCTTGAGGCTCGCCTGCGCGAGGACACCATCGCGCTGCGCCTCGAGGTGCGCGTCGCCGCTGAGCGCGACGAAGCGGCTCGGCGTCTGGGTGACGGGGAGTTGCGCGAGGTGAATGCGGATGTCGCCCTGCCGCGAATCGAGGTCGAGGGAGCCGCTCGCCGTGATCGTGCCGGGCGCATGGCCCTTCGCCTGCGCGATCTTCTTCTGCGCGCCCTCGGGCGCATGCCACGGCGCCTGCGCGGTGAAGCGCTCGATCGCGATCGAGCGGCCGGCGAGGCGCAGCGCGATCTCGCCTTGCTCGATCTCGAAGCCGCTCTGCGGCTCGCGCGCGGCGAGCTCGGAGGCGCGCACCTCGCCCGCGATGCGCGGCGCCGACCCGCTGCCGGAAACCGTGAGGTTCGCCGCGAGGCGCCCGTGCACGTCGGCATCGGGACCCATCCACGCCGCGAACGTGGAGATGTCCGGCACTTCGGCGTTCACGCGCGCGGAAATGGGCGCCTCGGGCGCCGGCACCCAGCCCTTGGCGCTCCTCACGAGCAGCGCCGTTCCCTCTCCATGGATCCGTCCGACGCGCGTGCCGACGACGTCGACGTTGGCGCGCGCGTGGCCGTGCACGACGTCGGCGCGCAGCGTGAGCTCGCTCAGGCCCAGGTCGAGCTCGGGATTGCCGACGCGCACGTCGCCGGAGAGGCGATGGAATTCGACGCTCCCGTCGAAGCTCTGCGCCGCGTGCACTTTCCAGTTGCCGGCGACGACGAGGTTCGAGGCGGGCGCGTTGCCCAGCCGGAGCGAGCGCGCGAGCGTGCGCACCTCGACGCCGGGCGTCGTTCCCTCGACGTCGAGCGTGGCGGGCGTCCAGCGCGTGACCTGGAAGCGCGCCTCGCCCCAATCGCCGCGCAGCGTCGCGTCGCCCAGCTCGACGCGCCTCGCCGAGGCCGAGAGCGCGACCGGCTCCACGAGCGAGAAGGCGCCCGGCCCGCCCAGGGCGAGCGATTCGACGCGGCCGTTCCACGCGAGCGAGGGCGCGCGCTCGTCGAGCCCGCCCGCGAGCGTCGTTTGCAGGCGCGAATCGCGCGTCATCTGCAGGTCGAGCCGCAGCGTGTGCGCCGCGCGCGTTCCCTGGAGGCTCGCGCTCACGGCCTGTGCGAACGGCGGCGGCGGATTCTCCTTGCCGAACGCGATGCCGTGCGCGACGAGCGTCGCATCGATGCGGCTCGCGGCGCTCGAGCCCGCCTGCGCGTCGAGCTTCACGTCGTCGATGCGCAGGTTCGACGGCAGCACGAGCTTCGTCCCGGTGAGCGAGATGCGGCCCGCAGGCTCGTGGAACGTGCCGGTGAGCCGTGCCTGCGCATCGAGCCGTCCGGCGGCCGCGACGTGGAAGGGGCTCGCGAGCGCGGAGAGGTCCGGCGCATGCAGCGCGATCTCCATCGCGTCGCCGCGCCGGCCGAAGCTTCCGTGCGCATCGATGCGCGCATCGCCGATCGCGAGGCGCACGTCGCTCGAGGCGATCCGCTTCGCGTCGCCCGCGACGAACACGTGTCCCGTCGTGGCGAGGCCCGCGTAGCGGCTGGGCGAGAAGGTGACGCGCGCCTCGCCCGCGATGCCGTTCGCGAGCGCGCCCTCGGCGGTGAACGCGAAGTTGAGGTCGCCCGCGTCGGCCTTCACGAATGCCGATGGATCGAAATGCCGCGCGCGGCCCTCGACATGGAACTCCTTCGTGCCCGCGAAGGATGCGTCGCCCTTCGCGCTCACCAGGCCGCCGCTCGTTCGCACGGTGGCCGACGCGATGTCGAGCCGGCTTGCGCTGTAGCCGCCGCGTCCCTCGATCGAGAAGCGCGGATCCTGGAGCGCCACCTCGAAGCGTTGCGCGGCGCTGTCGCCGGACACCGAGACGGCCCCGCTGAGCTTCGTCGGCTGGAGCTTGCCGTAGAGCGCCGCGAGGTCGACCGCGGCGAGGCGCAGGTCCGCCTTCATGCCCTCCTTCGCGATCGAGGCGCTCCCGCTCGCCGACCCGCCGCCCGCGAGCGCGATCGCGAGCCCGCTGAGCTGCGCGCTTCCCGCGCGATCCACCGCGACGCGCGCCGAAGCCTCGCTGAACGGCAGCGCGCCCTGGTCCCAGCGGCCCGGCGCCGCGTTCGCGATGCGTACCGGCCCCGCGAATCCCGCGCCCTGCGGCGCGAGCGCCGCGTGCACGTCCAGGCGCGTCGCGGGAAGCCCGGCGTGCAGCGCCGCGAGGTCGAGCGCCTTCGCGTCGAGCGCGAGCGATTCGAGCGGCTGCTCCGCGAACGGCGCGACCGTCGCTTGCGCGGCGAGGTGCGCACCGGGCGCTTCGACGTTCGCGCTCGCCTCGAGCTTCTGGAGCGTACCGCGCACCGCCGCCGCGGCGCGGTACGCATGCTCCTCGATTCGCCCCGCCGCGTCCGCGGTGAGATGGAGGCGATAGGGACTCTTCGTGCCGATGTCGCCCTTCACGTGCGCCGTGCCGTACTCGCTCGTCGCGGCCGCGCTGCGGATCGTCCAGCTTCGTGAGTCGCCCGCGCCCGCGAGCGCGATGTCGGTGACGACGAGCTCCTTGCCGCGCGCCGCATCGCGCGCCGCCTTCCTCGCCGCGGCATCCTTCGCCTCGTGCTCGGCCGGCGTCATCGCCGCATAGCGCAAGGTTCCGACGTGAGCTTCCTCGAGCAGCACCGGGTAGGGCGGCGCGGGAATGGCGGGCGGCTTCGCCTTCTCCTTCGAAGGGCCGGTGCGCACCTCGACGTTGCGCGCCGTGAGCTGGCGCACATCGAGCCGGCCGTGCAGCGCCGCGAGCGGCGCGGTCTCCATCACCACGTCGTCGATGTGCACGTAGAGATCCGGCTGGTCGATCTCGATCGCGCGGATCTTCATGAGGCCGCCGATGCGCCCTTCGACGCCCTCGACCTGCGCGCCGGGGCCGAGCACCGTGCCCGCCTTCGACGCGAGGAATCGGGCTCCCCCCGAGCTGCCGAGGAGCCACCACGCGGCGCCGACGAGCGCGAGCACCATGAGCACGAGGATCGCGAGGATGATCGCGAGCACGCGCGGCCAGCGGCTCGGCGGACGCGGAGCCGGAGGCGGGGCGACGGGAGCGGCGGCGCTCATCAGAAGGCGACCGTCACGGAGAACGAGAGCCGGAACTTGCGCGGCTTCTCGGCGTAGGCGAGGTCGAGGCCGAGCGGTCCGGCGGGCGTCTTGAAGCGTCCTCCCACGCCGTAGCTCGGATTCGCCTCCAGGTCCTTCCAGCTGTCCTTCGCGTCGCCCACGTCCGTGAAGACCGCGGCGCCCCACTTCTCGTTCAGCCAGTGCACGTACTCGACGCTGCCGGTGGCGAGGTAGCGCCCGCCCACGACCGCGTCGCCTTCCTGCACGCCGAGGCTCTGGTATGCATAGCCGCGGTTGGAGCGCGAGCCGCCGGCGACGAACAGGAAATCCTGCGGCAGCCCGAGCCGGCTCGGCGCGAACGTGCGGCCGACCTCGCCGCGCAGGAGGAGCTGGTCGGTGCGCCCGAGCGGGAACCAGAACTGCGTCTCGGCGTAGGTCTTCACGAAGTCCTCGCCCGAAGCGAAGTCCTTCGCGCCGGCGGCGAACTGCAGGTTCAGCACGACGCCGCGATGCGGATCGTAGAGGTTGTCGACGTGGCGCCAGGTGGCGAACACCACGGGCGCGAGCGCACGCGTGACGCGCGGCTCCGCGCCCTCGGGAAACTGGCGCTCGATCTGGTAGGAGAGGCCCACGCGGTACTCGGTGCGCTCGAGCTCGAAGTGCCGGTAGCCCGCGGCGGCGAAGCGGCTGCGCACGTTCTTCTGCACCGTGCTGTGCTCGGCGAGCACGCCGAAGCTGTCGGTGAACGTGACGGGCTTGCCGTGCCATTCGCCGAAGCGTCCCGGCGGAAGGTACACGTCCACGTAGCCCAGCTGGTCCTGCTGCGCCGCGCGGATCGAGCTCTGCAGGTCGAGGCCGCGATCGAACAGGTTGCGGTCGCGGTACGCCGTCTCCGCGCGCGCGCCGTCGTCCGTGCCGTAGCCGATCGCGAGACCGACCTCGCGGCGCGGGCGCTCGACCACCGTCATGCGCACCGGCGCGCGCTGCGGATGCGCGGGGTCGCGATCGATGTCGATCACGACGCTCGAGAACCACGGCCCGGTCTGGACGGTGTGCTGCAGCTCGTCCAGCCGCCCGCGCGAGTAGCGCTCGTCGTGCTTGAGGTCGACCAGGCGGCGGATGACCGCCTCGGGATAGTGGTGCAGGCCGTCGATGTAGACGTCGCCGAAGGTGAAGCGCGGCCCGCTGTCGACGACCACCTTGAGGTCCGCGCGGTTCGCCTGCGCGTCCACGCGGGCCTCGCTCGCGGAGATGATGCCCGCGGCGTAGTCGCGCGCGTCGAGCCGCTCCTGGATCGCGGTCTTGGCCGCCTCCCAGTCGGCGCTCACGAAAGGCGCTCCGGGCTTCAATGTCCAGGACCGGCGCAGGTTCGCGCGCCGCTTCTCGCGATCGTCGCCCGCGCCCGCGAGGTCGCCCGCGAAGTCGATCTCGACCTTCCCGACCGTGGTGCGCGGGCCCGGATCGACCGCGATCGTGACGCGGTCGCGGCGATCGCCGTCGAAGCGCACGTCCACCTTGGCGGAGAACCAGCCCTCGGCCGCGGCGATCTGCGGGACGCGCTTGCGCATGTCGCGCAGCCACGCGCGTCGTGCGACGACCGGGTCCTCGTTCGGATCGGCCTTCGGGGACGGTAGGTATTTCTCGTAGAGGCCGCGCAAGGGCTGCGGCGCCTGCCACGTGACCGCGAGGACGGTGCGCGCTTCACCCTTCTTCGGCTCGGCGTGCTTCGACTCCGGCGCCGTCGGCGCGGAGCCCGAGGACGCGGCATGCCCGGATGGTGCGGCATCCCCGGAGGGCGCGGCATCCCCGGCGAAGGCGCTGGTCGCGAGGAGGCACGCCAGAAGTGCTGCGGCAAACGGCCTCATGGCGTCGCGGTTCCGCGCGTTGTGGGACTTTCCACGCAGACCATCCGCCACCGGAACTAGTTCCGACAAACCGCGCGGGCCGCGCCCTCAGCGCCGGGCGCCCGCTTCCAGGCGCTCGAGGCGTTTCTCGAGTCGATCCACGCCGTCGCGCAGCTCCGACACGCCGTGCACGAACGATTCGACCTTGACGCGCGAGGCGACCAGCGGCGATTCCTCGGTCCAGTATTCCGCCGCTCCTTGCGCGCTCCGGAGCGCGGCCTCGCGGCTCCAGCGCGCGAGGCCGCGGGCGGCCCCGGCGAGGCGATGCGCGGCGATGTCGCCGATCACCTTCGACAGGTCCTCCTCGTAATCCCACGTGAGGTTCCGGGCAAGGAACGACACTTCCTGCGCGAGCTCCGCATCGCCCTGCATCTCGATCTCCCGGAAGGCGGCCTCCTCGCCCGCGGCGAGGCGCGGCACGAGGAAGGGCCAGAGGCGCACGGCGAGGTCTTCCGGCGTTCCGGGGAGCGCCGCCGTGACTTCACCGGTGCTCTGCACGGTGAGGGCGAAGGCGAGCGGGCCGACGCGGAAGGCGACGGTGCGGCCGGCATGCGGGCGCAGGCGCTCGAGCGCGAGCGGGCGGCTCCTCAGCAGGTGGTTCACCGCCCGCTCGGCCGGATGCGGAAGGAGCGCCATCACGCCTTCCACCCGCGATGCAGCGCCACGATGCCCGCCGCGAGGTTGAAGTACTCGACCCGCTCGAGCCCGGCCGCCTGCATCATCGACTTGAGCGTTTCCTGGTCGGGGTGCATGCGGATCGATTCGGCGAGATAGCGGTACGCGGCCTCGTCCTTCGCGACGTACTTGCCGAGCGCGGGCAGCACCGAGAACGAGTACGCGTCGTAGGCCTTCGCGAGCGGCTTCCACGGCCTGGAGAACTCGAGCACGATCACGCGCCCGCCGGGGCGTGCGACGCGGCGCATCTCCGCGAGGGCGAGCTCCTTGCGCGTCATGTTGCGCAGGCCGAAGGCGACCGAGACGCAGTCGAAGGCGTCGTCCCGGAACGGCAGCTTCTCCGCGTCGGCGAGCGCGAGCGGCGCGACGATGCCTTCGTCGAGCAGCTTGTCGCGTCCCACCGCGAGCATCGCGGCGTTGATGTCGGTCATCACCACTTCGCCGCCGGGCCCGGCGCGCTTCGCGAAGGCGCGGGCGAGGTCGCCGCTGCCCGAGGCCACGTCGAGCACGCGTGAGCCCGCGCGCACGCCGGAGAGCTCGAGCGCGAAGCGCTTCCAGAGGCGATGCAGGCCGAGCGACATGAGGTCGTTCATCAGGTCGTAGCTCGGCGCGACCGAGCGGAACACCTCGCCGACGCGTTCGGCCTTCTGCTCCTCCGCCACCTCGCGGTAGCCGAAGTGCGTGGTCTTTTGCTCCGCCGGGCCCGAGGGCTGCGCGGGATCGCGGCCGGGACGGCTCATGGCTCGCGGCTCTTTCCGGCCTGCGCGAGGCGCGCGAGGTACGTCCTCCAGTTCGACTCGCGCTTCGCGCCGAGCTCGTGCAGGTATTCCCACGAGTAGATGCCGGTGTCGTGCCCGTCGCTGAAGACGAGCTTCAGCGCATAGACCCCGACCGGCTCGATCGCCTCGATGCCCACCTCCTTCTTGCCGGTCTGCAGCACCTCCTGGCCCGGCCCGTGTCCGCGCACCTCCGCCGAGGGCGAGTAGACGCGCAGGTATTCGCACGGCAGCTCGAAGCGGCTGCCGTCGTCGAAGGCGATGTCCAGCACGCGCGACTGCTTGTGCAGCGTGATCTCGGTGGGATGGGGCATGCGGGCGCTCATGGACGAATCATTTTACCGATGCGCCGTAATACGCGCGGACGGTTTCCCAGGCGACGCCCTGCAGGAAATGCGCGCTGTCGGCGTCGAGGTCCGCGGTGTAGGGATTGCCTTCGGGCGATTTGCCGTAGAGCGCCGCGTAGAAGGTGCAAGCGGCGAGGTAGGTTCCGGCGAGGCTCGGATGCATGTGATCCTTGAAGTGCAGCACCAGCGACGGGCGCTCCTCGAGCGAGCGCTGGAAGGCGAGCCCCACGGGCACGACGAGGTCGTCCAGCTCGTTCGCGATGCCCTCGTAGCCCTGGGCGAGGGCATCGGTCATCGCGGGCTTGCCCTGGTAGGCCCAGGTCATGAAGAACGCCGTCTTCGCCCCGCTCGCCTTGATCAGCCCGTCGAAGCCGCGCGCGACGTCGCGGAAGCGTGCGGATTTCTTCGCGTCCTTCGCCATCGGCTCGCGGCTCTGCCCCTGCAGGACGACGACGTCCCAGTGCGCGTCCTGCAGCTCGTACGGAAGGTCGCCGGAATGCTGGTAGAGGTACCCGCCCGAGATGGTGCTCGAGCGGAACAGGTATTCCTTCTCGTGGCCGGGGTCGGCCGCGAGGACGAGGTGCCGCAGGTGGCCGTGCAGGCTGTCGTTGAAGTAGCTGAAGCTGTTGCCGATGAAGAGCACGTGCTTCGGGGGATCGATGTGCGTGACCTGCGGCTTGGCGCTGGCCGGCGAGGCGAGGAATGCGGTGAGGAGTGCGGCGAGGAGGCTGCGAAGCATCGGGGACTCCGGCGGGAAAACGCCCACCCTATCTTGGCCGCGGCCGGCTTGCAAAACGGCACCGTGCCTTAAGATGGCGCCCATGATCGGCATCCTCCTGGTCTCCCATGGCGCGTTCGGGGAGTCCCTCATCCACTCCGCGAGCCACGTGCTCGGCAAGCGCCCGCTCTACCTGCGCCAGCTCGGCGTCACGGTGCACGACGATCCGGACGCGATCCTGCCGGTGGCCGAGGACCTGATCCGCTTCCTGGACCAGGGCGACGGGGTGCTCGTCCTCACCGACATCTACGGCGCGACGCCGTCGAACATCGCCGCGCGCCTGCTGCGTCCCGGCCGCGTGGAGGGCATCGCCGGGATGAACCTGCCGATGCTCATCCGTGCGTTGAGCTATCGCGAGGAGCCGCTCGCGGTGCTGCTGCAGAAGGCGCTCGCCGGCGGGACCGAGGGCATCACGCGCATCGCGCATTCGTGCTCGAACGACTCGTGATCAAGCGTTCCATCACCATCACCAACAAGCTCGGCCTGCACGCGCGCGCCTCGGCGAAGCTCACGCAGGCCGCCTCGCAGTACCGGAGCGCGGTTTGGATCGCGCGCAACGGCCGGCGCGTGAACGCGAAGAGCATCATGGGCGTGATGATGCTCGCCGCCGGACTGGGCTCCTCGGTGGAGCTGGAGGCCGACGGCCCCGACGAGGACGCGGCGATGGCGACCGTGGAGAAGCTCTTCGCCGACAAGTTCGGCGAGCCGGACTAGGAAGCGCCATGCCGCCGGACGCCGCGCGCGACAACGCCTCGACCATCTGCTTCACGATGCACGGCATCGGCGTCTCGGGCGGCATCGCGATCGGCCACGCGCACCTCTTCGCCGGCATGTCGGCGGAGGTGGACCACTACCAGGTCGTCCCCGCCGACGTCGCGCGCGAGCAGCGCCGCTACGACCGCGCGGTGAAGGAGGTGCGCGACGAGCTGAAGGACCTCACCGAGAGCGTGCGCCACAGCGGCGCGGCGGAGCTCGCGCCCTTCGTGCGCGTGCACCTGATGCTGCTCGACGACGACGCCTTCACCGCGGCGCCGCGCGACATCATCCGCCGCGAGCATTGCAACGCCGAGTGGGCGCTGCGCCTGCAGCTCGACGAACTGCTCGCGCAGTTCGGCGACGTGACCGACCCGTACCTGCGCGAGCGCGAAGCCGACGTCCGCCAGGTGGCCGAGCGCGTGCTGGCGGCGCTCGCCGGAAGCCAGCGGCGCATCCCGGCGAAGCCCGCGCGCGAGGACGGGCCGATCCTCGTCGCGCGCGACCTCTCGCCCGCCGACGTGATCCTGTTCCGCGAGCACCGCTTCCTCGCGTTCCTCACCGACCTGGGCGGGGCGACCTCGCACACCGCGATCGTCGCGCGCTCGCTCGGCATCCCCGCGATCATGGCGCTGCACCATTCGCGCACGCTGGTGCACGAGGACGAGCTCGTCATCGTCGACGGGACGCAGGGCGTGGTGATCGTGAACCCCGATCGCCGGGTGCTCGCCGAATATCGCCTGAAGCAGAACGAGGCGCGCCTCGAGCGCGACAAGCTGAAGCGCCTGAAGACCGCTCCCGCCTCGACTCTCGACGGCACCCCGGTGCAGCTCTGGGCGAACATCGAGCTTCCGTCCGACATCGAGGCGGTGAAGGCGAGCGGCGCGACCGGGATCGGCCTCTTCCGCAGCGAGTTCCTGTTCATGAACCGCCGCGACCTGCCCGACGAGGACGAGCAGTACGAGGCGTATCGCGAGGTGGTCGAGGGCATGAAGGGGCTGCCGGTCACCATCCGCACGCTCGACCTGGGCGCCGACAAGGCGACCGACGCGGACCAATACGTCGCTGTGAACCCGGCGCTCGGCCTGCGCGCGATCCGCTACTGCCTCGCCGAGCCCGCGCTCTTCCACACGCAGCTCCGCGCGATCCTGCGCGCCTCGCGCCATGGCCGGGTGCAGATCCTCCTGCCGATGCTCGCGACCTGGCAGGAGCTCAACCAGGCGCTGCATGCGATCGACTACGCGCGCGCCCAGCTGCGCGCCCAGGGGCTCAGGTTCGACGACCAGGTGCCGGTGGGCGGGATGATCGAGGTGCCCGCGGCGGCGATCGCGCTGCCGATGTTCATCCGCAAGCTCGACTTCCTCTCCATCGGCACCAACGACCTCATCCAGTACACGCTCGCGATCGACCGCGCCGACGACAAGGTGGCGCATCTCTACGATCCCCTGCACCCGGCGGTGCTCACGCTCATCTCGAGCGTGATCCGCACCGCGCACCAGCACGGCAAGCCGGTGGCGGTGTGCGGTGAGATGGCGGGCGACGTCGAGCTCACGCGGCTCCTGCTCGGCTTCGGGCTACGCCATTTCTCGATGCATCCGGCGCATATCCTCGCGGTGAAGCAGCGCGTGCTCACGACGAGCGTCGCGGAGCTCGCCACGGTGGTCTCGCGGATCCTGCGGTCCGACGAGCCCGACAAGCTGCAGGCGCTGATGGAGAAGCTGAACGGGTGAGCGTCAGCGCGGCAGGATCGCGGGCACCGCCTCGGCGACCTCGCGGCGCAGCAGGTCGCGCACGAACGTGATCTTCTGCTCCGGCGTGAGCGCATCCCAGGGGGAGAGCGTGTCGGAGAACTTCTCCGAGACCGAGTGCGCCGCGTAGACCGATTTCTCCGCGAGCACCCTGCCGGAAGGGAGGTCCACGATCGCCACCTCGAAGTAGGTGAACGGGGCGAGGAGGCCCACGTCCCTGTCGCCGGTGCTGTTGCGATCCGCCGGCAGCACCGCGTCGTCGATGTAGTACCCGAGACCCTCGAGCCGGCCGCTGCCGACGTGGCTTCCGGCGAACTCGATCTGTGCGGGATGGCGCGATTTCACGACGAGGATGAGCCGCGTGGCGCCGGCCGGAAGCCGCGCCCGCACGGCCTGGGCGATCACGCTGGCCGGATCGGCGGCATCGAGCGCCTTCGACTGCGCTTCGGCGAGCGCCGCATCGGCACCGAGGAGCAGGGTCTTCGCGCCGGGGTCGGCCTTGCGCACGGCGTCGTCCACGGCGAGGAGCACGGTGTGATCGAAGATCGGATCCTTCACGGGCAGGAACTCGTGCACGGAGTCGGGCAGCGAAGTGCCCGTGACGGGCCGGTGGCGCACGACGAGGAGCCCGTCTCCCACGAGGGACATCACGGCGTAGACGTTCTGCGCCGCGCCGGCCGCGCCGGCGAAGAGCGTCAACAGGATCGCGAGCCAGGTTCGCAGGGTCCACCCCTCCTTTCGCGCCATTGTGGCCGATCGCCGCGCGCGCCGCACCCACCTCCACAGACGGGAGCGCGTTTGCTATCATTCGCCTCCTACGGCGCCGATTTGAGCTCAGCTTGCGGGCGCTTGATAAATACGGCTAAAGCGAGTGGCGGCGCGAGACCAACCCGACACGACCTTCAGTCCGTCGGGTTTTTTATGGCCATGAACGACGCCGCGTCCCGCTCCGTGGGCGCCGCCGCGCCGCAGCGCGCCGGCTTCCTCGAGCCCCTCATCCTCAAGGCGGGGAAGACCCTCGCCTCCTACGAGCTCGTCTACGAGACGTACGGGACGCTCAACGCCGAGCGCTCCAACGCGGTGCTCGTGTGCCACGCGCTCTCGGGCAGCCACCACGTCGCGGGCTACTACGCCGACGATCCACGCAAGGTCGGCTGGTGGGACAACCTGGTCGGGCCCGGGAAACCCATCGACACCGAGCGCTTCTTCGTGATCGGCGTGAACAACATCGGCGGCTGCCACGGCTCGACGGGACCGGGCTCCATCGACCGGGCGACGGGACAGCCCTACGGCGCGAGCTTCCCGGTGGTGACCGTGGAGGACTGGGTCGTGTCGCAGGCGCGGCTGATGGACCGGCTCGGCATCGGGCGCCTCGCCGCGGCGATCGGCGGCTCCCTCGGCGCGATGCAGGCGATGCAGTGGACGCTCTCCTTCCCCGACCGCATCGGCCACGCGCTGGTGATCGCGGCGGCACCGCGGCTCTCGACGCAGAACATCGCGTTCAACGACGTGGCGCGCCAGGCGATCGTCTCGGATCCGGATTTCCACGGCGGCAATTTCTACGCGCACAAGGCGATTCCCGCGCGCGGCCTCAAGCTCGCGCGCATGCTCGGCCACATCACGTATCTCTCCGAGGACGTGCTGATGGAGAAGTTCGGGCGCGTGCTCAAGCGCGACGAGTACGGCTTCAACTACGAGGTGGAGTTCGAGATCGAGTCGTACCTGCGCTACCAGGGCGACAAGTTCGCGCAGGTGTTCGACGCGAACACCTACCTGCTGATGACCAAGGCGCTCGACTACTTCGACCCGGCGAAGGAGACCGGCGGCGACCTCGCCCGCGCGCTCTCCGCCGCGCGCGCCGGCTTCTTCGTCGCCTCGTTCGCGAGCGACTGGCGCTTCCCGCCCGAGCGCTCGCGCGAGATCGTGAAGGCGCTGGTCGCCTCGAACAAGGACGTGAGCTACGCGGAGATCGACGCGCCGCACGGGCACGACGCGTTCCTCCTCGACAACCCGCACTACCACCAGCTCGTCGCGGCGTACATGGACAACGTGGCGTCGGAGGTGGGGGCGGGCGAGCGCCGCACGCCGCTCGTCGCGCTGGAGAGCGAGCTCGAGGAGATGCGCGGCTACGCCGGGCGCCGCGAGCCGCGCGAGGGGGCGTGATGCAACGCTACGACTTCGAGCTCATCGGCTCCTGGATTCCCGAGCGCGCGCGCGTGCTCGACCTGGGCTGCGGCGACGGCGTGCTGCTCGCCGGGCTCATGGCCACCCACGGCGTGAAGGGCTACGGCATCGAGATCGACGATGCCAACGTCCTCGCGAGCGTGAAGAACGGCATCAACGTCGTGCAGAGCGACATCGAGGCGGGCCTCGCCTCCTTCGGCGACGGCGCGTTCGACTTCGTGATCCTCTCGCAGACCCTGCAGGCGATGCGCGACGCCGAGCGGGTGCTGAACGAGATGCTGCGCGTGGGCCGCGAGGGGATCGTCACGTTTCCCAACTTCGGCTACTGGCGCCATCGGCTCGACATCCTGCGGGGCCGCATGCCGGTCTCGAAGACGCTGCCGCACGACTGGTGGAACACGCCCAACATCCACCTGTGCACGGTGAAGGACTTCGAGGGCCTGTGCACGAAGGTGGGCGCGCGCATCCTGGACGAGCGCGTGATCCACGAGGGAAAGACCGTGCACATGCTGCCCAACCTCCGCGGCAGCATCGGCGTCTTCCGCTTCCGCAGGAAATGAACCGGGGACGTACCCCGTTTTCTCTTAGGCGGAACGAGCGCTCACCCAACAGCCGTTCCGCCTAAGAGAAAACGGGGTACGTCCCCATTATCTTTTCCGGCGGTCGAGGCGCTTGCTCTTGCGGCGCCGTTCATGAAGCGTCCGCAATTCCTTGTCGATGAGCGAGCGCAGCTTCTCGGCCGAGGCGATCGCGGCGTCCACCTCCTTGCGGCGCGCGGCGAGGAAGGCACGGTCGACGAGCTGCGACTCGGGCTGCGTCTCGCCGCCGGGACCCGGATCCCAGAGGGCGCGGGCGAGGTGGATGCGCGGCTCGCGGGCGCCGATCTCCCGCATGTACGTCGAGCGGGTAAGGAGCGCACGCACCCGCTCCGCCGCCTCGAGCCGGCGCGCGAGCTGCTCGAAGTTGTACTCCGCCTCGATGCGGTGGAACTCGAACAGGTCCTGCACGGCGGCGATGTACTGGCGCGGCCGGGGCAGCTTGAGGATCACGCGTCCCTGCTTGATCGAGATCTCCATCAGGCTGTACATCACCTGGCCGAGCACCCAGTCGAGGTAGGCGTGGCGCGCGAGCGTGGTGCCGGCCGCCGCCGCGATCGACGCGGGCAGCGGTTGCGTGAGGGGGACGAGGTCGGTGCTGAACATGGCGGGTCTTCTCGGCATGCCTAGGTTCTCCGGTCGAGCGCTTCGATCGCGGGCCGCTTCCAGGCGAGCAGGACGAGCCCCGGCAGCGCGATGATGAACGTGCAGAGGAAAAACGTCGACCACGCGAGCCCGAGGTAGCGGGGATCCGTAGCGTAGCCCGCCGCGGGGCCGACGTACACACGGCCGACGGTCGCGAGCGCGGAAAGCAGCGCGTACTGCGTGGCGGTATAGCGCCGGTCGCAGAGCGCCATCAGCAGCGCGACGAAGGCGGCGGTGCCCATGCCGGCGGTGAGGTTCTCGGCGCCGACGGCGAGCACCAGGATCGAATAGGCGTGCCCGGCGAGCGCGAGCCACAGATAGGCGAGCGTTCCCACGGCCTGCAGGATGCCGAACGCCAGGAGCGACCGATACAGGCCCAGCCGCACCATGAGCGTGCCGCCGAGCACCACGCCCACGATCGTCGTGGTGAGGCCCACGACCTTGTAGACCTGCCCCACGTCGGCGAGCGAGAAGCCGGCGCCGCGCAGCAGGAACGCCGTGGTGAGGGAGCCCGCGAACGCGTCGCCCAGCTTGTAGAGCACGAGGAGCAGCACGAGCCAGCCGGCGCCGGGGCGGGAAAGGAATTCGTGGAACGGCTCGACCACGGCCTCGCGCAGCGTCCGCGGCGGCGGCGCGGCGAGCGCGGGCTCGCGGCCGAAGAGCGTCGCCAGCACTCCGACCCCCATGCAGGCGGCCATCGCGAGATAGGTCGTCCGCCAGCCGAGCCCGGGCAGCATGCCGGAGCCGTTCACGAGCACCAGCGCGAGCGCACCGGAGACGAGCATGGCGACGCGGTATCCGACCACGCCGAGCGCTCCCGCGATCCCGCGCTCCTCGGGGCGCGAGATGTCGGTGCGATAGGCGTCGACCACGATGTCCTGCGAGGCGGAGGCGAACGCGACGAAGATCGCGAGCGCGGCGAGCGCCGTGAGGTCGCGGCGCGGCTCGAGCGTCGCCATCGCCGCGATCCCCGCGGCGAGTGCCACCTGCGTGACGAGGAGCCAGCCGCGCCGCCGACCGAGGAAGGGCGGCACGAAGCGGTCCATCGCCGGCGACCACAGGAATTTCCACGTATAGGGAATGCCCACCAGCGTGAAGAAGCCGATGGTGGAGAGATCCACGCCGTCCACCGTCATCCAGGCCTGCAGCGTCTGTCCCGTGAGCGCGAGCGGAAGGCCGGAGGAGAAACCGAGCAGCGCGATGACGGCGAGGTTGCGGTCGGTGAAGACCGCGCGATAGTCGTGCGGCGCGTCCAAGGTGCGCACAGGATAGCGCAGAGGAGACGCGGGTTAGAATCGCAGATGGATCCCCGCCTGCGCGGGGATGACGGGATGGTGCAGGGACGACGGCGATGCGCGGGTAGAGGACGGCGATGCGCGGGTACGACGGGATCGTGCGGGCACGACGGGGATGGCGATGGACAAGATGGTGAAATCGGACGACGAGTGGAAGGCGCAGCTCACGCCGCTGCAATTCCAGGTGACGCGCAAGCACGCCACCGAGCCCGCCTTCACCGGCGAGTACTGGGACTGCCACGACGCGGGCACCTACCGCTGCGTGTGCTGCGGGCAGCCGCTCTTCCGCTCCGATGCGAAATTCGAATCCGGCACCGGATGGCCGAGCTTCTCGCGGCCCGCCGCGAAGGATGCGGTGACCGAGAAGGACGACCGCAGCTGGTTCATGCGGCGCACCGAGGTGCTGTGCTCGCGCTGCGATGCGCACCTCGGCCACGTCTTTCCCGATGGGCCGCAGCCGACCGGGCTGCGCTACTGCATGAACTCCGCGGCGCTCAAGCTCGAGAAGGACTGAAGCGCACGAAAACCGGGGTCAGGCCCTGAACCGAGCAACGGCAACACCAGGGTCCGACTCCTGCGCGCTCGGCTGGATCTTGCCGAGCTTCTCGAGGCGCAGCCGAATCGACGATTGCGTGCGCAGGTGCTTGCGCGCCATCTCCGGGATCACGGCGCCGGCGTCGAACTCGGCGACGAGCGTGCGATCCTCGCCCTCGGTCCAGGGCTTGCCGAAGTTGGCGGGAAGGCGCTCGCGGCGCTTCTCGCGCTCCACCTCGCGCGCCATGAGGTCGACGGCGGAGTAGAGCGCGCGCAGCGTGCGCGGCTCCGCATAGGGGCTGGATTCGGGATACGCCTCGCCGGTGACGGGATTCACGCCGTCGGCGAGCGCGCGGACGATGGGCAATGCGGCGTCGAGTTGCATGGGGACTTCCTCGGGGTCAGTGGGCCCTTGCGAAAACGGCGCGGTGCGCGCGCCGGTTGACGCCGGCTCAACCGAGATCGATCGGGGGCTTCGATTCCAGCATGTCGAGCGCGAGCTTCGCCGCGCCCGTCGTCACCGAGTGGTTGTGCAGCTTCGCGACCACGATGCGCGCCGCGCGCGCCGCCTTCGCGGTCGCGTGCGCCTCGACCGCCTTCGCCACCTCGTGCTGGATGAGGCGCGGCATGGCCTCGACCAGCCCGCCGCCCAGCACCACCATGTCGGGATTGATGAAGTCCACGAAGTTCGAGATCGCGGCGCCCACCATGCGCGCGCGGCTGCGCACCAGCTTCTCGACCGCCTTGTCGCCGTTGCGGATCGCCGCGGCGATGTCGCCGCTCTTGATGTCGGTCACGTCCGTGCCGGATTTCTCGCGCAGCTTCGGGGCCCAGCGCTTCGCGGCGAGCGCCGCGGCGTCGCCCGCGATCGCCGGGCGGCTCGCGACGTTGTCGAGGACCTCGGCGCGCGGCGCATCCGCCGAATGGGACGCGTGCAGCACGTAGTTGCCGAGGTCGCCCGCGAGGCCGCACGCGCCCAGGTGCAGAGCCCGGTCGATCGCGATGGCGCCGCCCACGCCGGTGCCGAGGAAGACGCAGATCACGTGCCGTGCCTTGCGCGCCGCGCCGAGCTCGAGCTCGCCGTAGAGCGCCGACTGTACGTCGTTGCCCACGAAAACCTTCGCCCGCGTGAGCTTCTCCAGGCGCGCGCGGAACGCATAATCCCTGAGGAAGCCGATGTTGGGCGAGGAGCGCACGACGCCCTCGCGCATGTCGATGTCGCCGGCGCAGCCGACGCCGACCGCGCGCACGCGCAGGCCGCGCCTTTCGGCCTCCTCCAGCAGCGCACCCACCGCCTTCTTCAGCCCGCGCGTGAACGCCTTCTCCGCGCCCCGATCGGGATGGGTGCGCAACTTTTCCTGCGCCACGACCTCGAAACGCTCGTCGAAGAGTGCGTATAGGCTCTTCGTGCCGCCGATGTCGATGCCGAGGGTCGCTCGCCGCTGTTCCTTGGCCAAGGCATGGGCCCCGAGGTGGACGTTTCCGAAAGACCCCGAGCCGCGCCGCCCGTTCCATGCGCTACACCGCGATCGCAGTCGATTTCGACGGCACCATCGCCCACGACGGCGTCGTCGCGCCCCACGTGGTGGACGGGCTCGCGCGGCTGCGCGAAACCGGCCGCAAGCTGCTCCTCGTGACCGGCCGCGAGCTCGACCAGCTGCTCGCGATCTTTCCCGGGGTCGCGCTGTTCGACCGCGTGGTCGCCGAGAACGGGGCGCTCCTCTACCGGCCGCAGGACGGCGAGCGCCAGGCGCTCGGCGATCCGCCGCCGCCCGAGTTCGTCGAGCGCCTCGTCGCGCGCGGGGTGCCGGTTTCGGTGGGCCTGTCGATCGTCGCCACCGTCGTGCCGCACGAGACGACCGTGATCGACGTGATCAAGGAGCTCGGCCTCGAGCGCCAGGTGATCTTCAACAAGGGCGCCGTGATGGTGCTCCCCGCGGGCGTCACGAAGGCGAGCGGGCTCGCCGTCGCGCTCGAGGAGCTCGCGCTCTCGCCGCGCAACCTGGTCGCGGCCGGCGACGGCGAGAACGACCACGCGCTGCTCGATTCCGCGGAGTACTCGGTCGCGGTCGCGAACGCGATCGAGACGCTCAAGATGAAGGCGGACCGGGTGACCCGCGAGACGCACGGCGACGGAGTGCTCGAGGTGATCGCCGACCTCATCGAGTGCGACCTCGCGCGCACGCCGCCCCGCGCCGAGCGGCGCGCGCTCCTCCTCGGGCGCGGCGCGCACGGGACCGCGGTCGCGCTGCCGACCGCGGGCGTCTCGATGGTGATCGCCGGAGCGCCGGCGAGCGGCAAGAGCGCGATCGTGATGGGGCTGGTCGCGCGCGCCTGCGCGATGGGCTACCAGTTCTGCGTGATCGACACGCTGGGCCACTATCTCGATTTCGTGCCGGCGGTGGTGATCGGCGCCGGCGACCGTGCGCCCGAGACGCTCGAGGTGCTCACGGCCCTGGAGAAGCCCGCGATCAGCACCGTCGTGTCGCTCGTGGCGCTCGCCGCCGCGAAGCGCCCGCGCTTCATCACCGACCTGGTGCGGCGCCTGGGCGCGCTGCAGGAGACGACCGGCCGGCCGCACTGGATCGTGATCGACGAGGCGCAGCACGCGTTGCCGGCGCGCGGCCTCAAGGACGAGGTGGCGATCGCGCCGGCGGAGAATACGATCTACGTGTCTTCCGAGGCGAGCCGCCTGCCGCCCGACCTGCTCGCCGCGGCCAACGCGATCGTCGCCTGCGGCGCCGGCGCGGGCGAGGCGCTCGCGGCCCTCGCCCGCGTGATCGAGGTGCCCGCGCCGCCCGAGGCGCTGCGCGAGCCGCGGCCGGGCGAGGCGCTGGTGTGGTCGCGCCGCTCGGGCGAGGCGCCGGCGCTGGTGGAGCTCGCGCCGGCCGAGAAGGCAAAGGAGCGCGAGCGGGCCGACGTAGGACGCCTCCTACGGCGCGCCTGAGCGCGTTGGGACATCATCGAGGAGAGGCGGCGCGCGTTCGTGCAAGGAAATTCTGTTCATCGCCCCCGGTCGAAACAACCACCAACAAACGACTTCGCGAAGAGAACGCCGATGGCGCGCACCAGCAACGAAATCCAGAAGATCCACGCCGGGCGCCAGGGCGTGCCACGTCCCGCGCCGGACCGCTCGACCATGGCGCAGCTCGCGCGCCAGACGGTGGCGGTGGTGCTCGCCGGCGGCCGCGGCTCGCGCCTCGGTCCCCTCACCGAAGGCCGCGCGAAGCCCGCCGTCCCGTTCGGCGGCAAGTTCCGCATCATCGACTTCGCCCTCTCCAACTGCATCAACTCCGGCATCCGCAGGATCGGCGTGGCGACGCAATACCACTCGCACGGGCTCATCAACCACGTGCAGAAGGGCTGGTCGTTCCTCGACGGGCGCTTCAACGAGTTCATCGAGCTGCTGCCCGCGCAGCAGAGCCACAATTCGGACTGGTACAAGGGCACGGCGGATGCCGTGTACCAGAACCTCGAGGTGCTGCGGCGCCATGCGCCGCGCTACGTGCTGGTGCTCGCCGGCGACCACATCTACAAGATGGACTACGCCTGCATGCTCTACGAGCACGTGGACCGCGACGCCGACATGACCGTGGGCTGCGTCGAGGTGCCGCTCGAGGAGGCGTCGGGCCAGCTCGGCGTGATGGAAGTGGACAAGGGTTATCGCGTGATGGGCTTCGAGGAGAAGCCGCGCGAGCCGCGCACGATTCCCGGCAAGGCCGGCTGCGCGCTCGGCAGCATGGGCATCTACGTCTTCAACGCGGAATTCCTGTACGACGAGCTGGTGGACGATGCGCTGGACGCGGAGTCGGGGCACGACTTCGGCCACGACCTCATCCCGCGGCTGCTCGCGAACGAGTCGCGCGTCTACGCCCACCGCCTGCAGGACAGCTGCGCGCAGTTCACCGACGGCCGCCCCTACTGGCGCGACGCCGGGACGGTCGACGCGTTCTGGGAAGCGAACCTCGAGCTCACGCGCGTCTCGCCCGCGTTGAACCTCTACGACGACGCATGGCCCATCTGGACGTTCCAGGAGCAGCTGCCGCCGGCGAAGTTCGTGTTCGACGAGGAAGGCCGGCGCGGCGCGGCGATCGATTCCATGGTCTCGGGCGGCTGCATCGTGAGCGGCTCCACGATCCGCAACTCGCTCCTCTTCTCGCGCGTGCGCGTGCACAGCTACTGCACCGTGAACGAGGCGGTGCTGCTGCCCGAGGTGGAAGTGGGCCGCGGGGCGATCCTCTCGCGCGTCGTGGTCGACCAGGGGACGCACATCCCGCCCGGATTGCGCGCCGGCGTCGATCCCGAAGAGGACCGCAAGCGCTTCCACGTGACCGACAAGGGGGTGACGCTCATCACGCCCGCGATGCTGGGCCAGCCCCTGCAGCATCTCCATTGAGCGTCGATTCCGTCCGCGGCGCCATGGCGATGCTGACCGAGCACGACATTTATCTATTCAAGGAAGGCACCCACGCCAACCTCTACCGCAAGCTCGGATGCCAGCTTGCGCCGGAGGGCGGGGCGCATTTCGCGGTCTGGGCGCCCAACGCCCGCGCGATCTCGGTGATCGGGGACTGGAACGGCTGGAAGGCGGGCGTCGACGTGCTGCATCCGCGCTGGGACCAGTCGGGCATCTGGGAAGCCGAAGTCGGCGGCGTGCGCCCGGGCGCGGCCTACAAGTACTCGATCACCAACATCCACGGGCAGCGCGAGGACCGGGCGGACCCCTTCGCCTTCTGCAGCGAGGTCGCGCCGGCGAGCGCCTCGCTCGCCTGGTCGCTCGACTACGACTGGGCCGACGCGGAATGGATGCGCACGCGCGCGAGGCACAACGCCCTCGAAGCCCCGTTCGCCGTCTACGAGGTGCACCTGGGCTCGTGGCGCCGCTCGAGCTGGGACCGGCTCCCCAGCTACCGCGAGATCGCCGGGCCGCTCGCCGAGTACGTGCAATGGCTGGGCTTCACGCACGTGGAGCTGATGCCGATCACCGAGCACCCGTTCTACGGCTCGTGGGGCTACCAGACCACCGGCTACTTCGCGCCGACCTCGCGCTACGGCACGCCGCAGGACTTCATGCACCTCGTGGACGTGCTGCATGCGCACGGCATCGGCGTGATCCTCGACTGGGTGCCCTCGCACTTCCCCGACGACCCGCACGGCCTCGCGCGCTTCGACGGCACGCACCTCTACGAGCACGCCGATCCGCGCCTGGGCTTCCATCCGGAATGGAAGAGCGCCATCTTCAACTACGGGCGTCACGAGGTACGCGCCTTCCTCGCCTCGAGCGCGCACTTCTGGCTCGAGAAGTACCACATCGACGGCCTGCGCGTGGACGCGGTGGCCTCGATGCTGTACCTCGACTACGGCCGCAAGCACGGCGAGTGGATCCCGAACGCGTACGGCGGCAAGGAGAACCTGGAGGCGATCACGTTCCTCAAGCAACTGAACGTGGGCCTCGGGCGCGACTTCCCCGACACGCGCACAATCGCGGAGGAATCGACCGCCTGGCCGCAGGTCTCGCGCCCGGTGCACACCGGCGGCCTGGGATTTTCCATGAAGTGGAACATGGGCTGGATGCACGACACGCTCGACTACTTCGCGCACGATCCGATCCACCGCCGCTTCCACCACTCGGCGCTCACGTTCTCGCTGTGGTACGCGTTCTCGGAAAACTTCATCCTGCCCCTCTCCCACGACGAGGTGGTGTACGGCAAGCGCTCGCTCATCGACAAGATGCCGGGCGATCGCTGGCAGAAGTTCGCGAACCTGCGCCTGCTGTACGGCTACATGTGGACGCACCCGGGGAAGAAGCTGCTCTTCATGGGCGGGGACATCGGCCAGTGGCGCGAGTGGCACCATGAGCGCGGCCTCGACTGGGAGCTCACGCACGAGACCGACCACGCCGGCGTGCAGCACTGGCTGCGCGACCTCAACCGCGCCTATCGCGACACGCCCGCGCTGCACGAGGTGGACTTCTCGCCGGAAGGCTTCCAGTGGGTCGACATGAACGACAGCGACGACAGCGTGATCACGTACCTGCGGCTCGCCAAATCCGGCTCGCCCGTGCTGGTGGTGTGCAACTTCACGCCGGTCGTGCGCCACGGCTATCGCGTCGGCGTGCCGCTCGCGGGGCGCTGGCGCGAGGTGCTCAACTCCGACGCGCCGTTCTACGGCGGGAGCGGCGTCGGCAACCTCGGCGGCGTCGAGGCGCAGCACGAGCCGTGCCACGGGCGCCCGCATTCGATCTCGGTCTCGCTCCCGCCGCTCGCGTTCTCGCTCTTCGCGCCGGAGGCCGCGCCGTGAACGACCTCTCGCGCGCGTCGGTGCGCGAGACGCTCGCGCCCTCGGCCATCGTGGAGAGCGTCGCCCCGCAGGTGGACGGCGGGCGCTTCGCCATCAAGCGCGTGGTGGGCGAGGAGATCGTGGTGAGCGCGGATTGCTTCGCGCATGGGCACGAGCGCGTGCGCGCGGAGCTGCGCTGGCGCGGGCCGGGCGACACCACCTGGAACGGGCTCGCCATGGAGCCGCTCGCGAACGACCGCTGGAGCGCGCGCTTCGTCGTGGACCGCATCGGCTTCTGGCAGTACGGCGTCGTCTGCTGGATCGACCACCTCGCGGCCTGGCGCGACGGGTTCCTGCGCCGCACCGATCCCGCGGACCTGCGCGTGCACGCGCTGGTCGGGAGCGACCTCATCGCCGAGAGCATCGCGAACGCGGAGGGAAGCGCGCGCGAGGACCTGATCCAGTGGGCGCGCACGCTGCGCGAGGAGAGCGACCCGCAGAAGCTCCACGAGCTCGCCATGGACGACTCGCGCCTGGAGCTCGCGCAATGCCATGCGCCGCGCTCGGGCGCCGTGCAATCGCTGAGCCTCCCCGCCTGGGTCGACCGCGAGCGCGGGCGCTTCTCGAGCTGGTACGAGTGCTTCCCGCGCTCCATGTCCGCGGAGCCCGGAAGGCACGGCACCTTCGCCGACCTCGAGGCGAACCTCGACCGCATCCGCTCGATGGGATTCGACGTGCTCTACCTGCCGCCCATCCATCCCATCGGGCGCACCCGGCGCAAGGGCCGCAACAACTCCACGC
Organism: Usitatibacter sp.; assembly: GCA_035605915.1. Lineage (GTDB taxonomy): Bacteria > Pseudomonadota > Gammaproteobacteria > Burkholderiales > Usitatibacteraceae > Usitatibacter. Next base: position 48,111 of record DATNGJ010000052.1, read on the forward strand.
TGGCCGAGCCCGGAGACGTCGGCAGCCCATGGGCGATCGGCGCGCGCGAAGGCGGCCACACCGCGATCCATCCCGAGCTCGGCACCCACGAGGATTTCCGCCGCCTGGTCGCCGCGGCGAAGGAACGCGACATGGAGATCGCGCTCGACATCGCGCTGCAGGTGGCGCCGGACCATCCGTGGGTCACGCAGCATCCGGAGTGGTTCCGCAGGCGCCCCGACGGCAGCGTCCAGTTCGCCGAGAACCCGCCCAAGAAATACGAGGACATCTACCCGATCGACTTCGAGACGCGCGACTGGCGCGCGCTCTGGCAGACGCTGCGCGAGGTGTTCGAGTTCTGGATCGGCGAGGGGGTGGAGATCTTCCGCGTCGACAACCCGCACACCAAGCCGTTCGCGTTCTGGGAGTGGCTCATCGCGAGCGTGCGGCGCGACCATCCGCGCACCATTTTCCTGTCCGAGGCGTTCACGCGCCCGCGCGTCATGCACCGCCTCGCGAAGCTCGGCTTCACGCAGTCGTATACGTACTTCACGTGGCGCACGACCAAGGCGGAGCTCACGGAGTACTTCACCGAGCTCACGAAGTCGCCGTCGCGCGAGTATTTCCGTCCCAACTGCTGGCCCAACACGCCCGACATCCTGGCCCAGCAGCTGCGCAACCAGCCGATCGAGGCCTTCGCGGTGCGCCTCGCGCTCGCCGCCACCCTCGCCGCGAGCTACGGCATCTACGGCCCGGCGTTCGAGCTGGGCGAGAACCGGCCGCGCGACGACGTGAGCGAGGAGTACCTCGAGAGCGAGAAATACGAGCTCAGGCACTGGGACGTCGCCCGCGCCGGCCGCATCGCCACGCTCGCCGCGAAGTTGAACGCCATCCGCCGCGAGCATCCGGCGCTGCAGTCGGACTGGAGCCTCGCCTTCCACGCCACCGACAACGACATGCTGATCTGCTACTCGAAGCGCTCGGGCGCGGATACCCTCCTCGTCGCGGTGAACCTCGATCCGCACAACGTCCAGAGCGGCTGGGTGAACGCGGACCTCGCCGCGCTCGGCCTCGCCGACTATGGCGCGTGGACCGTGGAGGACCTCGTCACCGGCGAGCGCTATCCGTGGTGGGGCAGCCGCAACTTCCTCATGCTCGACCCGCGCCGCGCGCCGGCGCACGTCTTCGCGGTCACGCCCGGGCATCCGTGATGGACCAGCGGACCGCCTCCCGCGCGGCGCCCGCCCCGGCCCTCGAGGGCGATCCGCTGTGGTACATGGACGCCATCATCTACCAGCTGCACGTGAAGGCGTTCTTCGATTCCGACGGCGACGGCATCGGCGACTTCCGCGGGCTCACCAGCAAGCTCGACTACGTGCGCGACCTCGGCGTGAACACCCTCTGGCTGCTGCCCTTCTATCCGAGCCCGATGCTCGACGACGGCTACGACGTCGCCGATTACCGCAACGTCCACCCCGCGTACGGCACGCGCAGCGATTTCCGCCGCTTCGTGCGCGAGGCGCACGAGCGCGGGCTGCGCGTGATCACCGAGCTCGTGGTGAACCACACCTCGGACCAGCACCCCTGGTTCCAGGCGGCGCGGCGCGCTCCGCCGGGCAGCGCCAAGCGCGACTACTACGTCTGGAGCGACGACCCGAACAAGTACGCCGGCACGCGCATCATCTTCACCGACACCGAGTCCTCCAACTGGGCCTGGGACCCGGTGGCGCAGCAGCACTACTGGCACCGCTTCTTCAGCCACCAGCCGGACCTCAATTTCGACAACCCGCACGTGCTGCGCGCGGTGCTGAAGGCCATGCACTTCTGGCTCGACATGGGCGTGGACGGCTTCCGGCTGGACGCGATCCCCTACCTCGTCGAGCGCGAAGGCACCAACAACGAGAACCTTCCCGAGACGCACGAGGTGATCAAGGCGATCCGCGCCGACCTCGACCGCAACTACCGCGGCCGGATGCTGCTCGCCGAGGCGAACCAGTGGCCCGAGGACGTGCGCCAGTACTTCGGCGACGGCGACGAATGCAACATGGCCTACCACTTCCCGATGATGCCGCGGCTCTACATGGCGATCGCCATGGAGGACCGCTATCCGCTCGTCGAGATCCTGTCGCAGACGCCGCCGATCCCGGCCAATTGCCAGTGGGCGATCTTCCTGCGCAACCACGACGAGCTCACGCTCGAGATGGTGACCGACCGCGAGCGCGACTACATGTACCGCATCTTCGCGGACGACCCGCGGATGCGCGTGAACGTCGGCATCCGCCGGCGGCTCGCCCCGCTGATGGAGAACAGCCGTCCCAAGATCGAGCTCATCACGTTCCTGCTGATGACCATGCCGGGCGCGCCGATCCTCTACTACGGCGACGAGATCGGCATGGGCGACAACATCTACCTCGGCGACCGCAACGGCGTGCGCACCCCCATGCAGTGGTCGCCGGACCGGAACGGCGGGTTCTCGCGCGCCGACCCGCAGCGGCTCTACCTGCCGCCGGTGATGGATCCGATCTACGGCTACGAGGCGGTGAACGTCGAGGCGCAGCTGCGCAATCCTTCGTCGCTGCTGCAGTGGACGCGGCGGCTGGTCGCCACGCGCAGCAACTACAAGTCGTTCGGGCGCGGAAGCATCTCGTTCCTCGATCCGGGCAACCGCAAGATCCTCGCGTACGTGCGCGAGCACGAGGACGAGGCGGTGCTGTGCGTCGCGAACCTCTCGCGCGTGCCGCAGGCGGTGGAGCTCGACCTCGCGCGCTTCGAGGGCCGCGTGCCGGTGGAGATCCTCGGGCAGGAGCCGTTCCCGCCCGTGGGGAAGCTGCCGTACCTCTTCACGCTCGCCGGCCACGGCTACCTCGCCTTCCGCCTCGCCGCCGACGTGAAGCCGCCCGGCTGGCACGAGGAACGCCTCGCGACGCGGCGCATCCCGTTGCTGGTCCTCGCGCCGGCCTGGCAGGAGGTGCTCGAGCACAGCGGCCCGGTGCCGCAGCCGGGCGAGTTCTTCCTGCACGCCTCGCACGAGAAGCTGCGCGACGAGGTGCTGCTGCCGTACCTGCGCCAGCGCCGCTGGTTCGCGGCGAGGAACGAGCCGATCGCCGACACGCGCACCGTGATGCTCGCGTCGTGGAAGGTGGAGGCGACCAACTGGACCGTGGTGTTCCTCGAGGTGGACCTCGCCTCCGGCGGCTGCCAGCGCTACTTCATCCCGCTCGGCCTCGACTGGGAGACGCGCACCTACGACCCGATGGAGCGCTTCGGCAACAACGCGATCGTGCGCGTGCGCCATCGCGACCGCGTCGGCGTGTTCTACGCCGCCTTCGCCGATGCGGCTTTCACGCGCGCGCTCGCCCGCGCGATGGGCGCCAACCTCGAGGTGGCGTTCGGGCCCGGCCGGTTGCGCTTCTCCTCGACCAGCGCCTACTCCGCCTTCGCCGCCGCCATCGCGGACGACGTGCGCGTGCCCGCGGTCGAGCAGAGCAACACCGCGGTCTTCTTCGGCAACCGGCTCTTCCTCAAGGGCTACCGGCGCATGCGCGACGGGGTGAACCCCGAGCTCGAGCTCGGCCGCTTCCTCACCGAGGTGTCGCCGTTCGCGAACATCGCGCCGGTGCTGGGCGCGATGGAGTTCGTGCGCGACGGCGAGGAGCCGGTGACGCTCGCGATCCTGCAGAAGTTCGTCGAGAACCAGGGCGATCTCTGGCAGCTCACGCTGCAGCACCTGGGCAACATGCTCAACCCGGCGCACCCCGCGGCGACCGACGCCGCGAGCCCGGGCGAGGAGGCGGCGACCGAATTCCTGCTCGGCCGCATGGCGCTCCTCGGCCGGCGCGTCGCCGAGATGCATCGCGCGCTGTGCGTGACGACCGGCGATCGCGCCTTCGACCCGGAGCCCACCACCGAGGCCGACGTCGAGGCGTGGAAGGCCGCGGTCGAGAAGGAGATGGCGACGAGCTTCGCGCAGCTCGAGGCGGCCATCCCGCACCTGGAAGCGGCGGCGCAAGAGCAGGCCGCGGCGCTCGCCGCGCGACGCGAGCGGCTGCGCGCGCGCATCCGCGCGACGCGTGCGCCGGCATCTCCGGTCCTGAAGACCCGCTTCCACGGCGACCTCCACCTCGGGCAGGTGCTGGTCGCGCAGGACGATTTCGTCCTCGTCGACTTCGAGGGCGAGCCCGGACGCCCCATGTCGGAACGCCGCGCGAAGTCGAGCGTGCTGCGCGACGTGGCCGGAATGCTGCGGTCGTTCAGCTACGCGGCGCACGCCGCCCGCATGCGGCGCGAGCCGGGCGCGCCCGCCGAGGCGGGGCTCGCCGCGGTGGACGCGTGGGAACGCGGCGCGGCGCACCATTTCCGCGAGGGCTATGCGCGCGGCGCGACCGGCCTCGCCTCGGTGCCTTCCGACGCGGCCGAGTTCCAGTCGCTCCTCGAGCTCTTCCTGGTCGAGAAGGCGCTCTACGAGCTGCGCTACGAGATCGCGCAGCGCCCCGGCTGGATCGGCATCCCGCTCACCGGCCTCCTCGAGCTCTGCGCATGACGAAGGTCCTCGCGCAGCCGCACGCGGAGCTGTGGCAGGGCTCGCCGCATCCGCTCGGCGCCACCTGGGACGGCGAGGGCGTGAACTTCGCGCTCTTCTCGCGGCACGCGGAGAAGGTGGAGCTATGCCTGTTCGACGAGGGCGGCAAGCGCGAGGCGCAGCGCATCCCGCTGCGCGAGCGTACCGACTTCGTGTGGCACGGCTACCTTCCGCAGGCACGTCCCGGGCAGCTCTACGGCTACCGCGTGCACGGGCCGTACCAGCCGGAGAAAGGCCACCGCTTCAACCCGCACAAGCTGCTGCTCGACCCCTACGCGAGGAGCATCGTCGGGCACATCCGCTGGAGCGACGCGCACTACGGCTACACCATCGGCCAGAAGCGCGAGGACCTCTCGCTCGACCGGCGCGAGGACGCCGCGGCCATGCCGCGCTGCCAGGTGATCGATCCCGCCTTCAGCTGGGGCGACGACCGCCCCCCGCGCCATCCGTGCAACGAACGCATCATCTACGAGATGCACGTCGCGGGCTACACGCGCCGCCACCCCGACGTGCCGGAGGCGATGAAGGGCAAGTTCTCCGGGCTCACGACGCCGCAGGTGGTCGACCACCTGAAGTCGCTCGGCGTGACCACGGTGGAGCTCCTGCCGGTGCACGCCTTCGTCGACGACCGGTCGCTCGTGAACCGCGGCCTCGTGAACTACTGGGGCTACAACTCGATCGGCTACTTCGCGCCCGATCCGCGCTATGGCGTCGCGAACCCGGTGAACGAGTTCAAGACGATGGTGAAGACGCTGCACTCGGCCGGCCTCGAGGTGGTCCTCGACGTGGTCTACAACCACACCGGCGAGGGGAACGAGCACGGGCCCACGCTCGCGCTGCGCGGCATCGACAACCACTCGTATTATCGCCTCGCCGAGGACAAGCGCTACTGCGCCGACTTCACCGGCTGCGGCAACACGCTCGACCTGCGCAACCCCCGCGTGCTGCAGCTCGTGGTGGACTCGCTGCGCTACTGGGTCACCGAGATGCACGTGGACGGCTTCCGCTTCGACCTCGCGACGGCGCTCGCGCGCGCCCGCCCGCAGTTCGATCCGTTCGCGAACTTCTTCGCGGTGCTGCGGCAGGATCCGGTGCTCTCGTCGCGGCTGCTGGTCGCCGAGCCGTGGGACCTGGGCGAGGGCGGCTACCAGGTCGGCAACTTCCCGCCGGGCTGGGCGGAGTGGAACGACCAGTACCGCGACACGATGCGCGCGTACTGGAAGGGCGACGAGGGGCTCATCGGCAACTTCGCGCGGCGCCTCACCGGTTCCTCGGATCTCTACGGCGGCAACGATCGCGGGCCGTGCGCGAGCGTGAACTTCATCACCGCCCACGACGGCTTCACGCTGGCGGACCTGGTCTCGTACAACGAGAAGCACAACGAGGCGAACGGCGAGGAGAACCGCGACGGCAGCACCAACAACCTGTCGTGGAACTGCGGCGTCGAGGGGCCGACCGACGATCCCGCGATCCGCGAGCTGCGCGAGCAGCAGAAGCGCAACCTGCTCGCGACGCTCTTCCTCTCGCAGGGCGTGCCGATGCTGCTCGCGGGCGACGAGGTGAGCCATACGCAGGAAGGCAACAACAACGCGTACTGCCAGGACAACGCGATCTCCTGGCTCGACTGGCGCTGGGACGATCCCAAGTGGCGGCTCCTCAACTTCACCAAGAAGATGATCCGCCTGCGAAAGGCGCATCCGATCCTGCGGCGGCGCGGCTTCTTCATGGGCGTGCCGGTGGGCGACCACGATCGCAAGGACGTCGCGTGGCTCAAGCCCGACGGCCGCGAGATGACGACCGAGGAGTGGTCGAAGGATTTCGCGCGCTGCCTGGGCATGTGGCTCAACGGCGAGCGGCTGCCGGAGACCGACGAGCGCGGGCGGCTGCTCCACGACGCGAGCTTCCTGGTGCTCTTCAACGCGCACCACGACCTGATCGAGTTCCAGCTGCCCGACCCGGGCGACGGCAGCACCTGGCTGGGCGAGGTGGACACCTCGACGGAGACCGGCGAGGTGCCGGCGGAGCGCGCGCGGCCCGATGGAACCTATCCCCTGCAGGGCCGCTCGCTCGTGGTCCTGCGACAGGTGCCGCCCGATTCGCCATGAAGCGCTCGCACGACATGCCCTTCGGCGCGGCGCTCGCGCCGGGACCGGCGCGTTTCCGCCTCTGGGCGCCGGCGTGCGCGCGCGTCTCCCTGGTCCTGCACGATCGCGGCGAGAGCCGCGAGGTGGCGATGCAGGCGATGGCCGAGGGCTGGTACGGCGCGGACCTCGACGACGTGCACGCCGGAATGGCGTACGCGTTCCGCGTCGACGACGGCGCTCCGGTGCCCGATCCGGCATCGCGCGCGCAGTCCGAGGACGTGAACGGCGCGAGCCTCGTCGTCGATCCGCAAGCCTTCGAATGGACCGACGACGAATGGCGCGGCCGCCCCTGGCACGAGGCAGTCGTCTACGAGCTGCACGTCGGCACCTTCACGCCCGAGGGCACGTTCCGCGCCGCCGAGGCGCGCCTCGACCACCTCGTGGAGCTCGGCGTCAGCGCGCTCGAGGTGATGCCGGTCGCCGACTTCGCGGGACGGCGCAACTGGGGATACGACGGCGCCCTCGCCTTCGCGCCGGACCGCGTGTACGGGACACCCGAGGACTTCAAGCATCTCATCGCGCAATGCCATGCACGCGGGCTGATGGTGCTGCTCGACGTGGTCTACAACCACTTCGGCCCGGAGGGAAACCACCTGCATCGCTATGCGCCGCAATTCTTCAACCCCGCGCACCGCACGCCGTGGGGCGCCGCGATCAATTACGACGGCGAGCGGGCGGGCCCGGTGCGCGAGTTCTTCCTGCACAACGCGCTCTACTGGATCGAGGAGTTCCACCTCGACGGGCTGCGCCTGGATGCAGTCCACGCGATCGCCGACGATTCCCCGACGCACCTCGTGAGCGAGATCGCGGGCGCCATCGCGCGCGGGCCCGGACGGCAGCGCCACGTGCACCTGGTGCTCGAGAACGAGCGCAACGAGGCGCGCTTGCTTCGCGGGCCGGCGCGCGCGACGGCGCAGTGGAACGACGACTGGCACCACGCCGCGCACATCCTCGCGACCGGCGAGACGGACGGCTACTACGCCGACTACGCCGCGCGCCCCGTGATGCACCTCGGCCGCGCGCTCGCGGAAGGCTTCGCCTGGCAGGGCGAGCCCTCGGCGCACCATCACGGCGAGGCGCGCGGCGAGCCTTCGGCCGACCTGCCGCCGCTCGTCTTCATGCCGTTCCTGCAGAACCACGACCAGGTCGGCAATCGCGCGCTGGGTGAGCGGGTGTGCGCGCTCGCCGATCCCCAGGCGTTGCACCTGGCGACCGCGACGCTGCTGCTCGCCCCGTCGATCCCGCTCCTCTTCATGGGCGAGGAGTTCGCCGCCAGCGCGCCGTTCCTCTTCTTCTGCGATTTCCACGGCGAGCTCGCCGGCGCGGTGCGCGACGGGCGGCGCCGCGAGTTCGGCGCGTTCGAGCGCTTCCGCGACCCGGCGGCGCGCGCCGCGATTCCGGATCCCGGTGCCGAGGAGACGTTCCTGCGCTCGAAGCTCGACTGGGGCGAGGCGAGCCAGGGCGAGCATGCGCAGTGGCTGGCGGCCTATCGCGAGCTGCTGAGCATTCGCCGCGAACGCATCGTCCCGCACCTCGCCGGCGAGCGCTTCGGCGCACGCTTCGAGATGCACGGTAGCGCGGGGCTCGCGGTGGATTGGACGCTCGCCGACGGCGCGCGGCTGCACCTGCGCGCGAACTTCTCCGCGGCGCCGGCGCGCGGCATCCCGGCCGCGGCGGGCCAGCCGATCCACCTCGTGGGCGATGCAGGCGGCGATCGCTTCGCCCCGTGGAGCGGGCGCTGGTCGCTCGAGCCACCGTGATGGAATCCGCCCTCGCGCGCCTCGCGCGGCTCTACGGCATCGAGCCCGGCTACCACGACATCTGGGGCGAGTGGCGCGCCACGTCGGAGGAGACGCAGCGGCGCCTGCTGCGTGCGCTCGGCGTGGATGGGCACGACGAGGCCGCCGCGGGGACCGCGCTCGCGGCGCACGAGCGCGAGCAATGGGGTCGCGTCGTCGCGCCCATGGTGGTGGTGCGCCGTTCCGCGCTCGGGCAGGGCATCCGGGTGCAGCTTCCGGAGGACGCGCTGGCACGCGTCCTCTCGTGGCGCATCGCCGAGGAAGACGGGGAGACGCGCGAGGAGCGCTTCGACCCGCTCTCGCTCGAGCGCATCGAGGATTTCCGCCGCGACGAATGGCGGGCGGGCGCCTTCCGCCTGCCGCTGCCGGGCGACCTCGCCGACGGCTATCACCGCATCACGATCCTCGCCGGCGCCGCGACGCTCGGCGAAGGCCTCCTCGCCGTGGCGCCCGAGCGCTGCTACCTGCCGCCGCTCGTCGCCGACGGCTCGCGCGTCTGGGGCGCGACGGTGCAGCTCTACGGATTGCGCTCGGCGCGCAACGCCGGCATCGGCGACTTCACCGACCTGCGCCACTGCGCGCAGGTGTGGGGCGAGCGGGGCGCCGCGATCGTCGGCATCAATCCGCTGCACGCGCTGTCGCTCCGCGACCCGGGGCACGCGAGCCCCTACAGTCCCTCCAGCCGCCTCTTCCTCAACCCGATCTACCTCGACGTCGAGGCGATCGACGATTTCGCCGAGATCGCCGCGGCCGATGCGAGCTTCACGACGCGCTGGCGCTCGGAGTGCGAGAAGCTGCGCGCGGCCGAGCTCGTCGACTACGCCGCCGTCGCCGCCGCCAAGCGCGCGATGCTCGAGACGCTCTACGGCCACTTCGCGCGCCGCCACCTCGACCCGGGAACGCCGCGCGCGCGCCTCTTCGCGCAGTTCCGCGCGAGCCGCGGGCAGGCGCTGCGCCACCACGCGCTGCACGAAGCGCTCGCGGAATTCCACGGCACGCACTGGCGCGAGTGGCCGCAGGAGCACCGCGATCCGGCGAGCGAGGCGGTGCGCCGCTTCGGCCGGGAGAACGCGCAGCGCGTCGCGATGCACGAGTACCTGCAATGGCAGGCGGACCTGCAGCTCGCGCGGGCGCAGGAGACGTGCCGCGACCTCGGCATGGCGATCGGCCTCTACGCCGACCTCGCGATCTCGATCGGTCCCGACGGCTCGGAGGCGTGGGCGAACCAGCATCTCTACGCGCTCGGCGCGAGCGTGGGTGCCCCGCCGGATGCCTTCGCGCGCCGCGGCCAGGACTGGGGATTGCCTCCGGTGGTGCCGTGGCGCCTTCGCGACGCCGCGTACGCGCCCTTCATCGCGACGCTCCGCGCGAACATGCTGCGCGCGGGGGCGCTGCGCGTCGACCACGTGATGGGCCTCGCGCGGCTGTGGTGGGTTCCGGCGGGCGGCGAGCCGTCCGAAGGCGCGTACGTGCGCTATCCGATCGACGACCTGCTCGGCATCGTCGCGCTCGAGAGCCATCGCGAACGCTGCCTCGTGATCGGCGAGGACCTCGGCACCGTCGCCGACGAGCTGCGCCGCGCGCTCGACGCGAACGAGGTGCTCTCGTACCGGCTGGTGCTGTTCGAGCGCCACGGCAACGACTTCAAGGCGCCGGGCGACTATCCGCGGCGCGCGCTCGTGGCGTGGTCCACGCACGACCTTCCCACCTTCGCCGGCTGGTGGCGCGGGGACGACCTCGCCGCGCGCGAGCGCCTCGGGCTGCTCGATGCCGGGACCGCCGCGAAGGAGCGCGAGGAGCGCCGCCACGCGCGCGCCGGCCTCGTCGCGGCGCTGCGCCGCGAGGGCCTCGTGGGCGATTCGCCCGACCCGGGCGGTCCGCTCACCGACGAGATCGCGGTCGGCGTGCAGGCGTACGCCGCGCGCTCGCCCGCCGCGGTGATGGTGGTGCAGATGGAGGACGTGCTGCAGGTCGCCGAGCAGGCGAACCTGCCGGGAACCACCGACCAGCATCCCAACTGGCGCCGCAAGCTCGCCTTGCCGGTGGAGGCGTGGGCGCGCGACCCGCACGTACGGCGCGTCACGCGCACGCTCGCGGCGATCCGCGGCAAGGCGCGCGCGCGGCGCGAGCGGCCCGCGGGGCTCGAGAAGGCGCGCATCCCGCTCGCGACCTACCGCCTGCAGCTGCACGGCCGGTTCACCTTCCGCGACGCGACCGCGCTGGTGCCCTACCTCGCGAAGCTCGGCGTGAGCCACGTGTACTGCTCGCCCTTCCTGCGCGCGCGGCCCGGGAGCACGCACGGCTACGACATCGTGGACCACGACTCGCTCAATCCCGAGATCGGCACGCGCGCCGACCTCGACGCGTTCGTCGCGAGGCTGCGCGAGCACGGCATGGCGCTGATGATGGACATCGTGCCGAACCACATGGGCGTGCTGGCGGCCGACAACGCGTGGTGGCAGGACCTGCTCGAGAACGGCCCGTCGTCGACGCTCGCCGATTTCTTCGACGTGGACTGGCGCCCGCCCGCCGAGTACCTCGCGAACCGCGTGCTGCTGCCGATCCTCGGGGACCACTACGGCGTCGAGCTCGCGGCCGGGCGCCTCGTGCTCGGCTTCGACGCGCAGGCCGGAGCCTTCGCCGTGCACTACCACGCGCACCGCCTGCCGATCGACCCGCGCGAGTACCCGCGCGTCCTCTGCGCGGCGCTGCAGGAGCTGGAATCCTCGGGCGAGGAGGCCGCGCACCAGGCGCAGGCGCTGCGCTCGATCGTCGGCGGCTTCGCGAAGCTGCCGCGGCGCGACGAGCGGCGCCGGCCGCTGGTGGACGAGAGGAACCTGCAGAAGGAAGTGCTCAAGGCGCGCCTCGCCTCGCTCGCCCGCTCGAGCGCGCCCGTCTCGCGCGCGATCGAGCACGCGCTCGAATCCCTCAACGGGCGCGCCGACGACCCGGGCAGCTTCGACGTGCTGCACGAGCTCCTCGAGGCGCAGCCCTTCCGCGTCGCCTACTGGCGCGTCGCCTCCGACGACATCAACTACCGCCGCTTCTTCGACATCAACGACCTCGCGGCGCTGCGCCAGGAGAACGACGCGGTGTTCGAGGCCACGCATCGCCTGGTGCTCGCGCTGGTGAACGAGGGCCTGGTGGACGCCCTGCGCATCGACCACCCCGACGGGCTCTACGACCCGAAGGCCTACTTCGCGCGGCTCTTCGAGAGCTGCAAGCGGCCGCCCTACGTGGTGGTCGAGAAGATCGTGGCGCCGTTCGAGAACGTGCCGGAGAGCTGGGCCGTGCACGGCACCACCGGCTACCGCTTCGCGAACGTGGTGAATGGCCTCTTCGTCGATCCGGCCTCGGAAGCGCGCCTCACGCGCACCTACAACCAGTTCGTCGGCGACGAGAGCGGCTTCGACGAGGTGGCGCGCCGCGCGAAGCGGCAGATCCTGCGCACCGCCCTCGCGAGCGAGCTCACGGTGCTCACGAGCCGCCTCGCGCGCATCGCCCGTTCCGACCGCAACACGCGCGACTTCACGTTCAACACCCTGCGCGAAGGACTCACCGAGGTGCTCGCGGCGTTCCCCGTCTATCGCACCTACGTCGACGAGCAGGTGCACCCGGACGACCGGCGCTACATCGACTGGGCGGTGGCGCGCGCGCGTGCCGAGACCCGCGCGCCCGACGTGGACGTGTTCGACTTCATCCGCGACGCGCTCACCTGCGAGCTGCCGGTGCGCTCGCCCGCGCTCGGCGCGGCCGTGCGCCAGTTCGCACGCAAGTTCCAGCAGGTGTCGGCGCCGACGATGGCGAAGGGCATGGAGGACACGGCGTTCTACCGCTACAACCGGCTCGCCTCGCTGAACGACGTGGGCGGCGACCCGACGGAGTTCGGCTTTCCGCCGGCGAAGTTCCACCGCGCGAGCGCGCACCGCGCGAAGCACTGGCCGCACACGATGCTCGCGACCTCCACGCACGACAACAAGCGCTCGGAGGACGTGCGCGCGCGGATCGACGTGCTCTCCGAGCTCGCCGGCGGATGGCGGCTGCGGCTGCGCCGGTGGCAGCGCATGAACGAGGCGCGCAAGGCGGTCGTGGAGGACGCGCCCGCCCCTTCGCGCAACGACGAGTACCTGCTCTACCAGGTGCTGCTCGGGACCTTCCCGCCGGGCGCTTGCGATGCCGCCGCGCTGGAGGCCTACCGCGAGCGCATCGTCGAGTACATGCGCAAGGCGATGCGCGAGGCGAAGACGCGCACCAGCTGGGCGCGCGTGAACGAGGAGTACGAAGCCGCGACGGACGCGTTCATCGCGGCGCTGCTCGACCCGCGGGCGGGGAACGTGTTCCTCGAGGACCTGCGTGCCGCGGTGGACGCCGTGGGCTGGCTCGGCTTCCTCAACAGCCTCGCGATGGTGGCGGTGAAGTACACGTCGCCCGGCGTGCCCGATTGCTACCAGGGGACGGAGCTCCTCGACCTCTCGCTCGTCGATCCGGACAACCGGCGGCCGGTGGACTACGCGACCCGCCGCGAGATGCTCGACCGCCTTTGCGCGCTTCCCGACGCGCCCGGCGACGCGCAGCTGCGCGAGGTCTTCACCGCGTCGAGCGACGGACGCGCGAAGCTCTACCTGATGTGGCGCCTGCTTCGCCTGCGCCACGAGCGCGAGACGCTGTTCCTCGAAGGCGCGTACGTGCCGCTGCACACGAGCGGAACGCATGCACGGCACGTGATCGCGTACGCGCGCCGGCACGGCAAGCAGGCGGTGGTGACGGTCGTCCCGCGGCTGGTGGCGACGCTCGCGCTCCAGCCCGGCGCGCTTCCCTGCGGCGCCGCGGTATGGGGCGATACCCGCCTGGACGCGGCGTTCCTTCCCGCGGATGCCGAGCTGCGCGACGTCGTGACGGGACGTGCGCTGCGGCTCGAGCACGGCGGCATCGAGCTCGCCGCGCTGCTGGGCACCGCTCCGGTCGCCGTGCTCGCCGCGTAATCCGTTCCCTGCGCGTAGTCCTGCGCTACGTGCAGCCCGCGCACTACGCCGGGTTTCCGCGCTGCGCCGGATGCCTGCGCTACGCCGCGGATCCCTCGCGCTACGCCGAGTCGCCGCGTGCAGCCTGCAGCGCCTGCTCGAGCCGCGCGTGCACCTCGAGCCAGTCGTCCTCGAGCGAGGCGACGCGCTCGGCGGACTCGCCGCGGCGGCGCAGCGTCTGCTGCAGCCGGTCGCGGTTCGCCTCCTCGTACGCTTCGCTCGAGCCGAGCCACGCCTCCGCCTCGCTCGACTCGCGGCGCAGCGCCTCGAGCTCCGCCTCGATGCGCGCGATGCGCTCCTCGAACGGCCGGCGCACGCGCGCCTCGCGCTGCCGCCGCTCCGCCTCGACGCGCCGCTCCTCGCGCCGGCTCACGGCGGGCGCCGCCGGCCCGCTCCCGCCGCGGCGGGCGTGGTACTCGCGCGACCACTCGCGGTAGTCGTCGAGCGTGCCGTCGAAGGGGCTCACGGCGCCGTCCGCGACGAGCAGCCACTGGTCGGTCGCCGAGGCGAGGAGATGGCGGTCGTGCGCGACCACCACCAGCGCGCCCTCGAAATCGACCAGCGCCTCGGCGAGCGCCTCGCGCATCTCGATGTCGAGGTGATTGGTGGGCTCGTCGAGGAGCAGCAGGTTCGGTCGCTGCCAGACGAGGAGCGCCAGCGCGAGCCGCGCCTTCTCGCCGCCCGAAAGGCTCGCGACCGGCTGCAGCACCGTGCCGCCGCGAAAATCGAAGCCGCCGAGGAAGTCGCGCAGCCCCTGTTCGCGCTCCTGCGGCGCGAGGCGCGCGAGATGGGCGAGGGGGCTCTCCGCGGCGCGCAGCTGGTCCACCTGGTGCTGCGCGAAGTAGCCGACGCGCAGCGTTTGCGCGCGATGCAGCGCGCCCGCCTGCAGCGGCAGCTCGCCGGTGATCGACTTGAGGAGCGTCGATTTCCCCGCGCCGTTCGGACCGAGGAGACCGATCGCATCGCCGGGCAGCACGCTCCATTCGACGCCCGAGAGCACCGCGCGCTCGCCGTAGCCGAGCTGCGCCTCCTCGAGGCGGAAGAGCTGGCGCGGCTGGTCCGGCTCCGCAGGCGCGCGGAAGCGGAACGAGAACGGCGCGTCGACATGCGCCGCCGCGATGCGCTCGAGCTTCTCCAGCGCGTGCAGCCGGCTCTGCGCCTGCCGCGCCTTGGTGGCCTTGGCGCGGAAGCGCTCGACGAACGCCTCCAGGTGCGCGATGGCGCGCTGCTGCTTCTCGTGCGCGGCCTGCTGCTGCGCGAGGCGCGCCGCGCGCTGCTGCTCGAAGGCGCTGTAGTTGCCGGGATAGGAATCGAGCCGCCGGTCCGACAAGTGCACGACGACCTCGGCCACCGCGTCGAGGAACTCGCGGTCGTGGGTGACGAGGATCACCGCGCCCGGAAACGCGCGCAGCCAGTCCTCGAGCCACAGCACCGCGTCGAGGTCCAGGTGGTTGGTCGGCTCGTCGAGCAGCAGCAGGTCGGAGCGGCACATGAGCGCGCGCGCGAGGTTGAGGCGCATGCGCCAGCCGCCGGAAAAGCGCGCGACCGGACCCGCATGGTCCTCCTCGCGGAAGCCCAGGCCGGAGAGCAGCGTCTGCGCGCGCGCACGGGCGCGGTAGCCGCCGATCTCCTCGAAGCGCGCGTGCAGCTCGGCGATGCGCTCGCCCGGAGCGTGCGCCTCGTGCGCCGCGTCGATCGCCTGCTCCAGCTCGCGCAGCTCCGCGTCCCCGTCCATCACGAAATCGAGCGCGCCGCGCTCGAGCGCGGGCGTCTCCTGCGCGACGTGCGCGAGCACCCAGCGCGGCGGAAGGTCGATCGTGCCGGCGTCGGCATGCAGCTCGCCGCGGACGAGCGCGAGGAGGCTCGACTTTCCGCCGCCGTTGGCGCCCACGAGGCCCGCCTTCTGCCCGGGATGCACGTTCATCGACGCGTCCTGGAGCACCACCTTCACGCCTCTTCGCAACGTGACCTCGCTCACTCTCAACACGGCGTTCCGCCTCTGTCTCTCCGGCTTGAATGAACAGCGCGGCGCAATGGGAAGTCAAAGCTCGTGGTCATAGTCGATGGTGAGCGGCGCATGGTCGGAGAAACGCTTGCGCACGTAGATGTCGCAAGCGCACGCCGTCGCGGCGATGCCCGGCGTCGCGACCTGGTAGTCGATGCGCCAGCCGACGTTCTTCGCCCACGCCGCGCCACGGTTCGACCACCAGGTGTAGCGCTCGGGCCGCGCGTCGAGCCGCCGGAACACGTCGACGAAACCGTGCTGCTCGAACACACGCGTGAGCCAATCGCATTCCTCCGGCAGGAAACCGGAGTGCTTGCGGTTCGCGCGGGCATTGCGCAGGTCGATCTCGCGGTGTGCGATGTTCCAGTCGCCGCACAGCACGAACTCGCGCCCGCACGCGCGCATCGCCTCGAGCTTCGGCAGGAACCGCTCCATGAAGGCGAACTTGCGCGCCTGCGCCGCCTCGCCGCTCGAGCCGGATGGAAGGTAGAGCGAGACCACGCTCAGCCGGCCGAAGTCCGCCTGCAGGTAGCGGCCCTGCGCATCGATGTCGGGGATGCCGAGCCCCAGCGCGACCCGGTCGGGCTCGCGCGCCGAGTAGATCGCGACGCCGCTGTAGCCCGGCTTCTCGGCGGGATGGAAGAACGCGTGCAGGCCGCGCGGGGCGAGGAGCGCGCGCGGCAGGTCCGCCTCGCGGGCCTTGATCTCCTGGAGGCAGACGACGTCGGGCTGCTGCCGGCGCATCCACGGGGCGAAGCCTTTCGCCGCCGCCGAGCGCAGGCCGTTCACGTTGAGGGTGATGATTCGCACGGATCGGGTTTCCCGCCCGCACGGCAAACGGCGGGACGCGGCGCAAGGGCCGGGCCGAGCATGGCGCGGCCCGTTGAAGCAAAATAGTGCGTATCGTAACCTTTCGCGCATGCCGATGAACGCCGCCGCCATGGACGTCCCATCCTCCGATCGCGAAGGCTTCCGCCGCGAGTTCGTCGCGTTCGCGATCCGGGCCGGCGTGCTGCGCTTCGGCGAGTTCAAGACCAAGGCCGGCCGGCTCTCGCCTTACTTCTTCAACGCGGGACTGTTCAGCGACGGCGCCCGCCTCGGGGAGCTCGCGGGCTACTACGCGCGCGCGGCCCTCGCCTCCGGCATCGGCTTCGACGTTCTCTTCGGCCCCGCGTACAAGGGCATCACCCTCGCCTCGGCCACGGCCGTCGCCCTTGCCGGGCTCGGTCACAATGTGCCCTTCTGCTTCAACCGCAAGGAGGCGAAGGACCATGGCGAGGGCGGGAACATCGTCGGGGGCCCGCTCGCCGGACGCGCGCTCATCGTGGACGACGTGATCAGCGAGGGCGCCTCGAAGCGCGAGGCGATCGAGATCATCCGCGGCGCCGGCGCCACCGCCGCTGGCGTGCTAATTGCTCTCGATCGTCAGGAACGCGGCCAGGGCTCCCTCTCGGCGGGCCAGGAAGTGGCGCGCGACTTCGGCGTGCCGGTGACCGCCATCGCGACGCTCGAGGACATCCTCGCGACCTTGCGCGAGCGCCCCGGGGAGCGCGCGAAGGTCGAGCGCATCGAGGAATACCGAAGCCGCTACGGCGTCGCGCCGTCGTAGCGGATCGGCGGCGCACGGGAGGCCATACGAGAATGAAAAGGACGTTGGCACTGCTGGTGATCGCGTTGCACGCCCCCCTCGCGGCGGCGGTCTACAAGTGCGTGGACGACAAGGGGCACACGCTCTTCGGCGACACGCCCCCCGTGGGCTGCGGCAACGTGCCGATCTACGAGGTGACGCCCTCGGGCAACGTCATCCGCCGCATCGATCCCACGCCGACGCAGCAGCAGGTCGAGCTGCGGCGCGAGGAGCGCGAACGGCTCGCGAAGGAGCAGGCGATCGCCGCGGAGCAGAAGCGCAAGGACATGGCGCTGCTCAACACGTACGACAGCGCCGGCGAATTCGACGTGGCGCGCGACCGCAACATCGAGCCGGTGAACGGGCGCATCCTCGCGGCCCAGGAGCGGCTGAAGGAGCTCGACGTGCGCGAGCAGCAGATCGACGACCAGATGAAGGGCTACGCCGAGTCGGCCAAGGAAGGCAACGAGTCGCGGCCTCCCGGCTGGATCATCGCGAACCTCGAGCAGGTGCGCTCCGAGAAGAACATGCTGAACGGCGCGATCGTCCATTACCGCAAGCAGATCGAGGAGCTGCGCACGCGCTACGAGCTCGACAAGAAACGCTGGCTCGCGCTGAGGGCCGCGGGCGGATCGCTGCCGCCGCCGGCGGACGCGACACCGGCCGAGGCGCAGCCGGTGAAATCGCCGCCCACGCACCGGCGGCTCGGTTCCTAGCCGGCGAGCTTGCGCCGCAGGACCTCTCCCGCGCGCGCCGGATTCGCCTTGCCCTGCGTCGCCTTCATCACTTGGCCGACCAGGGCGTTGAACGCCTTCTCCTTGCCCGCGCGGTAGTCCTCCACCAGCTTCGCGTTCGCCGCGACCACCTGGTCCACCGCGGACTCGAGCGCACCCGCGTCCGAGATCTGCGTGAGGCCGCGGCCCGCGATGATCGCGTCCGGCTCGCCCTCGCCGTCGGCCATCGCGACGAGCACCGCCTTGGCGGACTTCGCCGAGATGGTGCCGTCCTCGATCCGCGCGAGGAGGCGCGCGAACGGCTCCGCGGCGACGGGCGGCGCGGAGAAATCGCCGCCGCGCTCGTTGAGGAGCGCCGACATCTCGCCATTCACCCAGTTCGCCGCGAGCCGCGCGGGAACGCCCCTCGCGCCGGCGAGCGCGCGCTCGAAGAATTCCGCCTTCTCGCGGCTCTCGGTGAGGAGCGCCACCTCGTACTCCGAGATGACGAGCGACTCGCGGTAACGGCGGCGCAGCGCCTCGGGAAGCGCGGGCAGCGACGCGCGCACCCGCTCGATCCACTCGCCCGGAATCTCGAGCGGCAGCAGGTCCGGGTCCGGGAAGTAGCGGTAGTCCTCGGCCTCCTCCTTCGAGCGCATCGGCCGGGTCTCGCCCCGGTCCGGGTCGAAGAGACGCGTCTCCTGCAGCACCTTGCCGCCGTCCTCGAGGAGATCCACCTGGCGGCGCGCCTCGAACTCGATCGCCTTCTCGAGGAAGCGGAAGGAGTTTAGGTTCTTGATCTCGCAGCGCGTGCCGAGCGGCGCTCCGGGGCGGCGCACCGAGACGTTCGCGTCGCAGCGGAAGGAGCCCTCCTGCATGTTGCCGTCGCAAATGCCGATCCAGCGCACCAGCGCGTGCAGCGCCTTCGCGTACGCGACCGCCTCCTCGGCCGAGCGCAGGTCGGGCTCCGAGACGATCTCGAGGAGCGGCGTCCCGGCGCGGTTCAAGTCGATGCCGCTCATGCCGCGCAAGTCCTCGTGCAGCGACTTGCCCGCGTCCTCCTCGAGGTGCGCGCGCGTGAGGCGCACGGATTTCTCCGAATCGCCGACGACGATCGCGACCGTCCCGCCGGAGACCACCGGCCGCTCGTACTGGCTCACCTGGTAGCCCTTCGGAAGGTCGGGGTAGAAATAGTTCTTGCGCGCGAAGACGCTGCGCGGGGCGATCGTGCCGCCGACCGCGAGGCCGAAGCGGATCGCGCGCTCGACGGCGCCGCGGTTCAGGACCGGAAGCGTTCCGGGCAGGGCAAGGTCCACCGCGCTCGCCTGGGTGTTGGGTGCCGCGCCGAACGCGGTCGACGCGCCCGAGAAGATCTTCGACGCGGTGGTGAGCTGCGCGTGGGTCTCGAGACCGATGACGATTTCCCAGTTCATTGTTGAAAGGCGGGAACCACAGATGAACACGGATGAACACGGATGGTTCGTGGCGACGCCCGCAATATCGCAATGGCGGACCCGCTCTCCGATGGCGCGCGCATTTCGGGAAGACTATCCGTGCTCATCCGTGTTCATCCATGGTTCCAACGCTTAGTCGAACCCGGGAGGGACACGGGTGTGCCAATCGGTGGCTTGCTGGAACGCGTGCGCGGCGGCGAGCATGCGCGCCTCGTCCCAGTAGTTGCCGACGACCTGCAACCCCACCGGCAGGCCGCGCGCGCCGAACCCGCACGGAATCGACATCCCCGGAAGCCCCGCGAGGTTGATGGGGATCGTGTAGAGGTCGTCGAGGTACATCTGCACCGGGTCGTCCTTCTTCGCGCCGAGCCGGTACGCGACCGAGGGCGCGGCGGGCCCCGCGATCAGGTCGCACTTCGCGAACGCCTCGGTGAAATCGCGCGCGATGAGGCGGCGGATGCGCTGCGCCTGCAGGTAGTACGCATCGTAGTAGCCGTGCGACAGCACGTACGTGCCGATCATGATGCGCCGCTTCACCTCCGCGCCGAAGCCCTGCGCGCGCGTCTTCGAGTACATGTCGTCCAGGTCCGCGTATTCCGGCGCGCGATGGCCGTAGCGCACGCCGTCGTAGCGGGCGAGGTTGGACGACGCCTCCGCGGGCGCGATCACGTAGTACACGGGGACGGAGAGATGCTGGTTGGGAAGGCTCACCTCGACCGTCTTCGCGCCGAGCTTCTTCAGCTCCTCGATGGCGGCGAGGATCGGGGCGGCGACGTCCGCGGCGAGGTCCTCGGTGAAGTACTCGCGCGGCAATCCGATCGTGAGCCCCTTCACGCCGCCGCCGAGCGCGGCCGCGTAGTCGCCCTTCGGCCGATCCATGCAGGTCGAATCGCGCGGGTCGAAGCCCGCCATCGCGTCGAGCAGGATCGCCAGATCCTCGGCGCTCTTCGCCATCGGGCCGCCCTGGTCGAGCGACGAGGCGAAGGCGACCATCCCGTAGCGCGAGACCCGGCCGTACGTGGGCCGCAAGCCGGAAATTCCGGTGAACGAAGCCGGCTGGCGGATCGAGCCGCCGGTATCCGTGCCGGTCGCGGCGGGCGCGAGGGCCGCGGCGACCGCCGCCGCCGAGCCGCCGGAGCTGCCGCCGGGCACCGCATCGGTGTCCCAGGGATTGCGCACCGGACCGAAATGCGACGTCTCGTTCGAGGAGCCCATCGCGAACTCGTCCATGTTGGTCTTGCCGAGCAGCACCGCGCCCTCGGCGGCGAAGCGCTCGACCACGTGCGCGTCGTAGGGCGCGATCCAGTTCGCGAGCATCCTCGAGCCGCAGGTCGTGCGCCAGCCGCGCGCGCAGAACAGATCCTTGTGCGCGACCGGAATGCCGGTGAGCGGGCGCGCATCGCCGCGTGCGATCCGTTCGTCGGCCGCGCGCGCCTGCGCGAGCGTCGCCTCGGCGTCGACGGTGATGAACGCATTGAGGCGCGCGTTGCA
Organism: Usitatibacter sp.; assembly: GCA_035605915.1. Classification (GTDB taxonomy): domain Bacteria; phylum Pseudomonadota; class Gammaproteobacteria; order Burkholderiales; family Usitatibacteraceae; genus Usitatibacter. Next base: position 68,923 of record DATNGJ010000052.1, read on the forward strand.
ACGCTCGATGCGCGCGAGGAAGGCGCGCGCCAGCTCGACCGCGGAAATCCGTTTCGCGGCGAGCTCGACGCGGAGCTCGCGCAGGGACGCTCGATGCATCGGGATCTACTCGATCACCTTCGGCACGAGGTAGAGGCCGTCCTCGACCTGCGGCGCGGCGGCCTGGAACGCCTCGCGCCGGTCCTCGTCGGTGACGCGGTCCTCGCGCAGGCGCTGGCCGGCGTCCTCGGGATGCGACATGGGCTCGACGCCGCCGGTATCGACGGCGGCCATGCGCCCGACCAGCTCGAGGATGCCGTTCAACTCGCGTTCGAGCGCGGCCGCCTCGGAATCGGCCACCTCGATGCGCGCGAGCCGGGCGATGCGCAGGACCTGATCTCGGGACAGCATTCGAAACTCTCTCTAAGGCCTTAATTCGGCGCGAAATCGGGCTATTATAGAGGCCCGCCTCTTCCCGCGACACGCAGCAGCTCGAAACTCTTTACGGATCAAGATGTTCTCCTTCGTTTCCAAGTATTTCTCGACCGACCTCGCGATCGACCTCGGCACCGCCAACACGCTCATCTACGTGCGCGGCAAGGGCATCGTGCTCGACGAGCCGTCGGTGGTCGCGATTCGCCAGGAAGGCGGGCCCAACGGCAAGAAGACCATCCAGGCGGTGGGCCTCGCCGCGAAGCAGATGCTCGGGCGAACTCCGGGAAACATCACGGCCATCCGCCCGATGAAGGACGGCGTGATCGCGGACTTCACGATCACCGAGCAGATGCTCAAGTACTTCATCAAGAAGATCCACGACAACCAGTGGTTCCGGCCCAGCCCGCGCATCGTGATCTGCGTGCCGTACGGCTCCACGCAGGTCGAGCGCCGCGCGATCAAGGAAAGCGCGATCGGCGCCGGCGCCTCGCAGGTGTTCCTGATCGAGGAGCCGATGGCCGCCGCGATCGGCGCGGACCTCCCCATCGCCGACGCCACCGGCTCGATGGTGGTCGACATCGGCGGCGGCACCACGGAAGTGGGCGTGATCTCGCTCGGCGGCATCGTCTACTCGGCCTCGGTGCGGGTGGGCGGCGACAAGTTCGACGAGGCGATCATCAACTACATCCGCCGCAACTACGGCATGCTGATCGGCGAATCGACCGCCGAGGGCATCAAGAAGCACATCGGCAGCGCCTTCCCCGGCAGCGAGGTGCGCGAGATGGAGGTGAAGGGCCGCAACCTCGCCGAGGGCATCCCGCGCTCGTTCACCATCTCCTCCAACGAGATCCTGGAGGCGCTCACCGATCCGCTGAACTCGATCGTCTCGGCCGTGAAGAGCGCGCTCGAGCAGACCCCGCCGGAGCTGGGCGCCGACATCGCGGAGAAGGGCATGGTCCTCACCGGCGGCGGCGCGCTGCTGCGCGAGCTCGACCGGCTGCTGATGGAAGAGACCGGTCTTCCGGTGATCGTCGCGGACGACCCGCTCACCTGCGTCGTGCGCGGCTCGGGCCGCGCCCTGGAGGAGATGGACAAGCTTGGCACTGTCTTCACGAACGATTGACCGGATCGCTTTTGCTGGAGTCCGGTGTTCGGACGTGGAATGGTGTTCACCAACGGGTGAAGCGAAATTTTCCGGGTCCGGCCCCCAGGCCATGACCTGCGGCGCGCTTCTTCGCTTCCGGGCCTGCGCTTGATCCGCGAACCGCCACCGTTCTTCCATCGCGGGCCCTCGCCGCTCGCGCGGCTCACGTTCTTCACGCTCGCCGCGATCGCCGTGATGATCGCCGACCATCGCTTCCACGCGCTCCAGGCGCTGCGCCTGTCGCTCAACACCTTCGCGCAGCCGCTGCAGCAGGTCGCCTCGATGCCGTCGCAGGCGATCGCGCGCGGCGCGGAATTCTTCACCACGCAGGACGAGCTGCTGCGCGAGAACCGCGAGCTGCGGGTGAAGCTGCTCGAGCAGTCGGCGGCGGCGCAGGAAGCGCGGCTGCTGAAGGCGGAGGAAACGCACCTGCTCGCGATGTCGCCGGGCCACAGCCGCTACGCCGACGGCGGGGTCCTCGCCGAGGTGCTCTACACCGCGCGCAACCCGTTCACGCGCAAGGTCATCGTCGACAAGGGGCTCACGCACGGCATCAAGGCCGGCATGCCCGTGATCGACGGCACCGGCGTGGTGGGCCAGGTGACGAACGTCGGCACCTTCACCAGCGAGGTGACGCTCGTCACCGAGAAGGGACAGTCGGTGCCGGTCATGCTGGTGCGCAACGGCTTGCGCGCGATCGCGGTGGGCTCCGGAAAGGACGGCACCATCGAAATCCCGTTCATGCCCGCCTCCGCCGACGTGCAGGAAGGCGACCTCTTCGTGACCTCGGGCATCGACGGCACCTATCCGCCCGGCCTCACGGTCGCGAAGGTGTCGAGCGTCGAGAAGAACTCGGCCTACATGTTCGCGCGCATCGTGGCGTACCCCGCCGCGGCCGTCGACCACTATCGCTACGTGCTGCTGCTGCCGCTCGCGCCTCCGTCGCCACGGCCGGAGACGCTCGAGGAGGAAGCGCGCAAGCCCGCGAAGGAGCGTGCGCCGCGCACGCGGCGCGAAGGAGGCGGCGCTGCGCCCCGCTGACCTCACGCCGGTCGCGCGCGACGTGATGAAGGGGCCCGCGAGCGCGGGCCTCATCTTCGCCTCGTTCCTCGCCGCCTATCTCTTCGCGGTGCTTCCGTGGTCCGGCAGGTGGCTACTCGCGCGTCCCGACTTCGTCCTGCTGCTGCTCGTGTTCTGGACGCTGCACGAGCCGCGCGCGGTCGGGCAGGGCATGGCGTTCGCCCTCGGCCTGCTGATGGACGTGAGCGACTCGGTGCTTCTCGGCCAGCACGCGTTCGCCTACGTGGTCGCGGTGTACGGCGCACAGGTGCTGCGCGTGCGCATCGTCTCCTTCCACCTGCCCGAGCAGACGCTGCACGTGCTGGGTCTCACGGTGGTGGCGAGCTGCGTGATGCTGCTGCTGAACCTCCTGCTGGGCGCGGATTTCCCCGGCTTCGGGTACTTCGTCTCGCCCGTGCTCACCGCGCTCGCATGGGCACCGGCGAGCGCGATCCTCCATTCGCAGGCGGTGCGCCGGCGGCGGGAGGCGACGCCATGATGGTGGGGCAGGCGCTGCGCGACCCGCGCCGCGAGCTCACCGTCTTCCGCAACCGCATGCTGGTGGCCGGGCTCCTGATCGTCGGCGCCTTCGGCGTGCTGGTGGCGCGCTTCGTCTGGCTGCAGGTGGTCCAGCAGCAGTACTACCACACGCTCGCGGAGCAGAACCGCATCTCGGTGGTGCCGGTGGTGCCGAGCCGCGGCCTCATCCTCGACCGCACGGGACGCGTGCTCGCCGCGAACTATTCGGCCTACACGCTGGAGATCACGCCGAGCAAGGTGCCGAACGTCGAGAAGGCGATCGACGCGCTCTCCCGGGTGATCGAGGTCTCGCCGCGCGACCGGCGGCGCTTCCGCAAGCTCGAGGAAGAAAGCAAGAACTTCGAGAGCCTGCCGATCCGCACGCGCCTCACGGAAGAGGAGGTGGCGCGCTTCGCGGTGAATCGCTTCCGCTTCCCCGGCTTCGAGATCAAGGCGCGCCTGTTCCGCTCCTACCCGCAGGGCGAGATCGCCTCGCACGCGATCGGCTACATCGGCCGCATCAACGACGCGGACCTGCAGCGCATCGACGAGCAGGGGCTCTCGGCCAACTACAAGGGCAGCGACCACATCGGCAAGCTCGGCATCGAGGGCGCCTACGAGAAGGAGCTGCACGGCGTGACCGGCAGCGAGCAGGTGGAGATCGACGCCGGCGGCCGCGCGATCCGCTCGCTCTCGCGCACCGAGCCGCAATCGGGCGACAACGTCGTCGTCACGATCGACCTGGAGCTGCAGAAGATCGCGGAGGAGGCGTTCGGCGACTACAAGGGCGCGCTGGTCGCGATCGACCCGCGCAACGGCGACGTGCTGGCGCTGGTCTCGAAGCCGGACTTCGACCCCAACCTCTTCGTGGACGGCATCGATCCGCAGAACTGGGACGCGCTCAACAACTCGCCCGACAAGCCGCTCAACGACCGGGCGCTGCGCGGCCAGTACCCGCCGGGATCCACCATCAAGCCCTTCATGGCGCTCGCCGCGCTCGAAGACCACAAGCGCTCCCCCTCCTACACCATCTCGGATCCGGGCTACTACACGCTCGCCGGCGTCTCGCACCGCTACCGCGACTGGAAGAAGGGCGGCCACGGCCTGGTGGACATGCACCGCGCGATCGTCGTCTCGTGCGACACCTACTTCTACGGGCTCGCCAACGAGCTCGGCATCGACGCGATCCACGATTTCCTCACGCGCTTCGGCTTCGGCCAGAAGACCGGCATCGACATCGAGGGCGAGCTTCCCGGGCTCGCGCCGTCGCAGGCGTGGAAGATGCAGCGTTTCCGGCAGAAGTGGTACGCGGGCGACACGGTGAGCGTCGGCATCGGCCAGGGCTACATGCTCACCACGCCGATGCAGCTCGCCACGGCCACCGCGACGCTCGCGAACGGCGGCATCCCGGTGCATCCGCACCTGCTGAAGGCGATCCAGGACGCGAAGACGCACGAGGACCATCCCTACAAGTCGCCGACGGGCGAGGGGAAGCCCATCGTGAGCCCGGAGAACCTCGCCATCGTCCGCGCGGCCATGGCGGACGTCACCAAGCCGGGCGGAACCGCCGCGCAGGCCGGTGCCGGCGCGCCCTACTCGATCGCGGCGAAGACCGGAACCGCGCAGGTGGTCGGCATGAAGCAGGGCGAGCGCTACGACGTGAAGCGCCTGAAGCGCGAGCACTGGGACCACGCGCTGCTCATCGCCTTCGCGCCCGCCGACGACCCGAAGATCGCGCTCGCGATCCTGGTGGAGAACGGCCAGCACGGCGGCTCGACGGCGGGCCCGATCGCGCGCGCCGTGTTCGACTACTACCTCACCGGCAGGAAGCCGGTGGTCAAGCCGCCGCCGCCCCCGCCCGAGACCGGCACCGTCGAGGAAGAGGAACATGATTAACCGCGCCTTCGACTTCCTCGCGCGGCGCATCGACGGGCCGCTGATGGCGGCGATCGCGCTCACCGTGGCGCTCGGGCTCACGGTGGTGTACTCGGCTTCCGGCGGCGGATCGCCCGACCGCGTGTTGAGCCAGGCGCGCAACCTCGCCCTCGCGCTCTTCGCCCTGTGGCTCTTCGCCCAGGTGCACCCGCAGACGCTGATGCGCCTCGCGCTCCCGGTGTACGTCGCCGGCCTCGGGCTGCTCGTCGGCGTGGCGCTCTTCGGCGAGGTTCGCAACGGCGCCCGCCGCTGGTTGAACCTCGGCTTCACCACCATCCAGCCCTCCGAGGTGATGAAGATCGCGGTGCCGCTCATGCTCGCGTGGTTCTTCCACCGGCACGAGGAGGGCGTGCGGCTGCGCGACTTCGTGCTCGCCGGCGTCATGCTCGCGGTGCCGGTGGGCCTCATCGCACGCCAGCCCGACCTCGGCACGGCGCTCCTCGTCTTCGCCTCCGGCTTCTTCGTGATCTTCCTCGCCGGGCTCTCCTGGCGCGTGCTGGTCTCGATCTTCGTCGCGGGAGCCGCCGCGGTGCCCTTCATCTGGCCCATGCTGCACGACTACCAGCGCCAGAGGATCCTCACGCTCCTCGACCCGATGCAGGACCCGCTCGGCGCGGGCTACCACATCATCCAGTCGACCATCGCGATCGGCTCCGGCGGCATGCTCGGCAAGGGCTGGCTGAACGGCACCCAGGCGCAGCTCGACTTCGTGCCGGAGCGCTCCACCGACTTCATCCTCGCGGTGTTCGGCGAGGAGTTCGGGCTGGTCGGGAACGTGATCCTGATCGTGCTCTACGTGCTCATCATCGCGCGCGGCATGATGATCGCGGCCAACGCCTCCACCGTCTTCGCGCGGCTCACCGCCGGCGCCATCACGCTCACGTTCTTCACCTACGCGTTCGTGAACATGGGCATGGTGAGCGGCATCCTGCCGGTGGTGGGCGTGCCGCTGCCGATGATCAGCTACGGCGGCACCGCGCTCCTCTCGGTGCTCGCCGGGTTCGGCATCCTGATGTCGATCTCCACCCACAAGCAGCTGGTGTCCAGTTGAGGCTCGCGGCCGCGCTCCTCGTGCTGGTCGCGCTCGCCCTCGCGGGCTGCGGCACGACCGCCAGGCGCAATCCGTATTACGCCGACGACGGGCCGCCCGAAAAGGTGCCCGACGGCCTCGACAAGGTGCCCGAGGCGGTGCCGCACGAAGAGCCGTTCAACGCGTTCGCCAATCGCCCGTACACGGTGTTCGGCACCACGTACGTGCCGGTGGTCGACCGCCAGCCGTTTCGCCAGCGCGGGCTCGCGTCCTGGTATGGGCGCAAGTTCCAGGGCCAGAAGACCGCCTCGGGCGAGCCGTACGACATGTTCAAGATGACCGCCGCGCACAAGACGCTGCCGATCCCGAGCTACGCGAAGGTGACCAACCTCGCGAACGGAAAGTCGGTGGTGGTTCGCATCAACGATCGCGGACCGTTCCACAGCGGCCGCATCATCGATCTCTCCTACGCCGCGGCGGCGAAGATCGGGCTCGCCGCGAAGGGCAGCGGCATGGTCGAAGTGGAGCGCGTGTTCCAGCCGCCGAAGGACGATCGCATGGCCCCGGCGCCCGAAGCGCCCCGGCAAGCGTCGGCGAGCGGTGAAGGCGCTTCGCCCGTACCGACGCCCGCGTCGAGCACCCTCACGCAAGTCGCGCCGGACGCCGCGAGCGACTCGCCCGCGCCCCCGGCCATTCGCACGCCGGTCGTCGCGCACGAGGAGAGCGGCGTCTGGATCCAGCTCGGCGCGTTCGCGAGCGCGCAGGCGGCGCAGGCGTTCCGCGACAAGGCGGCGGGCGAGCTGCCGTGGATGCTCGAACCCATCCGCATCGTGCAACGCGACGGATTGAGCCGCGTGCGCCTCGGTCCCTACCGCAGTCGCGACGAAGCCGAGGCGATCGCCGCCAAGGTGCGCCAATCCCTCGGCTACGCGCCCGCCATCGTCGATCGCTAGCCGCGCGCCCCGGAAGCCCCATGAAGCGTTTGCTCGCAGTGCTCTTCGCGTGGACGGCATTCGCCGCCCACGCACAGGCCGTCACGCCGCCGCCCGTCGCCGCGCGCGCCTGGATCCTGGTCGACGCGCTGAGCGGGCAGACGCTCGCCGCGCAGGCGGCCGACGACCGTTTCGATCCGGCGTCGCTCACCAAGCTCATGACGGCATACGTCGTGTTCGCGGCGCTGCGCGACCACGCGCTCGACGAGGACCGCGCGGTCGCGCCCTCGGCGAAGGCGGTGAAGGCGCCCGGCGCGCGCATGTTCCTCGAGGCGGGGAAGCCGGCGACGGTGCGCGACCTGCTGCAGGGACTCGTCGTCGATTCGGGCAACGACGCCGCGCTCGCGCTCGCCGAGGCGGTCGCGGGAAGCGAGGAGCGGTTCGTCGAGCGGATGAATCGAGAGGCCCTTCGCCTGGGCCTTTCCAACACGCACTTCGTGAACGCGACCGGCGCGCCGTCGCCGGACCATTATTCGTCGGCGCGCGACCTGGCGAAGCTCGCGCTCGCACTGATGCGCGATTTCCCGCATCGGTATCCGATGTATTCCACGAAGGAATTCACCTACAACGGCCTGCGCCAGAGCAACCGCAACCGGCTGCTGTGGGCCGATCCCACCGCGGACGGCGTGGACACCGGCAGCACCGAAGCGGCCGGCTACGGCCTCGTCGCCTCCGCACGGCGCGGCGAGCGGCGCCTGGTGGCGGTCGTGCTCGGCGCACGCACCGACGGACTGCGCACGACCGAGAGCCAGAAGCTGCTCAACTTCGGCTTCCAGGCATACGAGACGCGGCGTGTGTACGCGAAGGGCAAGCCGGTCGCCGATGTGGCGATCTACAAGGGAACGCAATCCCGCGTCGCGCTGGGCTTCGAGCGCGACGTCTGGCTCACGCTCCCGCGCGGCGCGTTCGACGGCATCCGCGCGGTGCTCGACACGCGCCAGCCCTTCGTCGCCCCGCTTGCCGCAGGGGAGAAAGCGGGGATAATGAAGCTCATGCGCGGCAACGCGCCCCTGGCGCAATTCCCCGTCGTCGCCCTCGAGGACGTGCCCGTCGCGGGCTTCCTCTCCCGCGGCTGGGACACCCTCAAACTGATGTTCGACTCCTCCCCATGACCGCCAACATCGCGCATTTCGACGGCGAGCTGATGCCGCTCGACCGCATCCACGTCTCGCCGCTCGACCGCGGCTTTCTCTTCGGCGACGGCGTCTACGAGGTGATCCCGGTGTACGACGGCGCGCCGCTGCGCGCGCGCGAGCATTTCGAGCGGCTGCAGCGCTCGATGGACGAGGTGCTGCTCGCGAACCCGCATACGGTGGACGAGTGGATCGAGCTCACGCGCCAGCTCCTCGCGCACCACCCGGGCAACCAGTCGGTCTACATCCAGGTGACGCGCGGCGTGCCGCCGAAGCGCGACCACGTGATCCCGAAGGGCCTCGCGCCGACCGTCTTCATGATGTGCCAGCCGCTCGCCACGCCCTCGCGCGAGGCGGTCGAGAATGGGGTCGCCTGCGTCACCTCGCCCGATTTCCGCTGGGAGAAGTGCCACATCAAGTCGACGTCGCTCCTCGGCAACGTCCTCGCGCGCCAGGTCTCGGCCGATGCCGGCGCGACGGAAACCATCCTCATCCGCGACGGCTTCGTGACCGAGGCGTCGTCGTCGAACGTGTTCGTCGTGAAGAAAGGCGTCGTCGCCGCGCCGCCTCGGGACCACCTGATCCTCCTCGGCATCACCTACGACCTGCTCACGCGCCTCGCCGACGAGGGCCGCATCGAGCTCGAGATCCGTCCGGTGTCCGAGGCGGAGCTGCGCGCCGCGGACGAGGTGTGGCTCTCCTCCTCGACCAAGGAAGTGCTCGCGGTCACCGCGATCGACGGGAAGCCGGTCGGCAACGCGAGACCCGGTCCGGTCTTCAAGCGCATGCACGCCCTCTACCAGGACTACAAGGCGACGCTCGGGTCGGGGCGCAAGGTGGCGGCTTGAACCAGCGGCCGTCCGGCACCATCTGAAGCCCATGCATTCGCCCATGAACACGCCCGAGAACCCGCCCTCGCTCCTCACCTTTCCGTGCGTCTTCCCGATGAAGGTGATGGGACGGCGCGAGGACGGCTTCGCGCAGCTCGTCTCGGAGATCGTCATGCGCCATGCGCAGGACTTCCGCCCCGAGACGATCGAGATGCGCTCCTCGAAGAACGCGCGCTACCTCTCCCTCACCGTCGTGATCAACGCGCGCTCGCGCGAGCAGCTCGACGCGCTCTACTCGGAGCTCTCGAAGCATCCGATGGTGATCATGGTGTTGTGAGGACGCGCCGCCTCGGCCGCGTGGCCTACGAGCCGACGTGGCGCGCGATGCAGGCGCTCACGCAGCGCCGCGACGCGTCGGCCGAGGACGAGCTGTGGCTCCTCGAGCACCCGCCGGTCTATACGCTCGGCCTCGCCGGGCGCCGCGAGCACGTCCTCGCTCCGGGCACCATTCCGGTCGTCGCCACGGATCGCGGCGGGCAGGTCACCTACCACGGTCCCGGCCAGGCCGTCGCCTACGCGATGCTCGACCTGCGCCGCCGCGCGCTCGGCGTGAAGGAGCTGGTGCGCCGCCTCGAGCAGGCGGCGATCGACGTGCTCGGCGGCTACGGCATCCAGGGGGAGCGCCGGACCGGCATGCCCGGCGTATACGTGGGCGGGGCGAAGATCGCCGCCGTCGGCCTGCGCGTCGCGCGCGGCTGCAGCTATCACGGCATCGCGCTCAACGCGGACCTCGACCTCGAGCCCTTCTCGCGCATCGACCCGTGCGGCTATCCCGGCCTCGCGTGCACGCGACTGGCCGACCATGGGGTCCGTGATAGCATCGATGCAGTGCAGCAGAAGCTTTCCGATGCGCTCGAGCGATGCCTGATTCCGACCTGAAGCTGCAGCAGAAGCGAGCCCTCAAGACCGCGCGCATTCCGATCAAGGTGGTGGCGCAAGCCGAGGCGCTGCGCAAGCCCGAGTGGATCCGCGTGCGCGCCGGCGGCGGCGAGCGCTTCGCCGCGATCAAGCGCGCGCTGCGCGAGGCGAAGCTGCACACGGTGTGCGAAGAGGCCTCCTGCCCCAACATCGGCGAGTGCTTCGGCCACGGCACGGCGACCTTCATGATCATGGGCGACCTGTGCACGCGCCGCTGTCCCTTCTGCGACGTGGCGCACGGGCGCCCGCTGCCGCTCGATCGCGACGAGCCGCGCCACCTCGCGCAGACGGTCGCGGCGATGCGCCTGCGCTATGTCGTCATCACCAGCGTCGATCGCGACGACCTGCGCGACGGCGGCGCGCAGCATTTCGCCGACTGCATCCGCGAGGTGCGCGCGGCGAGCCCCGCCATCCGCATCGAGATCCTCACGCCGGACTTCCGCGGCCGCCACCTCGCCGCGCTCGATGCGCTCGCGGATGCGCT
>DATNGJ010000053.1:0-21263 GCA_035605915.1 Usitatibacter sp.
GCTGCCGGCGGGCGGCAGCGTCGCCTTCACGGTGGCGGCCAACGTGACGGCGAGCGCGGGGACGAACGTGTCGAACACGGCAGTCGTCGCGCCTCCGGCGGGCACTACCGATCCGAACGCGGCCAACGACTCGGCGACCGACGTCGATTCCGTCGCGGCATCGGTGCTGCAGGCCGATCTATCGCTCACCAAGGACGACGGCGCGTCGTCCGTCGTCGCCGGCTCCGCGACCACGTACACCCTCGTCGTGTCGAACGCCGGCCCGGACGCGGCGGACGGCGCGATCGTGAGCGACCCGCCCGCGGCCGGCCTCGCGAAGACCGCCGTGAGCTGCGTCGCGGCGAGCGGCGGCGCGGCGTGTCCCGTCGGGCTTTCGGCGGCGTCCCTGGAAGCGGGCGTCGCGATCCCGGCGTTGCCCGCAGCGGGCAGCGTCACGCTGCAGGTCACCGCGACCGTGAGCGCGCTCTCCGGCACGGTGACGAACGTCGCGCACGTCGCGGCGCCCGCCGGCGTGAGCGACCCGAACCCGGCCAACGACACCGCGACCGATGTCGACGGTATCGCGCCTCCCGTGAGCAACGGCTCGATCTCCGGTCGCGTGTGGTACGACGGCGACGGCGACCGGCGCTTCGACGCGGGCGAATGGGGACGCGCGGGCTGGACGGTGGAGCTCTGGAGCGGCGGATCGATGACCTCCACCACCACGAGCGCCTCCGACGGCTCGTACGTGTTCGCGGGCCTCGCCGCGGGGAGCTACACCGTGCGCTTCTCGCCGCCCAACGCGGGCGCCGGACCGCTGCCCGTGAACGGCGAGAACGGAACGCCGATCGCGGGCGGGGGCACGGCCGCGCGCTGCGAGCTCTCGAACATCGTGCTCGCCGCGAGCGGCGGCGGCGTATCGAGCGTCGGCGAGCAGAGCCTGCCGCTGGATCCGAGCGGCGTCGCCTACGACAGCATGGCCCGCACGCCGATCGCGGGTGCGACCGTGCAGCTGCTCCTGAACGGCGGCCCCGTGAATCCGGCGTTCGTCGCGGGAGGAAGCACGAGCGTCGTCACCAGTGCCGCGGGCACGTATTCGTTCTTCCTGCTACCCGGCGCGCCGGCGGGAACGTATTCGTTGCGCGTCACCGCGCCCGGATACGTCGCGCCCAGCGCGGTCATTCCGCCGTCGACCGCGCCGGCCGCATTCGCCGGAGGTGCCGTGACGGCGATCTCCGGCGTGCCGCTCGCCGGCCAGGACACGAAGTACTACCTGCAATTCCCGCTGCCGGTTGCCGACATCACGCACGACAACCTGCCGCTCGATCCGGCGGGCGCCGCTGCGCCCCCGCCGCCCGAGCCGGTTCCCGCGCTTTCCGAATGGGCGCTGCTGATGCTCGCCCTCCTGATGGCGGCGGCGGGCACGGCGCGATTGCACCGCCAACGGTAGCGCTCAGGATGCGTCGCCGCGAGACGCGAGGAGCGTGCGATCGACGTACGCGCGCTCCCACCACGCCCACAGCACGAGCGGCACGAGCGGCGGCAGGATGAGCGAGCCCAGCTGGTAGGCGAGGGCGGCGATCTCGGCGCGGGCACCCGCGAGCCCGGCCTGCGCGGCGAGCGCGGGCGTGGTGCGCAGCACCTGCGCGAGCACGTCGAACGCGATGCCCCACGCCTGGAAGGGGAGCAGGATCACGGCGCCGAGCACGAAGCGCCGCCAGCGCGCACCGCTTGCCGCGAGGAGCGCGAAGAGCAGCGGCGCGCCGTAGCCGTAGACCAGCGGGTTCACCTCGAGCACGAGATTGCCGCTGCGACCCTCGGCGTCCTGGGCGACGAGCGTCGTCACGAACGTCGCGAGGTGCGCCTGCAGCTCGACGCCCGCCACGAGGCCATCGCGCCAGAGATCGATCAGGATGCGCGCGAGCCAGGCGGCGGGCCGGTCGTACCACGGCGCGGCCAGGTACCAGGCGGCGAAGCACGGCACGAGCCACGCGAGCACGCGCAGCGCGAAGCGCCAGATCGGGTCACGCGGCCGCACGATGCGGCGCGGGTTCGCGGATCCAGCGCAGCCACAACAGCCAGAACACCATCGCGTCCACCATGATGAGCGCCTGCCACACGTAGAGATGCGCCCACTCGAAGGCGGCGAGGCTCCATTGGCCGACGTAGAAGAGGCTCACGACACGCACGACGTTCGCGAGCTGCACGGCGAGGACGCCCCCCAGGACGCCGGCGACCTTCCGCCGCCACGGCGCGCGGAACGCGAGGATCGCCGCGACGAGCACGATGCACGCCTCGATGCCGTTGCATCCCGATTCGATCGCGACCGCGAAGCCGTTGGTCGTGCTGCGGACCACCTCGCCGAACGCCTGCGCATGGCCGTCGAACGCGGCGATCAACGCGACGCAGGCACGTGCGAGCTCGCGCGTCCACGGCATCACCACCGCCTGTTGCACGGGCGCGGTGAGCTCCGCGGTGAAGAGCGCGAGGACGAGGGCGGCGAAGCCGGCGAGGAAGCGGACCACGGGGTGAGTCTAGCAAACAGCGGCCCGGAAATCTGGCGCCCCGAACACGAATCGAACGTGCGACCTGCCCCTTAGGAGGGGGCTGCTCTATCCACTGAGCTACCGGGGCGCTGCGGCGGAATTATCTCATGCACACCGGCGAGCGCCCCGCTCGGGCGGAGTCGAATCACCGACGGCGCCGCGAGGGCCCTTGCACATTTCCACGATTCGAGTAATATCGAACCATGGATGCCGCCCTTGCCATCGCCTCGCTCGCCGCGCTCGCGCAGGAGTCGAGGCTCGCCGTCTACCGCAAGCTCGTGCAAGCCGGGCGGACAGGGCTTTCGGTGGGCGAGATCGGGGCCTCGCTCCGCGTGGCGCCCGCGACGCTCTCGTTCCACCTCAAGGAGCTCTTCCACGCCGGGCTGGTGAAGTCGCGCCAGGACGGACGCTATGTCTACTACTTCGCCAACTACGAGCGCATGAACGCGCTGATCGGTTACCTCGGCGAGAACTGCTGCGCTCGTGATGGCATGTCCTGCGGCCCGGCGTGCGGGCCGCGCACCAAGCCCAAAACCCTCAAAGGAGCCAGGCGATGAAGAGATTCCACGTGCATGTCGCGGTGCCCGACCTGCAGAAGGCCGTTCGCTTCTACTCGACGATGTTCGGCGCCGCGCCCTCGGTGGTGAAGCCCGACTACGCGAAATGGATGCTCGACGATCCGCGCGTCAATTTCGCCGTCTCGCAGCGCGGCGGCAACGCCGGCGTGAACCATCTCGGCTTCCAGGTCGACGAAGCCGCCGAGCTGCAGGAAATCCACGGGCGCCTGCGCGCGGCCGATGCCGGCGTCACCGAGGAGACCAACGTGTCCTGCTGCTACGCCCGTTCGGACAAGTACTGGGTCACCGATCCCGCGGGCATCGCGTGGGAATCGTTCCACAGCCTCGGCACCGTGCCGTTCTACCACGGGGAGTCGCCGGAACGAGGGCAGGGCGCGTGCTGTGCTCCATCGCAACAGGCGAGCGACGCCGCGGCGTGCTGCACGCCGTCCACCGAGGTGCAGGAAACGGGTTGCTGCGGCTGAGCGCCGGCGCACGAGCGCCGCGCACCGGCGCGTCGATCAGCGGCTCGTAGCGGCGATCAGCGGTTCGTAGCGCTCGGCGCCGCGGCGGCGTTGGAGGCGCTCGACGATGGCGTCGAGCTGGAGGCGCGTTGCGGCGCGGAGCTCGTCGGAGCCGGATTGGCATCGGTCGTCGAGGGCTGCGCCTGCGCGTTCTCGGCCGCCTGTTCCTTCTCGGCCTTCTTCTTCGCCTCGTGGTGGCCGATGGCGCATCCGGCCGCTCCGCCGACCAGGCCGTGATGGTTGGCGAGGTGTCCCGCCACGCCGCCCACGGCGCCGCCTTCGAGGCAGCCCTTCGTCGTCTTGCTCACCGCGTTCGCGTCGAACGCCACGGCCGCGAGCGCGAGGGCGGCCACGATCATCGCTTTCATGTTCGATCCTTTCGGTTTTGTGCCATGCCTGCGAAAAGGATCGCACCGCACGCGCCGCGCGCGGAATGTGCGCGCGGCGCGTGCTCGCGTGGGATCGCGCGAGGACGCCTGTAGCGCCGCGGCGGCGGTCGGCGTCAGTGCATGCCGCCAGCCCGCGCGCAGAGCGACCTCATTCGGCCTTCACCGCGATGCGCCGCGGCTTCGCATGCTCGCGCTTCGCCACGTGGAGCGTGAGGACGCCGTTCTTCATCGAGGCGTCGATCTTCTCGGGATCCAGGTCGCGGCCGAGCACGAAGGTGCGCCGATAGCGTGCGACGCGGATCTCCGCATAGACGCCGCGAATCTCCCGCGATTCGCCGAGCGAGACCGCGCCTTCGACGGCGAGGGTATCGCCGTCCACGTGGATCGAGAGGCCTTCCTTCGAGACGCCCGGCAGATCGGCCTTGAGCGTGATGCCGTTCTCGTTCTCGACGATGTCCACCGGGGGCACGAGCGCCGGTGCATCGCCCGCATTGGCCTCGCGATCGAGGCCCGCCTGCTTCATGTCCATGGCAATCCTCCTTTTCCTCTCAGGCCGTGGCTGCGCGTACTTCCACGCGCCGCGGCTTCGCCGATTCCCGTTTCGCGACCACGATCTTCAGCACGCCGTCGCGATAGCTCGCCTCGACGCGCGCGGCGTCGGCGTCTTCCGGAAGCGAGATCGCCCGCTTGAACGAGCCGGAGAAGCGCTCGTCGGCGTAGATGGTCGTCTTGTCCGATTCCTGCGGCAGCTCGCTCGCACGCTCGCCGCAGATCACGAGCAGCCCCTTTTCGAGCTGGACCTCGATCTTCGAGGGATCGAGCCCCGGCGCGAAGGCGTAGATCTCGATCGCGTCCTCGGTCATGCCCATGTTGAGGGCTGGAAAGGCGCCGCGGCCCGCGGCGCGGATGCTCGACGGCCACGAGCCGGCGCCGAGCCAGTGCTCCACCTGGCGCTGGAGCGCTTCGACTTCGGGAAACAGGTCGCCAGGAAACCTCGTCAGCGAGGCAAACATTTCGCTCACTCCTTTCGATCGTTTCGGATGATCGGCCAGGCGGGTGCCCGGCCTACGGCGGCAGATTTGGGGCGGGCGAGCGCGGTTTCAAGCCCCGGGAAGGCGAGCGCTGCGATGCGCGTCGCGCTTACCCGAATCCCTCGACGCGCTTGAAGCTCGGCTGGAGCACGCGGCCGCTGCGCGCGCGGTTGCCGCGGTAGTGCCCGAGCGATGCGGCATTCACGGTGAGGGTGATGCGCTTGTCGCCGCGTCCGTACGCCGCCACCCGAAGCTCGCCCGCGACCGGCACGACGCCGATCATCTTCTCGCCTTCGTGGAGCTTCACCGCCATCACGCCCTTGCCGCCGCCGGCGAGCTCCTTCACCTCCTCGAGCGGGAAGACGAGCAGGCGTCCCTCGCCGGAAAGCGCCGCGACTTCCCGGGCCCCGGAGGGAATCGCGCAAGGCTCGAGCACCGCCTCGCCTTCGTCCACCGAGACGAACTGCTTGCCCGCGCGCAGCCGCGTGAGCAGTCCCTCGAGCTTCGTGCGCAGCACGTTGCCGCCGCTCGTGCCCATCAGCACGGCGATGTCCACGGGCCCGGAAAGCATGCCGACGATCGGCGTGCCCTGCGTGTCGGCGAGCGAGGAGGCGGGGACGCCGTCGCCCTTGCCGCCCGGAATTTCCGTGGGCCGCACGTTGAAGACGCGCCCGTTCGCGCCGAACAGCACGATCGGGTGGACGGTGCGCGTCTCGCGGACCGCGAGCTCGGCATCGCCTTCCTTCCAGGTGAGCGCCGCGCGGTCGATGCCGTGTCCCGATCGCGTACGCAGGAAGCCGTTCCTCGAGAGGATCACGGTGACCGGCTCGTCGGCGACCGTCTCGACCATCGAGAGCGTGATGCGCTCGGCTTCCTCGATCATGGTGCGGCGCTTGTCGCCGAACCTCTCCGCGTCCTCGCGCACTTCCTTCGCCGCGAGCTTGCGCCGCTCGCCGGTCGAGGCGAGCAGCTTCTTGAGCGACGCCGCTTCCTTGCGCAGCTCGGCGAGCTCCTTCTCGATGCGGATGCCCTCGAGGCGCGCGAGCTGGCGCAGGCGGATCTCGAGGATGTCCTCGGCCTGGCGCTCCGAGAGCTCGAACTTCCTCATGAGGTCGGGCTTCGGCTCGTCGGAGTTGCGGATGACCCTGATCACCTGGTCGATGTGCAGGAAGGCGATCATCCGGCCTTCGAGGATGTGCATGCGATCGGCCACCTCGTCGGCGCGATGCCGCAGGCGCCGCTCGAGCACGCGCAGCCGGTACTGCGCCCATTCGACGATCACCTCGGCGAGGCTCATCGAGCGCGGACGGCCGTCCCCGCCGATCGCGACGAGGTTCAGCGGCACGTTCGCTTCCATCGACGTGCGCGCGAGGAGGAAGGCCATCAGCTCGTCGGCCTCGACCTTGCTCGTGCGCGGCTCGAACACGATGCGCACCGGGTGCTCGCCGTCGGAGTCGTCGCGCTGGCTCTCGAGGAGCGCGAGCGTTGCATTCTTCACCGTCAGCTGGTCCGGCGTGAGGGACTTCTTGCCGGCCTTGGGCTTCGGGTTCACGAGGTCGTCGATCTCGCCGAGCACGCGCGCGGCCGACGTGTTGGGCGGAAGCTCGGTCACCGCGATGCGGTACTGCCCGCGCGCGAGCTTCTCGATGCTCCAGCGCGCCCGCACGCGCACGCTGCCGCGGCCGGTCTCGTACGCGCGCCTGATCTCCTCGCGCGAGGAGATGATCTGCCCGCCGCCAGGGAAATCCGGGCCCTTGATGAGGGTGGAATCCAGGTCCTCGTCCTCGAGCACCCGTGCGCACGCCTCGGCCACCTCGCGCAGGTTGTGCGGCGGGATCTCGGTCGCCATGCCGACCGCGATGCCGGAGGCGCCGTTCAGCAGCATCACGGGAAGCCGCGCCGGCAGCATCTTCGGCTCCTGCGCGGAGCCGTCGTAGTTGTCGACGAAGTCCACGGTGCCGCGATCGAGCTCGGAGAGGAGCACGTGCTCGGCGAACTCCGTGAGGCGCACCTCGGTGTAGCGCATCGCCGCGGGGCTGTCGCCGTCGCGCGAGCCGAAGTTGCCCTGGCCCTCGACCAACGGGTAGCGCAGCGTGAAGTCCTGCGCCATGCGAACGGCCGCGTCGTAGACCGCGACGTCGCCGTGCGGGTGGAACTTGCCGATCACGTCGCCCACGATGCGCGCGCTCTTCTTGAACGGCGCGTCGTGGCGGTTGCCCATCTCGCGCATCGCGAAGAGGATGCGGCGCTGCACCGGCTTCTGCCCGTCCTCGACGGACGGCAGCGCGCGTCCCTTCACCACGCTCATCGCATAGGCGAGGTAGGCACGCGAGGCGAACTCCGCGAGGGAAGGGCCTTCGGGTGCGCGCTGCGGCGGCTCTGCGCCCTGTATCGGCGGCGGGCCGGGAGGTTGCGAGAACAGATCGCCGGTGGTTGCGTCGGCCCCTGGACGGGGCGGCTGGCGACGGCTTTTGCTCTTTACGGTCGACACTTCGGTCCGAGTGCGGTGATGGATCCCGATCCGAAGCGTAACATCCGCCCGCGAGCCGGCCGGCCCTCGGCCGTTCGCCTGGCGATCCAGGCGACCGAATTCGCCGCGCGTGTAGGCGGATTCCTATACGCCCGCAGGACAATGGCCGCTATGTTCGAGGGCTGCTTTCTTGCCAAATGGCTATCCATGGAAGCAGCCATGGTTCCGTTCGTCGCCGGGGTGGGCGCCTCCGCGGGAGGGCTCGAGTCGCTCGAGCGATTCTTCCGCGCCATGTCGCCGCGCACCGGCGTCGCCTTCGTGATCGTCCAGCACCTCTCGCCCGATCACAAGAGCCTGATGGAGGAGCTCTTCACGCGCTTCACCTCGATTCCGGTGCGCGAGGCGCGCCACGGCGAGCGCGTCGAGCCCGACCACATCTACCTCCTGCCGCCGGGCAAGGAGATCGAAATTTCCGGCGCGTGCCTGCAGGTGACGGACAGGCCCGTGGATCGCTCGCTCTCCTTCCCGATCGATCGCTTCCTCACGTCGCTCGCCGCGGAGTGCACTTCGCGGGCGGTCGCGGTCATCCTCTCCGGCAGCGGCTCGGACGGCTCGCGCGGCATCCGGCGCGTGCAGGCCGCCGGAGGGCTCGTGCTCGTCGAGGATCCCGAGGCGGCCGCCTTCGACGGCATGCCGCGCGCCGCGATCGAGGCGGGCGTGGCGGACGCGGTGATGAGCGCGGAGGGGCTCGCGCGCGCGCTGATCGAGCATGCGACCACCGGCGAGCTGCCGCACGGCGAGGCGTCGCAGGTCGTCGAGGAAGTCATCTCGCTCCTGCGCCACAAGCTGCGCGTGGACTTCGACGAGTACAAGCGCAGCACCGTTTACCGGCGCATGCTTCGCCGCGCGCGCCTCGCCGATCTGCCGAACCTGGGCGACTACGCCCGGCTGCTCGAGCGCGATCCGGACGAGCTTTCGGCCCTGCGCCACGACCTCCTGATCGGCGTCACCACGTTCTTCCGCGACGGTCCGCGGTTCGAGGCGCTGCTGGAGCCCATGGAGGCGCTCGCGTCGAGCCCGGTCGAGCCCGAACGCGAGCTGCGCGCGTGGGTCGCCGGATGCGCCACCGGCGAGGAGGCTTATTCGATCGCGATGGTGCTGGACGAGGCGATCCGCAAGGCGGGCTCGCGGCGCACGTTCAAGGTCTTCGCGACCGACATCCACGACGGCGCGCTCGAAGCGGCGGGTGCGGGCATCTTCGCGAGGGACCGGCTGAAGGGCATCACCCCGGAGCGGCTCGAAACCTATTTCCGCGAGCGCCCGAACGGCGACTACCAGGTCATCGCCGAGATCCGGCAGAAGATCGTCTTCGCCAAGCACAATCTCCTCACCGATACTCCGTTCACCAATCTCGACCTCGTCACGTGCCGCAACCTGCTGATCTACCTGCGCCCGCAGGCGCAGCGGCGCGCGCTCGCGAGCCTGTGCTATGGCCTGCGCATCGGCGGGCTGCTCTTCCTCGGCTCGAGCGAGACGCCGGGCGAGCTGCTCTCGAACTTCGACACGGTGAACGAATCCGGCAAGCTCTATCGCAAGCGCGTCCATACGCGCGCGATGCACCGTCCCGAGATTCCCACGCGCGTCGCGTTGCGCGCGCTGCACGAGCCCGAGCGGCAGCGTCCGGAATCGCGCCTGCTGCCGACTTACGATGCGCTCCTCGAGCGCTTCATGCCGCGCGGATTCCTCCTGAGCGAGCAGCGCGGGCTGCTCGACTCGTACAACGGCGCGGAGTCGCTGCTGCGGGTGCCGCCACGGCGCGCCTCGAGCGATTTCCTCGACCTCGTTCCGCAGGAAGTGCGCATGCCGATGATGGGCGCGATCGCGCGGGCGATGCGCGATCCGGGCCCCGCGACCTACTCGGTCGTCGAGTGGCCGACGGCGGACGGCGCGCTCAAGTTCGCCCTGACGGTGGAGCGCCTCGCGATCAAGAACGCCGAGCGCAGCTATCTCGTGACGCTCGCCGAGCTGGACCCGACCGCCGACGGTGCGGAGCAGTCCGCCCAGGGCGGAGCGGCGCCGCCCGAGCGCCTCGTGAGCCTCGAAGAGGAGCTCACCCTCACGCGCCGCAACCTGCAGGCGACGGTGGAGGAGCTCGAGGCGAGCAACGAGGAGCTGCAGGCCACGAACGAGGAGATGGTCGCCTCGAACGAGGAGCTGCAGAGCGTGAACGAGGAGCTCCACAGCGTGAACGAGGAGCTGCACACGGTGAACGCGGAGCACCAGCGCAAGATCGCCGAGCTTTCCGAGGTGAACCGCGACATCGGCCACCTCCTCGAGAGCATCGACGTGGCGACGGTGTACCTCGACGCCGACCTGCGCATCCGCAAGTACACGCCGCTCGCGGGCTCGATCTTTTCGCTCGAGGCGCACGACATCGGACGCTACCTCGCGAGCTTCAACCACCCCCTCGTCTACCCTACCTTCGCGCAGGATGTGAGGCACGTCCGCGACGGGGAAGGGCGCGTCGAGCGCGAGGTGCAGAGCCGCGACGGAAAGTGGTATCTCGTGCGCCTGCTGCCGTACCGGGTGTCCGAGGCGATCGACGGGGTCGTGATCACGCTCACGGACGCGACGGCGCTCGCCGCGGCGAAGGCGCGCACACGCCAGCTCTCGGCGATCGTGGACTCGAGCGCCGATGCGATCATCTCGCACGACCCGTCCGGCATCGTCACCAGCTGGAACCCCGGCGCGGAGCGGCTGTACGGCTTCCGCGCCGACGAGATGATCGGGCGCAGCATCCTGGAGGTGGTGCCCGAGTCGGAGCGCGCGGCGGCGCGCGCGACCACGGCGGAGGCCGCACGCGGCGCGAGCGTGATCAACCTGCCGGCGGTGCGCCTTTCGAAGGACGGCGAGCTCCTCGACATCTCCAAGACCGTCTCGCCGATCCGCGACGTCGCGGGCGAGATCGTCGGCATCGCCACCATCGATCGCGACGTGCGGGCGCAGAAGGAGCTCGAGCGGCGGCTGCGCGAAAGCGAGCGCAAGTACGCGGACCTCTACAACCAGGCGCCGGACATGTACATGTCGATCGACGCCCGCAGCGGCCGGATCGTCGAGCACAACGAGACGTTCCGCCGCATGACCGGCTATGCCGCCGAGGAGGTCGACGCCATGCACGCGCTCGATCTTTTCGTGCCGGAGGCGCAGGACGAGGCGCGCCGCTGCCTCGCGGCGATCCGCGGCGGCTCCCCGATCCACGACCTGCTGCTGCGCATCCGCCGCAAGGACGGCGGAACGCTCGACGTGACGCTCAGCTCTTCGGTGGTGCGCGACGCCGAGGGGAACGTCGTACGCACGCGGTCGATCCTTCGCGACGTGACCGAGCGGCGCCTCGCCGAGGAGAAGCTCGCCGAGGCGGCCGCGATGCGCGAGCAGTTCCTCGCGATGGTGTCGCACGAGCTGCGCAGCCCCCTGCACGCGATGAACGCCGCGCTGCAGATCATCGATTCGCCGCTGGCGGACGAGGCGCGGCGGCGCCGCTCCGAAGCGGTGGTGCGCCGCCAGACGCGCCAGATGGTGAGGTTGGTGGACGACCTGCTGGACGTCGCCCGCATCACGCACGGCAAGCTCGTGCTCGAGAGAGGCGCGGTCGACCTGGCGGACGTCGTGCGCGCGGCGGTGGAGGCGGCGGCACCCGCGTACAGCGAGAAGGGCGTGAAGCTCCTCACCGAAGGCCTCGAGCAGGTGCTGCCGGCTTTCGGCGACGAGGGCCGGCTCCAGCAGGTGTTCACGAACCTGCTCCAGAACGCGCTGCGCTATACGGAGGCCGGAAAACGCGTCTGGGTGGATGCGATCCGCACCGACGACAAGGCGCAGCTCAGCATCGTCGACGAAGGACGCGGCATCGAGCCGGAGAGCCTGGAAACCATCTTCGAGATGTTCGCGCAGAGCCGCCAGGGCCTCGCCCGCACCGAGGGAGGCCTCGGACTGGGCCTCACGATCGCGCAGCGCATCGTGGCCGCGCACGGCGGCGAGGTCGCCGCGACGAGCCGGGGGCTGGGGCATGGCGCGAAGTTCACGGTCGTCCTGCCGCTGGATGCGCGCGCGCGGCCGGCGACCGGGCCCGGTCAGCCCATCCCGGACAAGCTGCGCATCGTGATCGTCGAGGACCAGAACGACGCGCGCGAGGCGCTCGAGATGCTGCTCGACATCGAGGGCCACGAGGTGTTCGCTGCGAGCAATGCCGAGGAGGGGCTCGAGCTCATCCTCGAGCGCCAGCCGCAGATCGCGTTGCTCGACATCGGGCTGCCGGAGATGAACGGATACGATCTCGCCGCGGAAGTGCGCCGCAAGGTCGGCCCGGCGATCAAGCTGATCGCGATGTCCGGGTACGGGCAGCCCGAAGACATCCGCAGGTCCAAGGAAGCCGGATTCGACCGGCATCTCATCAAGCCGGTGGACCCGAGCCGCCTCGCGAACGCGTTGCGCGACATCCGCTCCGAGGAAAGCATGCTCATGATGCAGCCCCCGCCGCGAGCCGGAGCCGAGGAAATGGAAATCGACGGCTAGGAGGCCTGGTGTCTCCGTCCCGCCCGGGACGAAGACTTCAGAGGTCGGCCTCGATGAGGTGCCCCTGCTCCTCCATCCACGCGCGGCGCCCGGCCGCCTCGCCCTTCGCCATCAGGCGCTTGAACGTTTCCTGCGTCGCCTCGCGCTCGGGCTTCGCGAGGCGCATCTCGATGAGGCGCCGCGTGTCCGGGTGCATCGTCGTCTCGCGCAGCTGCTCCGGGTTCATCTCGCCGAGTCCCTTGAAGCGGCCGATGTGGATCATGCCCTCGCGCACGCCTTCGTCGTGCAGCTTCCCCACCTGCATGTCGCGCTCCGCGTCGTCGAGGGCATAGAGCCGGCGCTCGGCCTTCACCTTGCCGTGCGGGGCCACGCGGATGGAGTAGAGCGGCGCCTGCGCGATGAAGACGTGGCCGCGCTCGATGAGCTTCGGGAAGTGGCGGTAGAACAAGGTGAGGAGCAGCGTCTGGATGTGGGAGCCGTCCACATCCGCGTCGGCCATCACGATGACCTTGCCGTAGCGCAGCCCTTCGAGCACCGTGTCCGGCGCGTCCGGCTCGTGCGGGTCGATGCCGAGGGCGACCGCGATGTCGTGCACCTCGGTGTTGGCGTAAAGCTCCTTCGCGTCCACCTCGAAGGTGTTGAGCACCTTGCCCTTGAGCGGCAGGATCGCCTGGTAGAGGCGGTCGCGTCCCTGCTTCGCGGAGCCGCCCGCCGAATCGCCCTCGACGAGGAAGACCTCGTTGCGCGTCATGTCCTGCGACTCGCAATCGGTGAGCTTGCCGGGCAGCACCGCGACGCCGCTCGCGCGGCGCTTCTCGACGATCTTGCCGGCCTTCTGGCGCGCGGTCGCCGCGCTGATCGCGAGCTGCGCGATCTTCTTGCCTTCCTCGACGTTCTGGTTCAACCACGCGTCGAGCGGATCCTTCACGCGCGAAGCGATGAGCTTCACGGCGTCGCGCGAGGAGAGGCGCTCCTTGGTCTGGCCCTGGAACTGCGGATCGAGGAGCCGCGCGGAGAGCACGTAGCGCAGCGGCTTCCAGGCGTCCTCCGATTGCAGGCTCACGCCGCGGGTGAGGAGCTCGTGGTGCGCGCAGAACTCCTTGATCGATTCGTACACGGCCTGGCGCAAGCCCGCCTCGTGGGTTCCACCGAGCGGCGTGGGGATGAGGTTCACGAACGATTCGCCTTCGCC
This sequence comes from Usitatibacter sp., assembly GCA_035605915.1. Classification (GTDB taxonomy): domain Bacteria; phylum Pseudomonadota; class Gammaproteobacteria; order Burkholderiales; family Usitatibacteraceae; genus Usitatibacter. The sequence goes on from DATNGJ010000053.1 coordinate 13,258, forward strand.
GCCGGATTCGGTCCACGCGATCGCCCACGAGGCGCCTTCGCCCTCCGCGAACTGGCCGTCGTCGGCCGCGCAATAGGATTCGCCCGCGAAGATCGGGCTCAGGTAGCCGCCGGCGTCGGCGAGGCGCTCGCGCAGGTACGCGCTGAGCCCGCCTTCGTATTTCCACTCGCGCCGCTCCTTGCCGATCTGGTCGTCGAGCACCACCGTGAGCCCGGGCAGCAGCACCGCCTTCGCACGGAGCAGCATCTCGAGGTCGGACCGCCTCACGCGCGGCGCGTCGAAGTATTTCGGGTCGGGCCACGCGCGCACCCAGGTGCCGCTCTCGCGTGCGCCCGCCTTGCCGGCCTTCTTCAGTTTCGTGGCGACCTCACCGCCCTCGAAGGCGATCTCGTGTACCGCGCCTTCGCGCTTCACCTTGACCTCGAGGCGCCTGGAGAGCGCGTTGGTCACCGAGACGCCGACGCCGTGGAGGCCGCCCGAGAACGCGTACGCGCCGCCGCCTTTCTTGTCGAACTTGCCCCCGGCATGCAGGCGCGTGAACACGACTTCCACCGTGGGCGCCTTCTCGACGGGGTGCGGGCCGATCGGGATGCCGCGGCCGTTGTCCTCCACGCTCACCGAGCCGTCGGGATGCATCGTCACCTCGATGCGGCTCGCGTGGCCGCCGAGCGCCTCGTCGGCCGCGTTGTCGATCACCTCCTGGACGATGTGCAGCGGGGTGTCGGTGCGCGTGTACATGCCCGGGCGGGCGCGCACCGGCTCGAGTCCCTTGAGGACCTTGATCGATTGCTCGTCGTATTTCTGTGCCATGCCGAAATTCTACCGTTCGCGCCCGCGCCGGCGGCGCAGCTTCATTGCGCTCACTTCTTCTCGCTCTCCACTTCGAGCGGCACCAGCAGCCGTGCGACCATGTTGTACGTGGCGACGGTGGCGGTGAGCTCGACGATCCCGGAGTCCGACCAGCGGCGCCGCACTTGCGCAAAAAGGGCATCGGGCACCTTCACGTCGCGCGTCACGGCCATCGCGTAACGCATCGCGAGGCGCTCGGTCTCGTCGAACGCGCGATCCTCGCAGGCGCGCGCGGGGTCGGAAAGCTTCGCGCGCAGCGCATCCTTGCCGCCCGCCTTCACATACTCGGGCCAGTGGTGCGTGAACTCGTAGTCCGCGCCCGTGAGGCTCGCCACGGTGCAGATCGCGATCTCGCGGATGCGCGCGTCGAGCGCGAACTCGCGCCGCACCGCGCCCAGCAGCGCGTTCCAACCGCGCGCGAGCGGCTCGCTCCAGAGCAGCGCGAGGTCCAGGTTCAGGTAGTTTCCGCCGCGACGGGCCAGAATGGCTTCGAGGAGCTTCGGATCGCGGGGCGACGCTTCGGGGTTCCAGGCGGGGATGCGCATGCGCGATGGCGGTGAGCGGAAAGGGCGCCCATTGTACCGACCGGCGCTCGCCACCGAGGCGAACGCCGCCGCAAAGCTGCTAAAATCGCGCTCTTCGGAGAGATGGCTGAGTGGTCGAAAGCGCCGGACTCGAAATCCGGTTCACGGTTCTACCGTGACGTGGGTTCGAATCCCACTCTCTCCGCCAGATTTCCCCTTCGGCCGCGGCGGCTCCCGGCCCTTCCATCCCCCGGAAATTTGTTCCTGCCCCGTCCGAACGGACGTAGTCAGCGCGCCGCAAGCCGCAAAAGCGCACAATAAGCGGGAAAAAAGTCGAGTACGAAGGGTGGGAGAAGCATGGCTGCAGTGGCCCAGACGGTTCTCGTTGCCGACGGCGACCGCGATTGCGCGGATACCGTGACGATGCTGCTCAACCGCTACGGCGTCGAGGCGAACTCGACCTACGACGGCCGCGAAGCGATCCATCTCGCGCAGCGCATCCATCCCCAGCACGTGATCCTCGAGATCGAGATGCCGAGCGTCTCGGGCTTCGACGTCGCCAGGGAGCTGCGTACCAGCTTCGGCAAGGGAATCCGGCTCGTCGCCTATACCGGCCAGCCGATCAGCGTCGATCGGCGCAGGGTGCGCGAGGCGGGGTTCGACGAGTGGGTGCCGAAGAGTGCGAGCTTCCTCGAGCTCCTGCGGTTGACGAGCCCGTCGGTGCATTCCACGGTGCTGCGGTCGATCGAGGTCAACATGCAGCAGCTGCGCAATCGCCTCACGCTCGCCGGCTCGCTCCTCGATCACATGGAGGCGACGCACGACCGGGAGACGCGCCAGCGCCTGCGCACGTTCCTCGGCACGCGCATCGAGTCGGTGGTGAGCGGCATCTCGCGGCTGCCGCTCGACGCGCCCGATCGCGACGAGCTCTGGGCGGAAGTCGACGGGCTGCGCTCCCGCCTCGAGAAATTCGCCTGAGCGCCGCCTAGGCGCTTTCCTGCTGTTCGGCTTCCCCGTCGTTCATGTTCGCGAGGATCGCCGCGAGGCGGCTATTGGCATGCAGGAAGAATGCCGCCGTGCGATGCACCACGCCCGCGGCATCCGGCTGCGCGCAATGGCAGCGGGCGAGGTCGAAGCCGTAGCTCGCGATGTCGGCCGCGACGAAGAGCTTGCGCGGCTTGCAGTGCTCGGGCATGGCGTCGATCTCGAACGGATCGAGCGACGCGAGGTAGTCGCGCGCGACCTCGACCACCTCCGCCTCGTTGTCGGCGAGGTCGAGGCGGCCTTGCCAGCTGAGGGCCGGCCCCTTCGGAAACTCGAGGATGGACATTGTGCGCGCCCGCCAAGCCATTGATTGCACCTGAATCGTGGCGCAATTATCGTCGGGAATCTGTCGGACCCGGCGCGCGGCGGCGTGTCAGTCGCCTCCTACGCCGATCCGTCAGGCGAGGCGCGTGGCGAGCGCCTCGCGCGTGTTGGTCTCGGCGATGATCTCGGAGAGCCGGATCGAGGCGTCGGTGAAGAACGTGGCGAGCGATTGCACGAGGCGCGCGCCCGCGTCGCTCTTGTCGCAATAGTGGCCGACCAGCTCGAATGCATACGACGAGATGTCGTACGCGCAACGCAGGGCGCGGGGACGGCAGCGCAGCGGCAGCAGGGCGAGTTGCATACGGTCGAGGCTCTCCAGGTACTCCGTGGCGACCTGCACCACTTCCGATTCGGTGGCGGCGGCGCGCAGTCTTTCGCGCCAGGGGACGGCGGTCACGGGGCGGCTCCTCCGGAGGCAGGCGTCAACCCGGTGGATTATAAATTAACGCACGGTAATCTGCTGCACCCCCGCGCCGGCTTAGTGCGGACGAGCTTCGCGACCGTGCGGCCGCTGCCGCCTCGATCGGGCACTCCCAGCGCCGGGTTGCAGGTACCTTCGGAACCAGCCGATCGCGTGATGCGCGACCCGGTCGAGCGCACCGGGCTCCTCGAAGAGATGCGAGGCGCCCGTGACGATCTCGATGTCCTTGTCGCAGCGCAATTGCGAGAGCGCCTGCTCGTTCAGCACGATCACCTCGGGATCGTTCCCCCCGACGACGAGGAGCGTGGGCGAGACGACGAGCGCGAGCCTTTCCCCACCCGCCAGGTCCGGCCGTCCGCCGCGCGACACCACCGCGCTCACGCGCTCGCCGAGGGCTGCCGCGGCGATGAGCGCCGCCGCGGCGCCGGTGCTCGCGCCGAAATAGCCGATCGAGACGCCCTCCGAATCGACGTGCTGTGCCACCGCCCACTCGGTCGCGGCCTGCAGGCGACGGGCGAGGAGATCCACGTCGAAGCGAAGGCGTGCGGTCTCGCGGTCGAGGACATCCTCTTCCTCGGTCAGCAGGTCGAAGAGGAGCGTGCTCATGCCGGCGCTGCGGATCGCTTGCGCGACCGCGCGGTTGCGCGGGCTGCCGCGGCTGCTACCGCTTCCGTGCGCGAAGATCACGAGGCAATCGCCGGAGCCCGCGGGATCCAGGTCGCCGGATAGGATCACGCCGTCGGCGGGAATGCGAACGTCAGGCATGGGCGGCTCCTCGCGCATGGTTCTCGACCACGGACTTGAAGCGCGCGAGGTCGTCCTCCATCTCGCCCTTCGGGTCGCGCCCGAGCGCGCGTGCGACCGCTTGCCCGACGGCGCCCGCGATGGGGATGTAGCAGAGCGTCACCTCGACGCGCGTACCGTCGCCCTCGGGCTTGAAACGCACGCTTCCGGCGTTGTCCACCTCGGAGCCGGGCAGCGAATGCCACTCCATCTCGCGGCTCGCCTCGGAGACGTGCGTTTGCGAATCCCATTCGACCGGCACGTTCGCCGGCCCGTCGACCACCCAGTGCTGGCGGTTGCCGCCGAGGGGACGCACCTCGCGCACGTGCGACATCCACTGCGGGAAGCTCTCGACGCGCCAGTCGCGGAACACGTGGTCCACGGGCGCGTCCACATGGATGGTCTTGCGGATCACGACGCCCCGGCGACGCGAGCCGGCGCCGACGAGGCTCTTCAGGTCCCGGTTCGCCGCCGCACGCGCGACCAGGCCGCTACCGACCGCGCCGAGCGCGAGCCCGCGCATGCCGCCGCGAATCCATCCGGCGACCGTGAGTCCCATGCCGATCGCCCCGGCGAGCGAGCGCCACGCGGGCGACCAGCGGTCCTGCGCGAGCTCGATGTGCGGGCCTTCGCGTGGTTCGCCGCCCTGCAGCGAGGAGACGCCGTCGGGCGTCTCGTACGCGACGATGCGGCTCGCGACGGACTTCACGCCGCGCACGCGCTTCGCGCAGCGTGCGATGCGATCGACCTCGTCCGCGAGCGCCTCGCCGGAAAGGGTGGCGTGGCCCTCGACCACGCTGACCGCGACCGCCCTCGAGCGACTCGTCACGCGGCCGATCGCGGCCCGGATGCGTTCGGCGAGCGCCTCGTCGGCGATCGGCTCGCCGGGATGGCGCAGCCGCTCGCGGATCGAGGCGACGAAGCCCTGCGCGCGCTGCCTCGCCTCGCTCACGACGAGGTCGCGGCCGCGCTCGACCTTGCGCGTCATGCCGCGGTACCGATCCTCGAGGCGCGCGCGCCGCGTGCGTCCGAGCTGCGGATCCGAAAGATACATGGCGAGCGCGCCGAGGCCGAGCCCGCCGAGGATCGCGAGGCCGGAGGGCCGCGAGCGCGATCTGCCCTGTCGTTGCGTTGCCATGGCCGTCCCTCGTTGGGGTTCCGAGGTACGACTCCGCGCGCGGCCGGCCGGTTCTGGGCCTAGGTGACGTCCACTTGGCGCGGGCCGATCACGCGCCGCTGCCAGTCGTAGATGCGATCGCGCCAGCCGTCGATCCGGTAGCCTTGCGCGGCGGCCTTCGCCTCCGTCGCCGCGTCGTCGTACGGCACGCGCCGGAAGACGCACGCGAGGCGCTCGCTGTCGAAGATCGCGAGCTCGGCGTATTTTTGCGACCGCTTGCGCGACGCATCGACCGAGCCCGGATTGACGAAATGGATGCGGTCCGGGCGAAGCGCCACGGCGGGCGCGTGGACGTCGATCTCGCGCACCGATTGCCCGTCGGTCTCGTAGACGCGCTGCTCGTGCGTGTGGCCGAAGAAGCACACGCTCGCGCCCGGAAAATCCTCGCGCAGGTACGCCGCGTTCTGCAGGATGTGGCGTGGCTGCGTCATGTATTGCTGCACGTCGCGGACGCCGCCGTGCACGAGCACCACGCGGTCCTCGATGCGCCGATGCGCCGGGAGCGACTGGAGCTCGCGCACCGCCGCGGGCGAGAGCGCCCGCCGCGTACGCTTGAGCGAATGCATGGCCTTGTTGGAGCAGCGCTCGAAGCCCAGGAGCCCGGTGCCGATGAGGTCGTGGTTGCCGGCGATGCACAGCGCGCCGCACTGCGTGAGCATCTCGACGCACTCGTTGCCGTCGGCGTTGTAGCCGACGAGATCTCCCACGCACAGGATCGCGTCGACGGAGTGCTCGCCGAGCGCCGCGAGGGCGGCTTCGAGCGCCTCGCGGTTGCCGTGGATGTCGCCTAGGACGCCGTAGAGAGCCATTGCCGCACCAGTCCGACGAGCCATGCCGAGCCGCGGTTCGCGCGCCGCAGCATGCGCTGGGCCCAGAAGCGCAGCCACGGCCCAGGGTCGCGCAGCGCGAACACGTTGCAGACGTTGCGCGAAAGGACGATCGAGGCGAGCCAGCGCGCGGTGGAAAGCTCGCCGCGCGAGCGCAGCACGCGATAGGCGCGGAAATCCGCCTCGAGCGAGATCCAGCGGAACGTGGTGCGTGCGCGCATCGGCTCGGGCCTCCTCTGGTAGACGAGGTAGTTGTAGGCGACGCGCATGAGGTTCACGCCGTTCCACGCGCCGAGGTAGTGCCACAGGTTGTAGCGCGCGTTGATCTCGAGCAGCAGCCAGCGGCCGTCGCGCGGATCGCGCTTGAAGTCCATCTTGAAGGGTCCGCGCAGCGGAAGCTTCGCGGCGACCTCGCGCCCGAGCGCCTCGAGCGCCGCCTCCTCGACGAGCTCGATGAACGCGCTCTCGCCCGTGAGCGGCGGGTCGGTGCGCAGCTTCCGGCCCACGAAGCTCGCGAGCACCGCGCCTTTCTCCTCGGCGAATCCGTGGAAGGACCACAGCTCGCGATCGTTCCCCGGGATGTATTCCTGGAACTGGAGCTCGTCGCGGAAAAGCGCGACGGCGGGGTCGGCCATCGCCTGCTCGCCGTTCGCGAAGATGCGGGCTTTCGCGCCGCCCGTGAAAAGGCGCCCCTGCAGCTGCGAATCGTGCCAATCCACCTTGGTCTTGGGCTTGACGAGGATTTCCCGCGCGGCATCCGCGAGCGCGAGCTCGCCGGTTGCATCCCAATGGAACTCGCGCGGCACCGGCAGCCCGCACCTCGCGGCGAGCGCCTGGAAGCGCGCCTTGTCGAGAAGCGAGTCGGCGACCTCCACATCGTTGAGGAGCAGCAGGAAGTGGCGCGAGAGGCGCGCACGGTGGGCATAGATCAACTTCAGCCCGTCGTCGCTTCCGCACATGAGCGGCACGCGGCGGCCGGCGCATTCGCGCAGCCGCTCGCCGATCGCGATGAGGCGGTTCACGGCGCGCGGATGCTCGAGCGGCGGCAACACCGCGGTCGCGCGGCAATACCGCGAGGCGAATGCGGGCTCCGAGGGGTCCGAGGAGGCGACCACGACCGGAATGCCGGCAAGGCCGAGCGTGCGCACGAGGTTCACGCCGCCGAGCAGCAGCACCGGCACCGTGCCGCGCTCGAACGGCAGGTCGGAAGGAAGGCGGGAGGTAGCCATGGAGCGAAAGCGGCTGTAGGACGTTTCGCTACTCTAGATGGATGCGAATACGGTTCCGTGGCGCGGCGCGGGCAAGCCGTGCTCCATCCGGACCAAGCCGCCAGCCATTACCGGAAAGACGCGGTTTGTAGCCTGCATCCATCGAGTCCCTGGAGAAGTCCATGCTCGTCGCGATCCACCAGCCGAATTTCCTGCCCTGGCTGGGCTATTTCGACCGGATGGTGCACGCCGACCTCTTCGTCCTGCTCGACCACGTCCAGTTCGAGCGGCGCAACTACCAGAACCGCACGCTCATCCGCCTGGAGGACGAGGCGCGCTGGCTCACGGTGCCGGTGGTGCAGCTGTCCCAGAAGGAGAAGATCGTCGACAAGCGCGTCGACAATCCGCCGTTCGAGATGGAGCGCTGGTGGGGACCGAACGCGTTCAACACCCTGCGCTATGCCTATCGCAAAGCGCCGCACTTCGAGCTTTATGCGCCGCGGCTCAAGCAGATCCTCGAGACCCGTTGGGAAAAGCTGCTGGACCTCAACATCGCGGCCCTCGAATTCGCGCGCGAGGCGCTCGGCATCCGCACCCCGATGCTGCGCAGCTCCACGCTCGACGTCGAAGGCCAGCGCTCGGAGCTGCTGCTCGACATCTGCCGCAAGGTCGGCGCGAGCGCGTTCCTCGGCGGCATGGGCGGCTCGCGCGCATACCTGGACAACGAGGCGTTCGCGGCCGCGAACATGGGGGTCGTCTGGCAGGACTTCCGCCATCCCCAATACCCCCAATGCGGAGACGCGCCCTTCAGCGCCGGCCTCTCGGTGCTCGACGTGCTCTTCAACTGCG
>DATNGJ010000054.1:0-7680 GCA_035605915.1 Usitatibacter sp.
CGGCACGTGACGCGGTTGCCGGTCCAGTTGTGGAAGTACTCGTGCGCGATCACCTTGTCCACGGCGAAGTAGTCGGCGTCGGTCGCGGTGTCGGCACGGGCGAGGATGTACTTGGTGTTGAAGATGTTGAGGCCCTTGTTCTCCATGGCGCCGGCGTTGAAGTCCGACACGGCGACGATCATGAAGCGCTCGAGGTCGAGCTCGAGGCCGAAGCGCTCCTCGTCCCAGCGCATGCACTTCTTGAGCGCCTGCATCGCGAACCCCGCGTGGTCGAGCTTCCCGCGCTCGACGTAGATCTGGAGCAGCGCGTCCTTGCCGGAGCGCGTGGCGAAGTGCTCCTCGAGCAGGTCGAGATTGGCGGCGACCAGCGCGAACAGGTAGCTCGGCTTGGCGAACGGATCGTCCCAGCGGGCCCAGTGCCGGGCGCCGCCGCCTTCCTTCGGCGCGCTGAACCATCCCGGCGGAACGCCTTCGCCCTCCTCGAGCAGGTTGCCGTTCGCGAGCAGGCGCGGGAAGCGCGCGCGCTCCGCGCAGATCGCCACGACGTAGCGCGCCATGACGTCGGGCCGGTCGATGAAAAAGGTGATGCGGCGGAAGCCTTGCGCCTCGCATTGCGTCACCAGGCCGCTCGCGGTCGCGTAAAGGCCCTCGAGCCGCGTGTTCTTCCAGGGGTCGAAGCGCACCACGGTCTGCAGCGTGAACGCATCGGCGACGCCGGGGATGGTGAGGTGCGTGGCGTCCAGGCGGTAGTCGCCTTCATCGAGCGTACGCCCGTCGATCGCGGCCGAGAGCAGCTCGAGGCCCTCGCCGTCGAGCACGAGCGGCGCATCGGGCCGCTTCGCCTCGGCATTCCTCGCGACGTGCAGCGTCGAGCGAACCGTCACCTCGCGGTCGCCGATGTCCACGTCGAGATGGACCTGCGAGATCCGGAAGGCCGGCGGTAGATAGTCGTGAAGCTGGATCGCCTGCGGGGTCGCGTCGCGCATCGGCTGGAACGGAAACCCGCGCTCGTGGCGCGGGTCCCGGATCGATGGAGGCTGTACCCGATTCTACCGCAGCATCGGCCGGGGCGCGGCCGATGCCGGGTTCACGCGGCCTTGCGGCGGAAGAGCGCGGGAATCGCCTGGGACGGTTTGCGGGAGGCCGGGCGCTCCGGGTTTTCCACCGTGGCGGCGGCGCTGGGCGAGGGTTCGTACGGCTTGCTGAAATCCATCCCGCCGGCGTTTCCGGAACTGACGGGCGCGGCGGATGCCGTGTGGCGCGGCGTGCGCTCCTCCTCGCGGTGGCGCCGCTGCCGTCCTTCCGGCTTCGCACCCCGGTTTTCCGACTCGCGACGGCCCTCTCCGCGCTTGCGGCCCTTCGGTACGGAGGGCGCCGCGCGCTCCTCCGAGCGCGGCGCTTCGCGGCGGCGCTCGCCCTCGAAGCCTTCGGCGTTGCGCGCCTCGATCTTGCGATTGATGAGCTTCTCGATCGCGCTGAGCAGCGGCCGGTCCTCCGGACAGACGAGCGAGATCGCCTCGCCCGAGGAGCCCGCGCGGCCGGTGCGGCCGATGCGGTGCACGTAATCCTCGGGAATGTGCGAGAGATCGAAATTGACGACGTGCGGCAGCTCCTCGATGTCGAGGCCGCGCGCGGCGATGTCGGTCGCGACCAGCACCTTCACCTTGCCTTCCTTGAAGTCGTCGAGCGCACGGATGCGCGCATTCTGGCTCTTGTTGCCGTGGATCGCGTCGGCGTTGATGCCGTCGCGCTGCAGCTGCGAGGCGAGGCGGTTGGCGCCATGCTTGGTCTTGGTGAACACCAGCACCTGGCTCCAGCCGTTCCTCTTCACGAGCTGCGCGAGCAGCTCGCGCTTGCGGTTCGCCTCCACGTGGTAGAGGTATTGCGTGACCAGCTCCGCCGGCGTATTGCGGCGCGCCACTTCCACCATGGCGGGATCGTCGAGGAATTGCGCCGAGAGCTTGCGGATCTCGTCGGAGAACGTCGCCGAGAAGAGCAGCGTCTGGCGCATCGGCGGCTTGGGCAGCAGCGCGATGATGCGCTTGATGTCCGGGATGAATCCCATGTCGAGCATGCGGTCGGCCTCGTCGAGGACCAGGATCTGCACCTTGCCGAGGTTCACCGCGCGCTGGCCGACGAGGTCGAGGAGCCGCCCCGGGGTCGCGACGAGGATCTCCACTCCCTTGCGGAGCTCCTCGATCTGCGGGTTGATGTTCACGCCGCCGTACACCACGAACGAGCGCAGGGGCACGTGCTTGCCGTAGGTCTTCACGCTCTCCTGCACCTGGATCGCGAGCTCGCGCGTCGGCGTGAGGATCAGGCAGCGCACCGGGTGCAGCGCGGGCGAGAAGCTCTTGGTCGCCATCGGCGCGAGGCGCTGCAGGATCGGCAGCGCGAAGCCGGCGGTCTTGCCGGTGCCGGTCTGTGCGGCGCCGAGGAGGTCTCGTCCGGAGAGGACGACGGGGATGGCTTGCGACTGGATGGGGGTGGGTTCGGTATAACCTTGCTCCGCGACGGCGCGAAGCAGCTCGGGGAGCAGCCCGAGGCTTTCGAAGGACGTACTAATGGCGTCTTCTCCTGAACGGAATCGGCCCGCGAAGGACTAGCCTTCGACACCGGTTCAGGCAGATGAATTTTTGGTGGTGATTCGGGATCGAAACGAGCCGCGAATGGGTGGGAGGCGTTAACCGGATGAGACGCCGCACGCACCTGAGGCGACAGTATACCCGGAAACGGGCCGAATTCCCATTGATACCGCAGGGTTTCTTACGGTTGTCACCCGGGGTATATTTCCGCTTCCCACGCGTCGCCCGACAACACCAGAACATTCCGAGGAGGTCGCAATGCGCCGGATCCCGTTCATCGCATGGCTCGCCATCTTCGCCGCAGGCAGCGCTCTCGCGGCGGAGCCCGTCAAGGTCGGCATCAGCATCGCCCAGTCTCCTCCCGGCTCCGTCGTGCAGGGCACGCAGGTGAAGGACGGCCTGGAGATCGTGAAGGACATGGTGAACGCGAAGGGTGGCGTCCTCGGGCGTCCGCTCGAGCTCATCTACGAGGACAACCAGGGCATCCCGGAGAAGGGCCGCGCCGCCGCGGAGAAGCTCATCACCAGCGACAAGGTCGTGGCGATCACCGGGGGCCACCAGAGCTCGGTGTGCCTCGCGGAGATCGAGGTGGCGCACCGCTACCACGTCCCCTACATCAACACCAACTGCTGGTCCGACGACATCCGGTTGAAGGGCTATCCCGAGGTCTTCAATCCCGGCAACTACAACTCGCGCGTCTCCATGGCGATGGCCGAGACGATCGCCGCGATGAAGCTCAGGAACGTCGTGGCGTTCGCGGAGAACACCGACTACGGCATCGGCCAGGCGAAGCTCCTCGACAAGTTCATCAAGGAGAAATCGCCCGGCACCAGGTACCACTACGAGACCCTCGACCGCGCGAGCAAGGACTTCACGCCCGCGGTGCTCGCGCTGCGCGCGAACCCGCCCGACATGGTGATCAACATCATGCTGCCCCCCGCGGCCTACATCCTGATGAACCAGCTCTACGAGCAGGGCGTCGCGCCGAGCGCGAAGACCTGGCTCTACGACGGCGCGGGCCTCGCCGACTACCCGGACTTCTGGCAGAACGTGAAGGACGCCGGCAAGGACATGATCTGCTTCGCGCTCTACCACCCGAAGATGGACATCCCGCCGCTCGGCAAGCAGGTCGCCGAGGAGTACAAGAAGCGCACGAAAGGCGATCCCAACCGGCTCATCTTCCAGGCGGCCGACTCGCTGCTCCTCATCGTCGACGCCATCAAGGAGGCGAAGAGCACGGATCCGAAGGCGATCGAGAAGGCCCTGCGCACGATGACCTTCACGGGAACCCGCGGCACCTTCAAGTTCAACGAGAAGAAGGGCAACACGTACCAGCAGTGGGCGGACATCCCGTACGTCAACTACCAGCTCACCGCGGTGAACCAGCCGATCGCCGACTCGAACCTGATCCAGGGTCCGGGGCAGAAGCTCGACGTGAGCAAGCTGCAAAAGCCGAAGTAATCCGCAACGCGCCGGCCCCCGGTCGAGGGAGCCGGCGCCATCCCCGTACGTCCCATGGACCTGCGTGAGGCGCTGGTCGGTTACTCCGACTGGCTTGGCTACGATCATCGCGAGCGTTCCGCCGCCTGGCTCGCGCGTCTCGAGGTGAATCGTCCCGAGCTCGAGGCGTTCCGCACGCTGCAGCCGCCGGGCATCCAGCCCTATCGGCCGGCCGCCGCGAGGCTGGTGCCTCCGAACCCGTCCGGCGCGCGCACCAGCGAGCCGCCGCCCGCCGACGCGAGCGAGGCGCTCGAGCGTGCGCGCGCGAAGCCGGAGCTGAACGCATTCACGTGGCTCGCGCCGCAAGCGCCGCGCGGCGGCGCGGGCTTCCTCTCCGGGGTCCCGATCGCCGTGAAGGACTTGATGGACGTTGCCGGCGTGCCGGTCACCGGAGGAAGCCGTGCGCTCGATCCGGCGACGGCGCAGGACGACGCGCAGATCGTCGCGCGATTGAAACGCGCGGGGGGCTCGATCATCGGGCTCGCGAACCTGCACGAGGTCGCCTACGGCATCACGAGCGACAATCCGCGCTTCGGGCGGGTGGTGAACCCGCGCGCGCCCTCGCGCATTCCCGGCGGATCGAGCGGCGGATCGGCGGCGGCGATCGCGGCGGGAATCGTGCGCTGCGCGATCGGCACCGATACCGCGGGCTCGATCCGCATCCCGGCCGCCTGCTGCGGCATCGCGGGATTCAAGCCGAGCTACGATGCGCTTCCGCGCGACGGCGTGATGGACCTCGCGCCGTCGCTCGACCATGTGGGCCCCATGGGACGCGACGTGGAGGACTGCGCGGCCCTCTTCGCGGCGATGCTCGGCCTCGATCGCGTGCCGGCGTGGCTCCGTCCCGATTCGCGCGGGTGGAGCATCGCGCGGCTGCGCGGCTACTTCGAGGAGCCGCTCGACGCCGAAGTGCGCGCGGCGATGGATGCGGCCGCCGCGGCGCTCGCGACCGATGGGGCGCGCATCGCTGACCGCTCGATCGCGGGAATCGAGAGCGCCTCGGCGATCCAGCTGAACACCATTTCGCCCGAAGCGACGGCGGTCCACCTCGCGCGGCTGAAGGACCGTGGCGATCGCTTCGGCGAGGACGTGCGGGTGCGCCTCGAGATGGGGCTCTTCTTCCCGGGCGCCTGGTACACGAAGGCGCAGCGCCTGCGCGCCGCGCTGGTGCGCGAGATCGAAGCCGCCTTCGACGGTGCGGACCTGTTGCTTTGCCCGACGCTGCGCGCGCCCGCGCCTGCCGTGGGCGCCGCGCGCGTGGACATCGGCGGCCGCGATTACGCGCTCCACACGGCAGTCACGCACCTCACGCTGCCGTTCAACCTCGCGGGTCTTCCCGCCGCCTCCGTGCCCTGGAGCCTCGCGCGCGACGGCGTGCCGATCTCGCTGCAGGTGGTCGCGCCGAGAGGCGAAGATTGGCGTGCGCTCGCGGCGGCCCATCGGCTGCAATCGCTCGCGCCATGGCGCGCATCGAAGGGGTAGGGCGTTGCTGCAGCTCGACCTCTTCGTGAACGGGCTCATCGTCGGGCTCTTCTACGCCCTCATGGCGGTCGGGCTCGCGATGATCTTCGGCGTGCTGAAGATCGTGAACTTCGCGCATGGCGAGTTCTACATGGTGGGCGCGTACACCTACGTGCTGGTGGCGCTGAAACTCGGCGTCTCGCCATGGATCGCGCTGCCGGGCGCGGCGGCGGCGGGCGCGATCCTCGGCTGGGTGGTGGAGCGCACGCTGATGCGCCCGCTCTACGCCGGCTACGGAAGCTGGGCCATCATGAAGGACGAGTACGCCGTGGTCGTGACGTTCGGCCTCTCGCTCTTCTTGATCAACCTGGTGGACAAGGTGGTGGGCCCGTATCCGTATCGCGGACCGATGCTCACGCAGATCTCGCGCTTCGCGTTCGGCCCCGTGATGCTCAACGGGCAGAAGCTCATCGCCGCGGGCGTCTCGGCGGCGTTGCTGGTGGGTCTCGCCCTCTTCCTCAAGCGCTCGTTGTGGGGGAGGCAGATCCAGGCGGTGGCGCAGAACCGCCTCGGCGCCTCGCTTGCCGGCATCGACGCGACGCGCACGACGAGCCTCATCTTCTCGATCTCGGGGCTGCTCGCCGCGCTCTCCGGCGCGCTCCTCGCTCCGCTCATCAACCCTTCCCCCGACGTGGGAGGATTTCCCGCGATCAAGTCGTACGTGATCGTCGTGCTGGGCGGCATGGGATCGGTCTGGGGCGCGATGATCGCCTCTCTCCTCCTGGGCGTGCTGGAGTCCTTCTTCGCGGTGTATGTCTCCTACGACTACCGCGACGCATTCGGGCTGCTGCTCCTCATCCTCGTGCTGCTGTTCCGGCCGCAGGGGATCATGGGCGAGAAAGGGCGCGAGCTGTGAGCGACGAGAGGAATCTCTGGAGCCGGCGCCTCGCGACCGATTTCCGCGCCTCGCTCGTGGTGATCGCGCTGATCGCCTTGGCGCCGCTCGCGGTGAGCTCCGACTACACGCTCGGGATCCTCATCGTGAGCATGTATTTCGCGCTGCTCGCGATGGGATGGAACCTGCTCGCGGGATTCGCCGGGCAGTTCTCGCTCGCGCCGGCCGCGTTCGCGATGCTCGGCGCCTACGGACCGGGCCTGCTCGACTACCATTGGAAGGTCCCGGTCGCGTGGGGCATCCTCGGCGGCGTGGCCGCCACGGCGCTCCTCGGCTGGATCCTCGGGCGCATCGTGCTGCGGCTGCGCGGGCCGTACCTGGCGCTCACCACGCTTCCGTTCGCCGAGATCGCGCGCGTGGTGATCGGCAACTCGTACGACTTCACGCGCGGCGCGCAGGGACTCAACGTGCCGACGCTGATGGAGAGCCGCCTCGGCTACTACTACCTGTTCCTCGCCGTGGTGCTCGCGGTGCTGGTCGGGCTGCACCTGCTGATGCGCGCGAGCCCTGGCCGCTTCTGGCTCGCGATCCGCGACGACGAGACCGGCGCCGAGAGCCGCGGGATCAACGTGGTGCGCTACAAGACGCTCGCCTTCGCCCTCTCGTGCGCGATCTGCGGGCTCGCGGGCGCGCTCTACGGCACGTTCAGCCAGCTCGTGAGTCCGGAGCTCGGCCTGCTGCTGCAAACGGGCCTCGTCATCGCGATGGTGGTGGTCGGAGGCATCGGCACGCTCACCGGCCCGCTTGCCGGCGCCCTCATCGTGTACCTCGCCTCCGAATGGATGCGCGAGTTCGGCAACGTGCAGATGATCGTCTTCGCCGCGCTCGTGATCATCTTCGCCCGCTTCTTCCGCGAGGGGTTGTGGGGACTCGCGACGCGGTGGCGCACGCGGGCGGCGCCTTCCCGCCCGGCCGAGGCGCCATGAGCCTCCTCAGCGCGGAAGGCCTCACGAAGCATTTCGGCGGCGTGGCGGCGGTCGAGGATCTCGCGTTCGCCGTCGAGCCGGGCGAGATCCTCGGCCTCATCGGCCCCAACGGATCCGGCAAGACGACCGCGCTCAACATGCTTTCCGGATTCCTCGCGCCCGATCGCGGACGCATCCGGCTCGGGGACGAGGACGTCACGCGGCTCAAGCCCGTCGCCCTCGCGCGGCGCGGGCTGCTGCGCATGTTCCAGAC
>DATNGJ010000055.1:0-55990 GCA_035605915.1 Usitatibacter sp.
CCGCTCATGATGAGCGTGCGCCGCAGCGCCGGGATCGCGAGGAGGGCCGCCGAGCCGCCGGAGCGCTCCTCGTGCGCGTGCGGCTTGCGGGCCGGAACGATCGAGGACCTGAGGAGCAGGATCACGGCCGGCGCGAACGAGATCGCCGCGAGCAGCACGAAGGTCGGCCCGAAGCCGAAGCCGTCGATGGAGAACCCGGTGATCGAGGGACCGAAGAACGCCGAGGTGGATTGCGCGAGCGAGAAGGTCGCAAAGTTCCTCGTGCGCGCCTCGCCCTCGCCGAACATGCCGATGAGGTTGTGCACCGAGACGTGGAAGAAGATCTGCCCGAAGCCGGTGCAGATCGCGCAGGCGAAGAGGCCCGGGATACCCGGCCACGCGAGCGGAATCGCGATGCCGAGCGCCATCCCGATGGAGCCCGCGATCATCGGCCAGCGCACGCCGATGCGATCGCCCACGCGGCCGGCGAGGACCGCGAGCAGCAGCGGGAACACCGGGAACATCGCGCCGATCGCTCCCACCTGGAACGAGCTCGCGCCCTGGGAGAGCGCGTCGAGCGAGACCTGCATCTTCACCCCGCGCAGGGCCACGCCCTGGAGGAAGGAAAGCAGGCAGGCGAGGTAGACCGCCACGTGTTTCTGTATGCAGGAACGCGGTTCCGCGACGAATGCGACGAGTATACTGGACGCCTCTTCTCGCACGTCACGATTCCACGTTCCATGGCGGTCGGTCGCAACGATCCTTGCCCCTGCGGCAGCGGCCGGAAGTACAAGTCGTGCCATGGCGCGGTGGTGCCGATCGCGGCGTACCGCGGCCGCCATTGCGGCGAATGCACCGCGTGCTGCGACGGCTGGGTGGTGGGCACCATCGAGGGCCACGAGATGCGCCCCGGCACGCCCTGCTACTTCCGCGGCGACCATTGCTGCACGATCTACGAGCGCCGTCCGCAATCGCCGTGCCGCGATTTCGTCTGCGGATGGCTGCAGGAAGGAAGCCCGTTCCCCGAGGAATTCCGTCCCGACCGCATCGGCGTGATGGTGATCCCGATGAAGTGGCGCGGCCGTCCCGCCTACGTGCTGCGCTCGGCCGGCCGCGATCCCGAGGAGAAGATGCTCGACTGGATGCGCGAGCTCAGCCTTCGCACCGGGCGTCCCTTCTTCTGGGAGGTCGAGGGCGAGCGCTACGGCTTCGGCCCGCCGGAGTTCCAGCGCGAGATGGCCGACCGCGTCGCGCGCGGCGAGGCGCTGTGGTGAACGGCGATCCGGTGCCGGTGCTGCTCATCGCCGGCGCACCCGGCGCGGGAAAGACGACGCTTCTCGCGCACTGGATGGCCGATCCCGATTTCGCGAACACCGCCGTCCTCGTGAACGAGCCCGGCGATGCCGCCATCGACGAGCACCTCGTCGGCGGCCTGGGCGCCTCCACGCGCACGCTCTCGGGCGGCTGCGCGTGCTGCATCGCGCGGCGCGATTTTCCGCTCGCGCTCGAGGCGCTCGCGGCAAGCCGGCGCGCAGCGGTGCGCTTCGAGCGCGTCGTGGTGGAGCTCGCCGGGCTCGCCAATCCGGCGCCCGTGCTCGGGCAGCTCGCCGATCCCGACCTGCAGGAGCGCTTCCCGCTGCAGGGGCTCGCCACGCTCGTCGACGCGACCGCCGGCGCGCGCGCCTTCGACGATCCCGAGTCGCGCGCACGCATCGCCGCGGCCGACGTGCTGGTGCTCGCGAAGGGCGACCTCGTCGCCGCGGGCGAGCTCGCGCGCCTCGCCCAGCGCCTCGCGCACGCCAACCCGCACGCGCACATCGCCGGGCTCGATGCCCGCTCGGCGAGCGCGGGCGCCGTGTGGGACGCGGCCGGATCGGCTTCAGGGCGCGCGCTGCGCCACCTCGATGCGAGCGTGGTGGCGGCCCGCGACCACGAGGGCATGCGCGCGCATACGCTCGCGATCGACGCGCCGCTCGAGCTCTCCGGCTTCTGCATGCGCCTCGCCTCGTTCCTGCAGGCCGAGGGCGATCGCGTGGTGCGCGTGAAGGGACTCGTCGCGGTCGAGGGGCGCAAGGGCCCGGCCGTGATCCAGGCCGTTGCGGGCGAGCTCCATCCGGTGCGAACCTTGAAGGACTGGCCGCCGGGCGCGGCGCCCGGCGCGCTCGTCGTGGTCGGGCGCGGCCTCGACCCGGCGCGCCTCGCCGCGGCGATCCTCGGCGAACGCCAACCCCATTGACCCACGAACGAGGCGATCCATGGCGCAACCCATCTCGATGACGGTGAACGGCGAGGAGCGAACGGTGCGCGCGGAGCCGCAGACGCCGTTGCTCTACGTGCTGCGGAACGACCTCGGCCTCGCGGGCCCCAAGTTCGGCTGCGGCCTGGGGCAGTGCGGCGCCTGCACGGTGCATCTCGACGGCACCGCGATCCGCTCGTGCGCGACGCCGGTCGCTTCGGCCCAGGGCGCGCGCGTCACCACGCTCGAGGGACTGGCCAGGAACGGCGCGCTGCACGCGGTGCAGCAGGCGTTCATCGAGGAGCAGGCGGCGCAGTGCGGCTACTGCATCAGCGGCTGGATCATGACCGCGGCGGCACTCCTCGAAGCCAACCCGAGCGTGAGCGAGGACGACATCCGCCGCGGCCTCTCGGGCCTCAAGTGCCGTTGCGGCACGCACCTGGCGATCCTGCGCGCGGTGAAGCTCGCCGCTTCGCGCATGGCCGCGCAAAGGAGGGCCTGACCATGCGCGATCTCGTCGTCACGCAACGCGGCCCCACGCGGCGCGAATTCCTGAAGACCGGCGGCGCGCTGCTCGTCTCGTTCGGGCTGCCCGGATGCGCGGGCGTCGAAACCTCCGCGGCGCCGCTTCCGGCGCCCGGCGCGAGATGGCCCGCGAAGGTCGATCCCGCCGAGCTCGATTCCTGGCTCGCGATCGGCTCCGACGGCAGCGTGTGCGCGTCGGTGGGCAAGATCGAGGCGGGCATGGGCATCGGCACCTCCTTCGCGCAGATCGTCGCCGAGGAGCTCGACGTGCCGCTCGAGCGCGTCACCATCGTGATGGGCGACACCGCGACCACGGTGGATCAGCGCGGCACCGGCGGCTCGAACGGCATCTGGCACGGCGGCCCGGAGCTGCGCGCCGCGGCCGCGCAGGGGCGCGCCACGCTCACCGCGCTCGCCGCGCAGCGCCTCGCGGTGCCGGTCGACGCGCTGCGCATCGAGGAGGGCGTCGTCATCGTCGCGGCCGATCCGTCGAAGCGCGTGAGCTATGGCGAGCTGATCGGCGACCGTCGGTTCCACGTGAAGGTGGCGCACCCGCCGAAGCTCAAGGATCCTCGCGAATACCGCATCGCGGGGCGCCCGGTGCCGCGCTTCGACATCGCGCCGAAGGTCGAGGCGAAGTATCGCTACGTCGCCGACGTGCGCGTGCCGGGCATGCTGCATGGGCGCATGATCCGTCCGCCGCAGGCGCACGCGAAGATCGTCGGCGTGGACGAAGGCCAGGGGCTCCCCGGCCTCGTGCGGATCGTGCGCAAGGGAGATTTCCTCGGCGTGGTGTGCGAGCGCGAGGAGCAGGCGATCGAGGCCGCCCGGCGCCTGAAGGTCGAATGGTCGACGCCGGCGCAGACGTTCCCCGCCGACTACGACGCGCTCTACGCGGCGTTGCGCGAGGGCCGCGCGGCTTCCACGAAGTCCGAGGACGTGCACGGTGACGTCGAGGCGGCGCTCGGCGCGGCCGCACGGCGCATCGAGGCGCGCTACGAGTATCCGTTCCAGTCGCACGCCTCGATGGGGCCGGGATGTGCCGTCGCCGACGTGGGCAACGGCGGCGCGATCGTGTGGGCCGGCGGGCAGAAGCCGTATCCCCTGCGCCATGCGGTCGCGGGCATCCTCGGCCTGCCGCTCGAGAAGGTGCGCGTCATCTGGCAGCCGGGGCCGGGATCGTACGGCATGAACGACGCGGACGATTGCGCGGTGGACGCGGCGCTCCTCTCGCAGGCGGTGGGGCGTCCGGTGCGCGTGCAGTACATGCGCCACGAGGGCACGGGGTGGGATCCCAAGGGACCGCCCGCGGTATTCCGCATGCGCGCGGGCCTCGATGCGAGCGGCAACGTCACCGCCTGGGATTGCGAGGCGCGCGGATTCTCCGGGCAGCTGCGTCCCTCGGGCACCGACGTTCCCGGCGATTCGCTGGCGGGGCAGATCCTCGGAACGTTCCAGCCGAACAGCAAGGACGAGCACAAGTTCCCCGAGGAGAGCTACGCCTTCCCGGCGAAGCGCAAGGTGAGCCACCTGCTCGACTGGAAGCGCTCGCTCGCCACGGCGCTGCGAACCGCGCACGTGCGCGACCCGGATGGGCCGCAGACCTGCTTCGCCTCGGAGTCGTTCGCGGACGAGGTCGCCTACGCGGCGGGCGTCGATCCGGTCGAGTTCCGCTTGCGCTACATCGCCGACCAGCGGGAGAGGGCGGTGGTGGAGGCGGCGGCGCGGAAGAGCGGATGGCAGCCGCACGCGGCGCCGCGTCGGGCGAGGGACGGAAATCTCCTCGTCGGCCACGGCATCGCGCACGCGCCGCGGCACGGCACGATGGTCGCGGTCGTGGCCGAGGTGCGCGTGGATCCGTCGACCGGCCACTACCGTGTGCGCCGCTTCACCGTCGCGCACGATTGCGGCTTCGTCGTGAACCCGAGAAGCCTCGAGGGCACCATCGAGGCGAACCTCATGCAGGCGATGAGCCGCGCGATGCACGAGGAGGTCCGCTTCGACGCGACGCGCGTGCTGTCGGTCGACTGGATCAGCTATCCGATCGTGGACATGATGGAGACGCCCGAGGCCGTCGACATCGTGATCCTGGGCAACGAGCCCGGCGCGAAGTCGCTCGGTGCGGGCGAGCCCACCACGCGCCCCGTGGGCGCGGCGATCGCGAACGCGCTCCACGACGCGATCGGGGCGCCGGTGCGCCGCATCCCGCTCACGCCGCAGGCGGTGCTCGCCGCGATGAAGGCCTAAGCGAAAAAGGGGTCAGATTACTTTTCCGGTGCCTGCTGCGGCAGGCGATCGGTGAAAAGTAATCTGACCCCTTTTTCAGTTCACGCCGAGGAAACGCTGCCTCACGGCCGGGTCGTGCAGCAGCTCGCGCGGCGCGCCGCGATGGACGATGCGGCCGTTCTCGAGGATCGAGACCGAATCCGCGTTGGCGAGCGCGCTGTAGAGGTTCTGCTCGACCAGCAGGATCGCGATGCCGTGGCCTTTCAGCTCGCGCACGATGTCCTCGAGGTGCTGCACCATCACCGGCGAGAGCCCTTCCGAAGGCTCGTCCATGAGGAGGAGCTTCGGCTCGAGCATCAGCGCGCGCGCCACCGCGACCATCTGCCGCTCGCCGCCGGAAAGCTGCGTCGCGCGATGCGAGCGCCGCTCGGCGAGGCGCGGGAAAAGCCCGTAGATCCGCGCGACCGTCCATTCGCCCGACGTGCGCGGCAGGATCGAGAGGTGCTCCTCCACCGTGAGCGAGGCGAACAGGCGCCGGCCCTGCGGCACGTAGCCGATGCGCTTGCGCGCGATGCGATGCGGTGCCATGCCGCGCAGCTCCTCGCCGAGGAAGCGCACGCTTCCCGAGCGCACACGCGGCTCGCCCAGTCCCATGATCGAGCGGATGAGGCTGGTCTTCCCCATGCCGTTGCGGCCGAGGAGCGCGACCACCTCGCCCGGCTGCACCGCGATCGACACGCCGTGCAGCACGTGCGATTGGCCGTAGTAGCTGTGCAGCTCCGTCACCTCAAGCATCGCGCGGCCTCCCGAGGTAGACCTCCTGCACCTTGGCGTTCGAGCGGATCGAGGCGGGATCGCCCTCGGTGAGGATGCGGCCGTGGTCGAGGCAGGTCACGCGATCGACCAGGCCGAGCGCGAGGTCCATGTCGTGCTCGATGAGGACCAGCGTCAGCGTGCGCGGCAGCTCGCGGATGATGCGCGCCATGCTGACGCGCTCGGCAGGCGAGAGCCCCGCGGCGGGCTCGTCGAGGAGAAGAAGCTCGGGCCGCGAGGCGAGCGCGAGCTGCAGCTCGAGCTGGCGCTGCTCGCCGTGGGAGAGCTCGCGCACCGGGCTCGCGCGGCGCGCGGCGAGGCCGCCCGCGGCGAGGCCCGACTCGACCGCCTCCGATTCCGCGGCCGTGCATTCGCCCGGACCGAAGAACGAGAGCTTGCGCTTCGAGCGCCCGCGCACCGCGAGGCGCAGGTTCTCCTCGACGCTCAAGTGTCCGAAGAGCGTCGTGATCTGGAACGTGCGGCCCACGCCGCGCCGCGCGCGCCGCGCGGTGCCGAGCCGCGTGACGTCGTGGCCGTCGAGCCATACGGAGCCGGAAGTCACGCGCTGCTCGCCGGCGATGGAGTTGAAGAGCGTGGTCTTGCCGGCTCCGTTGGGCCCGATGATCGCGCGCCGCTCGCCGCGCGCGACCTCGAGCGAGACGCCGTCCACCGCCGCGAGCGCGCCGAAGGCGACGCGCACGTCGGCGAGCCGAAGCAGCGCCTCGACCAAGAGAGCGCCGCCTAGCCCTTGATGCCCTGGAACGTGCGCGAGTACGGCGGCTGCTTCATGTACTCGTCGGGCTTGTAGTGCCAGAACTGCGAGACGTTGGGATAGACGTCGAGCGGCACGTTCCAGTATTTCCCGTCGGGACGCTTCTTCACCTCGCGGATGAAGACGTCGTAGACCGGCTCGCCGTACTCGTCCAGGCGCACCGGCCGGCCGAGCGGCGAATCGGTGAGCACGACCTTGCGCACGGCCTCGAGGAATGCGGGCCGGTCCTCCACGTTGCCCTTCACGCCCTCGATCGCCTTCGCGAGCCACATCGCGCCCGAATACATCGAGAAGCCGTAGAGCGAGGGAAGCTTGCGGTAGGCCTTCTCGTACTCGGCGACGAACTTCTTCGTGGCGGGCGCGTCGTTGCCCTCGCAGAAGTGCGCTGCCGAAAGGATGCCCTCGCTTTCCGAGCCGAGGTTGCGGATGATCGACTGGTCGGTGAGATTCATCGAGCCGCAGAGCGGCATCTTCCCCTTCATGCCGAAGTTCGCCCATTGCTGGATGAAGCGCGTGCCGTCGGCGCCGGTCTCCATCGCGTAGACGATGTCGGGCTTGGCGGCCTGGATCTGCGCGAGGTAGGGGCTGAAGTCCTGCGTGTTGAGCGGGTGCCAATACTGCGCGAGCACCTTGCCGCCGAGCTCGGAGAACGTCTGCACGAAGCCGCCGCACTGCTCGTGGCCGAAGGTGTAGTCCTGCGAGACGGTGACCACCTTGCGGATGCCCTTCTTCTTGTAGAGCCAGTCGGCGAGCGGGCGCGGCATCTGGCTCGCGGCGTAGCCGGCGATGCGGATCACGTTCGGGATGCGCTTCCTTTGCGTGAGGTCGTCGGCGGCGATGATCGGGATGAAGTAGGGGACGCCGTTGCCCTTCACGTATTCCGCGACCGCGAGGCCGGTGTTGGCGAGGAGGTCGCCGATCAGCATCTGCACGTTGCCCTGCTCGACGAGGCGGCGCGCCTTCTCGAGCGCGGTGTTCGGATTGGAGGCGTCGTCCTCGACCGTCACCTCGATCTCGCGCCCGGCGACCTTGTGGCCGAACTGGTTCCAGTAGAGGTTGAATCCCTCGACCATCTCCTTGCCGCCCGAGGCGACCACGCCGGTGAGCGGCGCGAGCAGCCCGATGCGGATCGGCCCGTTCTGCGCCGCGGCGCTCGGGATGGATGCGGGTCCGGCGGCCGCCGCGGCAACCGCGCCCGCGGCCTTCATGAAGTTGCGACGATCCATGGCGATTTCTCCTCGGTAGTGGTCAGGTGCGCGGCTTGCCGTTGCCCGCGAGCGCCTCCCGCACGCGGCCCAGCACGCCGCTCGGCGCGAAGATCATGGTGAAGATGAAGAGCAGCCCGAGCGCCATCATCCAGCGCTCGGTGTACGCGGAAACGAGGTTTTCCAGCGAGATGATGATCGCGGCGCCCACCAGCCCGCCGAAGAGCGTGCCCACGCCGCCCACGAGCGCCATCAGCAGGCCCTCGACCGATTGCTCGAGGCCCACGGTCGAGGGGCTCACGAAGCTGTTGAAGAACGCGTAGAGGACACCCGCGAGCCCGGCGAAGAATCCGGAGACCGTGAAGGCGAGGAAGAGATGCAGCGGCACGTCGTAGCCCAACGCCCGCATGCGGGTCTCGCTCTCGCGGATGCCGGCGAGCGTGAGGCCGAAGGGCGAGCGCACGAAGCGCCACATCGCGGCGGTCATCGCGCTCGTGACGACCAGGATGAAGTAGTAGAGCACGCGCGCGTTGCCGAGCCACGCGGGGCGCACCGTGCCGCGGATGCCGTTCTCGCCGCCCGTGACCGAGGTCCAGCGCAGGCACACACCCCACACCACCATGCCGAGCGCGAGCGTGAGGAGCAGGAAGTAGACGCCCGAGGTGCGCACCGCGAGCAGCGCGAAGATCATCGCGGTGAGGGTCGCGGCCGCGATGCCGAGCGCCGCGCCCACCCATACGTTGCCGTTCGCGACCGTCACGTAGTAGAGCAGCACGTAGGTCGAGACGCCGAAGATCGCGCCGTGGCAAAGCGGCGTGCGCCCGGCGAATCCCGAGAGGATGTCGATCGACATCGCGAGCGTGGCGAAGATGAGCATCTCGGTCGCGAGCGTGGTGGGATAGCCCGGCACCACGAAAGGCACCAGCGCGAGCACGGCGAGCGTCGCGGCGAAGACGGCGAGGCGCGTCGAGCGTCTCATGCGGCACGCCCGAAGAGGCCGAGCGGCCGGAAGGCGAGGAGGAGCGCCATCGGACCGAAGATCACGAAGTAGGCGAGCTCCGGGAACCACACCTGCCCGTAGGTGGCGAGCATCGCGACGAAGAGGCTTCCCACCGCCGCTCCCCACAGGCTGCCGCGCCCGCCGATGATCACCACCGCGAGGCTGAAGACGAGGATCTCGGAGTCCGCCGTCGGATAGAGCGAGAGGAAGGCACCCCCCAGCGCCCCGCCCACGCCGGCGAGCGCCGCGCCGAGCATGAACGTGCCGACGAAGACGCGCTTGATGTCGATGCCGATGGCTTCCACGGTCTCGGCATCGTCCACGCCGGCGCGGATGAGCGCGCCCAGGCGCGTGCGGTTCACCAGCAGCCAGAGCAGCACGAACACGACCACGCCGACCGCGAGCACGAACAGGCGGTAGCGCGGATAGCTGATGCCCGCGAAGCTCCACGCGCCGCGCAGCGCCTCCGGGACCGGCACCGTGAAGGTGTCCCCGCCCCAGATCACCAGCGCGAGATCGTTGAGGCACAGCGCGATGCCGAGGGTGAGCAGCACCTGGCGCAGCTCGTGGCCCTTCACGAAGCCGAGCAGGAACCGGTCGACGAGGAAGCCGGCGAGCGCGATCGCGGCGGCCGCGGCGGCGATGGCGAGCGCGAAGCTGCCCGACTCCATCGCGGTGGAGAGCGCGATGTAGCCGCCCATGAGGTAGAGCGCGCCGTGCGCGAGGTTCACGATGCGCATGAGCCCGAAGATCAGCGTGAACCCGCTCGCGACGAGGAACAGCAGCGCGGCGAAGGTGAGCCCGTTGAGGACCTGGATCGCCGCGAGCGTCATGCGCCGCCCCGCTAGCGCGCCGCGCCCTGCGGCCGCGCCCCGCGGTACCAGTCGAGGATCTGCTCGCCGTTCCAGTGCAGCACGCCGGGGAAGCTGCTCACGTAGTCGTAGATTTCCTCGTGGTAGCCGATGCGGAAGGGCTGCCCGCTGATGTACGGGTGGATCGCGATCGCCATGATCTTCGGCCGCTTCGCGCCTTCCGCGTACAGGCGATCGAACGTGTCGATGCACTTGCGCGTCCAGTAGGCCGCCTCGTGGTGCTGGACGATCATCATCGTGATGTCGTTCGTCTCGATCGAGTAGGGCAGCGTCACGAGCGGCCCGTGCGCGGTCGCGATCTCGGTGGGCTCCTCGTCGTACACCCAGTCGCCGATGTACCGCACGCCAGCCGCGGCGAGGTTGTCGGGCGTCTCGAAGGTCTCCGTGAGGCCCGGGCCGAGCCAGCCGACCGGCCGCTTGCCGGTGAACTTCTCCAGCGTGTCGAGCGAGCGCGCGATCATCGCCGGCTGGTCGCGCTCGTTGTGGATCGGGCCCTGCTCGTAGCTGTGGCCCATGAATTCCCACCCGGCGTCGCGGCAGGCCTGCGCGACGCGCGGGTAGTCGACGCACACGCGCGCGTTGATCGAGAGCGTGGGGCGGATCGCGAGCCGGTCGTAGAGCTCCTTGAAGCGCCAGAAGCCCACGCGCATGCCGTACTCGTGCCAGCTCCAGTTGGGCACGTCGGGAACCATCACCGCGCCCTGCGGCGCCGGCAGCACCTGCCGCGCCATGGGGCGCGCGATGTCCCAGAACTCCAGGTTCACGATGGTCCACACGACGATGCGCGCGCCGCCGGGGAGAGCCAGCGGCGGCCGGTCGACGATCGCGGAATAGGGGATGCGCTCGCGCGGTTGCCGGGCCATGGCTTCCCCTCAGGCCGGCGCGGTGAGCGCTTCGAGCTCGAGCGCTTCGGAGCGGACGACGAAGCCGAACGCGGTGCGGATGCAGGCGAGCGCGGCATCGTGGAGCGTCGGTGCGTCCATCGTGTCCACGCAATCCTCGACCACGACCACCGCGTAATCGCGCGAGCAGGCCGCGGCGACGGTGGAGAGCACGCAGCTATTGGTGTTCACGCCCGTCACGTAGACCGTGTTCACGCCGTGCGCGCGCAGCATGAAGTCGAGGTCGGTGCCCACGAAGCAGTCGTAGCGCTTCTTGGTGTCGACGAGCCAGTCGCCCTCGCGCCACACCTGCGGCATCACCTGAACGCCGGGCATGCCCTCGAGGTTGTGCGCGAGCACGTTCCTGCGCGGGTTGTCCGGATTCTCCGCGCGCGTGCGCCAGAACGGATTGCAGCGGATCTCGGCGGCGTCGCGGTAGCGCGTGAGGAGGTGCGCCACGGGGATCGCGGCGGCGCGGCAGCGATCCAGGAAGCGTTCGTTCGCCGCCACCACGCGGGCCGCCTTCGCCGCCGCGAGCGGCATCGTCGCCACCTCGGGGTCGAGATGGCCGCGATGCAGGTCGATCGCGACCACCGCGGCCCTCACGCGATCCACGCCAAGGTTCATGCGCCGGCTCCTCCGCTATTGTTGGTGTGGGCAACGGGCGAAGCGTAGCGTGCCGCGGCGCGGCGATCAATCGGGCGCGGTCAGCTTTCCATCCGAAGAAGCCGCGCGGCGGTGCGCCCGAGGATCATCTCACGGTCGCGATCGCCGAGCCCGAGGCGCTCCACCGCCTCCACCGGGCGCTCGAGGCCCATGTCGAAACAGTAATCGCTTCCGAGGAGCACGCGGTCGGCCCCGACCTGGCGGATGAGGTTCGCGTTGATGCGATCGTCGTGGCCGATGGTATCGTAGGTGAAGCGGCGCAGGTATGCGCTCGGCCGCTCCTTGAGGTGCGCGAGCTCGGGGCGCACGGCGGCGCCGTGGTCGAGCCGTCCGATGAGGCCGGGCAGCGTCCCTCCGGCGTGCGGCAGGTTCACCTCGAGCTTGGGGAACGCATCCAGCACGCCGCCGAAGATGAGGTTCGCCGCGGCCACCCCGGTGTCGTAGGGATTGCCGAGCAGGTTCTTGAGCCAGAAGCGCTGCAGGCGCTCCGCGCCGATCACGGACACCGGGTGCAGGAAGATCGGCCAGCCGATCTCCTCGCACTTCGCGTACACGTCCCAGTAGCGGCGATCGTCGATCTCCGAATCCGCGAAGCTCGTCGCGAGATAAAGCCCGCGCAAGCCGGCGAGCTTCGACGCGCGCTCGAGCTCGGCGAGCGCGAGCGCCGGGTCCTGCATCGGCACCATGGCGAAGGCGAGGAAGCGATCGGGATGCGCGCGGTGCGCCGCGCTCGCCGCGTCGTTGAAGGCCTGCGAGAGCGCGAGGCCGAAGGGGGGCGGGGCCCAGTAGACCATCGGCATCGTGAGCGAGAGCACGTGCACCTCCACGCGCTTCGCATCCATCTCCGCGAGCCGCGGCCCGAGCTCCACGAACGCGTCCGTGAACGCGTTCGCGAGTCCCGGCACCTGGAGGCGATAGCCGGACTCGCCGCGCTCCAGGCGCGCGCCGTGCGCGGCGCCCTCGCGCGCGAGGAGCTCGATCCACTCGCGCGGATACCAGTGCGTGTGCGTGTCGATCGTGCGCATCGGCGCGCGCCGCCGCGCCTACTCGGGCTGGATCTTCGCGTCGCGCGCGACCTTGGCCCAGCGCGCGGCCTCGGTCTTGTAGTGCGCCTCGAGCTCGCCGATCGTCATCGGGTCGGAGGTGACGCCGCGCTTCTGCAGCTTGTCGGCGACGTCCGGCTCCTTCACGATCTCGTTCACCTCGCGATTGAGGAGCTCGACGACCGGCGCGGGCGTCCCCTTCGGCGCGACGAAGGAATACCAGGTCGTCACTCGGTAGCCGGGCAGCGTCTCCTCGATGGTGGGAACGTCGGGCAGCTCCGGGGCGCGCTTCGCGCCCGACACGCCGAGGCCGCGCAGCTTCCCGGCCTTCACGTGCCCGAGCATCGATGGCAGCGCGTTGAACATGTACTGCACGTTGCCGGCGAGGAGGTCGCGCACGCCGGGCGCGCTCCCCTTGTACGGCACCTGCACCGCCTCGATGCCCGCCATCTGGTTGAAGAGCGAGGCGGCGAGGCCCTGCGTGGTGACCTGGCCGAGCGAAGCGAAGTTGAGCTTGCCGGGATTCGCCTTCGCGAGCGCGATGAATTCCTTCACCGTGTGCGCCTTCACGCTCGGGTGCACCACCAGTACGAGCGGCGTGAAGCCGATCATCGCGACCGGCGTGAAGTCGCCGATCGGGTCGTAGGGCTTCTTCTTCATGCCGAGCGGCGCCATCACGAACACCGGCGTGGCGAGGCCGAGCGTGTAGCCGTCGGGATCCGCGCGCGACACGAGTCCCATGCCGATCGTGTTGCTCGCGCCCCCATGGTTCTCGACGATCACCGGCTGCTTGAGGCGCTCCGAGAGCTTCTGCCCGACGAGGCGCGCGAGGAGGTCCGCGCCGCCACCGGGGGCGTAGGGCACGATGATCGTGATGGGCTTGTCGGGGAAGGCCGCGCCGGCGAACGCGGGCAATGCCAGGGCGAGCGTCGCGAGCGCGGCGCCGAAAACGTCACGAATGCGAATGGCCATCGTCGTCCTCGTGGTGGTGTGTATGGGTCGGATGGGAGTGCGCGGGACCGTGCCCGTGGTCGTGGTCGTGCATCAGCTCCTGCGGCACGTCGGGGAAGAGCTCGCGCGCCTTCGGCGCCGCGCCGCCCGCCCACTCGACGCCGCCCTTCTTGCGCGCGGCGGCGAAGAAGTCCTCCCAGGCGAGCGCGGCCGGATCGCGCGCCACTTCCAGGCGCTGCGCGAGCGCCGCGAGCACGAGCTTGCGGATGCGGCGCCCGTCCCATCCCTCGCAGAGCTTCGCGAGCTCCTCGATGCGCGCCGATTCCTTCGCGAGCGGCAGGAGCGCCGGCCACTGCACCGCCAGCTCGCCGATCGCGCTCTGCAGGATCTTCGCGATGGTCGGCACGTCCGGGAGCGAGAAGGTCATCACCAGGTCCGCGCGCGAGAGGAACGCCTCGTCCACGGCCGCGATGAAGTTGGTGGTGGTCACGAAGAGGACCGACGGCAGCTTCTTCGCGATCTCGTCCACGCCGAGGAGCACCGCGTCGGTCGCGCGGTGCACGTCCACGGGATTCGCCTCGAAGGAGGCGGCCGAGCGGCGCACGGCGAAGCTCTCGACCTCGTCGATGAGCACCACGGTGAACGGACGCCGCGCCGCGATCTCCGGCACCGTTTCCGTGAGGAGCCGCGTCACGTTCCTCTGGCTCTCGCCCAGCATGTCGCTCGGGAACGCGTGCGGGTTGATCTCGACCAGCGTGGTCGCGCCTTCGCGCGCGAGGGCGAGCGCCGCCACCTGCGCCAGCCCGCGCGCCATGGTGGTCTTGCCGGTGCCCGGCGGGCCCGCGAGCACGATCAGCCCGTGCGGCAGGCCGGAGAGCATCGAGAGCTTGCGCCCGTGCCGGAGCACCAGCAGCGCCTGGGCGAGCAGCCGCTCCTTCACCTCGCGCGGCACGACGATCGCGTCCCAGTCCTTGTCGTGGTGCTCGGCCGGGAGCACGTGCATCGAAAGGACGCCCGGAGGCAGGGCGGTGCGCGCGCGGTCCATCTCAGGCTTCGCGTTCTTCCGGCCGCTTGTCGTCCGGCCACTGCATCTGCGAGAGCTCCTGCATGGAGACCAGCGTGTCCTCGGCCTCCTCGAACAGCACCATCGGGTCCATCAGCGCGCGCATCGTCTCGAGGATCGAGTCGAACATGTGGATGCGCACCAGGCGGCATTGCTGCGTGGGATCGTCGTTGAAGTGCTGGTGCCAGAGGAAGTGGTCGACGACGATGAGGTCGCCCTGCTTCCAGCGATGGTGCTCGCCCTTGTCGGGCGCGGTGCCGAGGAAGCTGTGGCCGTAGCCTTCGACCACGTAGAGCCAGGCCTCGCCCGGGTGGCGGTGCAGCGACTGCGTCTTCCCGGGCGCGAACTGGATCATCACCTGCGTGAGGCCGGAGGCCTCGTTGCCGATCGCACGGTCGTTCAGGAACTTGGTGCGCGTGCCGCGCGGCGTGGCGAGGATCTCCTGCTCGTCGTAGGGCGTATGGACGCGGCCGGAGCGGCGCTTCTTCGTCTCGGTTTCCAGCCGGCGCAGGCGTCGCGCGTACGGATCATCCCCCGGGATGCCGCGCGAATAGGCGGGGCGCGGCGGCAGGCTCTCGAACTTCTCGTGGCCGCGATCCTCGATCACGCTCATGCCGAGCGTAAAGAGCGTGGGCTCGGACGAGTAGCTCATGAAACGCGCGGGCTTGTCGCCCTCGTTGCCGTGGCGGTGCCAGCTCCAGGCGGGCAGGTGGATCGCGTCCCACTGCTTCCAGTCGTAGCGCACGCCGTCCACCTCGGTCCAGCCGGAACCCTCGACCATGAAGAGGATCGCGTCCCAGGAGTGGCGGTGGATGGTGGTCGTGGTGCCGGGATCGATCTCGTGCACCAGCGCATCGAGGACGCGCGTCGGCCGGTCGCCGTCCCAACCCATGTACACGCCCTGCCGCATGCCGCGCGCGGTGGGGACGAGCTTCACGTCCTCCTTGCGAATGACGCTCTGGCGGTAGTTGCGCCACTCCTCGAGGAATTCCTTCCGGCGCTTCTTCTGGATGTGGTAGTGCGTGGTGGTGGTCTGCGTCTTGGTCGACATGGTGGGCTCGCGCGGCGAGGGGATCGCCGCGGCTCGGTGCGAAAGGAAAACAATTCGGGAACGAGTTCCGCTATACTGAACATCGTTCCAATTTCTTGCCGGTCGACGTAGTTGAACATAGAATGACCAGCTCGGTCAATTTCCCGCGGCCCTTTTCCATGCGATCCCTCCGTCCGCTCGCGCTCGTCGCCGCAACACTCGCCGCCGCCTCGCTCGCCGCCGCCTCCGCGTCCGCGCAGATGTCGAACGAGGCGGTGTTCCACTACCACGGCCCGGACCGCGAGGCGAAGCTCGCCGCGCAGGCGAAGCAGGAGGGCAAGGTGGTCCTGTACACCTCGCTCGCGCCGTCCGAATCGAAGCCGCTCGCCGAGGCCTTCCAGAAGAAGTACGGCATCAAGGTCGAGCTGTGGCGCGCGCTCTCCGACAAGGTGGTGCAGCGCGCGATCGCCGAGGCGCGCGCGCACCGCGCCGACGTCGACGTGATCGAGACCAACGGTCCCGAGATGGACATGATCGCGAACGAGCAGGTGCTCGAGCCCTGGGATTCGCCCTATCTCGCGGACCTCCCGGCCGCCGCGGTGCCGAAGGGGCATCCGTGGCTTCCGGACCGCATGAATTTCTTCGTCGTCGGCTTCAACACCGACAAGGTGAAGCGCTCCGAGATCCCCGCGACCTACGAGGGCTTCCTCGACCCGAAGTGGAAGGGCCGCATCGGCATCGAGGCGACCGACGAGGAGTGGATGGCGACCCTGGTGAAGACGATGGGCGAGGAGAAGGGCCTCGACTTCTTCCGCAAGCTCGCGGCGATGAAGCCCGACATGCGCAAGGGCCACGTGCTGCTCGCGAAGCTCGTCTCCGCGGGCGAGGTGCCGGTGTGCCTGAGCTGCTACAACAGCAACATCATCAGCCTGAAGCGCAAGGGTGCGCCGGTGGATTTCGTCCCGGTGCAGCCGGTGGCCGCGCGCCCGCAGGGCATCGGCATCGCGCGGGCGGCTCCGCATCCGGCGGCGGCGGTGCTGTTCGCCGACTTCGTGCTCTCGCCGGAAGGCCAGAAGCTCTACGAATCCATGGGCCGCGTCCCGGCGAGCACCAAGGTGAAGAGCGAGCTCAACGATTTCCCGTTCACGATGATGGACCCCAAGATCGTCCTCGAGGAAGAGGACAAGTGGCAGAAGCTCTGGGACCAGCTCTTCCTGCAGAGGTAGATCGATGCAATCGCTTCCCACCCACTGGCTGGCGCTCGTCGCCGTGGTCTTCCTGCTGGGGCTCAAGCACGGGCTCGATCCGGACCACCTCGCCGCGATCGACGGCCTCACGCGCTTCAACGCGGGACGCCGGCCGCTCGTCTCGCGCTGGTCGGGCCTGCTCTTCTCGGCCGGCCACGGCGTCGTGGTGACCCTGGTCGCGATCACCGTCTCGACGCTGGCGGGCGATTGGCGCGTGCCGGCCTGGCTGGACGGCGTGGGCATCTGGATCTCGATCGGCTTCCTCGCGGTCCTCGGCAGCGTGAACCTCGCCGCGGTGCTGCGCACCCCGCGCGGCGAGATGGTGCGCCCCGTAGGGCTCAAGAGCCGTTTCTTCCAGGGCCTCACGCATACCGGGCACCCGATCCTCATCGCCGCGGTGGGAGCGGCGTTCGCGCTCTCGTTCGACACGTTCAGCCAGACGGTGCTCTTCTCGGTGACCGGATCGCGCCTCGCCGGTTGGCTCTTCGCGTTCGCGCTGGGCCTCGTCTTCACGGCGGGCATGATGGCGACCGATGCCCTGAACGGACTGTGGGTGAGCCGGCTGGTGCGTTCGGCCGACGCGCGCGCCGCCGCCGCCTCGCGCGTGATGAGCTTCGCGGTCGCGGTGGTCGCGCTCGCCATTGCCGCGCTCGCCTTCGCGCGCCGGGTGCTGCCCGCGCTCGATGCGCGTCTCGATTCGTGGGACACGACGCTGGGAATCGCCGTGGTCGTCGTGGTCGCGGCGGCCTACGCCTTCGCCCTTCGCATCACCCGGGAGCCCCGATGGACCCACGCTTGAAGAAGCCCAAGCCGAAGCGCATGCGGCTCTCCTCGGTCGCGAACGCGATCCGCCTCACCAAGGCGTTCTCCGAGCAGGAATACGAGATGGGCATCAGCGCGCTCGCGATGCGCCTCGGGCTCGCGAAGAGCACGGTGCACCGGCTCGCCACCACGCTCGTCGAGTACGACATGCTCGAGCAGAACCGCGAGACGGGGAAGTACCGCCTGGGCCTCGCGTTCTTCGAGCTCGGCACCCTCGTGCGCCGCAAGATGGACGTGACCACGGAGGCGCAGGGCGAGATCCACGCGCTCGCCGATTCGAGCGGCGAGACGGTGCAGCTCGCGATCCTCGACCACCTCACGGTGCTCTACATCCGTATCCGCGAGAGCCGCCAGGCCGTGCGCCTTTCCTCGGGCCTGGGCTCGCGCGCGCCGGCGCACTGCACGGGCGTGGGCAAGGCGCTCCTCGCCTTCCAGTCGCCGGAGGCGGTACAGCTCGTGGTCGACAACGGCTTGAAGCGCTACACCGAGAATACGATCACCGATCCGGAGAAGCTGCGTGCCGAGCTCGCGCTGATCCGCGCGCGCGGCTACGCGATCGACGACGAGGAGATCGAGGTGGGACTGCGCTGCGTGGCCGCACCCATCCGCGACCACAGCGCGCGCGTGGTGGCCGCGATCAGCGTCGCGGCGCCCGTGCAGCGCATGAGCAAGAAGCAGGTGCAGGCGACCATCCCGTCGGTGGTCGCGGCCGCGGAGAACATCTCGCGGCGCCTGGGATTCATTCCCAAGCTCGCCAGCGCGATGATGGCCGATTGATGCGCGAAGTCCGCATCGCGAGCGGCGAGGCGTTTTCCTGCGCCGAGGACGATACGCTGCTGCGCGCGGGATTGCGCGCGGGCCTGGGCTTCCCCTACGAGTGCAACTCCGGCTCCTGCGGCACCTGCAAGGTGGAGCTGGTCGAGGGCGAGATCCATTCGCTGCGTCCCGATGCGCCCGGCCTCGCCGAGCGCGACCGCGCGAAGCACCGCGTGCTCGCCTGCCAGGCCGAGCCGCGCAGCGACTGCGCGATCAAGGTGCGGCTGCGTGCCGAGAACGTGCCGATGCACCGGCCGGCGCGCTTCGCCGCGCGCCTGGAATCGACGCGCGACCTCACGCACGACATCCGCGAGTTCACCTTCGCCGCGGCCCCCGGCGCGCCGGGCTTCCTCCCCGGGCA
Source organism: Usitatibacter sp. (assembly GCA_035605915.1). Taxonomy (GTDB): domain Bacteria; phylum Pseudomonadota; class Gammaproteobacteria; order Burkholderiales; family Usitatibacteraceae; genus Usitatibacter. The sequence continues at coordinate 18,509 of DATNGJ010000055.1, forward strand.
GTACGCGCTCTTCTATCTACCGGGGCTCGCCGTGCCGCGCACCTACTCCATGTCGAACGTGGACGACGGGCGCGGCCGGTGGCAGTTCATCGTGCGGCGCGTACCGGGAGGCACGGGCACGAACACGCTGTTCGACAAGGTGGCGCTCGGCTCCGAGGTGCCCATCGACGGGCCCTACGGGCTCGCGTACCTGCGCACCGACAGCCCGCGCGACATCGTCTGCATCGGCGGCGGCTCGGGCGTCGCGCCGATGCTCTCGATCGCCCGCGGCGCGGTGCGCGAGCCGCGGCTCGACGCTCGCCGGATCCACGTCTTCTACGGCGCTCGCACCCTGCGCGACCTGTGCGGAGAGGCGGAGCTCGCCTCGCTTCCCGGATACGGCGAGCGCGTCTTCTTCCACCCCGTGCTCTCGCAGGCGGAGGAGGGCGCGGGCTGGAGCGGCGCGAGGGGCTTCGTGCACGAGCTCGCGCGCGACTTCGTGGCCGAGCGCTGGAACGACCACGAGTACTACTTCGCGGGGCCGCCGCCGATGGCCGAGGCGGTGCAGCGCATGCTGATCGACAAGCGCGTGCCGTACGACCAGGTGCATTTCGACAGCTTCTACTAGGTCGACCTCCGGGAACGAACCCATGTCGAAATTGAGACTCGCCCTCGGCTGCTGGAACTACGACCGCACGCGCGGCCTCATGGAAGGCCGCATCCAGCCCGACGGCATCGACCTCGTCTACCTCAACATGCCGGTGGAGGAGACGTTCTTCCGCATGCTGCGCCACCGCGAGTTCGACGTCGCGGAGATGTCGCTCTCGTCGTATTCGGTCTCGCTCTCGCGGCCCGGAAAGCCGTTCATCGCGATCCCGGTGTTCCCCTCGCGCTTCTTCCGGCACTCGTGCATCTACGTGAACACGAAGGCCGGCATCCGCGAGCCGAAGGACCTCGTCGGCAAGCGCATCGGCAATCCCGAGTACCAGATGACGGCGCCGGTGTGGATTCGCGGCATCCTGCAGGACGAGTACGGCGTACCGGTGGACGCCGTCACGTACCGCACCGGCGGCGAGGAGGAGCCCGGGCGTCCCGAGAAGCTCAAGCTGGACCTTCCGGCGAACATCACGGCCCAACCGATCGGCGAACGCGACACGCTTTCCGCGATGCTGCGCGACGGCGGCATCGACGCGCTCTACACCGCGCGCATGCCCTCGACCTACCATGCCGCGCCCGATCGCGTGAGGCGGCTCTTCGAGAACTACATGGAGGTGGAGCAGGCGTACTTCCGCAAGACGCGCATCTTCCCGATCATGCATACGGTGGTGATCCGGCGCGCGCTCTACGAGCAGCATCCGTGGATCGCGATGTCGCTCTACAAGGCGTTCGCGCAGGCGCAGCGCGAGGCCTACGAGGATCTCTACGTCACCGCGGCGTTGAAGACGATGCTCCCGTGGCTCACCCGGCACGTCGAGGACGCCCGCGCGCTGATGGGCGACGACTACTGGTCGTACGGCTTCGCGCCGAACCGCGCATGCCTCGACACCTTCCTGCGCTACCACCACGAGCAGGGTCTCTCCAGGACGCGCCTCGCGCCCGAGGAGCTGTTCGCGCCGGAGACGATGGAAAGCTTCGTGATCTGACGATGGCCGAGCCGATCGGAGCGAAGAAGCACAGCCTCCTCGACCACATGATGGGCGTGGACGGCACGCACTCGCATGCCGAGGGCGACTACGACCACGACCACGATCACGACGACTTCGGCGAGTACGACCCGGAGCACGATTCGCTGTGGCAGCAGGATCACATCCAGCTGGTCTCGGTGGGCATCGACATCGGCTCCTCCGGCACGCAGGTGATCTTCTCGCGCATCTACATGCGCCGCCTCGCCGAGGACCTCACCAGCCGCTATTTCGTGGTGAAGCGCGAGACGCTGCACCAGTCGCCGGTCGCGCTCACCCCCTACGTGAGCGAGGAGCGCATCGACGAGCATGCCGTGGGCGAGATCGTGGATCGCGCCTACACCGAGGCCGGCATCCATCCCGACAACATCGACACCGGCGCGGTGATCCTCACCGGCGAGGCGCTGCGCCGCGACAACGCGAAGGCGATCGCGGACGTCCTCGCCGACATGGGCGGCGAGTTCGTGTGCGCGACCGCCGGCCACCACATGGAGTCGCTGCTCGCCGCCTACGGCTCGGGCGCCGCCAAGGCCTCGCACGATCTCGGACGTCCGGTGCTCAACGTCGACATCGGAGGCGGCACCACCAAGCTCGCGCTGGTGGAGAACGGCCGCGTGGTGCATACCGCGGCGATCCACATCGGCGGAAGGCTCGCGGTGGTTGGCGACAGGTCATTGCCCGACGAAGGAAGTGACCTCTTCCCCGCAGGACGGCTCACGCGATTGGACCCGGCCGGCAAGCAGCTCGCGAAGAATGCCGGTCTCGAATGGAACCTGGGCGACACCGTGAGCGACGTGCAGCTCGACCGCGTCGCGGCGTGGATGGCCGATGCGTTGGTCGCCGCGCTGACCGTGAGCCCCACGCCCGCGCCGATCGACGCGCTCTGGCTCACCGATCGGCTCGATCCGGTCGAGGGCATCGCGGGCGTGATGTTCTCCGGCGGCGTGGGCGAATACGTCTACGGGCGCGAGTCGCGCGACTTCGGCGACCTGGGCCGGCGCCTCGGGCTCGCGATTCGCGCGCGGCTCGACGCGGGGCGGCTACCGTATGCGCTGCTGCCGGCGGGCGAGTGCATCCGCGCGACCGCGATCGGCGCCTCGGAATACAGCGTGCAGCTCTCGGGCAACACGGTGTACGTCTCGAATCCCGCCACGCTCCTGCCGCGCAAGAACCTGCAGGTGCTGCAGCCGGACGTCTCGCTCGAGGGCGAGGTCGATGCCGCCCGCGTCACGCAGGCGATCCGCCGCCACTTCGAGGCCTTCGACCTCGCCGAGGGCGCGGCGGAAGTCGCGCTCGCGTTCCGCTGGCACGGCCCGCCGGCGTACGGGCGCATCGCCGCGCTCGGCCGCGGCATCGTCGAGGCGTTGCCCATGACGCTCCTCGAGTCGAAGCCGCTCTACCTGGTGCTCGACGGCGACATCGCGCATTCGCTGGGCGCGCTCCTCAAGGAAGAGTGGGGCCTCGCCTCCGAGGTGCTGGTGATCGACGGCGTGTCGCTCTGGGATTTCGACTACGTCGACCTCGGCCGCGTGCGCATGCCCTCGTACACCGTGCCCGTCACCATCAAGTCGCTGGTGTTCAGCGAGGACCCGCGCGGCCCGCGCATGCGCGGCCACTCGCACGGCCACGACCATGGCCCCGGCCACGAGCACGGCGCGGGCCATCACCACCATCATCATCATTCCCCGCGGGAGGCTCACCCATGAGTACCCCGATCGCATCGAAGAGGGCCGCCGCGGCCGAAACCCGGGCGCTGCGCCAGGAACTCGCCGACGCGCTCTCGATGCTGGAGCGTGCCGAGGTGATCGATTTCAACGGGCACATGAGCTGCCGCATCCCGGGGAGCGAGCACATCCTCATCAATGCCGGAAAGTCGGTGCGAAGCGCGCTCACCGCCGACGACATCATCGCGATCGACCTGGACGGCCGGCCGGTCGAGGGCGACGTGGTGCCGCCGATGGAGTTCCACATCCACACCGAGATCTATCGCCGCCGGCCGGATGTGCAGGCGGTGGCGCACACGCATCCGCTGTGGTCCACGCTCTTCAGCATGACCGGGCAGGCGGTCGAGCCCGTGACGATGCAGGCCGCGGTGATGGGGCCGATCCGTTCTTTCGCGAAGACCGCGTCGATCAACCAGAAGCCGCTCGCCGAGGAGCTCGCCGCCGCGCTCGGGCCCGACCGCGTGATCATGCTGAAGTCCCACGGCGCCGTCATCGCGGGCGCCGACATCGTGGAGGCCTTCGTGCTCGCGATCTACCTGGAGGAGACCGCGCGCCGCCAGTACCTCGCGCGCGCGCTCGGCACGCCGTATGCGCTCAACGCCGAGGAAGTGAAGACCATCGGCGCGAACCTGCGCAAGCCCCACCTGTTGCGCAAGGTCTGGGATTACCACCACGCCAAGCTGAGGGACTAGAGACCACCACGGCCCGAAGTGCCCGCGAAGGCGGGGACCTGCGGGAAACCAGGCAAGCCGAAATCCCCGCGAAGGCGGGACCTCGATGCGAACCCCGCTGTACCGACGGCTTCGTGTGCTAGATTCGACCGTATCCCTATGCAGACCGACGTTCTACATAAAGGAACACCGCTGATCGCGGCGCAGCTGCCCGGCGAGCGCCGTCGCTTCGAGTGGGGGTGGGTCCTGATCGGGCTGTGCGTCGCGCTGGTCGTCTACCTCGCGGTGGTCCCGCTCGGCTTCCTCCTGTGGCAGAGCTTCCTCACGCCGCAGACCGCGGAGCAGGCGGCGCGCTTCACCTGGGGAAACTACCGCGACGCCTACGGCAGCAGCGAGACATGGGCGCTGCTGCGCAACTCGATCGAGTTTGCGATCGGCGCCTCGTGCTTCTCGTTCGTCGTCGGGGCCGGCCTCGCGTGGATGAACGAGCGCACCAACACGCCGTTCAAGACGCTCTTCTACGGCCTCGCGCTGCTGCCGCTCATCATCCCGAGCGTGCTCTTCACGGTGTCGTGGATCCTCCTCGCGAGCCCGAAGATCGGGATCCTCAACCTGCTGCTGAAGGACATGCTGGGGCTCGACCACCACGTGTTCGACATCTACTCGCTCTGGGGAATGATCTGGGTGGACGGGCTGCACTACTCGCCCATGGCCTTCCTCCTCATGTCCGCCGCCTTCCGCGCCATGGATCCCGCGCTCGAGGAGTCGGCGATGATGAGCGGGGCGAACGTGCTGCAGGTGGCGTGGCGCGTGACGCTCAAGCTCACGTGGCCGGCGATCGTCGCGACCGTCCTCATTCTCTTCGTGCGTGCGATCGAGTCCTTCGAGGTTCCGGCGCTGCTCGGGCTGCCGGTGGGAATCGAGGTGTTCACCTCGTCGATCTACGAGGCGGTGCATCGCTATCCGAGCCAGGTGGGGCTCGCGAGCGCGTACGCGGTGACGCTCCTCGTCATCACCAGCATCGGCGTCTACATGCAGTCGCGGCTCTCGAGCCACGGCTCGAAGTACGCGACCATGACCGGCAAGGGCTTCCGCCCGCGCCAGATCGACCTGGGGCGCTGGCGCTATCTCACGGCGGCGATCTTCATCGTCTACTTCCTGCTGATCGTGGTCCTGCCGTTCCTGGTCCTGCTCTGGTCGTCGTTCCAGAAGTTCTACCAGGTGCCGTCGTGGAAGGCGCTGCACCACCTCACGCTCGATCCGTACCGGTTCATCGTGACGTACCCGAGCCTGCTGAGCGCGGTGACCAACACGCTGGTGCTCTCGATCGGCACGGCCACCGTCATCATGCTGGTGACGGCGGTCATCACGTGGGTGGTGGTGAAGACGAAGATCCCGGGTCGCTTGATCCTCGACAACGTCGCCTCGCTGCCGTTGGTCTTCCCGGGGCTCGTGCTCGGCCTCTCGATCATGATCTTCTACCTGAACGTCGACATCGGCGTGTACGGGACGATCTGGATCATGTTCATCGCGTACGTCACGCGCTTCATGCCCTACGGGCTGCGCTACAACACCGCCTCCATGCTGCAGATCCACAAGGAGCTCGAGGAGAGCGCCGCGATGAGCGGGGCATCGTGGGGCACCACGTTCTGGCGCATCGTGCTGCCGCTGCTCAAGCCCGGCCTCGTCGCCGGATGGATCTACGTGCTGCTCCTTTCCGTGCGCGAGCTCTCGAGCTCGATCCTGCTCTACAGCCCGGGCACCGAGGTGGTCTCGGTGGTGATCTGGGAGCTGTGGGAGAACGGGCAGTACGTCGAGCTCTCCGCGCTGGGCGTGATGTTCATCCTCTCGCTCTTCTTCATCGTGATGTTCGCCCAATGGCTCGGGAAGAAGTTCGGCGTCAAGGAATGATGCGAGCGAGAGTCCATGAAAGCGCCGATTGCCGCCGATCCAACGCCGATGCCCGCCGATGAGGCGAAGGAGCGTTTCATGCCCGTTGTCGCGACGGCTCGGATTCCGACGACGCGGCTCATCCCGGATTCATCGGCGGCCCTCGGCGTTGGATCGGCGGATATCGGCGCTTGCGGTACCCCGCACGGCAGCCAAAGAGGAGTAGCGACGTGTTGAGAGTCGAGGGGTTGTACACGGAGTATCCGAACGAGAAGGGCGAGATCGTGAAGGCCGCCCAGGACGTGACCTTCCAGGTCCCGGAGGGCAAGCTCTTCACGCTGCTCGGGCCGAGCGGCTGCGGCAAGACCACGACGCTGCGCTCCATCGCCGGGCTCGAGCGCCCGCGCGTGGGCGAGATCGCGGTGAAGGACCGCATCGTCTATTCCTCGTCGAAGCGCGTGTTCGTCACGCCCAACCGGCGCGGCTTCGGCATGGTGTTCCAGTCGTACGCGATCTGGCCGCACATGACGGTGTTCGCGAACGCCGCGTTCCCGCTTTCGGTCGGCGGGGGCAAGCTCTCGCGCCAGGAAATGCGCGACAAGGTGATGCGCGTGCTCGCCGCCTGCCAGCTCGACCACCTCGCCGAGCGCGAGGCGACCAAGCTTTCGGGCGGTCAGCAGCAGCGCCTCGCCCTCGCGCGCGCCCTCGTGAGGGAGCCGCAGCTGCTGCTCCTCGACGAGCCGCTCTCCAACCTCGACGCGAAGCTGCGCGAGCGCATGCGCTTCGAGCTCAAGCGCCTGCAGCGCGAGCTGCGCATCACCACCGTGTACGTGACGCACGACCAGAGCGAGGCGCTCGCCCTCTCCCACGAGATCGCGGTGATGAACGAGGGGCGCATCCAGCAGATCGGCAGCGCGCGCGACATCTACGAGCGGCCGCAGAGCGCGTTCGTCGCGGACTTCGTCGGCTCCACCAACTTCCTCGACGGCTCGGTGCTCGGCCCCGACGGCGAGGCGCGCTACCGCGTGCGCACCGAGATCGGCGACCTCACCGTGCGCGCCATGGACGCCCTGCGCGCCGAAGACAAGGTGCTCCTCTCGGTGCGGCCGGAGGACGTGGACCTCACGGAGGCGAAGCCCGACGGCATCAACGTGCGCGAGGCGAAGGTCGACGCCAAGGTCTTCCTGGGCGAATGCGTGGACTTCCAGGTGAAGCTCGGCGAGCGCACGCTCCTTTCGCGCCGCCACCCGTCGCTGCGCACGCGCGTGGGCGATCCGATCTTCGTGCGCCTCGATCCCGACAAGTGCATCGCGCTCAAGGCCGCCTGAGGAACATGCAGAAGAAGCACGACAAGCTCAGGATCAGGACGGCGACGCGCACCTCGAAGTACCCGGTCGCGCCGACGAAGGAGCGCTGGGCCTCCGACGTCATCGTCGACCTCCTGCACGCCTACGACCTTCCGCACGCGGCGTTGAACCCGGGCGCGAGCTACCGCGGCCTGCACGACTCCATCGTGAACTACGGCCAGAACCGCCCCACGATGATGCTCTGCCAGCACGAGGAGACGGCGGTGCAGGTCGCGCACGGCTACGCCAAGGCGAGCGGCAGGCCCATGGTGGCGATCCTGCACAACCTCGTGGGGCTCCTGCACGCGAACATGGCGATCTACTACGCCTACATCGACCGGGCGCCCGTCTTCATCGTCGGCGCGACCGGACCCATGGACGAGACCAAGCGCCGTCCGCGGATCGACTGGATCCACACCGCGCAGGGGCAGGGCGAGGCGGTGCGCCAGTACACCAAGTGGGACTACCAGCCGCACACCGTCGACGGCGTTCCCGAGGCGTTCGCGCGCGCCTACGGCGTGATGATGACGCAGCCGCAGGGGCCGGTGTACACGATCTACGACGCCTGGCTGCAGGAGCAGAAGCTCGATCACGAGGTTCAGCTGCCGCCGGCGCAGGCCGTGAAGGTGCCCTCGCGCATCGGGCCCGATCCGGCGGCGCTCGCGCGCGCGGCCGACCTGATCGCCGCCGCCGAGCGGCCGGTGATCATCGCCGAGTACACGGGACGCGACGCCGAGGCCTTCGCGAGCCTCGTGGAGCTCGCCGAGACGGCGGGCGTCCCGGTGTACGACGTCGACAGCCGCCTGAACTTCCCGAGCCGGCATCCGTTGAACGTGAGCCTCACCAAGGACGCTTTCCGCACGGCCGACCTGGTCCTCTGCCTCGACGCGCGCGACTGGGAGAAGCCCACCACCGAGCTCGTGAGCACCACGCGCGAGGTGAAGTCCGTGGTCCCGGCGGGCGCCAAGTGGATCGAGATCGGCTTCGGCGACCTCGAGCTCTCGAGCTGGGCGCTCGACTACCAGCGCATGAACCACGCGGACCTGCGCGTCATGGCCGACACGACGCTCGCGATCCCGATGCTCACCGGGCTCCTCGAGTCTCGCATCGCGAAGGACCGGAAGCTCGCCGCGAAGGTGAAGGCGCGCGTCGCGCAGGTGTCCGCGCGGACCAAGGCGCGCTGGAAGAAGTGGGAAGCCGAGGCGCGCGAGGACTGGGACGCCTCGCCGATCACGCTGCCGCGGCTCGCGACGGAAGTCTGGAACGCCATCCGCGGCGAGGACTGGGTCCTCACCGCCGGCACGCTGGAGGAGTGGACGCGCAAGCTGTGGAATTTCGAGAAGCCGTATCGCCATGCCGGCCGCTCGCTCGGCACCGCGACGCAATTCGGCATCTCGCTCGGCGTCGCGCTCGCGCACCGCGAGGCGAAGCGCCTGGTGGTGGACCTGCAGCCCGACGGCGACCTCATGTTCGACGCGGGCGCGTTGTGGGTCGCCGCGAAGCACCGCATCCCGATGCTCGTCGTGATGTACAACAACCGCGCCTACTACAACGACTGGGAGCACCAGATCCGCATGGCGAAGCTGCGCGGCACTCCGGTGGATCGCGCGCACATCGGCATGGACATGAGCGATCCCGACCCGGATTTCGCCGGCCTCGCGCGCTCGATGGGCTGGTACGGCGAGGGACCGATCGACGATCCGAGGAAGGTCGCGGCCGCGTTGAAGCGCGCGATCGCGAAGGTGAAGGCCGGACAGCCGGCGCTCCTCGACACGATCACGCAAAGACGATGACCCACGGACCGATTCGCAAGGTCGGATTCATCGGCGCGGGCCGCATGGGCATGCCCATGGTGGGCCACGTGGCGAAGCGCGGCTTCGAGGTCGCGGTGTACGACGTCGATCCGGCCAAGCGCGCGGGCGTGGAAAGCCGCAAGGCGCGCTGGGAAACCGACTGCCGCGCGCTCGCCCGCTCGAGCGAGGCGATCCTCGTCTGCGTGGGCTACGACCGCGAGCTGCGCGAGCTGCTGGCCGCGGAGGGCGCGCTCGCCGAGGCGCCTGCGGGCACGATCGTCGCGATCCTCTCCACGGTACATCCGAAGACGGTGGTCGAGCTCGCCGAAGCCGGTGCGAAGCGTGGCGTGCACGTGCTCGACTCGACGGTGTGCCGCGGCGGACAGGCGGCGGACGAGGGAACGCTCCTCTCCTTCGTGGGCGGCGAGGCGGGCGTGGTGGAACGCCTGAAACCGGTGCTCGCGAGCTACTCGACCGACATCGTGCACACCGGGGCGGCCGGCACCGCGCAGGTCGCGAAGGCCGCGAACAACATGGTGATGTGGTCGTGCCTCATCGCGAACCACGAGGCGCTCGCGCTCGCCCAGCGCCACGGCATGGACGTGGAAAAGCTGCGCGCGGCGCTCAGGATGTCCAGCGCGGATAATTACGTGCTGCGCAACTGGCGGGTGAACACGATGGCGTGGGCCGAGGACGACATGGAGATCGTGCAGGCGATGGCGGCCGAGCGGGGCATCGCGCTCCCGCAGGCGGGGCTGAACCGGGAGCTGTGCCGCATGCTCAAACCCAAACGCTTCAAGCTGGACGAATACGGCGTCTGACCGTCGTTCCCGCCCCGATCGAAGCATTCGAGGGCGGGCCGCGGCGGAACGAGGAAAGGACAGGAGGTGCAAATGGACACACCCGTGAGGAAGGCGCAGGAGGTCTCCGCGCCCGGCGACATCGTGGAGAACGAGTCGCACTACCACAGCAAGAAGGACCGCGTGTTCGTCCGCGCAATCCAGGGGCAGTACAGCCTCAAGGACGAGCTCGCGCGGCTGCGGTCGATGCCGCGCGTGAGGAAGGCGAAGGACATCAGGTTCCGCGACGGCCCGCAGACCTACAGCCGCCACTACGTGGAGCCCAAGGACGGCATCTTGCAGCTCTTCCACCTGCACCTCGAGGAGTACGGCCCCGGGGGCAAGTCGCAGAAGCACGGCCACGTGAACGAGGCGGCGTTCTACATCCTCGACGGCGAGGGCTACGAAGTGCACGACGGCATCCGCTACGACTGGAAGGCCGGCGACATCGCGATCGTGCACAACAACTGCGTGCACCAGCACTTCAATGCGAGCCCGACGAAGCCGGCGCGCGCGCTGGTGCTCAAGACCAAGCCCATGTTCATGTTCATGAACATGCTGTTCCAGAAGCAGGTGGAACCGCGTCCCAGCGACCCCGCGCCCGGCCCCGAGGCCGCGGCGTTCCGGGCGCGCGAGGCAGAGAGCGACTTCAATCACAGTTGAGAACCGGGGTCAGACCCTGAACCAAGCAACGGCAACACCAGGGTCTGACCCCAAGAAAAGGAGCCGAAGATGGCCTGGGGTGAATCGAAGAACTGGAAGAAGGGCACCGCGAACCAAGCGCTGTACCAGGCGCTGCTCGACGACGCGGCCGCGGCGCCCGCGCGCAACGCCAAGCGCAAGAAGATCGTGCATCCGGAGGAGATGCCGTGGGAGCTTTCGCGCCACGGGCTGCTCAAGCACCTCCTCAACGAGGGCATGAACACGCGCATGGAGACCGTGGACGCGTACATGCTGGTCATTCCGCCGGGCAGCCGCTCCGGCAAGCATCGCCAGCTCGCCGAGGAGTGCCTCTACGTGGTCGAGGGACGCGGCTACGACCTGCACGTCGACTACGACGTGGAGATCACCGACACCTATCACTGGGCCCCGCAGAAGGAAGTGAAGCGCTACGAATGGGAGGCGGGCGACGTGATCTACATCCCGCCCAACACCGCGAGCCAGCACTTCAACCTGGATCCGGAGCGCCCGGCGCGGCTCATCTCCGCGGTGAACCGCATCTTCAAGCACTCCGGGTTGAACGACCTCGAGCAGCTCGAGGACGCGCCCGAGTATCGGCCCGGCGTGAAGGTCACGCCCGAGCTGGTGGAGCAGTTCCTCACCGGGAAGTTCAAGGTGCCGGCTTAACCGAAAAGCGAAGGAACCACGGATGAACACGGATGAGCACAGATGGGCCATGACGCGTCCGGCGCCATCGGCGGATTCGATCGCAGTCGATCCGTGTTCATCCGTGTTCATCCGTGGTCCCAACATCAACTGCAATTGGAAACGACATGGCGAATGAACTGAAGACGGCAATGGTCTCGGACGAGATGGCGAAGAAGTTCGCCACCGAGAAGGAGACCCCTTACACCCGCTGGGTCAGATCGGAAGGGCTCGAGATCCAGAGCGCGATCTACCAGCCGAACCTCCACGCGGTCGAGGTGAAGCCCTGGGCCTCGCGCGGCGGCAAGGGCGTCTTCCTCGACCACGATGCGTCGCGCACGTCGAACAGCGCCTACGTCTGCGAAATCCCGCCCGGAGGCGAGCTCGCGCCCTGGCGGCACCTCTTCGAGGAGATGATCTACGTCCTCGACGGCCGCGGCTCGACGACGGTGTGGAACGATGCCGGCGCGAAGATCACCTTCGAATGGAAGGCGGGCGCGATCTTCGCGATTCCGCTCAACACCTCGCACCAGCACTTCAACACCTCGGGCAAGGATGCCGCGCGCTTCGTGTCGGTCACCAACGCGCCGGCCATCATCAACGCGTTCGGCGACCTGGACTTCGTGTTCGGCACCGCGCACGACTTCAAGGAGCGCTTCAGCGGCGAGCCCGACTTCTTCGCCAACAAGGGCGAGCAGAAGGGGCTCCTCCTCGACACCAACTTCGTCGCCGATGCGGTGAACCTTCCCCTCATCGCGGCCAAGGAGCGCGGCGCGGGCGGCGGCCACATCCGCTTCAACATGGCCAAGGGCACGACGAACAGCCACATCTCGCAGTTCCCGATCGGCACCTACAAGAAAGCGCACGCGCACGGGCCCGGCGCCTACGTGATGATGATGAGCGGCGAGGGCTACAGCCTGATGTGGCCGGAGGGCGAGAAGCCCCGGCGCTACGATTGGCGCGAGGGCACGCTCATCACGCCGCCCAACATGTGGTTCCACCAGCACTTCAATACCGGCAAGGCCCCGGCCCGATACCTCGCATTCAAGCAGGAGGGTGTCGCGATCCGCAATGCGCAGGGCGTGCCCAAGGCGTGGATCAGCAAGCGCGTGGGCGGCGACCAGATCGACTACGCGGACGAGTCTCCGGAGATCCGGCGCATGTTCTCGGAAGCGCTCGCCAAGCACGGGCTGCAGTCGCGCATGGAGGACGCCTACAAGGCGGAGCTCGCCGAGCTGCCGCCGAAAGTGACTCAGGCCGCCTGACCCCGCAGGTGTGGCATTCCGGATACAACGGTGTCGCTTTTTTCTTGACGGGCTTCGAGACCGCCATTACTCTCAGCGCCAGCTGTTCCGATTCGAACTCAGTTGTTCCTCATAGAGGAACCGTAGCCCCGACTGGAGGAGAAGAAGAATGCGCAAGAAGACGCTGGCCTTGGCGGTCGCGACCGCCCTCGTCGTGCCTGCCGCGCACGCGGAAATCAAGGGTGACGACAACGTCGTCGAGCTGTACGGCCGGGTCTATCCCGAGATCATCATCCCGCACGGCTCGGGAGCGACCGATGCCGGCGCCACCGTCGCCACCTTCGCCGGCAAGCCCACGGGCGAGGACAACATCATCCGGCGCACCGAGATTTCCTCCAGCAACTCGCGCGTCGGCGTGCGTGGCCAGGAACGGCTCGGCGGCGACCTGAAGGCCATCTTCCAGCTCGAGACCGAGTTCCACGTCGACAGCAACGATTCCGCCTTCGCGCAGCGCGACTCCTTCGTGGGCCTCGCCGACAAGCGGTGGGGCACGATCAAGCTGGGCCGCATGGACACGCCCTTCAAGACGTTCGGCGACGACATCTCGTTCCTGGGCGTGGGCAGCGGCAACTTCGTTTCCTCGTCGAACGTCCTGCGCAAGACCGGCTTCGGCACCAGCTCCGCCTCGAGCTTCCACCTGCGCCGCGCGAACGTGATCCAGTACGAGTCGCCGGAGTGGGCCGGATTCGACTTCGCCGGGCAGTACTCGACGGACGAGACCGATACGCAGAATCGCCATCCGCACGTGTGGTCGTTCGGCGCCGAGTACGACCGCGGACCGCTCAAGGTCTCCCTCGCGCACGAGGAGCACTGGGACCTCTTCGGCCTGTCGAAGAACGTTCCGTCGTCGATGTCGAACACGAACGACCCGAACGTGAACTCGAAGGACAAGGCGACGCAGGCCATGGTCCAGTTCAAGGTCGGGCCGCACAAGTTCGAGGGCGACTGGATCCGCAAGGAGTACAACGAGAACGCCACCGTCACGGGTCGCGCCTCTTCGTACAAGAACAACGCCTACCAGCTCATCTGGAGCGCGCGCTGGACCAAGGCGTGGCGCACGGACCTCGAGTACATCAAGTCCTTCAAGGGCAGCTGCTCGCGCGTGAACGCGGCTTGCAGCACCGACGGCCTCGACGGCTCGCAGCTCCAGGCCGGGTTCTCGTACTACTTCTCGCCGCGCACCTACATCTTCGTGATGGGTGCGATCCTCAGGAACGGGTTCTCGGCGCGCTACAACAACGAGGACCTGCAGTCGCCCTCCGTGGGCGAGGACATCACCCAGTGGGCGGTGGGCATGAACCACTCGTTCTGACGCAGCGCGCCGGCGCGCCACGCGCCGGCGGTCATCGACGGGCGCCCGGGGCGCCCTTTTTTTTTTCGCGCTCCTGCGGAAATCACCGCGCGGCCGCTCCCGCTATGCGGAACGCGCGTGGTTTTTCTTGACGCCAAGCTGTCATGCGAAGTACGCTTTCCGCAGCCCCGTTCCACTTTAAACAGGGTCATTCCGTATATAGGAACGGGCGTCAAAAATTACGATAAGGCGGAGACGACAACATGCAGAAGAAGATCCTGGTGGGAGCGGTTGCGGCGGCGATCACCATTCCGGGCATGGCCCTCGCGGCCACGGAGCTCGGCTCCGGCGACAACGTGGTCGAGTTGTACGGCCGGGTCTATCCCGAGGTCATCATCCCGCACGGCTCGGGAGCGACCGATGCCGGGGCCACCGTCGCCACCTTCGCCGGCAAGCCGACGGGCGAGAGCAGCATCATCCGGCGCACCGAGATTTCCTCCAGCGACTCGCGCCTGGGCGTACGCGGCCATGAGCGCCTGGGGCCGGACCTGCGGGCGATCTTCCAGCTCGAGACCGAATTCCACGTCGACAGCAACGATTCGAAATTCGCTCAGCGCAATTCGTTCGTCGGCCTCGCCGACAAGAAGTGGGGGACGATCAAGCTGGGCCGCATGGACACGCCGTTCAAGACCTACGGCGACGACATCTCCTTCCTGAGCGTGGGCAGCGGCAACTTCGTTTCCTCGTCGAACGTCCTGCGCAAGACCGGCTTCGGCACCAGCTCCGCCTCGAGCTTCCACCTGCGCCGCGCGAACGCGATCCAGTACGAGTCGCCGGTATTCGCCGGGTTCGACGTCGCCGCGCAGTACTCGACGGACGAGACCGACACGGTCGGCCGCCATCCGCACGTATGGTCGTTCGGCGCGGAGTACGAGCGCGGGCCGTTGAAGGTCTCCCTGGCGCACGAGGAGCACTGGGATCTTTTCGGGCTGTCCAAGAACGTTCCGTCGTCGATGTCCAACACGAGCGACAAGAGCGTGAATTCCAAGGACAAGGCCACCCAGGCGATGCTCGAGTACAAGTTCCTCAAGCACCACAAGCTCGAGTTCGACTGGATCCGCAAGGAGTACAACGAGAACGCGAGCGTCGCCGGCCGCGCCTCGTCGTACAAGAACGACGCGTACGAGGTGATCTGGGACGCGCGTTGGACGCGCGCCTGGCGTACCGCGGTGGAGTACATCCGTGCGACGAAGGGGACCTGCTCGCGCGTGGGCACCGACTGCAGCACCGACGGGCTCGACGGCTCGCAGCTCCAGGCGGGGTTCTCGTACTACTTCTCGCCGCGCACGTACATCTTCGTGATGGGCGCGATCCTGAGGAACGGCTTCTCGGCGCGCTACAACAACGAGGACTTGCAGGACCCCTCTGTGGGTGAGGACATCCAGCAGTGGGCCATCGGCATGAACCACTCGTTCTGACCGGTCGACAGTCGTAGGCGCCTCGCTTCGGCGGAGCGCCGGGGAGTAGGCCGATTCGGCGGGCGCTCGAGAGGCGCCCGTCTTTTTTCGAGGCCCCGCGCAGAGGGCTCGTGAGGAGAGAGACGGCATGAAACGAAACCCCGGGGGCGGACACCGCCCCGACCGCCGCGCCTTCCACCGCACGGCGCTTGCGCTCCTGGCGGCGCCCCTCGTGGCGCGCGCGCAGGGCGGCAACGACGTCGCGGCGAACGAGGCGCTGTACATGTACAAGGGCGCGGACCGCGACGCGCGGCTCCTCGCCGAGGCGAAGAAGCAGGGCAAGGTGGTGATCTACACCTCGCTCAACCTCAAGGACTCGGTGCCCATCACCGAGGCCTTCGAGAAGAGGACCGGCATCAAGACGGAGCTCTGGCGAGCCTCGAGCGAGAAGGTGCTGCAGCGCGGGGTCACCGAAGCGCGCGCCGGCCGCTACTCGCCCGACGTCTTCGAGACCAACGGCCCCGAGATGGAGGCGCTCTACCGCGAGAAGCTGCTCGCGCAATTCTGGAGCCCGCACTTCAAGGACCTGCCGCCCGCGGCCTTTCCCTCGCACCGCCACTACGTCGCCGACCGCTTCAACTTCTTCACCATCGGCTACAACACCAACCTGGTGAAGCCGAACGAGGTGCCGAATTCCTACGAGGACCTCGCCAAGCCGTCGTGGGCCGGGCGCATCGGCATGGAGGCGGGCGACGTCGACTGGTTCGCCGCCATGGTGATGTTCATGGGGGAAGCGAAGGGCCTCGCGTTCTTCCGCGCGCTCGCCGCCAACCGCCCGCAGATCCGCACCGGCCACACGCTCATGGCGGAGCTCCTCGCCTCGGGCGAGATCCCGCTCATCGCGGACATCTATAATCACAATGTCGAGCGCCTGAAGGTGAGGGGCGCGCCGGTGGAGTGGAAGGCGATCGAGCCGACCTTCGGCCGGCCGAACGCCATCGGCGTCGCGACGCATGCGCCCCGGCCGCATGCCGCGCTCGTGTTCGCCGACTTCATGCTCTCGCCCGAGGGGCAGGAGCTCATCAAGAAACGCCACCGCGTGCCCTCGAGCCGCGCGGTGCACACGAAGCTCAACGATTTTCCGTTCCGCATGATCGATCCCGTGATCAGCCTCGACGAGGAAGAGAAATGGGAGAAGCTGTGGGCGGACCTGTTCCTCAAGGGACAGCGGCCCAGCAAAGGAAAGGACTGAGATGAAACGACGCGCCATCCTCGCCGCCGCCCTCGCGGCGGCCTTCGCCATTCCCGCCCGGGCACAGGTGGGCTCCACGGTCGCGGAGGTCGCGGCTTACATGAAGCCGGACCGCGAGCAGCAGCTCTACGCGGCGGCGAAGAAGGAGGGCACGCTCGAGATCTACACCTCCGCGCAGGTGAAGGACATGGGCGCGATCGTCGGCGCCTTCGAGAAGAAGTACCCCGGCATCAAGGTGGAGATCTGGCGCTCGAGCAGCGAGAAGGTGCTGCAGCGCGCGATCACCGAAGCGCGCGCCGGGCGCAACACCATGGACGTCGCCGAGACCAACGGGCCGGAGCTCGAGTCGATGCACCGCGAGAAGATCGCCGCGCCGATGCAGTCGCCGGTGCAGAAGGACCTCATCCCCGAGGCGGTCCCGAAGCACCGCGAGTGGACCGGCACGCGCCTCAACGTCTTCGTGCAGGCCTACAACACCAACGCCGTGAAGAAGGCGGACCTGCCGAAGACCTGGGACGATCTCAAGGATCCCAAGTGGAAGGACCGGCTCGGCATCGAGCAGGACGATTCCGACTGGCTCGCCGGAGAGGCGAGCGTCCTGGGCGAGAAGAAGGCGGTGCAGGTCTTCACGGACATCGTGAACACGAACGGCATCTCGGTGCGCAAGGGCCACACGCTCCTCACCCAGCTCGTCGTCTCGGGCGAGATCCCGCTCGCGCTCACGGTCTACAACTACAAGGCCGAGCAGTTCAAGAACCAGGGCGCGCCGATCGACTGGTTCTCGATCGGGCCGGCGATCGCCCGCCCGAACGGCATCGTGGTGGCGAAGAAGGCGCCGCACCCGCACGCCGCGGTGCTCTTCTACGACTTCGAGCTGGGTCCCGAGGGCCAGAAGATCCTCGCCAAGCGCGATTTCGTGCCGACCAACCGCACCGTCGAGACCCCGCTTTCGAAGATCCCGATGAAGTTCATCGATCCGGCGGTGATCCTCGACCAGCACGACAAATGGCAGAAGCTGTATCTCCAGCTTTTCTCGGGCAAGAGCAAGTAACGGAGGCCCCTTGGGCAAGGAATCGCACTACAGCAGCAAGAAGGACCGCGTGTTCGTGCGCGGCATCCAGGGCCAGTACAGCCTGAAGGACGAGCTCGCGCGGCTGCGCTCGATGCCGCGCGTGATCAAGGGCAAGGACCTGCTCTTCAACGACGGGCCGCAGTCGTTCAGCAAGCACTTCATCGAGCCGGTGGACGGCCTCACGCAGGTGCTGCACGTGCACCTGGAGGAATACGGCCCCGGCGGGCGCACGCAGAAGCACGGCCACGTGAACGAGGCCGCCTTCTACATCCTCGACGGCAAGGGCTACGAGGTCCACGACGGCATCCGCTACGACTGGAACGCCGGCGACGTCGCGATCGTGCACATGAACTGCGTGCACCAGCACTTCAACGCCGATCCGGTGAAGCCGGCGCGGGCGCTGGTGCTCAAGCCCAAGCCGATGGTGATCTTCATGAACCTCCTCTTCCAGAAATCCGTGATCCCGCGGCCGACCGAGCCGACTCCCGAGGGCAAGGGCTTCGTGCCGCGCCACTTCGAGGAGAACCTCAACCATCCGGAGTGAGGCGATGAAGGCGATCCGCTGCGTCCTCGCGGCCATCCTCGCGGCTTGCGCCGCGCTCGCCGTGGCCGCAGAGCCCGCGAACCTCTACCAGTATCGCGGCGCCGAGCGCATGCAGAAGATCGTCGCGGCGGCGAAGAAGGAAGGCACGCTCACCCTCTACACCACGATCGCGGAGAAGGACCTGCCGGCGATCCTCGGGCCGTTCGAGAAGAAGTACGGCATCAAGGTGAACGTGTGGCGCGCCGGCACCGACAAGGTGCTGCAGCGCACGGTGCAGGAGGCGCGCGCCGGGCGCTACGACGTGGACGCGGTGCACTTCGGCTCGCCCGAGATGGAGGCGCTCGCGCGCGAGAAGATCCTCGCGCCGGTCACTTCACCGGTGCAGCAGGACCTCCTCGCCGGATCCGTCCCGGCGCACCACGAATGGGCCGCCACCATCCTTTCCGTGTGGGTGCAGGCGTACAACACCAACGAGGTGAAGAAGTCCGAGCTGCCGAAGACCTGGCACGACCTGCTCGACCCGAAGTGGAAAGGCAAGCTCGGCATCGAGGCGAAGGACGAGGACTGGTTCGCGACCGTGGTGCAGGAGCTGGGCGGCGAGCCCAAGGGCCTCGACTTCTTCCGCGAGCTGGTGGCGAAGAACGGCATCTCGGTGCGCAAGGGCCACACGCTGCTCACCAACCTGGTCGCCTCCGGCGAGGTGCCGATCGCGCTCACGGTCTACAACTACATGCCCGAACAGGCCAAGCGCAAGGGCGCGCCGATCGACTGGTTCGTGATCCCGCCCGCGATCGCGCGGTCCAATGCGGTAGGGGTCACCGTGCACGCGCCGCACCCCAACGCGGGACTCCTCTTTTACGAGTACCTGCTGGGCCCGGATGGACAGAAGGCGATGACGAAGATCGACTACGTCCCGACCAATACCAGGGTGGCCTCGCCGCTCCAGGGCGTGAAGATCGTCCCTACGGATCCCATCCGCTCCTTGGACGAAGACCAGAAATGGAGCAAACTTTTCGACGAGATCATCGTTCGCCGCGCCGGCCGCTAGCCGCGGGCGAGAACCGGAGACCATGAACGCCACCGTCCTGCCCGCCTCGCAGCAGAGCCCCGGCAAGTCGTTCCGGGAGGTCTGGCTGATCACGTTCGGGCACTCGCTCACGCACTGGTATCCGGCCACCTTCTACCTGCTGCTGCCGATCATCGGCAAGGAGCTCGGCCTCACCTACAGCGAGATCGGCCTGGTGATGACCTGCCAGTACATCGCGGGAGCCGCCGCGAACGTTCCCGGCGGGATCCTCGTCGATACGGTCGGGCGCAAGGGGCTGCTCATGGCCCTCTCGCTCTTCTGGGTGGGCTTCCCGTACCTCCTCATGAGCTTCACGCACAGCTACGTGATGCTGCTCGCCTGCGTCGCGCTGGTGGGCTTCGGCAACAGCCTGTGGCATCCGACCGCCATCCCGACCCTCGCCAAGCGCTTTCCCGGCCGCAAGGGGCTCGTGCTCTCGTTGCACGGCATGGGCGGCAACGTGGGCAGCGCCATCGCCCCGATCGTGATCGGGGCGCTCCTCACCTTCCTCACCGCGCATTCCGTCGAGCACGCATGGCGCAAGGTCGTGGTGATCAACGTGATCCCCGGCATCGTCATGTCGGTCCTGCTCCTGGTCTTCCTCGGCACGATCCGGCTCGGCGCCAAGGCGAAGCCCAAGCGCGAGCACGAGGAGCGCCAGTCGCTGCGCGACTATTTCCGCGGCGTGCCCGCGCTCTTCAGGAACCGCGGGCTGATCGTGCTCACCGCGAGCTCGGCCTTCCGCTCCATGACGCAGAACGCGCTGCTCACGTTCCTGCCCGTGTATCTCGCCTACCAGATGCACTATTCGCCGTTCCTGGTGGGCGCCGGCATGTTCGCGCTGGAGGCGGCGGGCTTCGCCGCCTCGCCCGTCGCGGGGCACCTTTCGGATCGCATGGGGCGGCGCAACGTCATGATCACGAGCATGGCGACCACCGCCGTGGTGCTCGTCTTCATGGCCTTCGCCGGGAAGTCGCCCGCGTTCATCGCCTTCATCGCCGTGCTGGGCTTCTTCCTGTACGCGATCCGCCCGGTGATGCAGGCCTGGCTCCTCGAGACCACGCCGAAGAACATGGGCGGCACGAGCATCGGCATCCTGTTCGGCGCGCAGGCGCTCGGCTCCTCGGTCGCGCCGTTGCTGGGCGGAATCATCGCGGACCGCTACGGCATCACGGCGACCTTCTGGTTCCTCGCCTTCACCATCGTGATCGCCAACCTCTTCATCGTCGCGATGCCGATGGAAAGCAAGAAGGGCGAGTGAAGGGACCGTCGCGCTCGCTGCGCCGCTGGTTCAAGAGCACCTCGAACCGCACCTTCATCGCCTGGCCGGTCGTGCTGTACGCGGTCGAGTTCCTGCTGCATCGAGGAGCGCCCCCATTGCATCTCTGGGCGCTGCCGCTCCTCGCCTGGGGCTACCTCCAGTACCGCTTCGTGGGCACGTATCGCACCCGCATCGGCGGCGGGGGGCCGGGCATCTCGGTGCCGCCCGAGCAGCTGGTGACGAGCGGCATCTACCGGGTCAATCGCAATCCGATGTACTCGGGCCACCTCATCTACTTCGCCGGCATCGCGCTCGTCCTCGGCTCCTGGATCGCCGCGGCGGTTCTCGCCTTCCATCTCGTGTGGTTCGACCGCCGCGTGAAGGAGGACGAGGCGCGCCTCGCGGAGCTCTTCGGCGAGCCCTACCGGGAGTACTGCCGCCGCGTGAAGCGGTGGATTCCCGGCCTGCTGTGAGCATCGCCGCCCCCGCGCTGGGCGACGCGTACGCGCTCGCGTCCACCACCTGCTTCGCCACCGCCAACGTGCTCATCGCGCGCGGCACGCGTCCGGGAGTGCAGGACAACGGCGCGTTCGTGTCGCTGCTCCTTACCGCGGGCATCTCCGGGCTCGCCTGGCTCGCGCTCGGCATCCATCGCGGCTTCGAGCCGGTCACCTGGCGCGCGATCGCATGGTTCGCGGGAGCCGGCGTCTTCACCGCCTACATCGGTCGCGTCTTCTACTATGCCTCGGTGCAGCACCTCGGCGCCATGCGCGCCTCGACCATCAAGCGCCTGAACCCGTTCTTCGCGGTGATCCTGGGCGTCGCGGTGCTGGGCGAGGCGCTCACGGGCGGCATGGCGGTCGGGCTCGCCTGCATCGCGGCAAGCTTCGCGGTGCTGTTGAACGCGGGACGCGAGGCGCCACGGGCGGGCGAGGCTTCCGGCCTGCGCCGGCTCCTCAACGCCGGATACCTCTACGGACCGATCTCCGCGCTCGGCTATGCGACGGGCTACCTGCTGCGCAAGATGGGCCTCGCCGACGCGCACGATGCGCTCCTCGGCGCATGCGTGGGCACGCTCACGGGGGCCCTCATCTTCCTCGCGACCGCCCGCTTCCGCGTCGAGTACGCGCGAGCCGTGCGCGCCACCTTCGCGCGGCCCAATCCCTGGCTGCTCGCCGCGGGTGCGATGAGCTCGTTCGGGCAGATCCTCTACTTCGCGGCGCTCAACGTGAGCGCGATGTCGCGCGTGGCGCTGATCAGCTCGATGGAGGTGTTCGTGACGCTCTTCCTCGGCTTCCTGCTGCTGCGCCGGCGCGAGTCGCTCACGCGCCCGATCGCGCTCGCCGCGGCGCTGGGCGTGGCCGGCACCGTTTCGATCATCGTGGGCTGACGTCTTTTCCGTCAACGCGGAGCAAGAAAACCCGCGACCAGCGCGTTGAACGCGGCCGGCTTCTCGAGGGCGGACAGATGCGAGGCGCCGGAAATCACGGCGAGGCGCGCGCCGGGAACGCGATCGGCGATCGCCTGGGACATCGCGATCGGCGTGCCCTGGTCCTGCTCGCCCGCGATCACGAGCGCCGCGGCGGCGATGCGCGGAAGATCGCCGAGGAAGTCCATCTCGCGGATCGCCTCGCAGCACCCGACGTAACCCTCGGCGCGCGTTTCCAGGAAGCGCGCCATCGCGCGCTGCACGACCTCCGGGTGCGCGGCGCTGAACGCCGGCGAGAAATACCGCGCGGCGACCATGTCGCGGATCGAGGCGAGCCCGCCGTCGGTGACGAGCCGGATGCGGTTGTCCCACAGCGCGCGTCCGTCCTTTCCGTACGAGCTGGTGGAGTTCGCGATGACGAGCTTCGCCAGTCGGTCGGCGTGCGCGAGCGCGAACGCCTGTCCCACCATGCCGCCCATCGAGAGTCCCACCCAGTGGGCGCGAGCGACGCCGAGCTTGTCGAGCAGGCGAACCGCATCCTCGGCCATGTCCGCGAGCGACCAGGGACGCGCGGGAAGGGGGCTTCGGCCATGGCCGCGCGCGTCGAACGCGAGCACGCGGAAGCGCGGCGCGAGCGCGGCCGCGAGCTCGTCCCACATGCGATGGTCGCAGCCGATCGCGTGGGCGAGGAGGACCGCTTCGCCGCCCCCGCCCGAGTCGGTGTGGAAGAGATCGACCGCGCTCATCCGCGCCGGCCGCGCTTCTTGCGCTTCGCCGCCGGTTTCTTCCTCGCCGAAGCCGCGGACTTCCTGGCGTCGAGCTCCTCGATCACCCGGCGCGCCTCGCGGAACCCGGTGTTCGCGGCCGGCACGCCGCAGTAGATCGCCGCCTGCAGCAGCACTTCCTTCACGTCGTCCTCGCGCAGGTCGCCGGAGGCGAGCGCCGCGTGCACGTGCAGGCGGAACTCCTCCCAGCGGCCGAGCGCGGTCGTCATCGCGAGCACCAGCATGCGCCGCACCTTGTGCGAGAGCCCCTTGCGGTTCCAGATGCCGTCCCAGGCGTAGCTCGTGATCATCTTCTGGAAGTCGGCGTTGAATGGCGTCGCGGTGGCGAGCGCGCGATCGACCCACTCGTCGCCCAGCACCTTGCGGCGCGTCGCGAGGCCGCGTTCGTAGGACTTGCCCATGCGTTCCCCCTTCTTCGTCTAGCCGAGTTCGGGTGCGAGGCCGGCGAGGAGCTCGTCCACCGTTTGCGGATGGATCTGCGCGCGCTCGCCGCCATGGCGCTCGAGGTTCGCCTTCATGCGCGCCGCATCCACGACCAGCGAGTCGGCGATCGTCTCGAGGAAATCGAGCGCGCTTCCCAGGCCGGCGGCGATCTCGGGCACGAGCGCCAGCTCCGCCTGCCAGCCACCGAGCGCGCGCTCGTGCTCGCCGATCGCGGCCGCGTGCAGCGAGGCGAGAAGCCCCGGCATGCGCACGGCCGCGGCGAGGGCGCGTGCGCACGCGACCGGATTGTGCTTGTGCGGCATGGAGCTCGAGCCGCCCACGCCCGCACGCGGCGCCGCCTCGAGCATCTCGCCCACCTCGGCCTGCGAGCCGAGCGCCACGTCGCGCGCGATCTTGCCGGCGCTCCCGACCACCAGCGCGACGCGGTCGAGGAGGTCGATCCAGGCGTTGCGGTGCGAGTGCCATTCGGGGACGTCGGCGAGTCCCAGGGCGAGCGCCATGCGATGGCGTACCGCGGGCCCCTTGCCGTGCATCGCCTCGAGCGCGCCCACCGGTCCGCCGAGCTGCACGGCGAGCGCTGCGGCGTGCGACTGCGCCAGGCGCTCGCGATCCTGCGCGAGGGCGACCGCCCAGCGCGCGAGCTTGAGGCCGGCGGGAATCGCGAGCGCGGGCTGCATCAGCGTCCGCGCGAGCATGGGCGTCGCGCGGTGCTCGCGCGCGCGGCGCGCGAGCGCGCGCACCGCATGGTCGAGGGCGCGGTCGGCTTCCTCGAGGCAGGGACGCAGGCACAAGGCGGTCGCGGTATCGAGCACGTCCTGGCTCGTGGCGCCCAGGTGGACGTCGCGCGCGGCCGCCGGCGAATCGCGCGCGACGTGCTCGCGCAGCATCCGCACCAGCGGGACCGCGAGGCTCGCGTTGCGGCGGCCATCCTCGGCGAGCGTCGCGGTGTCGATCGCGATCGTCGCGCAGCCGCGGTCGATCACGCGGGCGTGCGCTTCGGACAGGAGGCCTTCGGCCGCCTGCGCCGACGCGAGCGCCGATTCGAAATCGAGCATGGCGCGCACGAACGCCGGCGCGGCGAACGCCTCCTCGAAGGAGGCTCGGGCGAGGGCGCGCGCGGCGAGGCTCGCGGCCATCGCGCCTAGACCGCGAAGAAGACCGTTTCGCCTTCGCCCTGCAGGCGCACGTCCCAGCGGTACTGGTTGCCGCCGGCGGCTTGCGCGATGAGCGTCTTCACGCGCGGCGAGCCGGCGATCGCGTTCAGCACGGGATCGGCGCGAACGCGATCCTCCGCCGCGAAGTACACGCGCGTGCGCAGGCCCTTGAGCAGGCCGCGGGAGAAGAACGACACCTCGAGGCACGGCGCATCGCCGCCGGGCATCGAGGTCTCGATGCGGAACGAGCCGTCCTTGCCGGTCTCCACGCGCCCGAATCCGTGCGGGCGCGCATCGCCCGTGGCGGCCGCCGGCGTCTTGCCGAGCGGCGAGAGCTGCCAGGTTTCGATCAGCGCGTCGGCCACCGGCTCGCCCGCGCCGTCGATGACGCGGCCGCTCACCACGATGCGTTGCCCCGGCTCGGCGAAGGTCACGTTGCCGCCCTCCTTCCAGCGCAGCGCCTCGTGGAAGAACGGGCCGACCGTCTGCGAAGGGGTGCGTTGCGCGGCCATCTCAGATCCCCAGCGGCGTCGCCTTCGCGCCGCCCAGCACGATATCGAACGTGTAGCCGAGCGCGACCTCCTCGATGCCGGCCTCGAGGCCGAGCGCGCACACCATGCGCTTGCGCGCTTCCTCGTCCGGCACGCTGTTGTAGACCGGGTCGATCGCGAGCAGCGGATCGCCCGGAAAATACATCTGCGTGACGAGCCGCTGCACCGGCGCGTTGCCCAGCAGCGAGAAATGGATGTGCTGCGGGCGCCAGGCGTACGGATGGTTCTTCCACGGATACGCGCCCGGCTTGATCGTGACGAAGCGGTAGCGGCCCTCGTCGTCCGTGAAGGTGCGGCCCATGCCGAGGAAATTCGCGTCGAGCGGCGCATCGTGCTGGTCGCCGGGATGCGCGTAGCGCCCCGAGGCGTTGGCTTGCCAGACCTCGACCAGCGAGCGACGGATCGGGCGGCCATCCGCATCGAGGAGGCGGCCGGTGAGGACCATCTTCTCGCCGAGCGGCGCGGATTTGCCGTGGAGCGTGAGGTCGTTGTCGCCGTGCTTCGCGAATCCCTTCGGCACCGTGGGACCGGGAACGTCGAGCGTGCCGGCGGGAACCTGGACCAGCGCTTCACGCGGCGCGCGTGCGAGCGTGCTCTTGTAGCCCGGATGGAGGTACGGCGGATCGATCGCATCCGGGCGCGTCATGTCGTTCATGGCTTCGGCTTCTCCTGGGACGGCTCGGGGGCGAGCGCGTGGATCATGGCGGGGACGTAGCTGCGGTCGGAAACCACGACCAGCATCTCGACCCCCGAGCGAAGTGTACGCAAGGTTTCGTCCTCCAGCTCCGAGGGCGCGGCGGCGGGCACGATGTAGAGCGCCGTGACCGGATGGTTGCGGCTGTGGGCGATGCGGCTCACCACGGGCGCGAGGCTCGCGTCGTCGCCGCGGCAGGCGACCAGGAAGATCATGTCGGCGCGCATCAGGTCGCGCTGCAGGTCGCCGCCGCCCGCCTGGATCGCGGCGAGCGCGTCGCCGCCCGACGCGCTCTTCGCGAGCACGTGCACCTCGAGGTGCGGATGGCCCTCGCGGGCGACTTCGCGCGCGATGCCGGCGCCGCCCTCGCCGAGGCCGACCAGCGCGATCGTGCGCGGCGAGGAATTGGGCGACTGGATGCGGCCGGGCAGGCCGAACGCGGCGCGTCCGGAAGAGCCTTCGCGTGGCGCGGCGCTCGTCACAGCGTCTCGCCTTCCTTGAGCACGCCCGCCGCCCGCAGCGACCCCTCGAGCCACTTGGGCGTGAGATTGCGGCCGGCGGCGATGTCGGCGAAGCGGGACTTCTCGTCGGCGACCTTCTTCGCGGCGGCATCGAGCAGCGAAGCGGCCTTCTCGCGTTCGATCACCACCACGCCGTCGGCATCGCCCACGACGAGGTCGCCCGGCTGCACCGAGATGCCGCCGCACGAGACCGGCCAGTTGATGCGGCCCGGAACGAACTTGGTCGGGCCGTTGGGATTCGCGCCCACGGCGAACACGGGGAAGCCCAGCTCGCGCAGCTCTTCCGTGTCGCGCACCGCCGCGTCGAGCACGGCGCCGCCCAGGCCCATCTTCCTGCACGCGCTCAGCATGATCGCGCCCATCAGCGCGCAGGTGCGGTCGGCCTTGCCGTCGACGACGAGGATGTCGCCGGGGCGCGCCATCGCCATCGACGCGTGGATCATCAGGTTGTCGCCGGGGCGCACCTCGATGGTGAACGCGGGGCCGGCCATTTTCATCGACGGCGATACCGGGGCGATGCGCCCGTCCATGGTGCCGCGGCGTCCCGCGACGTCGGCGAGGATCGAGGCGGCGAACTGCGAGGCCTTCTGCACGATGTCCGCGGACACGCGCTCGAAATCGCGCCGGATGTCGGTGAGGGGAGGGGAGGTCTTGTCGTTCATGGCGCAATCCTTCAGGCGGTCTTGCGGCCGGGATGGCCGCGTTTTGCGAGTTGCCGGTCGAGCCGCGGGTAGACGCGGCGCGCGTTGCCCTCGAAGATCTTCCAGCGTGCGTCCTCGCCGAGCTGGTTCACCTGGTCGAGGTAGCGCTTGGTGTCGTCGTAGTGGTGGCCGGTGCGCGGATCGATGCCCTTCACCGCACCCAGCATTTCGGAAGCGAAGAGGATGTTGTCCACGGGGACGACCCGCGCCATGAGCTCGATGCCCGGCAGGTGGTAGACGCAGGTATCGAAGAAGACGTTCCGCAGCAGGTGCTCCTCGAGGAGCGGCTTCTTCATGTCCTGCGCGATGCCGCGGTAGCGTCCCCAGTGGAACGGCACGGCGCCGCCGCCGTGCGGGATCACGAACCTGAGCCCGGGGAAGTCCTTGAAGAGGTTTCCCTGCAGGAGCTGCATGAACGCGGTCGTGTCGCCGTTGATGTAGTGCGCGCCGGTGAAATGCACCGCGGGATTGCACGACCCGGTCACGTGGATCATCGCCGGCACCTCGAGCTCGCACATCTTCTCGTAGATCGGGTACCAGGAGCGGTCCGTGAGCGGCGGCGATTTCCAGTAGCCGCCCGAGGGATCGGGATTGAGGTTCACGCCCACGAACCCGAGCTCGCCCACGATGCGCTCGAGCTCCGGGATGCAGTTGTCGATCGGCGCTCCGGGGAATTGCGGCAGCTGCCCCACCGCGGCGAAGTTCTCCGGCAGCAGGGTGCAGATGCGATGGACGAGGTCGTTGCTCACGCGGCACCACTCGCGACCGATCGCTTCGTTGCCGACGTGGTGCCCCATGCCCGAGGCGCGCGGCGAGAAGATGGTGAGGTCGCTGCCGCGCTCCTTCTGGAACCGCAGCTGCGGCTCGACGCTCTTCACGAGCTCCTCGTCGGTGATGCCGAGGTCGGCGCTCTTCGGCTTGCGTCCCGCGTCGGCGAGGCCCGCGAGCTGCTGGTCGCGGAACCGGTGCAGCGCCTGCGGCTCGGTGGTGTAGTGGCCGTGGATGTCGATGATCATTTCGATGCGGCGTCGAGGAATCGGAGCACGCGCGCCGGCGCGTTCTCCGCGGTCTGCTCGGCAGGCGCCACGTCCCAGTATTCGGAGCGGGGCAGGCACTCCTCCAGGTAGCGCGCGGCCGAAGTGGCGTGCGAGTCGTCGCGTCCCGGCACGATGAGCACCGGAATGTCGAGGCGCAGCAGGTCTTCGGGCTCGGCGCCCGGCGCGCTGTCGCGGTCGAGGAGCGAGCGCGCCACGGCGGCGACGACGAGCTTGTATTTGTCGGCGTCCAGCTTCGCATAGGCCGCGGCGAACTCGCGATCTTGCCGGATCGGAGCGGCCCACGGCCCGCCGCGCGGATCCGCGCCGAAGGCCTTGCCTTCCTTCGTCACGAGGTCGACGACCGCCTGCATGCCGTTCTGCTGCACGAAGGCGAGATGCTCGGCGAAGCGCTGCTGTCCCTTGATCCGGTACTTCGCGCCGCCGACGGGCCACCACAGCACCAG
The DNA here is from genome assembly GCA_035605915.1 of Usitatibacter sp. Taxonomy (GTDB): domain Bacteria; phylum Pseudomonadota; class Gammaproteobacteria; order Burkholderiales; family Usitatibacteraceae; genus Usitatibacter. Next base: position 46,825 of record DATNGJ010000055.1, read on the forward strand.
GCTCGCCACGCGCTCGGGATGCGCGACCCCGAACGCGGCGACCGGCGCGCAGCCCATGCAGCCGCCCATGAGGTGCGCGCGCTCGATGCCGAGATGATCGAGCAGCGCTCGTCCCTGCGCGACGTAGCTCGACCACGTGACATGCTCGACGCGGCCCCCCGATTGCCCGCATTCGCGGCGGTCGAAGACGATGCAGCGGTAACGCGACGGCAGGTGGTCCATCAGTTTCACGCGCGCATATACGCCGAGGCTCGACCATTTCTCGATCGTGGCGTCGAAGCCGCCCGGCGCGTACATGAGGAGCGGCGGGCCCGAGCCCACCACCTCGTAGCGCGTGCGGATGCCGTCGAGGATCGCGCTCGCCACGCCGCTCAGCCCGCGGATTTCACCGGGATGCCGCCCTTGATCTGGCGGGAGGAGCGCACGTCGCTCGCGTACGAGCTCAACGCCTCGAGCGTGACCTTCGCCACGTTGGCGTAGGTCTCGGTCTTGGAATCGAGGAAGCTCGCCGCGTAGCCGATGGCCGCGTGGGCCATGCGCATGCGCCCGTCGAGCCATGGGCCGCCGCCCAGTCCGCCCACCACCGGGATCGCGACCGCCTGGACCGCCATCGGGCCGGCGACGGGACCGGAGCTCGTGAAGTCGATGAGCGAGGCGCCGGCGCTTTCGAGGAGCCGCGCTTCGTCGGCGAGGCGGCTCGCCATCTCCTGCGGCACCTGGATCGCGCCGCCCAGCATCCGCGCATGCTCGATGCCGTACTTCGCGGCGTTGCCTTGCGTGATGCCCATCTGCGCGAAGACGGGAATTCCGGCGTCGGCGATGGCGCGCACGGCGTCGGGAAACTCCGCGGCCCCGTCGAGCTTCACCATGTCCGCGCCGCCTTCCTTCACGAGGCGCCTGGCCGCGGCAAGCGCGCTTTCGGTGCCCTGCTGGAGCGGGCCGAACGGGAAGTCGCAGCTCACCAGCGCGCGCGTGGTGCCGCGGCGCACGGCCTTGCACAGCACGATCATCTCCTCGAGCGTCATCTCGAGGGGATCGGCGCGCCCCCACAGGTTGATGCCCACGGAGTCGCCGACCGAGACCAGGTCCACGCCGGCCCGGTCGGCGATGCGCGCGATCTGGAAGTCCCATGCCACGACGCCGACGATCTTGCGCCCCGCGCGCTTCATCTCCTGCAGCTCGCTCACCGTGACGGGGGACTGCGCGCTCTCCATGGCTTTCCTTGCCGGCCTTATTCCCAGGCCCGGTTGTCGACGGTGTTCTCGTAGGTGGCGCCCGGGACCACCCGGTTCCACTTCACCGTCCAGTTGTACGTGTCGTCGAAGCGCTCGCGCGTGTAGGGTTGCGGCGGCGCGTGCAGCAGGCGCCAGGCCTGCAGCTCGCCTTCCTGGAGCCGTCCACCGGTCTCCGCGACGAGGTAGTGCAGGTAGGGCGTCGGATCCTTCTCGAGCAGCTCCACCGCGCGGGCCTGCGCGCGGAACATCTTCTTGAGGGTCGGGCCGTCGAGCTCGTCGCCCGCCGCCTCGCTCCTCGTCGAGTGCGACTCGATGAGGATCCTCAAGCCCTCTTTCTGCGCCACGCTGATCCACGGCTCCATGAGGCACACCGCGGCGACCTTGCCTTCGCGCAGCGCCTCGATGCGCTTCACCATCGAGCCCGCGCCCGTGGTCTTGATGTGCTCCGGCGCGAGGAATCCTTCCATCATCTTGAGGGTGGTGAAGTGCGAGCCGTTGTTGGGCGTGACGGCGATCGCCTGGTCCTTGAGCATCTCCGGCTCGTAGAACTTCGAGTCGGGCCGCACCGCGATCGCGAACATCGACATCGAGGCCCCGAGCGCGACGATCTTGCGATGGCGCAGCCCCTCGGCGTCGGCCTCCACCGCGCGCTTCATGATTCCCCATTCGCACATGCGGAACTGGTCGATGCCGCCGTCGTTGTACGCGGAGTCGAGCGGGCGGTCGAACACCGAGTCGAACTTCACGAAATGCTTGGTCGTGACCTGCGCCATGCCGGGCGTGGTGACGAAGTCGATGTCGAGCCCCTCGTCCTTGAAGAATCCCGCGTCGCGCGCGACCAGCACCGGCAGGTCGTGCACCGCGTTCATGATCGCGACCTGCGGCTTCTTGTGGATCTGCGGCTTGCGTGTGGCTTCCTGTACGGTCATCGGTGTTCTCCTCCGGTCCGTGGGCGCCGTGGCGCCCGGTTAGCCCCTTTCCCTCCGGTCTTCCATCATCCCACCAGCCCGCGCGTCGAGGGGGCGAACAGCTCCCCGGGCGCGAACGCGCGGCGGATGATTCCCTGCTCCTTCGCCGAGGCGATGAGCTCCTCGAGCGGCCCGCGGTTCGGCTCGATGCCGTACGGAAGCGGGTCCTTGCCGGTGATCTCCATCACGCGCCGCAGCGTCTCGTCCATCGCGGTAGGCATGTCGAGCGCGCCGGCCTGGAGCTTCGCGACATAGCGGCGCTTCGATTCGGCGAACGCCTCGAACACGTCCGCGGCGAGCTCCGGATGCGCGGCGAGGAGCTCGTCCTTCACCACGATGGTGTGGTTGATCGGGTAATGGCCGCGCTTGCGCAGCGCCTCCAATCCCGCTTCCTTCGGGTTGGCGAGGAGCGGTTTCACGTCGGGATGGTCGATGTCGACGTTGATCGCCGCCGGCAGCTCGCCGGAGATCACGAGGTCGGCCATCCTGCGCCCCTTCTCGAGCGGCACCACGTTCGCGGGCGGCTGGAATTCGGCGACGTGCTCGTCGCCCGAGAGCACCCAGGTGACCTTGGAGAGATCCACCCCGTGCTCGTGCTGCAGCACGCTGCGCGCCCACACGCCGGTGGTCACCGTGTAACCGCGCGCGACGCCCACGCGCTTGCCCTCGAGGTCCTTCGGGCTGCGGATTCCGGACCTCGTGTTGACGACGATCGCGCCGTGGTGGAACGCGCGCACGAGGAAGATGGGCAGCGCGGTGAAGCGCTTGCCATGCTCGCGCGCGGCGAGGTAGGTCGTGAGCGCCAGCTCGGAGATGTCGAACTCCAGCGCGCGCACCATGCGGCGGAATGCGTCGATCAGCGGATCGACCTCCACGAAGTCGAACTCGAAAGCGCGCGGCTTCACCGCGCCTTCCTTGAGCGCGCGGTTGTTGCCCTGCGTGCGCGTGACGGTACGGTACTTCGGCAGCGCCATTTCGATTACCCCGGCTTCAGCAGCAGTCGCAGTCGTAGCCCTGCGGGATCGCGAGGGCGTCCTTCATCCATGCGGGCGGAAGATCCGGCTCGCGCACTTCCACGAGCGGCTTGAACACCTTGAAGTGGTGGCGCTGCGCCCCGTCCTGGAACTCCGCGACGGTCTCGCGCGGCGGGAAGCCGGCGAGCGTCGACTCGCTCTCGCGGACCTCCACGGCGGCATCCGCGGGGAGCGCGAAGCGCTCGCGCACCCACTCCTTGAGCCGGGCGCGCGCCGCGAAGAACTCCGGCTCCCGGCGCAGCGCACGCAGGACCGCATCCTCGCGCGCGGGTGGCTCCGCGCCCGCGCGGACGCGCTGCAGCTTCGACCCGCTCCGCAGTGCGCCCATGGGCCGCGCCTATTGCCAGGGCATGAGCGACGCATGGATCACGTCGGGCACGCCCTGTCCGCCCACCGACCGGATCGCGAGGTCCACGTCCTTCAGCCCGAAGCGGTGCGTCGTGATGCGCTCGAGCGGGAAGCGCTTCGAGGCGAGCTGCGCGAGCGCGAGCTCGCACGCCTTGTAGCTGTGCCCGCGCGCGCTCTTGATGGTGATCGCCTTCGCCGTGAGGCGCGCGATGGGGAAATTGGGAAACTCCGCGATCTCGCCCTGCACGACCATCGTCCCCGCGCGCCGCTTGAGTGCCTCGATGCCGAGCAGGATCGGCACGGTGCCGGCGCCGGCGGTGCAGTCGAGCACGACGTCGACGCCCTTGCCGCCGGTGATCTCCTTGATGCGCGCGAGCGGATCCTCTTTCTGCACGTCGATCACGTGGTCGGCGCCGAGCGTCTTCGCGACCTCGAGCCGCGCGCGGTCCTTCGAGGTGCCGGTCACGACGATGAGCGAGGCCCCGGCCTGCTTGCAGATCACGGTCTGCGAGAGGCCCTGCTGGCCCGGCCCCTGGATGAGCACGGTGGAGTCGTAGCCGACGCCGCCGTCGAAGAGCGACCACTCGACGCCGTTCGCCATGGGCGTCACGAGGCCGGCGAGCTCCGGCGTCACACCCCTGGGTACGTGGTGGACCACGCTGTTCCACGGCAGGTACACGTACTGCGCGAAGCCGCCCCACAGGTGCGGCGCCTTGTCCGCCGCGGTGTAGCCGTAGCGGATCGCCTCCGGGTTGTAGCGCCAGTCCGTGTTCTCGCAATGGCGGTACTGCCCGAGGTGGCACCACTCGCACTTGCCGCACGAGACGTAGTGCTCGACGAAGACCAAGTCGCCTTCCTTGAATCCCTTGCGCCGCGTGAACTCGCGTCCGGCCTTCGCGATGTAGCCGATGTTCTCGTGGCCCATGATCACCGGCGCGGGCGAGGGCGGATGCTGGTACAGCTTCACGTCCGTGCCGCAGATGCCCGCCACCTCCATCTTCATGAGGGCGGCGTCTTCCGGGATCTCCGGCATCGGGTACTCGCGAATCTCGGTCTTGCCGGGGGCGACGCGAACGGCCGCCAGGACTTCTGCCAAAGTGTCTCTCCTAGACCGAGGTTTGCGCGACGCCTTCGCGCGCCTTGAGCGCCTCGCCGGCGCCTTCCTTGAACGGCATGTCCGACGGCAGCACGACGGCGACCGAGCGGATGCGCTGGTGCACGGCCTCGCGGCCCGGCGGAAGCGCGCCCTTCGCGGCGAGCTCCTTCGCGGCCTTCATGAGGCGGTGGCGCGCCATGATGATGCCGTTGTCGGTGGAGACGAGGTTCTCCCGGGTGCGGTCCTGGATCGGGCCCATGCTCTCCTGCAGCGACGCGTCCTGCATGCCGATGCCCTCGACGCCGCTGTAGTTGCGGCCGGACCTCTGGGAGGCGCGATCGATCAGGTAGTCGTTGTCCCGGTTCTGCAGCGGACGGAAATTGGCGTCGACCTTCACGTGCACGCCGTGGCCGTCGATCATCGCCTGGCGCTCGTACTCGGAAAGCGGGCGCACCGGATGATAGTCGAAGCTCCACGCCATGCAGTTCTCGTCGTCCATCGGGACCCAGAAATGGCCGTGCATCGGGTGGTCGCCGCGCGGCGGGACCATCGTGAAGCACGGCATCACCCACGGCGTGATGCGCCAGTAGTACTTGCCGTCCTCGGCGTTGCGGCGCGCCCCGATGTAGAGGCCGCCATCGCTCTCGACCACCTCGAACACGGGCTTGCGGTCGCCAAGGTTGTACTGGTTTCCTTTCGCCCCCTTGAACAACGGATCGTGGTTGAGCTGGCCGCTGTGCAGGAACGAGACGTGGCTCGAATCGATGCCGCCTTCCATCGCCTGCAGCCAGTTGCACTGCTGCAGGCGCTTGGACATGTAGCTTTGCTCGGCGGGCACGGTGGCGAATTCCCACTCCGGTTCCGGCGGGCGCTGCTCCGCCGGGCCCATGTACACCCACACCACGCCGCCCTTCTCGACGAGCGGGTAGGACTTGAGCTTGATCTTCCTGCAGAAGCCGCTCTCGACCGGCTCCGACGGCACCTCCATGCACTGGCCGGTGTAGTCGTACTTCCAGCCGTGGTACGGACAGCGCAGGCCCGATTGCTCGTTGCGGCCGAACCAGAGGGAGACGCCGCGGTGCGCGCAGAACTCGTCGATGAGGCCGAGGCGTCCCTGGGTGTCGCGGAAGGCGACCATGCGCTCGCCGAGGCACTTCACGCGCACCGGCGGGCAATCGGGCTCGGGCAGCTCCCACGAGAGGAGGATGGGCAGCCAGTAGCGCCGGAAGAGCTCGCCCATCGGCGTGCCCGGTCCGGTGCGAACCAGCAGTTCGTTCTGTTCGGCTTTCATCGCGGAGGTCTTTCCCTGGAGTGCCGCGGGGGGCGGGCTGAAAGTCGTTCCTCTATGAAGAACGGCGTTCCTGTGTATGGTTTCAACGTTATCATTCGGGCTACAATGTGGTCAACGTGCGGGGTGCGGCACGTCCCGCATTTCCCTTCCATTCCAGCTTGCCATGCCCGGAACCGAAACGTTGCTCGAGCTCTGCTCCACGAGCGAGGTGCCCGAAGGCGGCGCGCTCAAGGTCGAGCGCGACGGCCTCGTCCTCGCGGTCTTCAACCTCGGAAGCCGCTATTACGTGACCGACGATGCCTGCACGCACGGCCCGGGGTCGCTATCCGAGGGCGAGATCGACGGCGAGATCGTGGAATGCAATTTCCACGGCGGCTGCTTCCACATCCCCACGGGGCGCGTCGAGGCGCCGCCCTGCATGGTGCCGGTGCGCACCTATTCCGTGAGCGTGGTGGACGGCAAGGTCTGCATCCTGCCGCCGTCCTAGGCGCCGGCCTTCTCGCGCGCGAATCGCTCGAGGAGCGCGCTGAGCTCGGCCAGCTCCTTCACCTTGTCCAGGAAAGCGTCCGCGCCCAGCGCGAGGCACCCGGCGCGCAGTTGCGGCGACGTGTGGTTGGAGGTGACGACCAGGCGCGTGCGCGCGAGCCCCGGGTCGCCGCGGACCGATCGGATCACGTCGGTACCGGAGCCGGTGCGAAGCTGGAGGTCGAGGATCACCACGTCGGGCGCCAGCGCGCGGATCGCCTCGATCGTGCTCGTCTCGGAATCCGCGGTGCCGATCACCTCCACCCGGCCCGGCGCCGACACGAGCTCGCGCAGCATCTCCGCGACCGGCTCCGAATCGTCGGCGATGATCACTTTCAAGGGCACGGTGGCACCCGCGCTCGTCATTTTTTCGGCCTTCCCGTCGCGCCGGCGTGGCCAGCGGCTCGCCGTATTGTAGCTCGCGAGCCATCGGTGCAAGAAAACCTCCGGATGTAGGCGCCGTCCTACATTCGTTCCCGCGACCGGAACCCTATACTCGTTTTCAATCCCCGGAAACCGCGGCTGGCGAGCGGCCCTCAGGGGGCTCCAATTTCCGCTTCACTCGCGCTCATGACGATGACGATATTGAAGGTTTCCAGGACCAATGCCGGACGCGACGCCATGCTTCGCGCTTTGCGCGAGGCGGGTCTCGGCGTCGTCGAAGTCGACGATTGGGACGAAGCGCGCGACCGCCTTTCGAGCGCGGGCACCGCGGTGGTGGTTTGCGACACCGCGAGCGTCGACGCCGAGGCTTCGGGCCTCGCGCGCGCCGTCGCCGGCGCCACCCAGCCCTCGGTCCCCAGGGACACGCTGCGGGCGCTTTCCCACGAGCTGCGAACGCCGCTTTCGGCGATGGCCGGATGGCTGCACCTGCTCGAGACGGGCAAGCTCGACGAGGCGGGCGTGAAGCGCGCGATCGCCAAGCTGCGCGGCAACATCGAGGACCAGGTACGAACGCTCGATCGATACGTCGCTGGCCGAACCGAGGAAGGACCCCGCTGACATGAAGCCCACGCGAACGATGAACGAAACCGGATCCGCGGTCGCCGCGCGCAAGCGCGCGCGACCGGCTCCCGCGAAATCAGCGCCCGCCGAGGCCCCCGCGCCCGACACCGGCGTCATCCTGAACGCGCTCATCGCGCTCAAGCAGGGCGACAGCAGCGTGCGCCTGCCGATCGCATGGACCGGCCTCGAGGGCAAGCTCGCCGAAACGTTCAACGAGGTGGTGGAGCTCAACGGCCGCATGAGCGAGGAGCTCGCCCGCCTGCGCCAGAAAGTCGGCAAGGAAGGCAAGCTCAAGCAGCGCGGCGACATCGGCGACGTGCGCGGCTTCTGGCGCGAATCGATCGACTGCGTGAACGACCTCATCGACGACCTGGTGCACCCGACCAGCGAGACGGCGCGCGTGATCGGCGCGGTCGCCCAGGGGGACCTCTCGCAGACGATGGCTCTCGAGGTGGACGGCCAGGCGCTCGAAGGGGAGTTCCTGCGCACCGCGAAGACGATCAACAAGATGGTGGAGCAGCTCGGTTCCTTCGCTTCGGAGGTGACGCGCGTCGCGCGCGAGGTGGGTACGGAAGGCAAGCTCGGCGGCCAGGCGAAGGTGAAGGGCGTCGCGGGCACGTGGAAGGACCTCACCGACTCGGTGAACTCCATGGCCGGCAACCTCACGGGCCAGGTGCGCAACATCGCGGAGGTGACCACCGCGGTCGCGAACGGCGACCTCTCGAAGAAGATCACGGTGGACGTGAAGGGCGAGGTGCTCGAGCTCAAGAACACCATCAACACGATGGTGGACCAATTGCGTTCGTTCGCTTCCGAGGTGACGCGCGTCGCGCGCGAGGTGGGCACCGAGGGCAAGCTCGGCGGCCAGGCGGTGGTGGAGGGCGTGTCGGGCACGTGGAAGGACCTGACCGACTCGGTGAACTACATGGCCTCGAACCTCACGGGCCAGGTGCGGAACATCGCCGACGTGACCACGGCCGTCGCGCGCGGGGACCTCTCGCGCAAGATCACGGTGGACGTGAAGGGCGAGATCCTCGAGCTCAAGAACACGATCAACACGATGGTGGACCAGCTCTCGTCCTTCGCCTCCGAGGTGACGCGGGTCGCGCGCGAGGTGGGCACGGAAGGCAAGCTCGGCGGGCAGGCGAAGGTGAAGGGTGTCGCGGGCACGTGGAAGGACCTCACGGAGTCGGTGAACTCCATGGCGGGCAACCTCACGGGCCAGGTGCGCAACATCGCGGAGGTGACGACCGCGGTCGCGACCGGCGACCTCTCGAAGAAGATCACGGTGGACGTGAAGGGCGAGGTGCTCGAGCTCAAGAACACCATCAACACGATGGTGGACCAGCTGCGGTCGTTCGCCTCGGAAGTGACGCGGGTCGCGCGCGAGGTCGGCAGCGAAGGACGCCTCGGCGGGCAGGCGAAGGTGGAAGGCGTGTCGGGGACGTGGAAGGAACTGACCGACTCGGTGAACTTCATGGCCGGGAACCTCACGGCGCAGGTGCGGAACATCGCGGACGTGACCACGGCCGTCGCCCGGGGCGACCTCTCGCGCAAGATCACGGTGGACGTGAAGGGCGAGATCCTCGAGCTCAAGAACACGATCAACACGATGGTGGACCAGCTCTCGTCCTTCGCCGCGGAGGTGACGCGGGTCGCGCGCG
>DATNGJ010000056.1:0-3893 GCA_035605915.1 Usitatibacter sp.
AGGGCTACCAGGATTGGGGAACCGTTCAGGATTGGCGGCGCGCGATGCTCGGGCGCAAGACCTGCTTCGTGCTCCTCGACGGCTACCTCTTCGAGCGCGGCTCGCGCTTTTTCCGGCCGCGTTTCGAGGAGGCCGTCCCGCGTCCGGGAGCAGTGGTGGCGATGACGAACCTCGTCGAGCATGGCCATACCGTGATCTATCTTTCCATCCGGCCGGCGCAGCTCGCGCGGCTCACCGAGCGGCAGATCCGCGATGCCGGGCTTCCGCCGGCGCAGGTGGTGTACGACTGCCCGGTTTCCGCCTGGGCGCTGTTGACCGCGCCGCACCCGACGCTGCCGTTCCACACGTGCGAAGCCCTCGAGCTGGATCCCGACGATCCGCACCTCGAGGCGAAGATCCGCGGGGAAGCATGATCGTGGACCGGCATCGCGATCCACGCACGAACGACCTCGAGCCGGGCGCGATCCACGCATGAACGACCTCGGGCCCGAGATCGACGCGATCTGCGGCCTCGCCGCGACCGGAACATCGCAGGGGGAGTGCGCGGTTCGCGAGCGCCTCCTTCGAATCCGCGAGCGTCGTGGCGATGCCGAGCCGGCGGAGGACGCGTCTTGCGAACGGGTGGTGGCGAAGCTGCGCGAGCACGCGATGCGTGAGTGGAGCCGCGGCAACGTCGACACCGCGCTGGCGCTGCTCGATCCGCTCGCCGAGCTCTGGCCCGACGACGCCGAGCTCGCGGCCGAGCGCCTGCAGGTGCTGGTGAACACCCGGATCGAGGATCCGCGCGCGGGGCAGGCCGTGCAAGCGCTGTCCGAAGCGGCGTGGGGCCATCGGCGCATCGCACTCCTCGCCACGTACTATCACCTGCGCAGGAGCGGCTTCGCCGAGCTGCTCGCGGGCGCGGGCCGCTGGGCGCGCGCTGAGCGCGGAACCATCGCGGGGCTGGAGCGGCTCGCTCGCGAGGTGTCGCTCACGATCGCATTCAAGCAGCTGCTCGGGCCGAACGGCCTCGCACCCGATGTGCAGGGCCGCGGGGAATGGACCCTCCAATCGGCCGCGCTCCTCGCGCTGGCGCGTGAAATGATGCGCTTGCCGCGCGACCTGCGCGAATTCCACGAGCGCATCTTCCTCATCGCGATCGCGAACCTGCTGCAGCTTCCGCAACCGCTCGCGTTCATGTGCATCGTCCTGGAATCCCTCTGCGAGGAGGAGCTGCCGGCCGAGTTCCTGGGCCAGATCCTCGCCTTCTACCTCGCCTATGGGGACGTCGACCGTGCGCGGCTCGTGGCCGAGCGCGTGCGGCGCGACGAAACGTTGCTCGCTTGCCCGCACCTCGCCAAGTTCATGGTCGTGCATGCCCAGCTCGCCGCCGATCGCGGGCTCGAGGCGGCGATCCTCGCCAGGGTATTGCGCGAGGGATGGACGCCGCAGGGCCGCGATGGCGTCGAGCGCTTGCAGGTGCACGAGCTCGTTTCGCGCGCCGCCATGCTCGACCTGGATCGCTTCCCGATCGAGGATCGGCCGGCCCTGCTCGAGGCGCGCGCGCGCATCGCACCGGATTTCGCGCCGATCGCCGCGCCTTTCGCGCGCTCGAAAAGCGGCCCTCCCCGCATCGCCATCGGCCTCTTCGGGCAACTGCGCGATCCGCAGTTCGCCTTGCCGAAAGTGGCGCGTTATTTCCGCGATGAATTCGCAGCGGGCGAGCTGCCTGGGAGCACGCAGTGGCGGTTCCTGCTCGCCACCTGGAACCACGCTGCCCGCCGGCGGCTCGAGCACGGTTATCCGGTTGCCGCCTTCGCCGCGCTGCTGCCGCAGCAAGTCGCCCGCGTCGTCGAGCAATTGTGCCTGCGAACCAGCAGCGACCTCGCCCACGCGTTTCCGGCGCTCTTCGCCGAGCTGCTCAGGCGCAGCGCCGACGCAGAGGGCGAGATCGGCGAGGACTCGGCGGCTTCCATCCGCGAGGCGCTCGGCCGCAATGCGCTCGTGGAGATCGCGGACGAGGCACCCTGCGATCGCGACATCGAGGCGTTCTGCGAGGTCCATCCGAACCTGCGCGCGAACGTCGCCCTGCGCAACCAGTTCAAGATGTACGAGCGCATCGCCGGCGTGGGTCGCCTGGTCGAGCAATGGGAGCGCGAGGACGGCGCGGCGGTGGACCTGGTCGTGCTCACCCGTCCCGACATGCTGTTCGAGAGCGGCTCGGTGATGCTCCATGCGCGGGGCTTGCTTGCCGCGCCGACTGAGCGATCCCTGGTGTGCGACTGGAACCCGGCGCTGATGAACGAAGGGTTCGGCGACAACATCATCATCGCCACGCGCCGCGCGATCGCGCCGCTCTTCGCCGCATACGCGCGGCTCACCGCGGCGTTCGCGCCGGATGCCGGCGAGCTCGCGGTCTACAGGCGACGGATCTGGGGCCACCAGTTCCTGGCCTCCACCGTCTTCGCGGAGGGCATCGATTTCCGCCTGATCCCGCGCGAGGCCGTGCGTTGGCAACTGCATCGCCGCCGGCTCGACCTCGCCGCGGTGCACGCTGCGCTCGTCGCCGATGCGCGATCCTCGCCGGTCGCCGAGGCACGGCAGGGGCTCGCCGCCGTGGTGAGCGCAACGGGATCCGCGCATGAAGCCCGCGAGCGGCGCGAAGGCGTGACGTAGAATAGGTCCGCCATTTTTCCTTCGTCGTGTCCTCGCGCGCGCCCACACTCCGCCCATGCCTTCCGAGGATCTTCCGGTGACCGGCTCGGCCTGGGATCTCCCGGCGGCGCCCGACGAGCGCCGCAACGCGGTGCATTGGGCGTACCGCATCCTGCTGCTGCGCGAGCCCGAGTCCGACGAGAGCGTGGCGCATCTCGCGCGAAAGGTCGGATCCGCCCGGAAACTGCGCGACCTGCTGCTCAAGTGCACCGAGGCGCGCACCCAGCCCGGCTTCCCGATCCTGCCCTCGATGAACGGCACGGAGCCGCCACAGCAAGTGGAGGTGCACGCCGCGCCCGAGGACGAGGAGCGGCTCTTCCGGCGCGTGCAATCGGTCTGGCATGCGCTCGGAAAGGAGCAGCCGCACTGGTCGGTCATCACCGACGACGCGTTCCGCAGCGAGAACATCGGCGCCACGCGCGACGATTTCTATGCGTCCGGGGAATCGAACATCGCGACGCTGCGATGCACGCTCGAGCGCAACGGCATCGATCCGGCGACGCTGCAGACCTGCCTCGACTTCGGCTGCGGCGTGGGGCGGCTGAGCGCGGCGCTCGCGCGCGATTTCGGCCACGTGCTCGCGGTCGACTTCTCCGCGAGCCACCTCGCGATCGCGCGCGAGGCGTTCGAGAAGCTGGGCCTGCCGAACGTGACGCCGCGCCTCATCGAGCAGCTGCAGGACATCGACGTGCTGCCCGACGTCGACCTGCTGGTCTCGCTCATCGTGCTGCAGCACAACCCGCCGCCGGTGATGGCGGCCCTCCTCGCGCGGCTGCTCGGGAAGCTCAATCCCGGCGGCGTCGCCGTGATCCAGCTGCCGACCTACCTCCCTGGCGGTTATCGCTTCCGCATCGCGGAATACGCGCCGGCGAAGGACGAGATCGAGATGCACGCGCTGCCGCAGCGCGAGGTATTCGCGATCGCATGCGCGGCGGCGGTGGATGTGCTCGAGGTGCTGGAGGACACGTGGACCGGTTATCCGGTCGGGTCGCGCTCGAACACGTTCGTGTTCCAGCGGCCGCGGTAGAAAAACGGCGTCGATCGACGCCGTTTCGTGCATTGGTAGGGCGTACTGGATTCGAACCAGTGACCAACGGATTAAAAGTCCGCTGCTCTACCAGCTGAGCTAACGCCCCGGAGAAAACCGAAATTATAGCGGGCCGCGCGAAAACGGGTCAAACCATCCAGCGATATTGCAG
>DATNGJ010000057.1:0-43321 GCA_035605915.1 Usitatibacter sp.
AGGAAGCGCTTCTGGCTCGACCGCGCGCGCACCGCGGCCATCTCGCGCCACACCAACGCCTTCAAGATCAACGAGGACGTGGTGATCCCGCTCGAGCGCCTGGGCGACTACACCGACGGCATCGAGCGCATCAACATCGAGCTTTCCATCGGCAACAAGCTGAAGCTCCTCGCCGCGCTCGCCGACTACTTGCAGGGCGACCTCCCGGTCGCCGGCGACGAGGAGAAGCTCGACAAGGCGGAGCTCTTCGGCGACCGCGTCGCGCAGGCGCTCGAGCACCTCGAGGAGACGCGCTCGCGCTGGTCCGGCTACCTCGCGCGCATCGACGACCCGGCGACGTTCGCGCAGCTGCAGACGCGGCGCGTGCGCGTCTCGTGGAAGCGCGAGGTGCTCGAGCGGCTGCGCGAGATCTTCGAGGGCCGCGCGTTCGCGCCGGTGCTCGCGGGCGCCGAGGCGGTGCACGCGCGGGTGCTGCGCTCGCGCGTCTTCGTGGCGCTGCACATGCACGCGGGCGACGGCAACGTGCACACCAACATCCCGGTGAACTCCGACGACTACGCGATGCTCGCCGAGGCGAACCGGGCGGTCGCGCGCATCATGCGCTTCGCGAAGAGCCTGGGCGGCGTGGTCTCCGGCGAGCACGGCATCGGCATCACCAAGATCGAGTACCTGGAGCCGTCCGAAATCGAGGCGTTCGCCGCGTACAAGCGGCGCGTGGATCCGGACGGCCGCTTCAACCGCGGCAAGCTCGCGCGCGGCGCCGACCTCTCGAACGCGTATACGCCCTCCTTCGCGCTGATCGGCCACGAGTCGCTGATCCTCGAGCAGAACGACATCGGCGCCATCGCCGACTCGTTCAAGGACTGCCTGCGCTGCGGCAAGTGCAAGCCGGTGTGCGCCACGCACGTGCCGCGCGCGAACCTGCTCTACAGCCCGCGCAACAAGATCCTCGCCGCCTCGCTCCTCACCGAGGCGTTCCTCTACGAGGAGCAGACGCGCCGCGGCGTGAGCATCCGCCACTTCGAGGAATACGGCGACGTCGCGGACCACTGCACCGTGTGCCACAAGTGCGTGTCGCCCTGCCCCGTGGACATCGACTTCGGCGACGTCTCGGTCGCGATGAGGAACCTCCTCGCGCGGCTTCGCAAGCGCCGCTTCAATCTCGGCACGTGGGCGTCGCTGCAATTCCTCAACGCGACGGATCCGGCGCGCGTGAAGCTCATCAAGACCGGGCTGGTGGACATCGGCTATCGCGCGCAGCGCATGGCGAACAAGCTGTGGGGACGGCTTCCCATCGTGCGGAATCAGGTGCGCCGACCGCCGGAGACGCATGGCCGGCCGCCGATCCGCTCGCAGGTGATCCATTTCATCAACAAGCCGATGCCCGGCGGCCTGCCGAAGAAGACGGCGCGCGCGCTCCTCGACCTGGAGGACCCGGCCATCGTGCCGATCATCCGCGACCCGGCCAGGGTGAGCGAGGAGTCGGACGCGGTCTTCTACTTCCCGGGCTGCGGCTCGGAGCGGCTGTTCGGCCAGGTGGGGCTCGCCACGCAGGCGCTCCTCTACCACGTCGGCAGCCAGTGCGTGCTGCCGCCCGGCTACCTCTGCTGCGGCTATCCGCAGACCTCGGCCGGGCGCGCCGACAAGGGCGAGGAGATCACGATCAAGAACCGCGTGCTCTTCCACCGCGTCGCCAACACGCTCAACTACCTCGACATCAAGACGGTCGTGGTGTCGTGCGGCACCTGCATGGACCAGCTGCAGAAGTACGAATTCGACCGCATCTTCCCGGGCTGCCGCCTGCTCGACATCCACGAGTACCTGATGGAGAAGGGCGTGAAGCTCGACGGCGTCGAGGGCGTGCGCTACATGTACCACGACCCCTGCCATACGCCGATGAAGACGCACAAGCCGCTTGCCGTGGTGAACCGGCTGATGGGGCAGGAAGTGCGCCTGAACGAGCGCTGCTGCGGCGAGTCGGGCACCTTCGCGGCGACGCGGCCGGACATCGCGACGCAGGTGCGCTTCCGCAAGGAAGCCGAGATGCGCCAGGGAGCGCAGGCCGTGCGCGCGGACGGATTCGAAGGCGAGGTGAAGGTGTTGACCTCGTGTCCCTCGTGCCTCCAGGGGCTGCAACGCTTCGACGACGATGCCGGAACTTCCGCGGACTACATCGTGGTCGAGATGGCGCGCCACCTGCTCGGCGGCACCTGGATGCAGGATTTCGTCGAGCGCGCGCGCCGCGGCGGGATCGAGCGCGTGCTCCTCTGATCCGCCGCGGCCCGGTTGCGCGGGCCGCGGCGCTTCTCCAGAATCTTTTCCCGGGAGGGGAATCGCAGCAACCATGAGCCCTTCGCATCGCGTTTCGTGCGCCCTCGCCGTGCTCGCGCTCGCCGCCGGCTGCGCTTCCGGGATCGCGCCGCGCGCGACGGCGCCGCTCGTCGCGCCCTCTGCCGCGGGCTATCCGATGGACGCCTCGTCGCTCGCGGGCGACGAGGACGAGGATGCGGACGCCGCGGGGGAGCGCGGCACGCCGATCTCCATCCGCTACAACCTCGAGACCGAAGCCGACGAGCACGGGCCGCCGCGCGTGTGGCAGCTGCTGCGCGCGCAGGAGCAGCGCAAGGCGCTCGTCGCGGCCGCACCCGCGATGCACGAGAAATCGGCGGGGTTGCAGCCGGCGCAATGGCAGGCGCTGGGTCCCTCGAACGTCGGCGGGCGCGTGCGCTCGCTCGCGTTCGATCCGCGCGATCCGTCGCGGCTCCTCGCCGGCACCGCTTCCGGCGGGCTGTGGATCTCGCCCGACGGCGGCTCCACGTGGAGCCCGAACAACGACTTCCTGCCCAACCTTTCGATCTCCGCGATCGTGTTCGACCCGTCCAACGCCGCCATCGTCTACGCCGGCACCGGGGAGGCGAGCGCGGGGCTGGTCGGCGTCGGTGTGTTCAAGTCGACCGACGGCGGCAACACGTGGCGCTACCTCGCCGCGACCAATCCGGACGCGAACCTCGACTGGCGCTTCGTGAACCGGCTCGCGATCGACCCCTCGAGCCCGCAGGTGCTGCTCGCGGGCGTCACCAACGACAACCTCACGAGCGGCGCCATCTACCGCTCGACGGATGGCGGCGCCTCGTGGACGCGCGTCTCCACCGCGAAGGCGCTCGACCTCGCGTTCGATCCGGCGCATCCGGACAACGCCGTCGCCGGCCTGGACGACGGCACCATCGCCTCCTCGCGCGACGCGGGCGTCACCTGGACGCGCAGCGCGCCGCTCGTCGCCGCGCCCTCGGGCCGCGGCAGCACCGCGCGCGCCGAGATCGCGTTCGCCCGTGCGCAGGCGGGCCTCGTGTACGCCTCGGTCGACAACGACAAGGGCGAGGTGTGGAGCTCGAACGACTCCGGCGCCACCTGGCAGCTCCTGAGCAATCCCGGGCACCTCGGCGACCAGGGCGACTACGACAACGCCATCTGGGTGGACCCGACCGACGCTTCGCACGTCATCGTCGCCGGGCTCGACGTATATGAATCGCGCGACGGCGGCGCCACCTTCGCGAAGGTGAGCGACTGGCGCCGCGCGCCGGCCTCGCCGCACGCGGACCACCACGCGCTCGTCTCGCCGCCCGATTTCGGCCCGTCGGATCCGGCGCTCTACGACGGCAACGACGGCGGCGTGTACAAGGCGGCCAACGTGTACGCGATCTCCGGCGGCCAGACCGGAGCCGGCTGGGCCGACATGGACAACGGCCTCGCGGTGACGCAGTTCTACAGCGGTGCCGGCGCCACGGCGGCGGGCGGGCGCATCGTCGGCGGCACGCAGGACAACGGCACGCTGGTTCTCTACAACGGCGCCTGGCGCGTCTATCGCGGCGGCGACGGCGGGTTCGTCGCGGTCGACCCGGCCTCCGACCTCACGCTCTACGGCGAGTACGTATACCTCGCGCTCCATCGCACGCTGAACGGCGGCTCGAGCTCGGATTACTTCTGCACCGGCATCGTCGACGGACTGCCGCCCGACGATACCGGCAACGCCTATTGCGGCTCCGGGGCCACCAAGCAGGCGAATTTCATCGCCCCGTTCGTGCTCGACCCGAACAATGCCAACCGCATGCTCGCCGGCGGCAACTCGCTGTGGCAGACCAGCAACGCGAAGGGAGCGCCGGGCTGGCAGGCGATCAAGCCGCCCACCGTGCTGGTGAAGGAAAACTACATCAACGCGATCGCGGTCCAGCCGGGCAACGGCAACGTCGTTTGGGTCGGCCACAACGACGGCGAGGTGTACCGCAGCGGCAACGCGCTCGCCGCGGTGCCGCAATGGACGCGCATGGGCGCCGGAGTCCTCCCGGCACGGCGCGTGCAGCGCATCACGATCGATCCGGCGAACCCGGGCCGCGTGATCGTCGCCTTCACCGGCTTCGTCCCCAACGACCTGTGGCAGACGACGGACGGCGGCGCGTCGTGGCGGTCGATCACCGGCAACCTGCCCAGCGCGCCGGTGTTCGACGTGAAGATCCATCCACACGATCCGGCGTGGCTCTATGCCGCCACCTCGGTCGGCGTGTTCGCGAGCCAGGACGGCGGCGCCACCTGGTCCACCACCAACGAAGGGCCGGCGAACATCCGCGTGCGCGAGCTCTTCTGGATCGACGACAACACGCTCGGCGCGGCGACCTACGGCCGCGGGATGTACGAGATGGCGTTGGCGAGCGGCACCCTCGCGAGCTACCAGGACCTGTGGTGGGCCGGCAGCGCCGAGAACGGCTGGGGCATGAGCATCACCCAGCACGGCTCGATGATCTTCGCCGCGATGTACATCTACGACGACGCCGGGAAGCCCACCTGGGTGGTGATGCCGGGCGGATCCTGGAATGCGGCGTCGACCGATTTCACCGGCGCCCTCTACGCCCCGAAGGGAACCTGGTTCGGCGCCTACGATGCGAGCCGCCTCGCCGCCGGCGCCCCGGTCGGCTCGGCGACGCTGCACTTCACGAGCCTCGGCACGGCGACGCTCACCTACACCATCGACGGCATCGCGGGCTCCAGGTCGATCGTGCGGCAACCGTTCGGCGTCGCCGATTCGACGCCCGTCGCCTCCTACGGCGACCTGTGGTGGGGCGGCGACTCGCAGAACGGCTGGGGCGTCGCGATCAACCAGCAATACCGGACGCTCTTCTGCGTCTGGTACACGTACGACACGAACGGCGCGCCGGCGTGGTTCGTGGTGCCCGGCGGCCAATGGACGAACGCGAGCACGTTCACCGGCACGGCGTATCGAACCGCCGGCTCGCCCTGGCTCGGGCACGTCTACGATCCCTCCGCGTTGCGGTCGAGCGCCGCGGGAAGCGTCACGTTTTCCTTCACGGACCTGAACCACGCCGTGATGACGTACACGATCGACGGCGTCACGCAGTCGAAGCCGATCACGAGGCAGCCGTTTTGAGCGCGCCCTGCGCGTTTTGCGACGCGCCGGGCGGCGCGATCCTCTGGCAGAATGACCTGTGCCGGGTGGTGCAGGCCGATGAGCCGGGCTACCCGGGCTTCTGCCGGGTGATCGTCGCGCGCCACGTGCGCGAGAGCACCGACCTCGATCCGGCGGAACGAGCGCGGCTCGTGGCGGTGGTCTTCGCCGTGGAGGAAGCGGTGCGCGAAGCGATGCGGCCCGACAAGATGAACGTCGCGAGCCTCGGCAACATGGTGCCGCACGTGCATTGGCACGTGATCCCGCGCTTCGCGGACGATCCGCATTTCCCGTCTCCCGTGTGGTGCGCGCCGCGCCGCGAGCTCGCCGTGCCGCCGGAGCGCGCCGCGCGCGCCGCGCGCCTCGGCGATGCGGTGCGCACGCGCCTCGAGCGCATCCGGCCATGACGAGCGCCGCCGGCCCGCAGGACGAAGGCGTCAGCTTCTCCGAGGCGCGCGGCTGCAGGGAGTGGCTCAATGCGCTGCCGCTCACCAACATCCCGCAGGCGCAAACGCTGGTGCTCCAGCTCGCCCGCTCGCTCAACGCCGCGCCGTTCGCGCCGCTCGAGCGGCTGAAATGCATGGAGCTGCTGCGCGAGAAGGTGGCCTTCCTGCAGGGCGAGCAGCGCTCGCGCTATTTCGGCAAGTCCCTTCCGCTCTCGCCGAACGACAGCGCCGCGTGGTCCAACGGAGCCGCGCTCCTCGCGGCGATCGAGGAGGGCTACCGCCGCTGCCTCGAGGACGCCGCCGGGGAGCTCGCCCCGCATCGCGCGCTCATCGTGCAGCGCGTGATCCGCTACATCGGCGGGCTGATGCTGTTCCACGCGATCGTGTACCGGCGTTTCGATCCGGCCATCTGGCAGCGGCTGCACGCGCAGTACCTGGATGCCGAATCGTCCGGCGTCGCGGCCGAACGCGTGAAGGACTCGCTCGAGGGCGACGGCGAGGGGCTCTCGAGCGTCGAGGAGGCCTACGTCCAGGTGGTGCTGCTGCAGGCGGCCTATCTCCCGGAGATGACCGGCGCGCAGATCGACTTCGCCGAGGCGCTCCTCAAGCAATGGCTGCGCAAGGTGCGGCTCGCGCCCCCGTCTTCGCCGCCCGCGGCCGACCCGCTGCCGCTCGTGGCCGACCTCGCCTCGTCCATCGGCGCGCGGCCGCTCGCGCGCGCCGAGCTCAAGCCGCACCATCGCATCTTCGACGTGGAGGAGCTCTCGAAGAGCCTGCGCCGGCGCATCCATGCGCTGCAATCGGACGAGGATCCGGCGAAGCTCGGGCTTCCGCCCCAGGCCGCGGGCCTCGATCTTTCCGGGCAGCTCAAGCGCCTGCACAAGCTCTGGTGCGAGGGCGCGCCGCCGCGGCCGCCCGGGAAGCCCTCCGAGCTCAAGAACGCGGGCGTCGTCTTCACGATCCCGGAGATCCATTTCTTCGCGAGCGGCGGCAAGCTCTTCGAGCAGCCCGGCAGGAGCCGCGAGCTCACCTCGCAGGAGAAGCAGGACATCGAGGTGTTCGGCCGCATCACCGAGCGCACGCAGAACCGCATGCAGGCCGATCGCAACTACACCGCGGAGACCTGGGCGGTGGTGGACGAGATGCCCGGCTCATGGCGCCTGCAGCGCCCGCAGACCGCTTCCAAGGGCGTGGCGATCGGCCGCATCGTCGGCGTGCGGCTGGGCGAGCGCGGCGGCGCGTTCTTCGTCGGCGTCGTGCGCGCGCTGGCGCAGGAAACCGACGGACGCATCGTCGCGACCATCGCGCTCTTCCCCGGGAAGCCCGAGGCGATCGCCGTGCGCGCCGGGGATGCACGCAACCGGACGTCGGCGCAATGGACGCAGGGATTCCGCCTGCCCGCGCTCGAACGCCTGCAGATCCCGGCTTCGCTGATCGTCGGAGGGTCGATCGCGCTGCGCGGCCGCGGCATCGAGGTCTGGGAGGACGGCGCGCCGAAGGAATCGACCGTCTACGAGGTGCTCGAGCACGGCGCGGACTTCGACCGTGTGAGCATGTTCTAGCCGCGCCTCAGGCGCCCAGCACGTCCATCAGCTCGCGCGCCGCGTCGCTGCCGGTCTGCTGCGCGATCTCCACGATGCACGTCGGGCTGGTCACGTTGATCTCGGTGAGCCGCTCGCCGATCACGTCGAGGCCGGCGAAGACGATGCCCGCCTTCGCGAGCTCCGCACCGACCGCCTCGCCGATCTCGCGGTCGCGCGCGGTGAGCGCGCGCGCGACGCCGGTGCCGCCCGCCGCGAGGTTGCCGCGCGTCTCGCCGCTCTTCGGAATGCGCGCGAGGCAATGGGGAAAGGGCTTGCCGCCGATGACCAGCACCCGCTTGTCGCCGGCGACGATCTCGGGCACGTAGCCCTGCGCCATCACCGTGCGCCGCCCGAAGTCGGTGATGGTCTCGACGATCACGTTGCGGTTGGGGTCGGCGGCGCCGACGCGGAAGATCATCGCGCCGCCCATCCCGTCGAGCTTCTTCACGACGCAGTCGCGATGCTCGTCGATGAAGCCCTGCACGCGCGCCATGTCGGCGGAGACGAGCGTCGGCGGCGCGAGGCCCGGGAAGCGCAGGATCGCGAGCTTCTCGTTCCAGTCGCGCAACGCCCGCGGATCGTTCACGACGCGGGTTCCCTCGGCCTGCGCGCGCTCGAGGAGCAGCGTCGCGTAGTAGTACTCCTGGTCGAAGGGCGGGTCCTTCCTCATCATCACGAGGTCGAACGCGGCGAGCCGCTCGTCCTTCACCTCGGCCACGCGATGCCAGGGGTGGTCTTCTTCGTGCACCGAGAGCCGCGCGACCGGCGCCATCACCGCGGCATCGCTCACATACATCGCGGCGGCCTCGAACGCGTGCAGCTGGTGGCCGCGGCGCGCGGCCTCGCGCATCATCGCGATCGAGGAATCCTTGTACGGCTTCAGCGCGTCGAGGGGATCGACGACGAACGCGATCCTCATTCGTTCGCGGCGCGCGCCTGCGGGGCGTTGGCGGAGGCGACCAGCTCCTCGATCTCGATCGCGGCGGCGAGCGCGGCGAGGCGCGCGACCACGCCGTAGGTGTAGAAGCGGTTGGGCGGGTCGCCGGGCTTGCCGCCGCAGTCGGGCGTGTGGCAATCGGTCTCGAACGCGAGCGGCGCGTACTGCGCGCCGGGCGAGTTGAGGTTCTCGTCGGTGCCGCGCCCGGTGTGCACGCGGTAGAAGCCGCCCACCACGAACTGGTCCATCATGTAGACGACGGGCTCGGCCACCGCGCCATCCACGCTCTCGAAGGTGTAGACGCCTTCCTGGATGATCACCTCGTGCACCGGCTGGCCTTCCTTGATCACCGCCATCTTGTTGCGCGTCTTTCGGTTGAGGTTCCGCACGTCGGCGGGGCTCTTCACCGTCATGATGCCCATGCCGTAGGTGCCCGCGTCCGCCTTCACGATCGCGAACGGCGGCTCGGAGATGCCGTACTTCGCGTACTTCTCGCGCACCTCGTCCAGCACGTACTCGACGTTCGCCGCGAGGCAGTCCTCGCCTTCCTGCTCGGCGAAGTTCACCTTGCCGCACTGGCTGAAGTACGGATCGATGAGCCACGGGTCGATCGCGACCCGCTTCGCGAAATCCTCCGCGACGCGGTCGTACACGTGGAAGTGGTGCGACTTGCGCCGCGTGGACCATCCGGCGACCACCGGCGGAACGACCGGCTGCTCGATGCCCACGAGGAGCTGCGGGATGCCGGCGGAAAGGTCGTTGTTGAGCAGCACCGCGCACGCGTCGAAGTCCGCCACGCCGACGCGGTTGCCATGGCGCTCGAGCGGCTCCAGGCGCAGCGTCTCGCCGGCGGAGGTCTGCACGTCCATCGGCGCCTTCATTTCCGGGATGAGGCTCCCGATGCGCACCGCGTATCCCGCTCCCTCGAGGATGCGCTTGAGCACCGCCACGTTCTGCAGGTAGTGCAGGTTGCGGGTGTGGTTCTCGGGAACGATGAGGAAGCCGCGCGCGTCGGGACAGATGCGCTGCGCCGCGGACATCGCCGCGTGCACGCACAGCGGCAGGAAATCCGGGTTGAGGTTGTTGAAGCCGCCGGGGAAAAGGTTCGTGTCCACGGGGGCGAGTTTGAAGCCGCTGTTCCTCAGGTCGCACGACGCGTAGAACGGCACCTGGTGCTCCGACCATTGCGCGCGGAACCAGCCCTCGATCTCGGGGCGCTTGTCGAGGACGATGCGCTCCAGGTCGTGCAGGGGACCGGTGAGGGACGTGGTGAGGTGCGGAACCATGGTCGTGGGCCTTCGAGGGAAGATTTCCCGCGGCGACGCCCGAGCGGGCCGGACGGTCAGTTTACACGGTCGCCAATGCTAAGATGCAACGCTTGCCCGCACGCCTCCACCCCATGCCCGCCCTGAACGCGATCGGTCCGACCGTTCTGCTGCTCATCGGCTCGAACCTCTTCATGACGTTCGCCTGGTACGGGCACCTGAAGGAGCTGGGCGCGCGCCCGTGGTACGTCGCCGCGATCGTGAGCTGGGGCGTCGCCTTCTTCGAATACCTGCTGCAGGTCCCCGCCAACCGCCTGGGCTTCAGCGCCGGCATCACCCTGCCCGAGCTCAAGATCGTGCAGGAGGTGATCACGCTCACCGTGTTCGTGCCGTTCGCCATGCTCTACATGCACCAGGCGATCCGCTGGAACTACGCCTGGGCGGCGCTCTGCATGGTGGGCGCGGTGTATTTCATTTTCAAAGGATGAGTGGATCCTCGCCTGCGCGGGGATGACGACGAGAATGCACCTGCACATCCTCGGCATCTGCGGAACTTTCATGGGCGGGCTCGCGAAGATCGCGCGCGAGCTCGGCCATCGCGTGACCGGCTGCGACGCGCAGGTCTATCCGCCGATGAGCGAGCAGCTCCGCGCGCTCGGCATCGAGCTGCACGAAGGCTACGACGCGGCGCAGCTCGAGCGCTACCGCGCCGACCTCTACGTGGTCGGCAACGCGATGACGCGCGGCAAGCCCGTCGTGGAGGCGCTGCTCGACGCGGGCCTGCCGTACGTGTCCGGCCCGCAATGGCTCGCCGACAACGTGCTTCCCGGCAAATGGGTGCTCGCGGTGGCGGGCACGCACGGCAAGAGCACGACCTCCTCGATGCTCGCGTGGATCCTCGAGGACGCGGGGCTCGCGCCCGGATACCTCGTGGGCGGCATCCCGGTGAACTTCGGCGTGTCGGCGCGCGCGACGGATTCCGCTTTCTTCGTGATCGAGGCCGACGAATACGACACGGCGTTCTTCGACAAGCGCTCCAAGTTCGTCTGGTACCGCCCGCGCACCGCGGTGCTCGGCAACCTCGAGTACGACCACGCGGACATCTTTCCCGACCTCGCGGCGATCGAGACGCAGTTCCACCATCTGGTGCGCATCGTGCCCTCCGGGGGGCGGATCGTCGCGGGCGAGGGCGAGGCGCTCGACCGCGTGCTCGCGCGCGGCGCCTGGACGCCGGTCGAGCGGTTCGGCGCCGATTCGGCCTGGCGCGTGGGCGAGGTGCGTCGGGACGGCTCCTTCCAGGTGGTCCTCGAGGGCATCGTGCAGGGCGTCGTGCGCTGGGAGCTCATGGGCGCGCACAACCGGCTCAACGCGCTCGCGGCGCTCGCGGCCGCCCGCCATGCGGGCGTGCCGGTCGCCGCCGGGATCGCGGCGCTGGCGCGCTTCCAGGGTGTCAAGCGGCGCATGGAGCTGCGCGGGTCGGTGGGCGGCGTGCGCGTCTACGACGACTTCGCGCACCATCCCACCGCCTTCGAGACCACCATCGCGGGGCTGCGCGCGGCCGCGCCCGAGGGCCGCGTCGTCGCCGTCTTCGAGCCGCGCTCGAACACGATGAAACTCGGCACCATGCAGGACCGCCTCGCCGGGAGCCTTGCGGGCGCGGACCTCGTGTACTGCTACGCGCACGACCTCGGCTGGGATCCGGCGCGCGCCCTCGCGCCGCTCGGCACGCGGGCCTCGATCCACCAGGAGATCGGCGCGCTGGTCGAGGCGCTCGCGCGCGAGCTGCGCCCGGGCGACCGGGTGCTCGTGATGTCGAACGGCGCGTTCGGCGGCGTGCACGAGCGCCTGCTCGATCGCCTCGCACCGCGCGCCCGGTCCGCCGCCGCCGACTGAGCCATGGCCTCCTACGCGTTCCGCATCCTCAACGTGTTCGTCCGCGAAGGGCGCCTCAGCGGAAATCCGCTTTGCGTGTTCGAGGCCGCGCAGGGCCTCGACGATGCCACGCTGCAGGCGCTCGCGCGCCAGTTCAACCTTTCCGAGACCACCTTCATCCTGCCGTCGGCCAGGGCCACCGCGCGCGTGCGCATCTTCACCCCGAGCTACGAGATGCCGTTCGCGGGCCATCCCACGCTCGGGACGGCGCACGTGGTGCGCGCGCTGAAGGGCGGCGACTCGATCACGCTCGAGATGAAGGCGGGCGTCATCCCGGTCGAGGCGCGCGGCGACCTGTGGACGCTCGGCGCGAACCGCCCGCGCTCGCGCGAGGTCGCGCAATCGCGTGCGGATCTCGCGGCGATGCTGGGCCTGGAGGAACCGGATCTCGCCGATCGGCCGCTTTGGGTGAACGCGGGCAAGGAGCAACTCATGGTTCCCGTGCGCGGCGGGGAGGCCGTGCGCCGCGCGCGGCCGCGCGCCGACGCGTTCTCGCGCCTGCAGAGCGAGGATGGCCAGAGCATGGCGTACGTGTTCGCCGATGCGGGCGACGCCGCGGGCACGGTGGAGTCGCGCTTCTTCTTCCCGAGCGGCGCCGCGATCCTCGAGGATCCCGCGACCGGCTCCGCGTGCGCGAACCTCGGCGGCTGGTTCTGCGTGACGCGGCCCGGCGCGCGCATCGAGCGCGTGGTCTCGCAGGGCGAGCAGGTGCATCGTCCCTCGACGCTGCGCCTTTCGGTGCGCGACGCGTCGATCTTCGTCGGCGGGCGCGTGGTCGAGCTCGGCCGCGGCACGCTGGAGCCCTGAAGCCGGCTTCGAAGCGCATGGCCGCCGTTCCTTCCGCCCGCAAGGCGATCGTCTACCTGCACGGGTTCATCAGCTCGCCGCGCTCGCGCAAGGCGACGATGCTCGGCGACTACGTGGCGAACTGCGTCTCGGGCATCGACTACGTGGTGCCGGAGCTGCATCACCGGCCCGCCCGCGCCATCGAGCAGGCGCATGCCGCGTGCGCCGGGCGCGCCGCCGCGGATCTCACGCTGGTCGGAAGCTCGCTCGGCGGGTTCTACGCGACGGTGATGGCGCAACGGCTCGGCTGCCGCGCGGCCCTCCTCAATCCCGCCGTGCATCCGCAGCGCCACTTCGGCCGCTACCTCGGCCGGCAGCGCAACCTCTACACCGGCGAGGAATTCGAGCTCACGGTGGAGCACGTCGACGAGCTGCTGTCCCTCGACCCGCCCGCCATCACGCGCCCCGAGCGCTACTGGCTACTCGTCGAGACCGGAGACGAGGTGCTCGACTACCGCGAGGCGGTCGAGTATTACCGGGGCGCGTGCCAGAGCGTCGTGCGCGGCGGGGACCATACGCTCACCTCGTTCCCGGAATTCGTGCCGGACCTCGTGGACTGGGCCGCTTCGTGAAGCAGCTTCTCTTCGAGGAGGATGGCGCGTTCCGCGTCGGCACCATCCTCGCGGAAGCGGGCGCCTCGTTCCAGGTGGAGGCGGCCCACGGCAAGCGCTCGAAGGTGAAGGCGGCGAGCGTGCTGCTGCGCTTCGACGGGGCCGCGCTCTCCAGCTTCATGGCCGAGGCGCAGCGGCTCGCGCAGGACATCGACCCACAGTTCCTCTGGGAGGTGTGCGGGGCGGGCGAGTTCGCCTTCGACGCGCTCGCGCGCGAGTACCACGGCCGCGAGCCGGCGCCGCAGGAAGCGACGGCGGTCGCGCTCGTGCTGCACGGCAACCCGATCCACTTCTACAAGCGCGGCAAGGGCCGCTACCAGGCGGCGCCCGCGGAGAACCTCAAGGCGGCGCTTGCGGGCCAGGAGAAGAAGCGCCGCCAGCAGGAGCAGGTGGACGCATGGGCCGCGGAGCTGGAAGCCGGGCGGCTCCCCGAGGCGATCGGCGCGCGGCTCGACACGCTGCTCTTCAAGCCCGACAAGATGAGCCTCGAATGGCGCGCCGTGGACCAGGCGGCCTCGGCGAAGGGGCTCTCCGCGCCGCGGCTCCTCGCGCACGCGGGTGCCCTCGGCGGCCCCGAGGAGTACTTCCTGCGCCGCTTCGCGTTCGAGTTCTTCCCGGAAGGCACCGGCTTCCCCGCGACGCCCGCGCTCGCCGATCCGCAGGGGCTCGCGCTCGGGCCGGCGCGCGCGTTCTCCATCGACGACGAGGAGACGACCGAGATCGACGACGCGCTCTCGGTGCGCGCGATCGAGGGCGGGCGCCTCGAGATCGGAATCCACATCGCGCTGCCGGCGCTCTTCTTCGACCGCGCGCACGTCCTCGAAGCGGTGGCGCGCGAGCGCCTTTCGACGGTGTACTTCCCCGGCGGCAAGATCACGATGCTGCCGCAGGATGCGGTGGAGCGCGCGACGCTCGGCGAGGGCCGCGAGGTGCCCGCGGCTTCCCTCTATCTCACCGTGGACGCGGCGAGCTTCGCGATCGTCGCTGCGGAATCGCGGCTCGAGCGCGTCGCCATCGCGGCGAACCTTCACCTCGCCGACCTCGACCGGCGCATGACGGCCGAAAGCGTCGCCGCCGGCCGCATCGAGGGCCCATGGGGCGAGGAGCTCGCCGCGCTTTGGCGCTTCGCGCAGCGGCTGCGCGCCGCGCGCGGGGCGGCGGACGAGCGTCCCGACCGCTTCGACTACACGTTCCGGGTCGACGCCGGCCGCGTCTCGATCCAGCCGCGCCCGCGCGGCACGCCGGTCGACACCGTGGTCGCCGAGCTCATGATCCACACCAACGCGACCTGGGGAAAGCTCCTCGCCGAGCAAGGCTATCCGGCGATCTACCGCAACCAGCGCGCCATGAAGACGCGCATGGAAGTGGAGCCCGGCGCGCACGAGTGGCTGGGCGTCACGCACTACGCATGGGCGAGCTCGCCCTTGCGCCGCTTCTCGGACCTCGCCAACCAGCGCCAGCTCGCGGCGCTCCTCTCCGGGGCGCCGCCGGCCTACGAGCGCGACGAGCTCGAGTCGGCCGCGCGCGACTTCGAGACGGCGTACGACGCCTACGCGGAGCACCAGCGCCAGCTCGAGCGCTACTGGTGCCTGCGCTACCTCGAGCAGGAGCGCATCGACTCGGCGGCGGCGACCGTGGTGCGCGAGGAGCTGGTGCGGATCGAGGGGCTGCCGCTGGTGTGCCGGGCGCTCGGACTGCCCCCGCTCGCCCCGGGCGAAAAGGTCCGCGTCGCCCTCGGCCAAGTGGACCTGTGGGAGGCGAACGTCGCATGCCGCTACGCGGGCAAATAGCCTAGAATTGCGGCTCATGTCGCGACGTTCCGACCGAGCCTCGTAACGGCTCCGATGCAGCTCCCGCTCCGGCAGACCTCGCCCGACGCGCTCGTTTCCTTCTCCGATTTCCTGCTCGAACGCTTCGGCCTGGTCGCGTCGATGCAGGTGGCGGTCGTCGCCTCCATCGCGTTCCACCTGTTCGTGATCCTCGGGCTGGGCTTCCGCCTGCCGCATCTCGGCAACCAGGACGAGCCGCACAACGTGATGGACGTGGTGCTGGTGAACGCGAAGAGCGCCCATCGTCCCGAGAAGGCCGATGCGCTCGCGCAGGCGAACCTCGACGGCGGCGGCAACACCGACAGGAAGCTGCGCGCGGCGAGCCCGCTGCCCACGCTCGAGGCGCGCGAGTCGAGCCGCGAGCTCCACGCGAGCGAGAATCGCGTGAAGGCGCTCGAGAACGAGGCGCGCGAGCTGATGACGCGCATGAAATCGAACGCCGCGGTGATGCAGGCGCAGGTGCGGCCGCAGCAGTCGAGCGGCAAGGCCGATCCCGCCGCGCGCGACCTGGTCGACAAGAGCCTGGAGATCGCGCGGCTCGAGGCGCAGATCCGGCGCGAGTACCAGGCCTACCAGGAACGGCCGCGGCGCCGGTTCGTGGGCGCGCGCGCGACCGAGTACCGCTTCGCGCAATACGTCGACACCTGGCGCCGCAGGATCGAGCGCGTCGGCAACCTCAACTACCCCTCGGAGGCGAAGGCGAAGCGCATCTACGGCTCGCTGCAGCTCACGGTCGCGATCAAGGCCGACGGCGAGGTGGAATCGATCGAGATCAACCGCTCTTCCGGCCACAAGGTGCTCGACCAGGCCGCGATCCGCATCGTGCGCCTCGCCGCGCCGTTCGACCGCTTCCCGGACAACATCCGCGTGGACACGGACATTCTGCACATCACGCGCACCTGGACCTTCACGCGCGGGGACCAGATGGTCTCCGAATAGCCTCGCGCGCGTGCCTCTCCCCGGTCGTACCGCTCGCCGGAACCTTCCGGCGGCGATTTGAGCCAAACCTCGCCAGGGATTAAAATGCGCGACCGGTGGCCAATGCAAACGATCAACCTCACCAGCCACTTCCTCATCGCCATGCCGGCGATGGCGGACCCGAATTTCTCCCGCAGCCTCACTTTCGTCTGCGAGCACAACGAGCGCGGGGCCCTCGGCATCGTGGTGAACCGCCCCATCGACGTGACGCTCGAGGCGTTGTTCGACCAGGTGAAGATCCCGCTGGAGGACGCGATGCTCGCCGCGCAGCCGGTCTTCTTCGGCGGTCCGGTGCAGTTCGACCATGGCTTCGTGCTGCATCGTCCGGTGGGCGCCTGGAAATCGACGCTGCCGGTGGGCGAGCTCGGCCTCACCACCTCGCGCGACATCCTGGAAGCCATGGCCGCGGGCGAGGGACCGCGCGAGCAGCTGGTGGCGCTGGGCTATGCCGGATGGGCGCCGGGACAGCTCGAGGACGAGATCCAGCGCAACGGCTGGCTCACGGTACGCGCCTCGACGGACCTCATCTTCCGCACGCCGCCGGAGTCGCGCTACGACGCGGCGATGGGCCTGCTCGGCGTGAATGCCGCCAACCTCTCCGAGGACGCGGGGCACGCGTGAGGGCGGCACCCGGCTCCGGCGCCCAAGCGGGAACCGGAAGCCCCGCGCAGCAGGCGATTCGCGGCACCTTGCTCGCCTTCGACTTCGGCGAGCGGCGCATCGGAGTCGCCGTGGGCGAGACCTCGGTCGCGATCGCGAACCCGCTCGCCGCGATCGACGCCGTCGCGAACGAGGAACGATTCCGCACCATCGCGAAGCTGGTCGACGAGTGGAAGCCGGCTGCCTTCGTCGTGGGCCGTCCGCGCCATGCCGACGGCAGCCCGCACGCGGTCGCGAAGCTCGCGGAGAAGTTCGCGCGGCGG
Source organism: Usitatibacter sp. (assembly GCA_035605915.1). Classification (GTDB taxonomy): domain Bacteria; phylum Pseudomonadota; class Gammaproteobacteria; order Burkholderiales; family Usitatibacteraceae; genus Usitatibacter. Next base: position 16,806 of record DATNGJ010000057.1, read on the forward strand.
CTCGCGGCACGCCATGCGCTTCCGGTCGCGTTCGTCGACGAGACGCTTTCCTCGGCGGAGGCCGAGTCGCGGCTGCGCGGCGTGCGCACGCGCACCGCGCGCGCCGGCGACGTCGATGCGCTCGCCGCCGCGGTGATCCTGCAGGCCTACCTCGACGATCCGGGAGCCCATGAGCGCCTCGCTTCCTGATCCGGAGCTCCTCGTGGGCGAGCTCGCGGCGCAGATGCGCGGCAAGCTCGCGGCCGACGCTGCGCTGGTCGGCATCTACACCGGCGGCGTGTGGGTCGCGGAAAGGCTGCACCGCGCGCTCGGGCTCGCGCCAGCGCTCGGCACGCTCGCGGTGACGCTGCATCGCGACGACTTCAACCGCATCGGCCTGCATCGCGAGGCGCGGCGCAGCCTGATCCCGTTCCCGGTCGACGGCCGCGAGGTGGTGCTGGTGGACGACGTGCTCTACACCGGACGCACCGTGCGCGCCGCCTTGAACGAGCTCTTCGACTTCGGTCGGCCGCGCGCCGTGCGCCTCGCGGTGCTCGCCGACCGCGGCGGGCGCGAGCTTCCGGTCGCGGCGGATTTCGTCGGCGCGCGCGTGGAGGTCCGCGCCGACGAGGAGCTGGTGCTCTCCAACGAGTCGGGCAGGCTGCGGCTCGCCGCGATGAAGAGGCGCGCATGAGCACGATGCGCGACGATTCCCTGCAGGTCGGAAGCGACGGGAAGCTGCGCCACCTGCTCACGACGGAGGGGCTTCCGGTCGAGACGATCCGCCGCATCCTCGACACCGCCGACCAGTTCGTCTCGGTGAGCGAGCGCGAGGTGAAGAAGGTGCCGCTCCTGCGCGGGCGCTCGGTGTTCAACGTGTTCTTCGAGAGCTCCACGCGCACGCGCACCACGTTCGAGATCGCGGCCAAGCGCCTGTCCGCCGATGTCATCAACCTCAACGTCGGCGCCTCCTCGACCTCGAAGGGCGAGACGCTGCTCGACACGGTGTTCAACCTGCAGGCGATGGACGCCGACATGTTCGTCGTGCGCCATGCGCAATCGGGCGCGGCGCACCTCATCGCGCGCCACGTGAAGCCCGGCGTGGCGGTGATCAACGCCGGCGACGGCCGCCACGCGCATCCGACGCAGGGCCTGCTCGACATGTACACCATCCGCCACTACAAGAAGGACTTCTCGGGCCTCTCCGTGGCGATCGTGGGCGACATCCTGCACTCGCGGGTCGCGCGCTCGCAGATCCACGCGCTGAAGACGCTCGGCGTGCCGGACGTGCGCGTGGTGGGGCCCAAGACCCTCATCCCCGCGCAGGCCCACCGCATGGGCGTCGCCGTCTTCCACGACATGCAGCAGGGCATCCGCGGCTGCGACGTGGTGATCATGCTGCGCCTGCAGAACGAGCGCATGAACGGCGCGCTGCTTCCCTCGGCGGGCGAATTCTTCAAGTGCTACGGGCTCACCGCCGAGAAGCTCTCGAGGGCGAAGCCGGACGCGATCGTGATGCACCCGGGCCCGATGAACCGCGGCGTGGAAATCGATTCGCCGGTCGCCGACGGCCGGCAGAGCGTGATCCTGCCGCAGGTGACGTTCGGCATCGCGGTGCGCATGGCCGTCATGTCGATGCTCGGGTCGCCCGCATGAGGACCGAGATCCGCGGCGCGCGCGTGGTGGATCCGGCGAGCGGCCGCGACGAGCCGGCCTCGCTCTGGATCGCCGAGGGCCTCGTCGCGGCGATCGGCGCGGCGCCCGCGGGCTTCCGCGCCGACGAGACGATCGATGCGAAGGGCCTCGTCGCATGTCCCGGGCTCGTGGATCTCTCGGCGCGATTGCGCGAGCCGGGGCTCGAATACAAGGCGACGCTCGAGTCGGAGATGGCGGCGGCGGCGGCCGGCGGCGTCACCACGCTCGCCTGCCCGCCCGACACCGACCCGCCGCTCGACGAGCCGGGCCTGGTGGAGATGCTCTCGCGCCGCGCTTCCGGCGTGCACGGCACGCGCGTGCATCCGCTGGGCGCGCTCACCACCGGCCTCCAGGGACAGCGCCTCGCCGAGATGGTGGAGCTCGCGGAGGCCGGCTGCATCGGGTTCTTCCAGGGCAACGCGCCGCTTCCGGACAACGCGACGCTCCTCGAGGCGATGCGCTATGCGGCGACGTTCGGCTTCACCGTGTGGCTGCGGCCCCAGGATCCGGCGCTTGCGCGCGGCGGCGTGGCGCACGAGGGCGAGGTGGCGACGCGCCTGGGCTTGCCGCCGATCCCCGCGATCGCCGAGACGATCGCGCTGCGCACCATCCTCGAGCTGATGGAGGCGACCGGCGCGCGCGTGCACCTCGCCCGGCTCTCGACCGGCGCCGCGATCGACCTCGTCGCGCAGGCGAAGGCGCGCAAGGCGCCGCTCACCTGCGACGTGTCGATCTACCACCTGCACCTGAGCGATCGCGACATCGCCGGCTTCGACTCGCGCGCGAACCTCGCCCCGCCGCTGCGCGATCCGTCGGACCGCAAGCGCCTGCAGCGCGCGCTCGCCGAGGGCATCATCGATGCGGCCTGCTCGGACCATACGCCGGTCGACGAGGACGCGAAGCTGGTGCCGTTCGGCGAGGCGGAGCCGGGCGCGACCGGGCTCGAACTCCTCCTGCCGCTCACGCTCCAATGGGGACGCGAGTGCGGCCTCGACCTCGCACGCACGCTCGCCGTGGTGACCTCGCGGCCCGCGAAGGTGCTGGGCGTCGCGGCCGGCGCGCTCGCGGTCGGCGCGCCCGCCGACATCTGCCTGTTCGATCCCGCGCGCGAGTGGATCGTGAAGCCGGAGGCGCTCGCGAGCCAGGGGAAGAACACTCCGTACCTGGGCCGGCCCCTCGTGGGCCGCGTCGTCAGAACTTTCGTCGGAGGCCGTACCGTCCATGCCGCCTGAGGGTCCGATGACCAACCCGCTGCTCGATTTCTCGGGGCTCCCGCGCTTCTCGGAAATCCGGCCCGAGCACGTCGTCCCCGCGGTCGACGCGCTCATCGCCGAGGGACGCGCGACCATCGAACGCGTCGCGGCGAGCGACCGGGAGCCGACCTGGCAGGGCTTCGTGCGCCCGCTGGAGGATGCGAACGAGCGCCTCGCGCGCGCATGGTCGCAGGTGAGCCACATGAATGCGGTGGTCAACACGCCGGCGCTGCGCGAGGCCTACAACGCGGCGCTGCCGCGCGTGACGGAGTTCTTCACCGAGCAGGGCCAGGACCAGCGGCTGCATGCGGCGTACAAGGCGCTCCGCGCGTCGGGCGCGTGGGAATCGCTCTCGCCGGCCCGCAAGCGCTACGTCGAGAACGAGCTGCGCGACTTCCGCCTCGGCGGCGCCGAGCTCGCGCCACCGCAGAAGGCGCGGCTGCGCGAGGTGAAGGAGGAGCTCGCGAACCTCGCCGCGCGCTTCCAGGACAACCTCCTCGACGCGACCAACGCGTTCGCCCACTACGTGACCGATCCGGCCGAGCTCTCGGGCATCCCGGCCGACGTCGTGGAAACGGCGCGCGAGGCGGCCCGCCGCGAGGGCCGCGAAGGCGCGAAGCTCACGCTCCTCATGCCGAGCTACCTGCCGGTCATGAAGTACGCCGACCACCACGGGCTTCGCGAGCGCATGTATCGCGCCTACGTGACGCGCGCCTCCGAGTTCGGCAAGCCCGAATGGGACAACACGCCGATCATGGAGCGCATCCTCGAGCTGCGCGCCGAGCTCGGCCGCCTGCTGGGCTATGCGTCGTACGCGGAGGTCTCGCTCGCCACCAAGATGGCGGGCTCGGCCGACGAGGTGATGCGCTTCCTCGACGACCTCGCGAAGCGAGCGCGTCCGTTCGCCGAGCGCGACATGCAGGAGCTGCGCGCCTTCGCGCGCGAGGAGCTCAACCTCGCCGACGTGCGCGCCTGCGACATCGCCTACGTGAGCGAGAAGCTGCGGCAGAAGCGCTACTCCTTCTCGGACCAGGAAGTGAAGCGGTATTTCCCCGAGAACGAGGTGCTCGCCGGCATGTTCCGCCTCGTCGAAACCCTCTACCGGCTGTCGATCCGCCCTGCGAAGGCGGAAACGTGGCACCCCGACGTACGCTTCTTCGAGATCGTCGACGGCGCGGGCGAGCGCGTCGGCCAGTTCTACCTCGACCTCCACGCCCGCGAGGGCAAGCGCGGCGGCGCCTGGATGGACGATGCGATCAACCGCCGCCGGGTGGACGGCCGCGTGCAGACGCCGGTCGCGTTCCTCACCTGCAACTTCTCCGCGCCGGTGGGCGGCAACCCCGCGCTCTTCACGCACGACGAGGTGACCACGCTCTTCCACGAGTTCGGCCACGGCCTGCACCAGCTCCTCACGCAGGTGGACGAGCTCGGCGTGACCGGCATCAACGGCGTCGAATGGGATGCGGTGGAGCTGCCCAGCCAGTTCATGGAGAACTTCTGCTGGGAGTGGGACGTGGTCGAGCCGATGACGCGCCACGTGGAAACCGGGCAGCGCATCCCGCGCGCGCTCTTCGAGCGCCTGCGTGCGGCGAAGAATTTCCAGGGCGGCATGCAGTTCATGCGCCAGCTCGAGTTCGCGATCTTCGACATGCGCCTGCACCACGGCTACGATCCGCGCGGCGGCATCCTGCGGGTGCTCGGGGAGGTGCGGCGCGCGGTCGCGGTCTATCGGGTTCCCGACTACAACCGCTTCCCGAACCAGTTCTCGCACGTGTTCGCCGGCGGCTATGCCGCGGGCTATTACAGCTACAAGTGGGCGGAAGTGCTCTCTTCCGACGCCTATGCGGCGTTCGAGGAGGCGGGCGTGCTGAACCCGGAGGTGGGCGCGCGCTTCCGGCGCGAGGTGCTCGCGGCCGGCGGAAGCCGCCCGGCGCTCGAGTCGTTCGTCGCGTTCCGCGGGCGCCGGCCGCAGATCGACGCGCTCCTGCGGCATAATGGAATGACAGAGGCGGCTTGAAGCGCCCGCATCCGGCAACGGCGCCGAGCGAATAGGGAGAGAGTGTCCATGCAATCGCGCCTGATCGCGGCCGCCGCCCTCGCGGCGCTGCTCGCAGCCACGCTCGCGGCGCAGGCCGCGACCAACGTGTATCGCTGGGTCGACAAGGGCGGCAAGATCCACTTCTCCGATACGCCGCCGCCCCCCGAGGAAGTGCAGGCCGTCACGCAGAAGGAGATGGGCGGGGCGTCCGTCGAGGAATCGAGCCTGCCCTATGCGACGCAGGTCGCGAGGAAGCGCAATCCGGTCACGATCTATACCGCGAAGGATTGCGGCACGCCCTGCGACCGCGCCCGCGACCTCCTGTCGGGCCGCGGCGTGCCGTTCACCGAGAAGAACGCGATGGCGAACAACACCGACCTCGACGCGCTGCGCAAGATGACCGGCGGGAGCGGCGAGGTGCCGTTCCTCATCGTGGGCGAGCAGAAGATCAAGGGCTACGACGAGGACGCGTGGAACTCGGCGCTAGACGGCGCCGGCTATCCGCGCACGCGCCTGCCCGGCGAGCCGGTGGCGGCGAGCGGCTCGCAGCCGCCGGCGCCGGGCGCGCCGCGCAAGACTGCCTCCGAGCCGCGCTGATCGACGCCGTGAAGATCGCCACCTGGAACGTGAACTCGCTCCGGGTACGGCTTCCCCACCTCCTCGACTGGCTCGCGGCGCAATCGCCCGACGTCGCCTGCCTGCAGGAGACGAAGTGCGAGGACGAAACCTTCCCCGCCGCCGAGCTGCGCGCCGCGGGCTACGAGAGCCTGCACCATGGCCAGCGCGCGTACAACGGCGTCGCGATCCTCGCGCGCTCGCCGGCGAGCGAAGTGCGGCGCGGCATTCCGGCCTTCGTCGACGAGCAGAGCCGCGTGATCGCCGCCGACGTCGCGGGCATGCGGGTGGTGAGCGTGTACGTGCCGAACGGCCAGGCACCCGGCTCCGACAAGTTCGCCTACAAGCTGCGCTGGTTCGAGGCGCTCGCCTCGTGGCTCGGGGCGGAGCTCGCCGCGCATCCGCGCCTCGCCGTGCTCGGCGATTTCAACGTCGCGCCGGAGGATCGCGACGTGCACGATCCGGCGATGTGGGAAGGCAAGATCCACGTGAGCGAGCCGGAGCGCACGGCGCTCGCGCGCGTGGTCGCGGCCGGCTTCACCGACGCGTTCCGCCTGTTCGATCAGCCCGAGAAATCCTTCAGCTGGTGGGATTACCGCATGGGCGCCTTCCGGCGCAACATGGGGCTGCGCATCGACCACGTGCTGCTTTCCCCGGAGCTCGCGAAGGCGTGCAGGTCCTGCAGCATCGACATCGCCCCGCGTCGTCTCGAGCGGCCCTCGGACCACGCGCCCGTGGTGTGCGAGCTCGCCATTCCGTGAGCGGGCTCGGCGCCGCCGAGCGCGCCGCGGCCGAGCGCGCGGAGCGGTTGCGCGCCTACGGGGTGCTCGATTGCGCCATGCCGCTCGCCGCGCTCGAGGAGCTGGTCCGCCGCGCGCAGGAGGTCGCCCGCTTTCCGGTCGCGTGGATCTCGTTCATCGACGGCGCGCGCGAGCGGCTGCACGCCGCGCGCGGGCTCGATGCCGCCGGGTTCGACGCGGGCGAGTCCATCGCGCTCGACCTTGGCGAGATGCGCGAGGCGGTCTTCGTGGAGGACGCGCTGAGCTCGGAATGGCGCAGCCATCCGCGCGTCGTGGGTGAGCCGCACGCGCGCTTCATCGGCGTCGTTCCGCTCGCGTCCGCCGACGGGGTCGCGGTCGGCACGCTCACGGTGCTCGACCGCAAGCCCCGCGCGGTCGGCGCCGCGCAGCGCACGGCGCTCGCGAACCTCGCCTCGATCGCCATCGCGCGGCTCGAGGCGCGGCGCGCGCCGGCGCCGCGGGAGCGCACGGGCGCGGAAACGATCGACCCCCACAAGCTCGCCGACCGACTCGACGCGGAGCTGCGCCGCAGGCGCGCGGCCGAGGAGGAGCTCGAGCGCGAGAAGGGCCTCCTCGAGGCGATCCTCGACAGCCTCGCGAGCGCCTTCTTCCTCGTTTCCGCGGACGGCATGATGCTGCGCTGGAATGCGAGCCTCGCGGGCGCCATCGGCTACACCGACGCGCAGATCGCGCGCATGCGCCCGCTCGACTTCGTTTCCGCGCACGATCGGCCGGGGGTCGAGGCGGCGATGCGCGCCGTGATCGACGAGGGGCGCGAGATCGCGCTCGAGGCCGAGGTGGTCGACCGCGACGGGAACGTGCGGCCCTACGCGATCAGCGGCCGCCCGCTCGTGCTCGGCGCCGAGCGCTACATGATCGGGGTGGCGGCCGACATCACGATGCGCAAGCGCACCGAGCGCCAGATGGCGCGTGCCAAGGAGCGCCTCGACCTGGCGCTCTCCGGCTCGCGCCTCGCGCTCTGGGACTGGGACCTCGCGCACGACAAGGTGTACTTCAACGAGAGCTGGGCCGCGCTCCTCGGAGGGGATCCGCGCGAGCTCACCTGCTCGGCATCGGAGGTCGCGGCCTGGAACCATCCCGAGGATCGCGAGGTGTTCGCGGCGGCGCTGAACAACGCGATGAAGGGAGTGAGCGAGGGGTTCGACTGCGAGTACCGCGTGGTGAACGCGGAGGGGACGTGGACGTGGATCCACTCGCGCGGCGAGGTCACCCAGCGCGACGAGTCGGGACGGGCGCTGCGCATGACGGGGACCTCGACCGACGTCACCAAGAGGAAGCTCGCGGAGGAGCGTGCCGAGTGGCTCGCCACGCGCGACCCGCTCACGACGCTGCCCAACCGGGTGCTGCTCCACGACCGCCTCGAGCAGGCGGTGTTCAACGCGGCGCGCAACCGCTCCGGCTTCGCGTTCATGTTCATCGACCTCGACCGCTTCAAGACCATCAACGACTCGCTCGGCCACCAGGCCGGCGACGAGCTGCTGAAGGGCGTCGCCTCGCGGCTCACCGCCTGCGTGCGCGCGAACGACACCGTCGCGCGCCTCGGCGGCGACGAGTTCGCGGTGATCCTCGAGGACCTGCGCGACGACCACGACGAGGGCGCGCAGCAGGTGGCCGAGAAGATGATCTCGGCGATGGCCTCGCCGATGATCGTGGACGGCCAGCCGCTCAACACCTCCTGCTCCATCGGCATCAGCCTGTACCCGGCCGACGGGCGCGACGGCGCGACGCTCATGAAGAACGCCGACGTCGCCATGTACTACGCGAAGGAGAAGGGCCGCAACAACTACCAGTTCTTCTCGTCGGGCATGAACGCGCGCGCGCAGGAGCGGCTCTCGATGGAGAACTTCCTGCGCCTCGCGCTGAAGCGCGGCGAGCTCGTGCTGCACTACCAGCCGCGCATGCGCATCGCCGGCGCGCAGCTCGTCGCCGCCGAGGCGCTCATCCGCTGGCAGCATCCGCGCCGCGGGCTGCTCGACCCGGCGGAGTTCATCGACATCGCCGAGGATTCCGGCCTCATCGTTCCGATCGGCGAGTGGGCCCTCGACGAGGCGTGCGCGCAGCTCAAGGCATGGCAGCGGCGCGTGAACCCGGATCTGCGCATCGCGGTGAACATCTCGATGGGGCAGGTGCGCCACGGCGACCGGCTTTACGAGGCGGTCGAGCGCGCCTTGAAGCGCGCGGGGGTCGACCCGGCGAGCCTCGAGCTCGAGCTCACCGAAAGCCACCTGATGCAGGACATTCCCGAGAACGCCGCGCTCCTCACGCGCCTGGGCGAGCTCGGCGTCGGCATCTCGATCGACGACTTCGGCACCGGCTACTCGTCGCTCTCCTACCTGAAGAAGCTGCCGGTGGACTCGATCAAGATCGACAGCTCCTTCGTGCGCGACATGGAGCGCGATCCCAACGACGAGGCGATCATCCAGGCGATCCTCGCCATGGCCCACTCGCTGCGGCTTTCCGTCGTGGCCGAAGGGGTGGAGACGCCGGCGCAGCTCGAGGCGCTGCGCGCGCTCGGCTGCGACGAGTACCAGGGATTCCTCGAAAGCGCGGCGCTGTCTCCGGCGGATTTCGAGAAGCGCTACGCGCGCTGAAGCGCCGCCTCAGTCCTGCGACGGCGTGTCGATCTTGAGCTCCTGCACCTTGCGGGTGAGCGTGTTGCGGCCGATGCCGAGCAGTCCCGCCGCCTCGATGCGCCGGCCGCCGGTGTGCTGCAGCGCCCGGGCGATGAGGATGGTCTCGAACTCGCGCGTGAGCGCATCGGCGATGCCCGATTCGCCGCGCCCGAGCCGTGCCGCCACCTCGCGCGCGAGCGCGCGGCGCCAGTCGTCCGCGCTCGGCACCGCTTCGACGCCCTCGGCGCGCACCTCGGGCGGAAGGTCGTTCACGTCCACCACCTGGCCGGGCGCCATCACGGTGACCCAGTGGCACACGTTCTCGAGCTGGCGCACGTTGCCGGGCCACTCGCGCGCGGCGAGGAACTGCAGCGCGCTCTCGCCGAGCCGCTTGCCTTCGACGCCGAGGTCGCGCGCGCTCTTCGCGAGGAAATGCCGCGCGAGCATGGGGATGTCCTCGCGCCGCTCGCGCAACGCCGGCAGGCGCAGCCGGATCACGTTGAGCCGGTGGTAGAGGTCGTCGCGGAACAGCCGCTCGCGCACGCGCGCCTCGAGGTCCTGGTGCGTCGCGGCGATCACGCGCACGTTGGCGGCGAGGGGCGTGTGCCCGCCGACGCGATAGAAATGGCCGTCGGAAAGGACGCGCAGCAAGCGCGTCTGCAGGTCCGGCGGCATGTCGCCGATCTCGTCGAGGAAGAGGGTGCCGCCCTCGGCCTGCTCGAAGCGTCCGCGGCGCGTGGCCTGCGCGCCGGTGAAGGCGCCGCGCTCGTGGCCGAAGAGCTCGCTCTCGAGGAGGTCCTTGGGAATCGCGGCGGTGTTGATCGCCACGAATTCCCTGCCGGCGCGCGGGCTGTGCCGATGCAGCGCGCGCGCGACCAGCTCCTTGCCGGTTCCCGACTCGCCGGTGATGAGCACCGTCGCCTGCGATTGCGCGAGGCGCCCGATCGCGCGGAACACCTCCTGCATCGCGCTCGCCTGGCCGAGGATCTCCGGCGCCGCCGGTTCCTCGGCCGCGGCGCCGGCCGGACGCCGGCTCTCCTCGATCGCGCGGCGCACCAGCTCGACGGCATGGTCCACGTCGAACGGCTTGGGCAGGTATTCGAACGCGCCGCCCTGGAACGCCTGCACGGCGCTCTCGAGGTCCGAATACGCCGTCATGATGATGACCGGCGTCGACGGAAGCCGCGCGTGGAGCTGCTTCATGAACTCGAGGCCCGAGGTGCCGGGCATGCGGATGTCGCTCAGCACGACCTGCGGCGTCTCCTCGCCCAACCGCTCGAGCGCCTGGCGTGCGTTCTCGAACGTTCGGTGCGCGATGCCCTCGCGCGCGAGCGCCTTCTCGAACACCCAGCGGATCGAGCGGTCGTCGTCGATCACCCAGACCGGATTAGTCATCGCAAACGCTTCCCGCGTTCGCTCCCTCTCCCCTGGGAGAGGGTTGGGCAGAGGGTCCATTCGTGGTCCCTTCCATCACCGGCAGCAGGATCGTGAACCGCGTGCGCCCTGGAACGCTCTCGAACTCGATGAGGCCGCGGTGCTCGCTCACGAAGCTCTGCGCGAGCGACAGGCCCAGGCCGGTGCCGCCCTCGCGGCCGCTCACCAGCGGATAGAAGATGCGCTCGGCGAGCTGCGCCGGGACGCCCGGGCCGTCGTCCTCGATCGACACGGCGATCGCATGGCGGTAGCGGTTGCGCGCGATCGTCACCTGGCGCGCGATGCGCGTGGTGATGCAGATCTCGCCGCGGCCGTTGGTCGCCTGCGCGGCGTTGCGCGCGACATTGAGCGCCGCCTGGATGAGCTGCTCACGGTCGGCGCGCAGGTCGGGGAGGCTGGTGTCGTAATCGCGGCGGATCGAAAGGCCGGTGGGAAACTCGGCGAGGAGCAGCATGCGCACGCGCTCGGTCACCTCGTGGATGTTGACCGGCTCGATGCGCGGCAGCCGGCTCGGCGTGAGCATGCGGTTCATGAGCGACTGCAGGCGGTCGGCCTCCTTCACGATCACCTGCGTGAACTCGCGCAGCTCCGGGTTCTCCAGCTCGCGCTCGAGGAGCTGCGCCGCGCCGCGGATTCCGCCGAGCGGGTTCTTGATCTCGTGGGCGAGGTTGCGGATGAGCTCGCGGTTGGCCGCCTGCTGCTCGAGGATCTTCGCCTCGCGCGCGATCTTGAGCTGCTGCTCGAGCTCGCGCAGCTCCAGCAGCAGCCGCGCCTCCGCCGCCTCGACCGGGCTGATCACGCAGTGCAGGTGCAGCCGCTGGCCCGCCACCTCGAGCGTGAGCTCGTTCTCGTTGAACCCGGCATCCGATTCGATCGACTGCGCGAGCCGCTGGAAGAACGCCTCGTTGCCGGGGAGCGCCCGGTCGAGCGTCGCGCCGATGAGGTGCCTGAGTCCCTGCGCGAAGAGCGTTTCCGCCGCGGGATTCGCGTAGGTGACGCGCAGGTCTTCGTCGAGCAGCAGCACGGCGGTCGTCAGGAGCTCGAGGCCCGCGAACGCGCGGCTCACCGTGGCGGCCGGGACGAGCCGGCGAAGGGGGCGCCCGCCGCGAGGGCGGGCGCTTCGGCGCAAGGGGAGTGCCGGAAGGGGGAACTTCTCGAGGCTACGGCTTCAGCGCGCCGAGCTCCTTCTGGATCGCCTCGACGTTCTTCTCGTGCTCGGCGACGGTGGCCTGCAGGCCGCGGATGCGTCCCGAAGCCTTGTCGACGTTCGCGCGGAATTGCTGCTGCTGCTCCGGCGTGGGATCGACCGCGGTCTGCGCCATGCGCACCGCGGCGAGGAGCTCCGGATTCTCCTGCTCTTTCGTGAGGGAAGCGCGCGAGTCGTCGAGCGCCTGCTGCTCCTTCGTGAGCTCGTCCTCGAGGATGCGGCGGCGCGCATCGTCGCGGCGTTTCTGCGTCTGCACGTCGATCGACGCGAGCGAGGTGCGGATCGGCACGACCGTCGCGACCGGCTTCGGCTCGGGCTTCGACGGCTCCGCCGCGAGCGTGGCCTTCGCCGCGATCACGGTGGGCGGCGTGGACAGCGTGGTGAGCGGATCGAGCTCGAGCACGGTCGCGCCCTTCATCGGCTTGTTCGAGTACGTGACGCGCCCGCTGTCGTCGACCAGCTTGTAGATCGTCGTCTGCGCGGCCGCGCTGGCGCAGAACGCCAGGATGCAACCCGCGATGAACACGGTCTTCATGCCGCGCTCCCTTTGCTGAAACGGGAGGCACAGGATAGGCAGCGCTCATCGAAAAAGCAATGAAGTCAATAACATGCGGCATAAACTTCACAATCTCTTGTGGTTGGCGGCGGCTGCGGACACAAGCGCCCGCCGCCGCCGCGGCCCTGGGAGGCGTTCGCGCCTCCCACGACGCTCCACTCAGGAAGAGAAGTACATGTCGAACTCGACCGGGTGCGTCGTCATGCGGAACCGCTGCACCTCGTCGTACTTGAGCCCGATGTACGCGTCGAGCATGTCGTTGGTGAAGACGCCGCCGCGCGTGAGGAAGTCGCGGTCCTTGTCCAGGTGCTCGAGCGCCTCGTCGAGCGACGCGCACGGGTGCGGCACCTTCTCCGCTTCCTCCGGCGGCAGGTCGTACAGGTTCTTGTCGAGCGGATCGCCGGGATGGATCTTGTTCTGCACGCCGTCGAGCCCGGCCATCAGCAGCGCGGCGAAGCAGAGGTAGGGATTCGCGGTGGGATCCGGGAAGCGCACCTCGACGCGGCGGCCCTTCGGGCTCGAGACGAACGGAATGCGGCACGACGCCGAGCGGTTGCGCGCGGAGTAGGCGAGGTTGATCGGCGCCTCGAAGTGCGGCACCAGGCGCTTGTACGAGTTGGTGCCCGGATTGGTGATGGCGTTGAGCGCCTTCGCGTGCTGGATCACTCCGCCGATGTAGTAGAGGGCGAATTCCGAGAGGCCCGCGTAGCCGTCGCCCGCGAAGAGGTTCTGTCCGCCCTTCCACACCGACTGGTGCACGTGCATGCCCGAGCCGTTGTCGCCCACCACCGGCTTCGGCATGAAGGTCGCGGTCTTGCCGTACGAGCGCGCGACGTTCCACACCGTGTATTTGAGGATCTGCAGCCAGTCGGCGCGCTTCACTAACGTGTTGAACTTGGTGCCGATCTCGCACTGCCCCGGCGCGGCGACCTCGTGGTGGTGCACCTCCACTTCCACGCCCTGCTCCTCGAGCGCGAGGCACATCGCCGAGCGGATGTCCTGCAGCGAGTCCACCGGCGGCACCGGGAAGTAGCCGCCCTTCACCGGCGGGCGATGGCCGAGGTTCCCGCCCTCGATCTTCGCGTCGGAGGACCAGGGCGCTTCCTCGGAGTTGATCTTCACGAAGCTGCCCGACATGTCGACCTTCCACTCCACCGAGTCGAAGACGAAGAACTCGGGCTCGGGACCGAAGTACGCGGTGTCGCCGAGGCCCGTGCTCTTGAGGTAGGCCTCCGCGCGCTTGGCGATGGTGCGCGGATCGCGCTCGTAGCCCTTGCCCGTCGCGGGCTCGAGCACGTCGCACGTGAGCACGATCGTCGGCTCGTCGTAGAACGGATCCATGCGCGCGGAATCCGGATCGGGCATGAGCAGCATGTCGGACGCCTCGATGCCCTTCCATCCCGCGATCGACGAACCGTCGAACGCGTGCCCTTCCTTGAACTTGTCCTCGCCGAACGCCTTTACCGGAACGGAGACGTGCTGCTCCTTCCCCTTGGTGTCGGTAAAGCGAAGGTCCACGAAGCGCACTTCGTTTTCCTTGATGGTCTTGAATACGTCGGCGACTGCCATTGTGGGTCTCCTGTGATGAATGGTCCGGAAAGAGGGGAAAGGCCCGCAGGGCCTGGAGCGAGTCGATCGGCCAGCAGGAAGCATGCCACGTTTCGGTGCATCGCAAGCCGTTGATTCGAATCGATGCGACCCACCCGTCCGGAAATGGTTGCCCCGACATGGTGCGGCGGGTGGGGATTGTGCACCATGTTGGCGCAGGAAGCCATTGCGGGCGGGCGCACCGCCATACTATTAAAATTGGCGCTGGTGCGCGGGCCCGCTATCATGGCGCCGGCACCGCCCGCACTTCCCCCGAAATCCTCGATGGACCGTTACGCCGTCATCGGCAACCCCGTGGCGCACAGCCTCTCGCCCGCGATCCACGCGCGCTTCGCCGCGCAATTCGCGGAGCGCATCGAATACGTCGCGCTCGCCGCGCCGCTCGACGGCTTCCGCGCGAGCGTCGAGCGCTTCTTCCGTGAAGGAGGGCGCGGCGCGAACGTGACGCTGCCCTTCAAGATGGAAGCGTTCGAGCTCGCGCACGTCCGCTCGCAGCGCGCGCGCGAGTCCGGTGCGGCGAATTTCCTCGCGCGGCGCGAGGACGGAACCATCGCGGCGGACAACACGGACGGCGCGGGCCTGGTCGCGGACCTGCGCGACAATCTCGGCATGGACATCGAGGGCGCGAGCATCCTCATGATCGGCGCGGGCGGTGCGGCGCGCGGCGTCATCGGGCCGCTGCTCGGCGAGGGGCCGGCGCGGCTCGTGGTCGCGAACCGCGACGTGGAGCGCGGCCGCGCGCTCGCCGCGCGCTTCGCTTCCGCGGGGCAGGTCGAATCGTGCGCGCTCGATCGCATTCCGGATACCGCGTTCGGCCTCGTCGTGAACGCCACGTCGGCCTCCACGCTCGGCATGCCGCTCGCGCTCCCCGACGAGTCGATCTTCCGCCCCGGCGTGCTCGCCTACGACATGGCCTACGGCGCGAACGCGCGCGCGTTCCTCGAGCGTGCGACGGCGCGCGGTGCGCGCGCGTGCGACGGGCTGGGAATGCTCGTCGAGCAGGCGGCGGAATCCTTCCGCTTGTGGCGCGGCCGGCGCCCCGCGACGCGCGAGGTGATCGCGGAGCTGCGCGCGGGTCGCGCGTGAAGCGCTGGGCGCGCTATGCCGGCTGGCTGGCGGTCGCGGCGGCCGGCGCCTTCCTCGCGTTGCAGCTTTCCTACCTCGCGCGCATCTGGTGGTGGAAGGACCACGACCCGGGGGCCACGGCATTCATGCGCGCGCGCCTCGAGGACCTGCGCAGGCACGACCCGCATGCGCGGCTGCGCCATGCCTGGGTGCCGTATTCGCGCATCTCCGCGAGCCTCAAGCGCGCCGTGGTGGTGGCGGAGGACGCGCGCTTCGTCGATCATGACGGATTCGACTGGGAGGCGATCGAGAAGGCGCGCGAGAAGAACCTGCGCCGCGGACGCATCGTCGCCGGCGGATCGACGATCTCCCAGCAGCTCGCCAAGAACCTCTTCCTTTCGCCGGCGCGCACGCCCTGGCGCAAGGGCGAGGAGGCGCTCATCACGGTGATGATCGAGCGCGTGATGGACAAGCGGCGGATCCTGGAGATCTACCTGAACGTGATCGAGTGGGGCGAGGACGTGTTCGGCGCGGAGGCGGCCGCGCGCCACTACTACGGCGTGGGCGCCGCCGCGCTCGGCCCCGAGGCCTCGGCACGCCTCGCCGCGATGATCCCCAACCCGCGCTTCTACGATCGCCATCGCAGCACGCGCTGGCTCGAGCGGCACACGCAGACCATCCTCGCGCGGATGCCGCAGGCGGATCTGCCGTGAGCGCCGCCGCGCGGGTCGACGAGGCGTCGCCGCACTCGCTGCTCGAGGTGATCGAGCGGCTAGCGCACGCTCGCGCGGAGGCGGCTCCTGGCACGCAGCCCACGGCGCTCGACGCCGCCGCGCGCACCCTCCTCGCCGATCGCCACCCCGCCGACATCGCCTACGTGCTCGAAGGGCTCCCGATCGAGGAACGGCGCTGGGCCTGGGGCCTCGTGCGCGGCGAGCTCGAGGGCGAGATCCTGCTCGAGGTCTCCGATGCGGTGCGCGACACGCTGCTCGAGGAGATGGACCGGGCGCAGATCGTCGCCGCGACGCAGAACCTCGACGCCGACGAGATCGCGGACCTCGCCGCCGACCTGCCGCGCGAGGTGGTGCAGGAGATCCTCGAGGCGCAGGGCTTCGAGGAGCGCGCGGAGCTGCAGGCGGCGCTCTCCTATCCCGAAGGCACGGTCGGTGCGTTGATGGATTTCGAGGTGGTGAGCATCCGCGACGACGTGACCTGCGAGGTGGCGCTGCGCTACCTGCGCCGCTTCGACGAGCTTCCGCCGCAGACCGATGCCGTGTTCGTGGTGGATCGCGGGGAGCATTTGAAGGGGGCGCTCCCTCTCACGCGCCTCCTCGTCACCGACCCGGACGTGGAGGTCGCCGGCATCTACGAGCGCGAGGTCGTCTCGTTCGCCCCGGAGAGCGACGCGGACGAGGCCGCCCAGGCGTTCGACCGCTACGACCTCATCTGCGCCCCGGTGGTGGATGCGACCGGGCGCGTCATCGGGCGTATCACCGTGGAAACCGTGCTCGAATACGTCCGCGACCGGCAGGAGGCGCAGGAGCTCGGCAAGGTCGGCCTGCGCGAGGAGGAAGACGCCTTCGCGAGCGTCTGGTCGAGCGCGAGGAACCGCGGCCCGTGGCTCGCGTTGAACCTGTGCACCGCGTTCGTCGCTTCCCGCGTGGTCGGTCTTTTCGAAGGCTCCATCGCGCAGCTCGCGGCGCTCGCGGCGCTGATGCCCATCGTGGCCGGGATCGGCGGCAACTCCGGCAACCAGACGACCGCCCTCATCGTGCGCGCGCTCGCGCTGGGACAGGTGAGCGCGCACAACGCCCGGCGGCTCCTCGCGAAGGAGCTCGGCATCAGCGCGCTCAACGGCGCGCTCTGGGGAAGCGTGCTCGGCGTGGTGGCGGGGCTCCTGTACCACAATGTCGCGCTCGGCGGCGTGATGGCGCTCGCGATGCTGCTGAACCTCGTCGTCGCGGCGCTCGCCGGCATCTTCATCCCGCTCGCGATGCATCGCTTCGGCCGCGATCCGGCGGTCGGCTCGAGCGTGTTCCTCACGTTCGTCACCGACAGCATGGGATTCTTCATCTTCCTCGGCCTCGCGACGCTCTTCCTGCTGTAGCGATGGCGCGCCTATTCTTCGCGGTATGGCCGGGGAGCGCCGCCCCGGCGCTCGCACGGCTGGGCTCGGACCTCGCCCTGGTGGCGCAAGGAAAGGCCGTGCCGCAGGAAAAGATCCACCTCACGCTCGCCTTCCTCGGCGAGGTGGGCGAGGCGCTCGCCGGCGTGCACGAGGCGGCACGCGAAGTCGCATTCGGGCGCTTCTCGTTCACGCTCGATCGCGTCGGCTCCTTTCGTGCCGCTCGCGTGGCCTGGGCCGGGTGTGCGGAAGTGCCGCAGCCGCTCGCCGCGCTCCAGTCCGCGCTTGCCGGACGCCTGCGGGCGGCGCGCTTCCGATTGGAGGAGCGGCCGTTCGCGCCGCACGCGACGCTCGCGCGGCGCATTCGGCGTCCGGCGCCGATCGCCGCGATCGATCCGGTCGCCTGGCGCGTGGACGCCTTCACGCTGGTCCGTTCCGTGACCGGCCAGGGGCGCTACGAGGTGCTCGAGGAATACCGCGCCGGATGACGCGGGATGGGGCCCGCTTGCGAGGCGCTACCCGGCCGTTCTGCCTGCCGCTTGCGCGGTACCGGTCGGGTCGCGCCTCGTATTCGGGTCGAGCCGTTGTGCCTTCGGGTGCCTGAGGCTCCCGGTCAGCTCATCGGCTTGATCAGCGGCGTGATGACCGGAGTGACCGCCGGGGCCATGGGCCTCGCGGGCGCCGCGGACATCGCGGGCTTGCTGCGTTTCGCCGCCTTTCTCTTCTTCTTCGCGGGCTTCTTCTTGGCCGCCTTGCGGGCCGGCTTGCGTTTCTTGGCCGCTTTCTTCTTCGACGATTTCTTCTTCGTCGACTTCTTCTTCGCTTTCTTGGCTACGCGCTTTTTTGAGGAGCGCTTCTTCGACGACTTCTTCTTCGCGGTCTTTTTCTTGGAGGACTTCTTCTTCGCGGCTTTTTTCTTGGCAGCCATGGTTGACTCCTTTCAATGTTGACCGATTGTCTGACGTGCGCGCCGCCCGGCGGGAGGCTTGTCCGCACTACCAAGCGTTCGGATTCGCATCGAACGAGATTGGTGAGCCGATTCTAGACGCAAGTGCGTGAAATCCACGCATGTCAAGCCTGACTATTTGTTCGGACTCGCGGCGGTTTGGTATCGTCCCGACACCAAAACCCCGTACTCCGAGCGAAGTGGACGCGGGCGGCGCGGGAATCAGCGATCCGGAAGCCGGCGCTCGAGCGCGTAGAGCGATTGCGCCGTCTCGCGCGCGCGAACCTCGATCGCGGCGCCGCGGTCGACCAGCACCTCGCAGGGCCGCGGGCGCGAATTGTAGTTCGAGCTCATCGCCATCCCGTACGCGCCGGCGGAAAGGATCGCGAGGAGGTCGCCCGCAGCGACGGCGAGGCTGCGGTCGAGTCCCAGCACGTCGGACGATTCGCACACCGGGCCCACCACGTCGTAACGCCCGGCCTCGCGCCCGCCGCGCGCCTCGCGCACCGCGACGATCTCGTGCCACGACTCGTAGAGCGCCGGGCGCAGCAGCTCGCTCATCGAGGCGTCGACGATCGCGAAGCGCTTCGCCTTGTCGAGCTTCAGGTATTCCACGCGCGTGAGGAGGACGCCCGCGGCGCCCACGATCGCGCGCCCCGGCTCGAGCAGCACCTGCACGCCGCGCCCCGAGAGGCGCGCGGCGAGCGAGCGGCAATAGGCGCGGATGTCGGGCGCCCGCTCGTCCTCGCGATAGCGGATCCCGATGCCGCCGCCCAGGTCGAGGTGCTCCATCGCGAAGCCTTCGGCGGCGAGCGCGTCGGCGAGCTCCAGCACGCGCTCGAGCGCCTCGGCGAGCGGCGCGGTGTCGAGGATCTGCGAGCCGATGTGGCAGCCGATCCCCACGACCCTCAGGTGCGGGAGCCGCGCGGCATGCCGGTACGCCTCCATCGCGCGCGCATGCGGGATGCCGAACTTGTTTCCGGCCATGCCGGTCGAGATGTACGGATGGGTGCGCGCGTCGACGTCGGGATTGATGCGCAGCGCGACCGGCGCGCGCTTGCCGAGCGCGCCCGCGACGGCGTCCAGGCGCTCGAGCTCCGGCTCGCTCTCGACGTTGAAGCACTTGATGCCCGTTTCGAGCGCCGCGCGCATCTCCGTCTCCGTCTTGCCGACGCCGGAGAAGATCACGCGATCGGCGCGCCCGCCCGCGGCGAGCACGCGCGCGAGCTCGCCGCCCGAGACGATGTCGAACCCGGCGCCGGCGCGGGCGAGGAGGTCGAGGATCGCGAGGTTGGACCCCGCCTTCACCGCGTAGCAGACGAGGTGGTCGAGGCCGGCGAGGCCCTGGTCGAAGTCGCGGAACGCCGCCTCGATCGCGGCGCGCGAGTACACGTAGCACGGCGTGCCGAAGCGGCGCGCGATCTCCTCGAGCGAGGCGCCCTCCAGGCGCAGCTCGCCCGCCACGCGCTCGAGCGCGCTCATGGCGAGGAAGGCGGCGCGGCGGGAACCGGCGTCGGGACGGCGGGCGCGGGAGCGGGAAGCTTGAGCGGTCCCTTCTGCCCGCAGGCGGCGAGCAGCAGCAGGACGGCGAGAACCGGCGCGGCGCGTATCATGGCGTCGATTATGAACGAATCGGAATTCCACCGGGCCGTGGACGCGGTGCTCGAGCGCATCGAGTCCTCGCTCGCCGCGCACGACGCGCTCGACGTGGACCTCGAAGGCGGCGTGCTCAGCGTCGAGTGCCCGGACGCGAGCCGCATCATCGTGAATCGGCAGACGCCGAACCGCGAGATCTGGGTGGCGGCGCGCTCCGGCGGCTTCCATTTCGCCTCGCGCGAGGGGGCGTGGCGCGACACGAGGAGCGGCGAGGAGCTGTTCGCTTCGCTCGCGCGCCTCGTCGAGGCGCAATCGGGCGAGCGCGTGCGCTGGACGTGAGTCGGCGCGTCGGAAAGCGACGAAAACCGGCACGCGCGGCCGCTTCCGGCGAGTTGGTTTCGACCCGATACGACAAATCGGCGCGTCGAATCCTTGACTTTTCCGTATCGAGCCGATACTAATGCGCGGACGCGGACGTCAACCGCGATCCGGAGGCGCGACTGGACAAGAACCCGATCGTCCTTCTCGAGCTGGTCGAGCGGCTCGGCAACCTCATGCGCACGGAGCTGCGCCGCGCCGGCGCCGACGAATCGCTCCAGCCCGTGCACCTGCAATCCCTCATCTACCTCAGCAAGGCGAACCGCTATTCCAACACGCCGCAGGCCCTCGCGGAGTACCTGGGCCTCACCAAGGGCACGGTCTCGCAGACGCTGCTGCTCCTCGACCGCCGCGGGCTCATCGAGCGCTTCGAGGACGACATCGACCGGCGCGTGGTGCGCCTGAGGCTCTCGCCCGCCGGCGAGCGGCTGCTCTACGAGTCGCAGCCCACGCTCGCCTGGCAGAACGCCACCCGCAACATCAGCCCGAACCGCATCCGCAACGCCGTTTCGGCGCTGCGCGAGGCGCTCACCACGCTGCAGGAGGACAACGAAGGCGCGCCCTTCGGCGTCTGCCACAACTGCAGCTGGTGCCAGAAGCTCTCGCAGCGCATCTACCGCTGCGGGCGCATGGGCGACCGGCTCTCGGGCCCCGAAACGCGCCGGATCTGCCGCATCTTCGAGGCGAAGAAGACCGAGGAAGCGGCCTAGCCGGCCGCGAGCCGCTTGCGGGCGCGTGCGATCGCGGCATGCACCGCCTCGGGAGCGGTGCCCCCGATATGCCGGCGCGCCGCGATCGAGCCTTCCACCGTGAGCGCCTCGACCGCATCGGGCGCGATGAGCGGCGAGAACCGCGCGAGCTCCGCGATGGGGAGCTGCGCGAGCTCCCGGCCGGAATCCTCCGCCGCGCGCACCGCGCGCGCCACCACCTCGTGCGCGTCGCGGAACGGCAATCCCTTGCGCACCAGGTAGTCGGCGAGGTCGGTGGCCGTGGAGTGGCCCTCGCGCAGCGCCTCGAGCATGCGTTGCGGCTGCGCGACGAGCCCGCCCACGAGCTCGGCGAGGATGGCGAGCACGTCGCGCAGCGTGTCGGCGGCGTCGAAGAGCGGCTCCTTGTCCTCCTGGTTGTCCTTGTTGTAGGCGAGCGGCTGGGCCTTGAGGAGCGTGAGGAGCGCCACCAGCGACCCGTACACCCGCCCCGTCTTGCCGCGCATGAGCTCCGGCACGTCCGGGTTCTTCTTCTGCGGCATGATCGAGGAGCCGGTGCAGAACCGGTCCGGGATCCGCACGAAGCCGAAGCGCGGATTGGCCCACAGGACCAGCTCCTCGGCGAGGCGCGAGACGTGCGCCATGGCGAGCGCGGCGGCGGCGACGAATTCGACCGCGAAATCGCGGTCGGAAACCGCGTCGAGCGAGTTCTCGCACACGCCGTCGAAGCCGAGCTCGCGGGCGACCCATTCCCGGTCGATCGGGTAGCTCGTGCCGGCGAGCGCGGAGGCGCCCAGCGGCAGCATGTTGGCGCGGCGCCGGCAATCGGCGAGGCGCCCGGCGTCGCGCGTGAACATCTCGAAGTACGCCATGAGATGGTGGCCGAAGGTCACCGGCTGCGCCACCTGCAGGTGCGTGAATCCCGGCATCGGCGTCGCCGCGTTGCGCTCGGCGAGATCGAGGATCCGCTCGCGCACGCGCTGGAGGAGCGCCGCGAGCCCGTCGATCTCGTCCCGCAGCCACAGGCGCATGTCGGTCGCCACCTGGTCGTTGCGCGAGCGCGCCGTGTGCAGCCGCTTGCCCGCGTCGCCGGCGAGCTCGGTGAGCCGATGCTCGATGTTGAAATGCACGTCCTCGCGCTCGATCGACCACGGGAACGTCCCGGCGCGCACTTCCTCGGCGATGCGCGCCATGCCGCGCTCGATCGCCTCGAGGTCGGCCGCCGGCAGGATGCCGCAGCGCTCGAGCATGCGCGCGTGGGCGAGCGAGCCGCGGATGTCGAACGGCGCGAGGCGGCGGTCGAAATCGACCGACGCGTTGAAGCGGCGGGTGAGCTCGTCGATGGGCTCGGCGAATCGGCCCGACCATGCCTTGCCGGCGCTCGCCTTTCCGGCCGGCTTGTCGTCTTGTTGCATGGAAACGGCGGCGATGGCCAAATGGGGAACGTGGCGAGTATAAATCAGACGGCTACCGGGATCAGGCTGCCCAATTTCTGCAACCTGGGCATCATGCTGCGCTCGTTGGTCATCGTGAACCTGCTGGTAGCCGCGGCCGCCACGGTTCGCGCGCCGAGCCTCGCGGCCGCGGCCCTCGAGTTCGTCCTCCTCGCCGCCCTCGCCGAGCCGGTGCTCATCGTGAGCCTCGTCGCGCTGTGCGGCGCGCGCCGCTGGCTGCATGCGATGGGCTACATTCGCTCGATCGTGGCGGTGGCCGTCTTCGAGCTGGCGCTTTCCTGGGCCGCCGGCCGCGCGGTCGGGAGCCTCTTCGTCGACTACGCCAATGCCTCCTTCCCGCGCCTCGCCGCGCTGGTGCTCTTCGCCACCGCCGTGACGCTCGCCTATTTCGACCTGCGCTCGCGCGCGCTCGCCCCGGCGATCGCCGATGCGCGCATCCAGGCGCTGCAGGCGCGCATCCGCCCGCATTTCCTCTACAACAGCATCAACGCGGTGATCTCGCTGATCCGCTCCGAGCCGCGGCGCGCGGAGCGTGCCCTCGAGGACATGGCGGACCTCTTCCGCGTGCTGATGTCCGAGAACCGCACGCTCGCCCCGATCGCCGAGGAGGTGGAGCTCGCGCGCCAGTACCTCGCGATCGAGAGCCTGCGCCTGGGCGAGCGCCTGCGCGTCTCGTGGCGCATCGACGGGATGCCCGGCGACGCGCTGGTGCCGCCGCTCGTGCTGCAGCCGCTCGTCGAGAACGCCGTCTACCACGGGATCGAACCCTCCCCGGAAGGCGGCGAGGTCTCCATCGACGTGCGCCGCGACGGGCCGCAGCTCGTGATGACGCTCGTGAATCCGGCGCCCGCCGGCACGCGCAGTCCCGCGGGCAACCGCATGGCGATCGCCAACATCCGAGAGCGGCTGCAGCTGCATTTCGACGCCGAGGCGAGCATGAAGTCCGAGGTGGACGAGGGCTCCTACCGGGTGACGATCCGCATGCCCTACCTCACCGCGCCCGCATGACGCTCGCCCACGGCGAGGTGCCGCGCATCCTCGTCGCCGACGACGAGGCGCCGGCGCGCCAGCGGCTGCGCGACCTGCTCGACGAGTGCCGCGAGCGCTTCCCGCTCGCCGTCGTGGACGAGGCGCGCAGCGGACGCGAGGTGCTGGACGTGCTCAACCGCGAGAAGGTGGACATCATCCTGCTCGACATCCGCATGCCGGAGATCGACGGCATGGAGGCGGCGCGCCATATCGCCGGCATGCCGAATCCGCCCGCGATCATCTTCACCACGGCCTTCGACAGCTATGCCATCAACGCCTTCGAGGTGAACGCGATCGATTACCTGCTGAAGCCGATCCGCGTGGAGCGGCTGCTCGGCGCGCTCACCAAGGCGCGCGCCGCGGCCCCGCCCAGCCGCGAAGCCCTCGACGCCGCTGCCAACCAGCCGCGGCGCCACCTATCCGTGCACGAGCGGGGGAAGATCCACCTGGTGCCGGTCGGCGAGATCCTCTATCTGCGCGCCGAGCTCAAGTACGTCACGGTGCGCACGCTCGAGCGCGAGTACCTGGTCGAGGAATCGCTCACCAAGCTGGAGGAGGAGTTCGCCGAGGCCTTCGTGCGCGTGCACCGCAACTGCCTGGTCGCGCGACACGCGGTCGCCGGCTTCGCGCGCAACGCCGAGGAGAGCGAGTCGGGATGGGCGGTGGTGATCAAGGGCACCGGCGAGAAGCTGCCGGTGAGCCGCCGGCAGCACCACGTGGTCAAGCAGTTCCGGTAAGGCGCTTGATGGCGTCGAGCGGCGGGCGCCTGCGGTCCGCTCCAGCGCCACTCCCGCTCGCCGGCTCCCCGGTCCGCCTTCTTACTCCCAATACGGCGGATCTCCGAACGTCTTGCGCAGGAAATCGATGAAGAACTTCACCTTCGCCGGGAGGAGCCGCCGCTCGGCGTAGACGGCATAGATGTTGTTGCCCGGCATCGAGAACTCGTCGAGCGCGGTGACGAGCCGTCCGCGCTTCACCTCTTCGCTCACTTCCCAGGCCGAACGCCATGCGAGGCCCTCGCCCGCGATCGCCCAGCGCGTGAGCACCTCGCCGTCGTTGCACTGCAGGCTGCCGCCGACTTTCACCGCGACGGGCTTGCCCTTGTCCAAGAAGCTCCAGGAATCGGCGACGCCGTCCTCGGTGCTGGTCACCAGGCAGTTGTGGCGTGCGAGCTCCGCGAGGCTTTTCGGCCGCCCGGCGCGCTTGAAGTAGGCGGGCGAGCCGCACACCACACGATGGTTGCGCGCGAGCTTCGCGGCGATGAGGTCGGCGCTCTTCAGGTCGGCGATGCGGATCGCGAGGTCGAAGCGCTCGTTCCTGAGGTCGACGAGGCGCTCCGACAGGTGCAACGTGATCGCGAGGTTGGGATGCTCGGCGATGAACGCGGGCAGGTGCGGGGCGATGTGCTTGCGCCCGAACGCGGTGGGCGCCGTGATGATGAGCCGCCCCGACGCGCTCCTCGTG
Organism: Usitatibacter sp.; assembly: GCA_035605915.1. Classification (GTDB taxonomy): domain Bacteria; phylum Pseudomonadota; class Gammaproteobacteria; order Burkholderiales; family Usitatibacteraceae; genus Usitatibacter. Next base: position 41,388 of record DATNGJ010000057.1, read on the forward strand.
CCCACCGTGAGCGAATCCTCCGCCGCACGCAGCTCCTCGAGCACGCGGTGGCAGTCGTCGTAGAAGGTGGCGCCCTCCGGCGTGAGGGTCACCTTGCGCGTGGAGCGCTTGAAGAGCTTCACGCCGAGGCGCTCCTCGAGCTGGTCGATGCGCCGGCCCACCATCGCGGGCGTGATTCCTTCCTCGCGCGCGGCCGCCGAGAGGCTTCCGCGCTGCGCCACTTCCACGAAGGTCGTGAGCTCCTTGAATCGGTCCATATCGCGGCCCGGAGTATAAGGCGAATGGCCGAATAAGGGTATTCCGTCCATCCGGGTACGACAATCGGCGGCTGCGCACCCGGCCGCGGCGGGGCGCGAAGGACCCGGGAGGAATCAGTTGTGCCGCAGGCCGCCGCGCAGGCCGCCGCGGCGCAAGAACGAGCGGAACGGGTGGCGATGCAAGCGAACGGGTGCGCCGAGCCAGATGATCTCGGGCCCTTCGCTCACTTCGGGTGCGGGCACGGGCTCCGGCTGCATCACGTGCGCGATCGTCTCGCGGCTGCGGCGCTCGCGCTCGGCCTCGAGCCGCTGGTCGAGCGCGGCCTCGCGCGCGAAAAGACGCTCCCGCGCGGTGATGTCGGCGGCGGGATAGCTCGACGGAACGTCGACCTTCCTCGCGCTCTCGCTCGCGCCGCATGGATCCTGCTGGTAAGTCACCGCGCCCGAGCCCGACGTGCAGCGGAAAATCTCCGCGTGCGCCGCGCAGGCTGCGAATACGAGGGGCGCCGCGAAAGCGGCGAACGCGGATCGATGCATGGCGCAACGATTATGCGCCGGTCGACGCACGGTTGTCAGGCGAGCCCGGCTTCGGCCGCCTGGCGATCGGCGTGATAGCTGGAGCGCACCAGCGGCCCGCACGCCGCGTTGACGAAGCCCATGCGCGCGGCCTCCTCGCCGAGCCTCCGGAACTCGTCCGGATGCGCATAACGCGCGACCGGAAGATGGTGCTTCGAGGGCTGCAGGTACTGGCCGATGGTGAGCATGTCCACGCGGTGCGCGCGCAGGTCGCGCATCACCTCGAGGATCTCGTCGTTGGTCTCGCCCAGGCCCACCATGAGACCGGATTTCGTCGGCACCGACGGGTGCGCGGCCTTGAAATCGCGCAGCAGCGCGAGCGAATGCGCGTAGTCGGAGCCGGGGCGCGCCTGCCGATAGAGGCGCGGCACGGTCTCGAGGTTGTGGTTCATCACGTCCGGCGGGGCATCGGCGAGGATCGCGAGCGCGCGCTCCACGCGCCCGCGGAAGTCCGGCGTGAGGATCTCGATGCGCGTCGCGGGCGAGAGCGCGCGCACCGCGCGGATGCATTCGACGAAGTGGCCGGCGCCGCCGTCCCTGAGGTCGTCGCGGTCGACGCTGGTGACGACGACGTAGGCGAGCTTCATCGCGGCGATGGTCTCGGCGAGATGGCGCGGCTCGTCGGGATCGGGCGGCTGCGGGCGGCCGTGGGCCACGTCGCAGAACGGACAGCGGCGCGTGCACAGGTCGCCCAGGATCATGAACGTGGCGGTGCCGTGGCCGAAGCACTCGCCGATGTTCGGGCACGAGGCTTCCTCGCACACCGTGTGCAGCTTCGCCTCGCGGAGCACGCGCTTGATTTCATGGAAGCGCTCGCCGCCGCCGGCGCGCACGCGGATCCACTCGGGCTTGCGCAGCGGTGCGTCCGGCTGCGCCACCTTGATCGGGATGCGTGCCGTCTTGAGCGCGCGCTTCTGCTGCAGCTTCTGGGTGTCGTCGGCCATGTGGGCTCAGGCGCGGAGCTGGCGTGCGATCGAGTCGCCCAGCTCATGTTGCAGTGCATCAATGCTATCACGGACCCCGAGGTCCGCCAGCCGCGTGCAGGCGAGCCCGGGATAGCCGCACGGATCGATGCGCGCGAAGGGCTCGAGGTCCAGGTCG
>DATNGJ010000058.1:0-247915 GCA_035605915.1 Usitatibacter sp.
AGGCCGTCCTCGATGCGCTTGGCGATCTCGATCTCGCCCTCGCGCGTGAGCAGCTCCACCGAGCCCATCTCGCGCATGTACATGCGCACGGGATCCGTGGTGCGGCCGAACTCGGCGTCGATGGTGGTGGAGAGCGCTTCCTCCGCCTCCTCGATCACGTCCTCCTCGGCGATCGGCGCCGGCGCCTCGTTCATGAGGAGCTGCTCGGCATCCGGCGCCTCGTCGTACACCGCGATGCCCATGTCGGCGAGCATCGTGACCACGCCCTCGATCTGCTCGGCGTCGGTCATGTCGTCCGGCAGGTGGTCGTTGATCTCGGCGTACGTGAGGTAGCCGCGCTCCTTGCCCAGAACGATGAGGTTCTTGAGGCGCTTCTTCTGCGCCTCGACTTCGGCGAGTTTCACCTCGGCCTTCTGGTGCTCGTTGCTCGACTTTTTCACTGTGGCGACTCCCGGTGGGGCTGATCGGGGAAAACCCGAAATTGTATCAGACTTTGGACATGCCTTCCGTAGGAGGATTCCCCGACTTGGCGGCCTCCATGCGTGCGTAGAGCGCGCGATATTCGGCCCGCTGCTCCGGCGTGGCGGTCCCGGCATGCTCCAGAAGGGCCAGCTCGCCGAGGCGGCGCGAGAGCCGCTCCTGGCGCAGCTCCTGCACCCAGTGGGCCACCTCCGCCTCGAGGTCCAGCTCGCCCACCTCCGCCTGGGCGAGCAGCGGCTCGCGCAGCGCCTCCTCGATGACGGCCTCGTGCTCGCTCGACTGGAAGCGGGCGCTGAGCTGTCCCAGCGTGAGATTGGGGTTGGCGTGGCAAAAACCAACGACGGCGCGAAGGGTCGCCGCCTCGGCGCCGGCTCCATCCAGGACATCCTCCGGGACCCGGGCGGCGAGGTCGGGGCGCATCAGCACGCGGCCGAGGAGCCTCGCCTCGGCGACCGCCGGGGCTCCACGCACGGTCCTCGGCGGAGCGCGGCGCTGCTGTGGACGGGGCGTGGCTCGCGAGGGGAGCAACGCATCGACCTCCGCCGCGTCGAGCCGCGCCATCTCCGCCAGGCGATGGCGAAGCATGGCGGCGAGCGCCGGGGCCTGCACCTCGGCAAGCAGCGGCTTCGCCTCGGCCACGAAGCGCGCGCGGCCCTCCTCGGTCGCCATGTCGACGCGCGCGGCGAGCTCGCCGAAGAGGAACTGCGAGAGCGGCTTCGCCTGCGCGGCCGCGGCGAGGAACGCCTCGCGCCCCTCGCGGCGCACGAACGTATCCGGATCGTCCTCGACGGGAAGGAACAGGAAGCCCACCACCTTGCCGTCCGCGAGCACCGGCAGCGACACCTCGAGCGCGCGCCAGGCGGCCTTGCGGCCCGCGGCATCGCCGTCGAAGCAGAAGACCACGTTGTCGGCGAGCTTGAGGAGCTTTCCGACGTGGAACGGCGTGGTCGCCGTGCCGAGCGTGGCGACCGCGTTCTCGACGCCGTTCTGCGCGAGCGCCACCACGTCCATGTAGCCCTCGACGACGATCACCTGGTTCGCGTCGCGGATGGCGCGCCGCGCCTGGTAGAGGCCGTAGAGCTCGCGGCCCTTCTCGAAGAGCGGCGTCTCCGGCGAGTTGAGGTACTTGGGCTCGCCCGGGCCGATCACGCGCCCGCCGAAGCCGATCACGTTGCCGCGCGCGTCGAGGATCGGGAACATGACGCGGTTGCGGAAGCGGTCGTAGCGGCGCGACTTCTTCTCGGGATGGTCCTCCCCCGGCTCGGAGTCGATGACGAGCCCGGTGTCCTTGAGCGGTCCGGTCGCATAGTCGGTGAACACCGAGGCGAGGTTCTGCCATCCGTCGGGCGCGTAGCCCAGGCCGAAGCGCGCCGCGATCTCGCCCGAGACGCCGCGTCCCTTGAGGTAGTCGATCGCGGTGCGCGACTTCTTGAGCTCGGCGCGGAAATACCCGAGCGCGTCCATCATGCGGGCCGTGAGCCCGGGCCCTTCGGCCGAGGCGGCCCGGTCGTAGCGCGTGCGCGTCTCCGGCACCGGCATGCCGACGGTCTCCGCGAGCGAGCGGATGGCCTCGGGATAGGCGAGCCCCGAATACTCCATGAGGAAGCCGATCGCGTTGCCGTGCGCGCCGCATCCGAAGCAGTGGTAGAACTGCTTCGACGGGCTCACCGTGAAGGAAGGCGTCTTCTCGTTGTGGAACGGGCAGCAGGCGGAGTAGTTCGCCCCGGCCTTGCGCAGCTTCACGTAGCGGTCGACCACGTCGACGATGTCGACACGCCCGAGCAGGGACTGGATGAATTCCTGCGGGATCATGGTGGCAATTATGCCGCCCGCACGTGATTCCCGCGTCGGCGGGAATCCATGGGTTCCCGGCGCCCCGGGAACGACGGCTACTGCAGCTTCGCCTTGACGAGCGCCGAGACCTTGCCCATGTCCGCGCGGCCGGCGAGGCGGGGCTTGAGCACCCCCATCACCTTGCCCATGTCGGCCGGGGATTTCGCGCCGGACTGCGCGAGCGCCTCGGCGACCGCCGCCTCGATCTCCGGCTGCGACATCTGCCGGGGCAGGTACCCCTCGATCACCGAGATCTCGTACTTCTCCTTGTCGGCGAGGTCCTGGCGCGCGGCCTTCTCGTACTGGGCGATGGAGTCCTTGCGCTGCTTGATCATCTTCTCGACCACGGCGACCACGCCCGCGTCGTCGAGCGTCACGCGCTCGTCGACCTCGCGCTGCTTCACCGCGGCGAGCAGCAGGCGCAGCGCGGCGAGGCGCTCGGCCTCGCGCGCCTTGAGCGCGGACTTCATCTCTTCGTTCAGTCTTTCTCGCAGAGGCATTGGATCGCTCCTGTTACACCGGGGACAGCCCTGAACCAGGCAACGGCCACACCAGGGTCTGTCCCCGAAACCTGTCCCAAAAAGACCGCGGCGAGCGGGGCGCGGGGCCCGGCTCGCCGCGTGGATTCGCTTGGGCGCCCCTCAGTAGAGCTTGGGCGGCAGCATCTGCGCGCGCATGCGCTTGAAGCGGCGCTTGACCGCGGCGGCGTGCTTGCGCTTGCGCTCGGCGGTGGGTTTCTCGTAGAACTCGCGCGCGCGAAGCTCGGTGAGGAGACCCGTCTTCTCGACCGCGCGCTTGAAGCGGCGAAGCGCGACGTCGAAGGGCTCGTTTTCCTTCACTCGGACGATGGGCATAGGGTGGTGCGGGCCTGGATATCGATGCTGGAAAACCACGCATAATATCAGGATTTTGGCACCCGGGAAAGCATTCCGGGCGCTCCGGAAGGACTCCCCTGCTGATCCTGGGCATCGAAACCTCCTGCGACGAGACCGGCGTGGCGCTCTACGACGCGACCGCGGGCCTGCTCGGCGACGCGCTGCACTCCCAGGTCCGGCTCCATGCGGACTATGGCGGCGTCGTGCCCGAGCTCGCCTCGCGCGACCATGTGCGCCGCCTGCTTCCCCTCGTGCGGCAGGTTCTCGCCGGTGCGGGGCGGCGCATCGAGGAGGTGGACCTCGTCGCGTTCACGCAGGGCCCGGGCCTGGGCGGCGCACTGCTGGTCGGGGCATCGGTCGCGGCGGGCCTCGGCTTGGCGCTCGGCAAGCCCACCGTCGGCATCCACCACCTCGAGGGGCACCTTCTCTCGCCGCTCCTCGCCGATCCGCGCCCCGCATTTCCGTTCGTGGCGCTGCTGGTATCGGGAGGCCACACGCAGCTCATGCGGGTGGACGGGGTCGGACGCTACGCGCTGCTCGGCGAGACGCAGGACGATGCGGCGGGCGAGGCGTTCGACAAGACGGCGACCGTGCTCGGGCTCGAATATCCCGGCGGACCGGCGCTCGCGCGGCTCGCCGCGACGGGCAACCCCGCTCGCCACCGCTTCCCGCGGCCGATGATCGCGAGCGGCGACCTCGATTTCAGCTTCAGCGGCCTCAAGACCGCGGTGCTCACGCGGGTGCGCGAGATCGAGCGCCTCGACGAGCCGGCGCGCGCGGATCTCGCCGCATCGTTCCAGGCGGCGGTCGTGGACGTCCTCGTGGCGAAGTGCGTCGCGGCGCTCGAGCGCGAGGGCCTCGACCGGCTCGTCGTCGCGGGCGGCGTAGGCGCGAACGCGGCGCTGCGGGAAGCGCTCACGCGCGCAGTGCGGGAGCGCGGCAGCGAGGCCTACTTTCCGCCGCCCCGCCTCTGCACGGACAACGGCGCGATGATCGCCTTCGCCGCGGCGCTCAAGTACGCGAACGCCGCATTGCCGGCCGATGCCTCGGCGTTCAACGTGTTCCCGCGCTGGGATCTCGCGCGGGCCGCGAGTCAGTCCACGCCCTTGCGGTAGGCGACCTCGGCCGCATCGACGTCCGCCTGCGCGCGCTTGACCGCTTCCTCGAGCTGCTGCACGCGCGTGTAGTACGACTCGCTCGGGACGCGCCCCGGGCAGATGAGCTTGCCGTCCACGCCCGCATGGCAATTGACCCGCGGGAGGCTGCCGGCAGCGGGAGGACCTCCCACCGTGTACTGCCACTCGTCGGGCTGCGGGTCTCCGGCCTCCGAGAGCGCCTTCTGGGCGGCATCCAGGCGGGCGCGTGCGGCGTCGAGGTTCGCCTCGAGCTTCGCGCGCGTTTGCCGGCGCTGCGTGAGGATGTCCGGACCGGCGGGCAGGGATTCGGCCGGAGGCGGCAGCGCGCGGTCGGGGGCGGGCTTGTCCACGATGGGCGGCGCGACCGTCTGCACCCCCGGATCCACCTCGATGCGGGTGACTTGTCCCACGTGCCCCTTGGGCGGCGTATCCGAGTAGTGGACGTTGCCGCCGGCGTCGGTCCACTTGTAGAACGTGGTGGCGCCCGCCGCGGCGGCGAAGAGCAATCCGCAGGCGGCGATCGCGGCCCGCCGCAGCACGGCCCTACTGGTGCTTCTCGAGCTCGTGAACCTCATCCTCGGCCTCCTTCACCGCGCGCTCCAGGCTGGCGAGCCGTTGCTGGTAGGCGTCGGTGGGGACCGCGCGCGTGCCGCCGCCCGCATTGCCGATCCAGCGGATCTCGTCATCCCGTGGATGCTCGCGGGCCTCCGCGAGTTCCTTTTGGCGGTCCTCGAGCTTCTGGCGCGCCTCCTCGAGCCGATCCTCGGCGCTCGGCGCCGCCGGCTTGGCGGCGGGGCTCGCCGCGGGCTTCGCGGTGTCCGCCCCCGCCTTGGCGGCCGGGCCGGTCCCGCCGAGCGTGGCTCGGTTCGCGTTCGGGTCGATGTCGATGCGGATCACCTTGCCGTCGAAGTTCTTCGGCGGCTCTTCGGCATACGTGACCTTGCCGTTGCGATCGATCAGCTTGTAGACCGTCTGCGCCGCGGCGGGAAGCGCGGCGAGCAGCACGGCGAGCAAGGCGATTCCCACGATCGGTTTTCGCATCGCATCCTCCCTAGGCGGCTTCGGCGTGCGGCTTCGCGCACACGCGGCAGTGCGCATCGCGGGCGAGCCGCACCTCGTGCCAGCGGCTGGCGAGCGCATCGAACAGGAGCAGGCGCCCGGCGAGCGTTTCGCCCACGCGCGCGACGAGCTTGATCGCCTCCAGCGCCTGGAACGTGCCGACGATGCCCACGAGCGGCGCGAAGATGCCCATGGTGGCGCAACGCTCGTCGGGCGACTCCGCATCCTCGGCGAACAGGCAGTGGTAGCAGGGCGCGTCGTCGCGGCGCAGGTCGAACACCGCCACCTGGCCGTCGAAGCGGATCGCGGCGCCCGAGACGAGCGGCTTGCGCGCGCCGACGCACGCACGGTTGAGCGCGTGGCGCGTCGCGAAGTTGTCCGAGCAGTCGAGCACCACGTCCGCGCCCTGCACGAGCTCCGCGATGCGCGCTTCGCCCGCGCGCTCCTCGAGCGCTTCGATGCGCACCTCGGGATTGATCGCCGCGAGCGTTCGCGCCGCGGACCTCGCCTTGGGCTCTCCGATGGAATCGACGCGATGCACCACCTGGCGCTGCAGGTTGGTGAGGTCGACGCGGTCGCCGTCGCACACGGTGATGCGGCCGAGGCCGCTCGATGCGAGGTACAGGAGCGCCGAGGAGCCGAGGCCGCCCGCGCCGACCACGAGCGCATGCGAGTCGAGGAGGCGCTCCTGGGCGTCCTCCCCGAACTCGTTCAGCAACAGGTGCCGGCTGTAGCGAAGCCTCTGCTGGTCGTCCACTCGCGAGCTCTTCGGGCCCGCGCCGCAGGCCGGCGCGCCGCGCTTACTTCCCGGCGGCGGCGACGGTCGGCGTCGCGGAGATGGGCAGTCCCTTCAGGTGGTTCAACGCGGCGTTGAGCTGCAGGTCGACCTTCTTCGCCTTCGCCGACGCGCCGGCCGCATCCTTCTTCGCCTCGGCCGCGGGCTGCGCTTTCGCCGAGGCCGGCTTCAACGCGGCGTTCGCGGTCTTGCCCGCGGCCGGACCCGCGATCACCTTGTCGGTGGGCGCGCCGCTGCCGCCGCTCTCGTCGAGCTTGCCGTTCTCCACCACGAGGTGGTTCTGCAGGTCCGCCTCGCGCAGCAGCACCTTCTGCTCGCCGCCGTCCTCCACGACGATGTCGGGCGAGATTCCCTTCGCCTGGATCGAGCGGCCGTTCGGCGTGTAGTAGAGCGCCGTCGTGAGCTTCACCGCCTGGTTGTTCGGCAGCGGAAGGATGGTCTGCACCGATCCCTTGCCGAAGGTCTGCGTGCCGAGGATGGTCGCGCGATGGTGGTCCTGCAGGGCGCCGGCGACGATCTCGGAAGCGGAAGCCGAGGCGCCGTTCACGAGCACCACCATCGGCACCGTCTTCACCGCGGCCGGCAGCTTCGTCTCGTAGTCTTCCTTGAACGCGCCGCGGATGTAGTCTTCCTTGTTCGCGGTGAGGCGCATCTTCGCGTCCTCGGTGCGGCCATCCGTGTACACGACGAGCGCGTTCTTCGGCAGGAACGCGGCCGACACGGCCACCGCCGAGTTGAGCAGCCCGCCCGGATTCATGCGCAGGTCGAGGACGAGGCCCTTCAGGTCGCCGCCGTTCTGCTTGTACAGGTCGTCGATCGCGGCGACGAGGTTCTCGCCGGTGTGCTCCTGGAATTGCGTGACGCGCACCAGGCCGTAGCCGGGCTCGATGAGCTTCGCCTTCACGCTCTTCACGCGGATCACGTCGCGGCGCACCATGAACTCGAGCGGCTTGTCCTCGCCCTTGCGCAGCACCGTGAGCTTCACCTCCGAGCCCGGCTTGCCGCGCATGCGCTTCACCGCGTCCGAGAGGCTGATGCCCTTGAGCGAGACGTCGTCGAGCTTCACGATGAGGTCGCCCGCCTGGACGCCCGCCTTGTACGCGGGCGTGTCCTCGATCGGCGCCACTACCTTCACGAAGCCGTCCTCGGCGCCCACCTCGATGCCGAGGCCGCCGAATTCGCCCTGCGTGCCCACCTGCAGGTCGCGGTACGCGTCCTGGTCGAGGAACGCGGAGTGCGGATCGAGATCCGTCACCATGCCGTTGATCGCGCCCTTCAGCAGCTTGCGGTCGTCCACCGGCTCCACGTAGTCGGTCTTGATGCGGCCGAACACTTCGCTGAAGAGGCGCAGGTCGTCCACCGGCAGTTGCAGCGAGGTGGCCTGGCGATCCGCCATGGCGGAGAAGTTGAGGCTCGCCACGATGCCGAGCACCGCGCCGAGGGCGACGAGACCGATCTGCTGGAGCTTCTTGGCCATTCCCTGTTCCTTCCTCAATTGCGATGCCGCGCTAGCGGGCCGTCCACTTCAACGGATCGAACGGTTTCCCGTCGCGGCGCAACTCGAAGTATAGACCCGAATCCGCGTTTTCTCCGGAAGCGCCGACGTTGGCGATCGGGTCGCCCGCGCGCACCTTTTCGCCCACTCGACGCAGCAGTCCCTCGTTGTCCGCATAGAGGCTCATGTAGCCACCGCCGTGGTCCAGAATCAAGAGGTTACCGAATCCGCGCAACCAGTCGGCGTAGACCACCAGACCGTCGGCGACCGCGTGCACCGTTTCACCTGTAACAGCCCGGATGAAGAGACCCTTCCAGGGGATTCCGGAGTCCGCGCGGCGCTCGCCGTAGCGGTTCATCAGCCGCCCTCGCACCGGCAGCCGGAGCTTGCCTTTCAGGGTCCTGAAAGGCTTCGAAGCGAGCGAGGCGTCGGCCACGCGATCCACCGCTTCGCCGCCCTTCGCCGCGCCCTGCTTCGAGCGCTCGGCGAGCGCGCGCGCGATCTCCTCCACCAGCCGCGCGAGGCGCGCCTCGTCGCGCTTCAGCTGGTCGATGGCGTGCCGATTGCGCGAGATCTCGCCCGCGAGCTTCGCCACCACCGCCGCGCGCGCCGCGCGCTCCTGCTCGAGCGCGCGGCTCTGGACCGCCTGCGCCGCCTCGTTCTGCGCGATCTGGTCGCGGCGCGCCTTCGCATCCGCCTGCAGGGACGCGAGATCCTGCTCCTCGCGCTTCAACCGCCCGATGAGATCGGCGCGCGCGCGCTGGATGTAGTCGTAGTACTGCAGGTGACGTGCCGCCTCCTCCGGGTCGCGTCCCTCGAGGAGGAGCCGCAGGCGGTCCGTCGATCCCTGCATGTACTGCATGCGCAGGAGCTTCGCCGCGAGCGCCTGCTGCTTGCCGAGGTCGTCGCGCGCCTTCGCCTCGCGCTCGCCGATCGAGGCGAGTTGCGCCTCGAGCACGCTCCGCTTGCGGCGCAGGTCGAAAAGCGCGCGGTGCGCCTCGCTCATCGCGCGATCGCTCTCGCGCAGGCGGTCGCGCGCCTCGCCGCGCGATTCCTCCTTCGCGGCGAGGTCGGCCTGCAGCTTCTCGATGCGCGCGCGCAAGTCGCGCAGCCGCTGCTCGCTCGCCGCGGAATCGCGGGCAGCGGGCGCCGCGGCGGCCGCAAGGGCGAAGAGGAAAAACGGGACCGCGAGGGCGAGGCGCAGGCGGCGCGCCCGGATCATCCGACGCGCTGGGCCTTGCCCTGGCTCGCCACCGACTGCATCGCCTTCTCGACCGCCGCGGCGTCGCCGAGGTAGCGCCTTCCGGTTGCGCGCAGCTGGTCGTCGAGCTCGTAGACGAGCGGGATGCCGGTGGGCACGTTCTCGCCGACGATCGCCTCGTCCGACATGGCGTCGAAGTACTTGATGAGCGCGCGCAGGCTGTTGCCGTGGGCGGCGACGAGCACGCGCTCGCCGGCCTCCACGCGCGGGGCGATGCGCTCGATCCAGTACGGCACGACGCGTGCGACGGTGTCCTTGAGGCACTCGGTACGCGGAATCTCGGCCGGCGAAAGCGCGCGATAGCGCGGATCGCGCGAGGCATCGCGCTCGTCTCCGGCCTCGAGCGCGGGCGGCGGCACGTCGTAGCTGCGCCGCCAGAGCATCACCTGCTTCTCGCCGAACTTCGCCGCGGTCTGCGCCTTGTTCAATCCCTGCAGCGCGCCGTAGTGGCGTTCGTTGAGCCGCCAGCTCTTCTCCACCGGGATCCAGAGGCGGTCCATCTCCTCGAGCGCGAAGTTGAGCGTGCGGATCGCGCGCTTGAGGACCGAGGTGAACGCGACGTCGAAGTCGAATCCCTCGCGTTGCAGGAGCCGCCCCGCGGCGCGCGCCTCCTCGATGCCCTTGTCGGTGAGGTCGACGTCCTTCCAGCCGGTGAAGCGGTTTTCCTGGTTCCAGGCGCTCTCGCCATGGCGCAGCAGCACGAGTCTTTTCATGGCTTTCATGGTATCAAACCGTCGACGCGCGCTCGGCCGGTCGCCTACAATTCGCCCTTTTGCCGCCGCCGCGTTCCTTGCAAGACGTCTCTCCCCGCAGCGAGTTGCTCGCCGGTTGCCGCGAGATGGTGCCGGTGCTGCTCGGCACGGTGCCGTTCGGATTCGTCGCCGGCGTGGCGGCGGTGGCCGCCGGCATGAGCGCGGCGCAGGGTCTCGCGCTCTCGGTCTTCTCGTTCTCGGGAATCGCGCAGCTCATCGCGAGCCAGCTCGTCGCCGTGCATTCGCCGGTGATCGTGACGGTGGCGGCGGCCTTCGTCGTGAGCCTGCGCTTCCTCATGTACAGCGCGGCGATGGCCCCGCACCTCGCGCACCTCGACTGGCGCTGGCGAACCGGCCTCGCGTTCCTCATGACCGACCAGAGCTTCGCCTCCGCCGCGCGCCGCTACGGCGAGCCCGGCGCCGGCGCGAATCGCCATTGGCACTTCCTCGGCTCCGCCTCCACGCTCTACGTCTCGTGGCAGGCGTCGGTCGCGGTCGGCGTGGTCGCGGGCGCCCAGGTGCCCGCGAGCTGGTCCCTCGACTTCGCCGTGGTGCTCACGTTCATCGCGCTCCTCGTGCCCGCGCTGCGCACGCGCGCCGACCTCGCCGCCGCGACGGTCGCCGCGGCGATCGCGCTGGCCGCCTCGGGGCTGCCGTACCGGCTCGCGCTCGTGGTCGCCTCGATCGGCGGCATCGGCGTGGGGCTCGCGATCGAGGCTTGGAGGCGGCGATGAGCACGTGGATCGCGATCGCCGGCGTCGCGCTCTCGACGTTCCTGCTGCGCGCCTCGTTCCTCGTGTTCGTGGACCCGCACCGCTTCCCGCACTGGTTCCGCCATGCGCTCAAGTTCGTGCCGCCCTCGGTGCTCGCGGCGATCGTGGCGCCCGGGCTGCTGATGCCCGGCGGCGCGATCGAGCTTCCGCCCGCCAACCTGCGGCTCCTCGCCGGCCTGGTCGCGATGGCCGCGACCTTCCGCGCGCGCAATACCGTGGTCGCGGTCGCGACCGGCATGGCGGCGTTGTGGGCCCTGCAATGGGCGCTCGAGCGGCTCGCATGAGGCCGGGCGCGGCGTTCCCGTCTGCTAAAATCGTCGTTTTTCGACCGCCGCATCGGCGCTCGCTTTCCGCGTGGGCTCCTTCCTCCTCGACAACTTCAACGGCATTCCCGTATGGGCGCTCTTCGCGCTCTGCGTGGCGAGCGGCGCCTTCCTCGTCTGGCCCGAGATCGCGCGGCTCATGGGCGCTTCGAACGAAGTCGGCACGCTCGAGGCGACGCGCCTCATGAACCAGGCGACGACCCTGGTGCTCGACGTGCGCGCGCCGGCGGAATTCGCGGCGGGCCACGTGCCGAAGGCGCGCAATATTCCGCTCGAGGATCTCGCCAGGCGGCTCGACGAGATCGGCAAGTACAAGGAGCGCCCGGTGCTCGTGACCGGTCGCGCGGGGCCGGCGACCGGATCGGCGTCGCGGCTCCTGAAACGGTCGGGCTTCGGCTCGGTCTACCTGCTGAAGGGCGGGCTCGTCGCATGGCAGCAGGCGAGCCTCCCGGTGGAGAAGTGAGGCGATGGCCAAGGTGACGATGTACGCGACCGGCGTGTGTCCCTATTGCCTGATGGCCGAGCGATTGCTGCGCTCGAAGGGCGTGGCCGAGATCCAGAAGATCCGCGTCGACCTCGAGCCCGCCCGGCGCCAGGAGATGATGCAGCGCACCGGACGGCGCACCGTGCCGCAGATCTACGTCGGCGAGCAGCACGTCGGTGGCTACGACGACCTCGCCGCGCTCGACCGGGCCGGCGGCCTGGATCCCCTGCTCGCCGCGCCGTGACGCGCGCGGGCCCACGCAACGCACCCGAGGAATCCCGATGAGCGAATCCCAGAGCAACCAGCCGGTGTTCTCGATCGAGAAGGTCTACGTGAAGGACCTGTCGCTCGAGATCCCGAACGCGCCGCAATCGTTCCTCGAGCGCGAGGCGCCCACCGTCGACGTGCAGCTGCACCACAACTCGACCGGCGTGGAGGAGGGCGTGTACCAGACGGTGCTCACGGTGACCGTCACCGCGAAGGTGAAGGACAAGACGCTCTTCCTCGTGGAGGCGGCGCAGGCCGGCATCTTCGTGATCCGCAACGTGCCGGCCCAGGAGCTCGAGGCCGTGCTCGCGATCGCATGCCCGAACATCCTCTTCCCGTACGCGCGCGAGGTGGTCTCCGACACCGTCACGCGCGCGGGCTTCCCGCCGGTGGTGCTCTCGCCGGTGAACTTCGAGGCGATCTACCAGGCGCAGCGCGATCCGCAGCCCTCGGCGCAGCCCGCGGTGCAGATCGTCACGCCCGTCTCGCACTGAGCGCCGTGAAGAGGATCGCCGCCGCCTGCCTCGCGCTCGTCGCCGGCGCCGCCTGCGCGGCCGAATACCGCTCCATCGGCGCGAATCCCGCGATCCTCTACGACGCGCCGTCGACCAAGGCGGACAAGCTGTTCGCCGTCACGCGCGACTACCCGTTCGAGGTGCTGGTGAAGCTCGACCAGTGGACCAAGGTGCGCGATGCGAACGGCGAGGTGGGCTGGGTCGAGAACGGCGCGCTCGGCGACCACGCGACGGTGGTCGTGACCGTGCCGCTCGCCGACGTGCGCGCGGCACCCGATCCGCAATCGCCGCTCGTGTTCGAGGCCTACAAGCAGGTCCTGCTCGACGTCGTGGAGCCGCCCGCGAACGGCTGGGTCCACGTGCGCCATCGCGACGGGCAGGAAGGCTACATCCGCACTTCGCACGTCTGGGGCGCCTGACGCCCGCGCCGCGAGGCGACATGGACATCGCGATCCTGGGCGCCGGCGCATGGGGCAGCGCGCTCGCCGTGGCGCTTTCCTCGCGCCATCGCATCTCGCTCTGGATGCGCAGCGCCGCGCAGCGCACGCGCATGGCCGCGACGCGCGCCACCGACTATCTTCCCGGCGTCGAGATCCCGGCGCCGGTCACGTTCACCGACGACCTCTCCGAAGCCGCGCGCGACCGCGACCTCATCGTCGCCGCGACGCCCACGCACGGATTGCGCGCGGCGCTCGAAGCGCTCGGCGTGCATGCGCGGCCCACGCCGCTGCTCTGGGCCTGCAAGGGCTTCGAGCTCGAGACCTCGCGCCTGCCGCACGAGATCGTGGCCGAGACGCTTTCCGCATGGCGCGAAGTCGGCGCGCTTTCCGGGCCGAGCTTCGCCGCCGAGGTGGCGCGCGGGCTTCCGGCGGCGCTCACGGTCGCATCGCGCGATGCCGCCTTCGCGCGAAGCGCGGCGGCCGCGCTCCATCACGCGCCGTTGCGCATCTATTCGAGCGGCGACGTGATCGGCGTGGAGCTCGGCGGCGCGCTCAAGAACATCATCGCGATCGCGGCCGGCATCAGCGACGGCCTCGGCCTGGGCGCCAACGCGCGCGCCGCGCTCATCACCCGCGGGCTCGCCGAGGTGGCGCGCCTCGGCGTGCGCATGGGCGGCGAGCCGGACACCTTCATGGGACTCACCGGCCTGGGCGACCTCGTGCTCACCGCGACCGGCGACCTCTCGCGCAACCGCGCGGTAGGCATGCGCATCGCGGCCGGGATGCCGGTGCAGCGCATCCTCGCGGAGCTGGGACACGTGGCCGAAGGCGTCTCGTCGGCGCGCGCGGCGCGCGACCTCGCCCGTGCGCGCGGCGTGGACATGCCCATCACCGAAGCGGTCTGCGCGGTGCTTTTCGAGGGGCTTCCCGCCACCACGGCGGTCGAGGGCCTGCTCACGCGGGAAACGCGCGCGGAACAGGCCTGATGTCCGTCCGGTCCGGGTGCACCCGTCAGGCGCCCTGCGCGAATCCCTGCTGGCGCCACGCCTCGTAGACCACGACCGCGACCGCGTTGGAGAGGTTGAGGCTGCGATTGCCCGGGCGCATCGGCAACCGGATGCGCCTCTCGGGCACGACGCTTTCGAGCAGCGCTTCGGGCAATCCCGCGGCCTCGGCGCCGAAGAGGAACGCGTCGCCGGGCGTGAACGCGACGTCCGTATACCGCGTGGCCGCGCGCGCCGATACCGCGAACAGGCGCCGAGCGGCGAGCGCGGAGCGGCACGCCTCCCAGTCGCGATGCACCGTCACCGTGGCGAGCTCGTGGTAATCGAGGCCCGCGCGCCGCAGCTGCCGGTCATCCATCGAGAAGCCGAGCGGCTCGACGAGGTGCAAACGGGCGCCGGCGTTCGCGCACAGGCGAATCACGTTCCCCGTATTGGGTGGAATCTCCGGGTGGTACAGGACGACCTCGAAGGGCGTCATGGCGCCTCGGGATCGGGTGCGCGCGCGAGCGCCCACGCGGCCACCTGCGCAGCGCCCGCCGACTTGAGCGCCTGCGCGATCGCGTCCATGGTGGCGCCTGTCGTGAGCACATCGTCCACGATCGCGACGCGCGCGCCGTCGAGCGCCCCGGTGCAGGCGAACGCTCCGCGGACGTTCGCGCGCCGCGCCGCGCGCCCGAGCGCGGCTTGCGCCTCGGTCTCGCGCGTGCGCACGATCGCCTCGCGCGCGACCGGCACGCGCAGGCGCCGCCCCACCACGTGCGCGATCTCGAGCGCCTGGTTGAATCCGCGCTCCCGCAGGCGCGCGGCGGAAAGCGGCGGCACGACGAGGAGGTCCACGCGCGGCTCGCGCTCGAGCCGATCGGCGAGCGCGCGGGCGAGCGAGCTGCCGAGCGCGAGGTCCGCTCCGTACTTGAAGCGCTGCACCAGGCGGTCGAGCGGGAACCGGTAGTCGAAGCGCGCGACGGCGCGGTCGAACGCGAAAGAGGCGTGCCGGCATACGGGACAATCGACGCCCGCGAGGTCGAGGCGAAGCGCGCAACGCTCGCACGCGGCGCCGATGCGCTCCATGGCGCCATGGCACGGGTCGCACAGCAATCCGTGGTCGGCCGGTGCGAGGCACAGCGGGCAGTCCTCGCTCCAGGGATTCGCCGCGGCGGCTGATGAAAAAATAGACATCTGCAAGGTGCTCTGCGCTTGGAAACTTGACATCCGGACGATTGTTGCGAAAGATCAGGGACTTCTGGAGGATGCCTTGGATACCGCCGTCGTCGCCTTCCCCACCGCAAAACCCGATCCGCGCCTCGAGTCGCTTCGCGACGCGGCACTCGCGCTCTTCGCGTTACCGTTCAACGAGCTTCTCTATCGCGCGCATACCGTGCACCGCGAGCAGTTCGACCCGCGGCGCATCCAGCGTTCGACGCTGCTCTCGATCAAGACCGGCGGCTGTCCGGAGGACTGCGGCTACTGCCCGCAGGCCGCACGCTATCACACGGGGGTGGAGGCCGAAGCGCTGCTCGAAGTGCAGGAAGTGGTCGACGCGGCGCGCGCGGCGAAGCGGCACGGCGCGACGCGCTTCTGCATGGGCGCGGCCTGGCGCGGCCCGAAGGAACGCGACCTCGCGCCGGTCCTCGAGATGGTGCGCGAGGTGAAGGCGCTCGGGCTGGAGACCTGCTGCACGCTCGGGATGCTGCGCGAGGGCCAGGCGCAGAAGCTGCGCGAGGCGGGGCTCGACTACTACAACCACAACCTCGACACGGCTCCGGAGCTCTATGGCGACGTGATCTCCACGCGCACGTACGAGGATCGCCTGGCGACGCTCGAGCGCGTGCGCGGCGCGGGGCTCAAGGTGTGCTGCGGCGGCATCGTGGGAATGGGCGAATCGCGCGAGGGCCGCGCGGGGCTCCTCGCGCAGCTCGCATCGCTCGATCCGCAGCCCGAATCGGTGCCGATCAACGAGCTGGTGCAGGTCGAAGGCACGCCGCTCCATGGAACGCAGAAGCTGCCGTGGGTCGAGTTCGTGCGCACCATCGCCGTCGCGCGCGTCCTCATGCCGGCGAGCGTCGTGCGACTCTCGGCCGGGCGCACCGCGATGAGCGAGGCGGTGCAGGCGCTGTGCTTCCTCGCCGGCGCCAATTCGATCTTCTACGGCGAGAAGCTGCTCACCACCGGCAATCCCGAAGTCGAACGCGACGACGCGCTTTTCGCCGCCCTCGGTCTCGAGCCCGCCTGAGGCTCGCGTGGACGGACTCGCCGACCGGCTCTCCGACGGGCTCGCGGCGCTCGAGCGCGAGAACCTGCGCCGCCGCCGCCGCGTGCTCGACTCGCCGCAGGGACGGCGGGTCCGCGTCGACGGCCGGGAGCTGCTCAACTTCTCGAGCAACGACTATCTCGGCCTCGCGTGCGACGCGCGGCTCGTCGCGGCCGCCCACCGCGCGCTCGACGCGTACGGCGTGGGATCGGGCGCCTCGCCGCTCGTGAGCGGGCATTCGCGTGCGCACGAGGAAGCCGAGCAGCGCTTCGCCGCCTTCGTGCGGCTGCCGCGCGCGCTGCTCTTCGCGAGCGGGTACGCCGCCAACCTCGCGATCCTCACCGTGCTCGGAGGAACGGACGCGGAGGTGTTCGGCGATCGGCTGAACCACGCGTGCCTGCACGACGGCGCACGGCTTTCGCGCGCGACGTATACGCGCTACGCGCACCTCGACCTCGGCGAGCTCGAGCGTGCGCTCGCCGCCTCGCGCGCCGCCGTGCGCATCGTCGCGACCGACGCCGTGTTCAGCATGGACGGCGACCTCGCGCCGCTGCCGCGCATGCTGGAGCTCTGCGAGCGCTACGATGCCTGGCTCGTCGTGGACGACGCGCACGGCATCGGCGTCCTCGGGGCGGGCGGGCGCGGCAGCCTCGAGCATTTCGCGCTCGCGTCCCCACGCATCGTCTACATGGCGACGCTCGGCAAGGCGCTCGGCGGCTACGGCGCCTTCGTCGCCGGGGCCGCGCAGACGATCGAATGGATGCTGCAACGCGCACGCACCTACATCTTCTCGACCGCGCTTCCGCCGGCGATGGCGGCGGCGGCGAGCGCGGCGCTCCAGATCGTCGAACACGACGCCGCCCTGCGTGCGCGGCTCGCTGCGCGCATCGACGAATTCCGCGCGGCCTGTGGCGCGCTCGCCGTGACGGTCCCACCCTCGGCGACCGCGATCCAGCCGGTCGTGGTCGGCGAAGCCGCGCGCGCGCTGGAAGCCTCCGCGCGCCTGCTCGAGCGAGGCTTCCTGGTCCCCGCAATCCGTCCACCGACGGTGCCGCGCGGCACTTCGCGTCTTCGCATATCGCTGAGCGCCGCGCACGAGGCCGACGACGTGCGTGGGCTCGCACAGGCGCTCGCCGAGAGCGTCGGTTGAGCGGTTCGGGGGCCGCGGTGGCCGAGCCGGCACGCATCGACAAGCGCGCCGCGCGCCGCGCGTTCGGCCGCGCCGCTTCCGGCTACGACCGGCATGCGATCCTGCAGCGCGAAGTCGGCACGCGCCTCCTCGCGCATCTCGACCCGATCCGCATCGCGCCGCAACGCATGCTCGACCTCGGCTGCGGCACCGGCGAGCAGCTCGCCGGTCTGCGCAGACGCTACCCGGGCGCATCGCTCATCGCGATCGACCTCGCGCTGCCGATGCTCGTCCAAGCGCGCCAACGCACGCCCTGGTGGCGGCGTACGCTTTCCGCATCGGCTCCGCTCCTCGCTTGCGCCGATGCCGAGAAGCTTCCGCTGCCGGCCTCCTGCGCCGAGCTCGCCTGCTCCAATCTCATGCTGCAGTGGTGCGAGGCGCCCGCCGCCTTCGCCGAGGCCGCGCGCGTGCTGCGCACCGGCGGGCTCTTCCTCTTCTCCACGTTCGGGCCGGACACGCTGCGCGAGCTGCGCGCCGCGTTCGACGAAAGCGGCGGCGGCGAGCACGTGCATCGGTTCGTCGACATGCACGACCTCGGCGATGCGCTGGTCGCCGCCGGATTCGTCGACCCGGTGATGGAAATGGAGACGCTCACGCTCGAGTACTCCACGGTGGAGGCGCTCGCGGCGGACCTGCGGGGCGGCGGCGGACGCAACGCGCTGCCCGGGCGGCCACGCGGCCTCGGAGGGCGCGAACGCTGGCGCCGCATGGCCGAGCGCTACGAGACGCGGCGCCGCGGCGCGATCCTGCCCGCCACCTACGAAATCGTGTACGGCCACGCGTGGAAGGCCGCGCCGAGGCATACGGCCGACGGCCGCGCGATCGTCGACTTCCATCCTCGCCGCACGCCATGAAGCGCGGCGTCTTCGTCACCGGAACGGATACCGGCGTCGGCAAGACGGTCGCCGCGGCGGCGCTGGTGCACGCGCTGCGCGGCGCGGGCGAAACGGTCGTGCCGATGAAGCCGATCGCCGCGGGCGCCGAGGAGCGCGACGGCCGCTGGGCGAACGAGGACACGCTCGCCCTCCTCGAGGCCGCGGGCCTCGAACGCGATGCGCTGGAGCGGGTCACGCCGGTGCTGTTGCGCGAGCCGATGTCGCCGCACATCGCGGCCGCTCGCGAGGGGCGCACGATCTCGCTTGCTCCCATCCTCGAGGAGCTCGGGCGGGCAGGGCCGGCGAACGCGTTTCACATCGTGGAGGGTGTCGGCGGCTTCGTCGTGCCGCTCGGCGACGACCTCGACACGATCGACCTCGCGCGTGCCGTGGCCCTTCCCGTCGTGCTCGTCGTGGGCCTTCGCCTGGGTTGCCTCAACCATTCGCTCCTCACCGCGCGCGCGGTCGAGGCCGCGGGGCTCGAGCTCGCGGGCTGGATCGCGAACGCGATCGATCCCGCGATGAGCGTCCCCGACGAGAACGTGCAGACGCTGCGCCGGCGGCTGCGCGCGCCGCTGCTCGGGCGCTTCCCGTGGTGCGAGCGGCCCGATCCGCGCGCACTCGCGCGCCGCCTCGACGTGCGGCCGCTCCTCGCGCCTCGATGATCGCCGCGCTCTTCGACCTCGACGGCACGCTCACCGACCCGCGCGAAGGGATCACGCGCTCGCTCGCGTATGCGCTCGAGCGCATGGGAATCGAGCCGCCGGCGCTCGAGGAGCTCGTCTTCGCGATCGGGCCGCCGCTGCGGGGATCGTTCGCGCGGCTCCTCGGCACCGATTCACCCGTCGCGGTCGAGCGCGCGATCGGGCTTTACCGCGAGCGCTTCGCGGAGGTCGGCCTGTTCGAGAATCGTCCCTACGATGGAATCGCCGACGCGCTCGGGTCGCTGCGCGCGGCCGGCGTCGGCCTCTTCGTCGCGACCTCGAAACCGACCGTCTACGCGCGGCGCATCGTCGAGCGGTTCGGGCTCGCGCCGCACTTCGGCGAGGTGCACGGTTGCGAGCTCGACGGAACGCGCGAGGACAAGCGCGAGCTCCTCGCGCACCTGCTGCCCCGCCATGGGCTCGACCCGGCGAAGACGGTGATGATCGGCGATCGCGGCGCCGACATGCGCGCGGCGCGGCACCATGGGCTGCATGCGCTCGGAGCGCTATGGGGATACGGCACGGCCGACGAGCTGCGCGAAGCCGGAGCGCATGCGCTCTGCGAAGGACCGTCGGGTGTCGAAACCGGCGTCGCCGCGCTTACGGAAATGCCGCGCTGAGGAGCGCCACGCCGTGCGCGCCATGCGCGCGCGCGAAGGCGAGATCGGCCCGCGCGAGGCCGCCGATCGCGTAGACCGGCATCGGGCGGTCGCGCACGAGCTCGCGGAAGCGATCCCATCCGAGCACCGCGCCGCCGGGATGCGAGGCGGTCGGCTTCACCGGACCGAGCACCGCATAGTCGACGCCGATCACGGCCGCGTGGCCGAGCTCGGCCGCGTCGTGGCAGGAGGCGCCCACCAATGGCGCCTCGGGCCTCGCCGTCGCCGCCATCAACGCGGCCGAGGTGAGATGCACGCCGGCCGTCTGGGGAAAGGTGCCGCAATCGCTGTTCACCACGACCTGCGAGCCGAAGGGCTCGGTGCGCGCGAGCGTGCGCGAGACCAGGTGCTGCAGGCGCTGGTGCTGCATGCCCTTCTCGCGCAGCTGCACCAGCAAATGCTCCGCGGTGAGGCGCTCCGAGAGCCGTGCGATCCAGCCGTCGATGCCGAGCGCGGCGGCGCTCGAGATCACCATGATCGCGGGCAGCGCGAGCGCCGCGAGCACCGGCGCATTCGCGGGCAGCATCGGCGAGACGTCGGGCGCTTCCACGCGCTGCCAGCGGATCGCCTGGTCCTCGAGCGGCCGCGGCTCTCCGTCCCAGCGCGTCACGCGGAAGAAATGCAGGCGCACCGTCGCATGCGTGTACGCGTAGACGCGCGTGATCCACGGGCTCGCCTCGCGCACGCCGATGCCGAGCTCCTCCGCGAGCTCGCGCACGAGGGCGGCGTGCGCGTCCTCGCCCGGCTCGATCTTGCCGCCGGGAAACTCCCAGTAGCCGGGATAAGGCTTGCCTTCGGGACGCTGCGCGAGCAGGAACTCGCCCGGGCGCTCGATCACCGCCGCGGCGACCTCGGTGATGTTACTCATGCCAGGAACCACGGATGAACACGGATGAACACGTTTCATCTGCGCTTATCGGCGAATCCCGTCTTCTGCCGCCCCACCCAGTCGCGCGCGAACTGCCATGCCACGCGGCCGCTGCGAAAGCCGCGCTCGAGCGCCCAGAGGAGCGCGGCCTTGCGCGACGCCTCGCTCGCCTTGCCGCCGAGGCGCTCGACCCAATGGTCGGCGATCTCGAGGTACTGCTCCTGGTCGAACGGATAGAACGAGAGCCACAGGCCGAACCTCTCGGAGAGCGAGATCTTCTCCTCGGTGGTCTCGCCGGGATGGATCTCGCCATCCACGTGCTTCGCCTCGAGGTTCTCGTCCATGAATTCGGGCATGAGGTGGCGGCGGTTGGACGTGGCGTAGATCAGCACGTTCGGCGCCGAGCCGGCGATCGTGCCGTCGAGCGCCACCTTGAGCGACTTGTAGCCCGCGTCGGACGCCTCGAAGGACAGGTCGTCGGAGAAGATCACGAAGCGCTCCGGGCGATCGGCGATGAGGTCCACGATGTCGGGCAGGTCGACGAGGTCGCGCTTGTCCACCTCGATCAGGCGCAGCCCCTTCGGCGCGAACTCCGCGAGCGCCGCCTTCACGAGCGAGCTCTTGCCGGTGCCGCGCGCGCCGGTGAGGAGCACGTTGTTCGCCGGGCGCCCGGCCACGAACTGCGCGGTGTTCTCGCGCACGCGCCGCTTCTGCTCGTCGATGTCCTTCAGGTCGGAGAAGCGGATCGAGTGCGGATGGCGCACGGCCTCGAGGTAGCCGCCACGGGCGTTCTTGCGCCAGCGCAACGCGTGGCCCTTCCAGTCGGGCGCATGCACCGCGGCAGGGAGCAGCCGATCGAGGCGCTCGACCAGGTCGTCGAGGCGATCGGCGATGCGCTTCAACTCTTCGCTCATCGGGTCGTGAAGGTCATGAGCCAGTAGTACGCCACCGTCTCGAGCCCGGCCACGCGCGCGACGGGGCGCACGGCCTCGGCGAGCTCTTCCGGCGCGGGGAAGTTCTTGAGCACCTCGTATTCCTCGCCGTTCGGCAGGTGCCGGATCTGGTAGGTGTTGCCCTCGGCATCGCGGCGCGAGATCGCGGTGGAGCTGCCCTCGGCGTAGCGGTTGTCGAGGATTGCGACCACCGCGCCCGGCACGAGTTTCGCGGCGAGGTTCTGCACGAACTTCGCGAGGTCGCTCTTCTTCACGTGCGACCACCAGAAGCCCGCGAAGGCGGCATCGCAGCCCGCCGGCGCGCCCTCGAGCGTGACCGCGTCCGCCTTGAAGAACTGCGCGCGCGCCGGCGGGATCGGCTTCTCGCGCGCGATCTCGAGCACCGCGTCGTTGATGTCGCACGCGTAGACCTTCGCCGCCTCGCGCGCGATGAACTGCGTCCAGTAGCCGGTGCCGCAGGCGACCTCGAGCACGGTGCGCCCGCGCAGGACCTCCGGCACGCGATGCCGCAGCCATTCCAGCTCGTGCTGGCGCTCCGGCTTGTCGTAGACCTGCTCGTAGACGGCGGCGCGCTTCGCGTAGTACTGCTCGAGATGCGGGGTGGTGGTTCGGGGATCAGCCATGGCTCTCACCTCTCGTGGAAGTGGCGTGCACCGGACCGCCCGTTCAACTGCGGTAGTCGGCGTTGATCTTCACGTAGTCGTAGGAGAAATCGCAGGTCCAGACGGTGGCGCTCTCGTCGCCGCGGCCGAGCGCGACGCGCACCTCGATCTCCGCGGGCTTCATCGCGCGCTGCCCCTGCGCCTCGGTGTACGAGGCGGCGCGTCCGCCCTCCTCGACCACCACCACGTCGCCGAGCTTGACGCCGACGCGCGCGGGATCGAGGTCCGCGATGCCGGCGTTGCCGACCGCGGCGAGGATGCGGCCGAGGTTCGGGTCGGAGGCGAAGAACGCGGTCTTCACCAGCGGGGAATGCGCGATGGACTTCGCGACGCGCAGGCATTCGCCGCGCGTCGCGCCTTCGTCCACGGTGATGGTGATGAACTTGGTCGCGCCCTCGCCGTCGCGCACGATCGCCTGCGCGAGGAGGCGCGCGACCTCGGTCACCGCCTCGGCGAGCTTCGCGAACTCGGCGGTGCCCTCGCCGACGATGGGCGCGTGCGCCGCGTGCCCGGTCGCGACGAGGAGCAGCGTGTCGTTGGTGGAGGTGTCGCCGTCCACCGTGATCGCGTTGAACGACGTGTCGGCCGCCTGGCGCACGAGATCCTGCAGCGCGTTCCGGCCGACCGTCGCATCCGTCGCGATCACCGCGAGCATCGTCGCCATGTTGGGCTGGATCATGCCCGCGCCCTTGGCGATGCCGGTCACGGTCACGGTACGGCCGTCGATCAGCGCCTGGCGCGACACCGCCTTCGGCACGGTGTCGGTCGTCATGATCGCTTCGGCGGCCGAGGCCCAGTGATCGGGAGCGAGGTCCGCGACGCAATCCGGAAGGCCGCGCTCGATGCGATCCACCGGCAGCGGCTCCATGATCACGCCGGTGGATAGCGGCAGGACCGCAGTCGCCGGCACGTCGAGGAGCTTCCCCGCGGCCGCGCAGACCGCGCGCGCATTCTCGATTCCTTCGCGCCCGGTGCCCGCGTTCGCGACGCCGGTGTTCACCACGATCGCGCGGATCGGGCCTTCCTCTTCGAGGTGCTCGCGGCATACGAGCACCGGCGCCGCGCAGAAACGGTTCCTCGTGAAGACGCCCGCGACGCGCGCGCCCTCTTCGAGCGCGATGAGCGCGAGGTCCTTGCGGCCGGGCTTGCGCACGCCGGCCCGGGCCATGCCGAGCCGCACGCCGGAAATGGTGAGCAGCGCTTCGGGGCGCGGGGGCTCCAGGTTGACGGCCATCGGGTTGCGGACCTCGCGGCAAGGCGGCGCGCGAAAAGGCGCCGCATCGAACGCGCGATTTTACACGGGCATCGACTTGGGCCTCAGGCGCCCCATGAAGTACGCGTCGACGTAGCGCCCACCGCGCAGCGCGTAGCAGCGCAGGACCCCTTCCTGCTCGAATCCGAACTTGCGATACAGCGCGATGGCCGGCTGGTTGTCGGCATAGACGGTCAGCTCGAGGCGAAACACGTTGAGCCAGTTGTCCGCGAGCTCGACCAGCGCGCCCATGAGCGCGGTGCCGACGCCCTTGCGCTGCCAGGGGCCGGTCACACCGATGCCGAGCGTCATCGCGTGCGCCCGGCGCGGCGACTTCCCCAGCGGATGCAGGCCCGCGTGGCCGACGATCTGCGCGCCCGCGCAGGCGACCAGCATGTAGTCGGCGTCGCCGTGCTCCGAGAGGCGCTTGCGCCACTGTTCCTGCGACGTGAACGGGGTCTGCAGCGTGCCGCTATACACGCTCTCGTCCTGGAACGTGCGCCACACGCCTTCGTAGTCGTCGGGCTCGGCGCGGCGGATCGCGATATCCATGGCGCCGAGGATGGGGCCGCGCGAGCGCGGCCGTCAAGCCGGGCTAGGCGGCGAGGGAAATCGCCTCCTTCTCGAGCGTGCCGCGCGCGCGGCGCCACGTGGACTGCGCCGCCGCGACGCCGCTCCCCGCGACGATGTCGACGCCGTTGTCGAGCATCGCCATCTCGACGCCGGCGAGCGCGCCGAGCAGCATGAGCTCGTTCAGGTCGCCAAGGTGGCCGATGCGAAATACCTTGCCCGCGAGCTTCGACAGGCCCGCGCCGAGCGCGAGGTCGTAGCGGCGGAACGCCGTGTCGATCACCCGCGATGCGTCTACATGCGGCGGCACCGCGACGGCGGTAACCGTGTTGGAATGCCAGCGCGCGGCGCGGCAGCAGGGCGCGAGCCCCCACGCCTTCACCGCCTCGCGCACGCCGGAGGCGAGGCGCGCGTGGCGCGCGAAGACCTTCGGCAGGCCCTCCTCGAACAGCATGGCGAGCGATTCGCGCAGGCCGTAGAGCAGCGGGAGCGAAGGCGTATACGGGAAATAGCCGTCGACGTTGCTGCGCCGCATGTCGGCGAAGCTGAAGAAGACGCGCGCGAGCCGCGCGGTCTTCTCGGCCTCGAGCACGCGCGGGCTCGCGCACACGATGCCCAGGCCCGCCGGCATCATGAGGCCCTTCTGCGAGCCGGTCACCGCGAGGTCCACGCGCCATTCGCTGAAGCGGAAGTCGATGCTCGCAAGGGAGCTCACCGCGTCGACGTACAGGAGCGCCGGATGGCGCGCCTCGTCCATCGCACGGCGCACCGCCGCGATGTCGCTCGTCACGCCGGTGGCGGTCTCGTTGTGCACCACCATCACGCCCTTGATGCGGTGCTCGCGATCGGCGCGCAGCGCCGCGGCGATGAGGTCCTCGGGCGCGCCCTCGCCCCATTCGACGTCGATCACCTCCACGTCGAGGCCGAGCCTGCGCATCATGTCGATCCAGAGATGGCTGAACTGGCCGAAGCGCGGCGCGAGCACGCGGTCGCCCGGCGAGAGGGTGTTCGCGAGCGACGCTTCCCAGGCGCCGGTACCGGTCGCCGGGAACACGAACACCTCGCCCCCGGCGCAGCGGAAGAGCTGCTTGAGCTGCGGGAAGAGCGCGCGCGAGAGCTCCGGGAATGCGCTCGAGCGATGGTCCTCCATCGCCACCATCATCGAGCGCTGGATGCGGTCGGGCACGTTGGTGGGACCCGGAACGAACAGGAAATTGCGGCCGGCCATGACGTTCTCCTCCAAGCTGGGAATGAATGGGATGCGGGCGAGCGCCTCAGTGCGCCCGGTACACGGAATGCGCCGCGAGCGGCGCGCATGCCGAAGCTTCGGCGGCCGACACGGCGTTCGCGACGAGGCAGGCGACCGTCATCGGCCCGACGCCGCCGGGGACGGGCGTGAGATGGCGCGCGACCCGATCCACGCTCTCGAAGTCCACGTCGCCGGTGATGCGGCCATCGGCCGATCGGTGGATGCCGACGTCGATCACCGCGGCGTCGGGCTTCACCATGGAGCCGGTGACGAGGCCCGGGCGGCCGGCGGCGACCACCAGCACGTCGGCCTCGCGCGTGAAGCGCTCGAGCACCGCCGTGCGGGAGTTGCAGACCGTGACCGTCGCGCCGCGCTCCATGAGCATCAGCGCGAGGGGCTTGCCGACGATGTTGCTGCGCCCAACCACGACCGCATGGCGGCCCGCGACCGGGATCGAGTAGGCGTCGAGGAGCCGCAGCACCGCGCTCGGCGTGCACGGCGCGAACCCCGGCGCCCCGACCAGCAGCGCGCCGAGGTGATCGGCACGAAAGCCGTCCACGTCCTTGGCGGCCGCGATCGCGGCGATCACCTCGCGCACGTCGAGATGCGCGGGAAGCGGCAGCTGCACGAGGATGCCGTGCACGGCCGGGTCGGCGTTGAGCTGCGCGAGCGCGGCGAGCACGGTCTCGCGCGGCGCCTCGGCCGGCAGCGACACGCGGCGCGAAGCGATGCCGCAGGCCGCGCAGGCGCGCTCCTTGTTGCGCACATAGATCTGCGAGGCGACTTGGTCGCCCACCACCAGCACGGCAAGGGCGGGACGGATGCCGCGCGCGGCCAATGCCGCGCCGCGCTCGGCCGTTTCGGCGAGCAGCTCGCGCGCGCAAGCCGCGCCGTCGATGCGCACGGCGCTCACGCCGCCTTCTGCGCGACGGGTGCCGGCTGCGCCGTACGCGGGCGGCAGACCGTGCGCTCGAGCAGCGCCGCGCACGCGTACACCGCCTCGAGATGCGGCACCGGCGTGCCCGTGAACCGTGCGAGCTCGATCACCGAGCCGAGCAGCGCATCGAGCTCCGTGGCGCGGCCCGACTCCACGTCCTGCAGCATCGAGGTGCGGTGATGGCCCACGCGCGAGGCTCCCTCGATGCGCTTTTCGAGCGGCACGCGGAAGCCCGCCCCGAGGACGCTCGCCACGGCCTGCGCCTCGCGCATCATCGCGGCGGCAAGGGCGCGCGCTTTCGGCTCGGCGCAGATGTCGGCGAGGGTCGCGCGCGACAGGGCGCTGATCGGGTTGAAGCAGAGGTTGCCCCACAGCTTGAGCCAGATCTCGCTGCGGATGTCGGGCAGCACGGGCGCGCGCAGGCCGGCCGAGGTGAACAATGCGGAGATTCGCTGCGCGCGCTCCGAGAGCGAGCCGTCCGGCTCGCCGAGCGGGAAGCGGTCGCCCTCCACGTGGCGCACGACGCCCGGCCGAACCAGCTCGCAGGCGGGATACACGACGCAGCCGACGACGCGCCCGGGCTCGATCGTCGCGGCGACCCGGCCGCCCGGATCCACCGATTCGACGACCCTCCCGGCGAACGGCCCGCCGATGCCCTGGAAGTACCACCACGGGATGCCGTTCTGCATCGTGACGAGCGTCGATTCCGCACCGAGGACTTGCGCGACCTGCGCCGCGATCGGCGCCACCTGGTGCGCCTTCACCGCGAGGATCACGAGCTCCTGCGGGCCGGCCTCGGCGATGCGCTCCACGGCACGCAGCCGCAGCACGGACTCGCTCGCGTCGCGTTCGACCAGCCGCAGGCCCGCCCCCTGCAACGCGCGCAGCTGTGCGCCGCGCGCGACGAGCGTCACCGCGACGCCCGCCTTCGCGAGGCGCGCCCCGACGAAGCAACCGATCGCCCCCGCGCCCACGATGCACACCCGCATGCGGCTCTCCGATGCGCGGGGCTCATGCCCCGCACCTACAGGGTCCCTCAGTCGGGGCGCAAAGGGAAGTTTATCTTTCTTGGCTCGCGGATCAGTTTTTCTTATATGCTGGAACCGTGAAGCACATCACCCGCCGCCAGCTGCGCGCCTTCGCCGCCGTGGTCGCCCAGCAGGGCTTCTCGGGTGCCGCGAAGGTGCTGCACCTCACGCAGCCCGCGATCTCGCTGCAGGTGAAGGAGCTCGAACGCTCGTGCGGCCTGGCGCTCCTCGAGCGTTCCGGGCGCCGCATCCGGCCGACCGAGGCCGGACGCGAGCTGCTGCGCGCGGCGCAGGCCGTCGAGCGCGAGCTGCGCGGCGCGGAGGACGCGCTCTCCGCGCTCAAGGGATTGCGCGGCGGGCTGCTTACCGTGGCGGTGATCAGCACCGCGCAGTACTTCGCGCCGCGCCTGCTCAGCGAGTTCTGCCGGCGCCACCCCGACGTGAAGCTGCGGCTCGACGTCTGCAACCGGGCGGCGATGCTGCGCCACCTCGAGGAGGACGACATCGACATCGCCATCATGGGCCGGCCGCCCGAGGAGATCGAGGCGCGCGCCGAGCCCTTCGCGCCCAATCCGCACGTCGTGGTCGCCGCGCCGGGGCACCGGCTCGCCACGCGCCGCAGGATCGCGCTGCGCGAGCTGCTCGAGGAGCCCTTCATCGCGCGCGAGCCGGGCTCGGGGACGCGCATCCTCGCCGACGGTCTCTTCGCGAAGCATCGCGTGCCGTTCGCGCCCGCGCTCGTCATGAGCAGCAACGAGGCGATCAAGCAGGCGGTCATGGCGGGGATGGCGATCAGCTTCCTCTCGCTGCACACCGTCGGCCGCGAGGTCGCCGGGAAAACCATGCGCGTGCTCGACGTGGAGGACCTGCCGATCGTGCGCCGCTGGTACCTCGTCCATCGCGCCGAGAAAAGGCTCTCGCCGGCGGCGGCCGCGTTCCGCGACTTCATCCTCGGCGAGGCGGGGGCGATCGTGGACGAGATGATGGCGCCGGCGATCGCGGCGGCGAAGCTCGTGCACCGCAGGCTGCCGACGCGCTGACCGCTCGTATCCGCGAGGGCGCAGCGCGCCATTGCCGCGAAGGCGCCGCGCGGGAAGGAAGCTCAGGCGAGCTTGCCGTGGCAGTGCTTGTATTTCTTGCCCGACCCGCACGGGCACGGGTCGTTGCGGCCGACCTTCTGCGTGGAGCGGATCTGCGGTTGCGGCGGCGCCGCGGCCGCCGCGGCGCTCGCGTTGGCGATCGCGACCGCCGCCGCTCCCGGGTCAGCGTCGTCGGCGGCCATCGCCTGGCCGAACTCCGAATGGTGGTACTGCACGTTCTTGAGCGCGGCGGCGGCGGCCGCGGCGCGCCGCTCGGCCTCCTCCACCTGCTCGCGCGTCTGCACGCGGATGCCCATGAGCGTGCGCGTCACCTCGCGCTTGATCGAGTCGAGCATCGCGCCGAACAGCTCGAACGCCTCGCGCTTGTATTCCTGCTTCGGCTGCTTCTGCGCGTAGCCGCGCAGGTGGATGCCCTGGCGCAGGTAGTCGAGCGCGGCGAGGTGCTCGCGCCAGTGCACGTCGATCGACTGGAGCATCACCATGCGCTCGAAGCGCCGGATCTCCTCCTTGTCCTCGATCACCTCGAACTTGGCCTCGTAGAGCTTGCCGGCGTGCTCCACCACGCGCTCGGCCATCTTCTCCTCGTCGAGCGTCTCGTCGGCCTGCGCCCATTCGCGCACCGGCGCCTTGAAGAAGAAATCGGCCTCGAGCTTGCGCTCGAGCCCCTCGAGGTCCCACTGCTCCTCGACGCTTCCCGGCGGCATGAACTCCCGCACCGTCGCGACGACGACGTCCGCGCGGATCGAGGTGATGGTGTCGTAGATGTCGCCCGACTCGAGCAGCTCGTTCCTCTGCGCGTAGATCACCTTGCGCTGGTCGTTCGCGACGTCGTCGTACTCGAGGAGCTGCTTGCGGATGTCGAAGTTGCGCGCCTCGACCTTGCGCTGCGCGTTCTCGATCGAGCGCGTGACCATGCGCGCCTCGATCGGCTCGCCCTCGGGGATCTTGAGCGAGCGCATGATGCCCTGCAGCCGCTCGCCGGCGAAGATCTTGAGGAGCGGGTCCTCGAACGAGAGGAAGAAGCGCGAGCTGCCGGGGTCGCCCTGGCGGCCGGAACGGCCGCGCAACTGGTTGTCGATGCGGCGCGACTCGTGGCGCTCGGAGCCGATGATGTGCAGGCCGCCCGCCGCGACGACGTCGTTGTGCAGCTTCTGCCACTCGGCCTTGAGCTCGGCGATGCGCGCTTCCCGCGTCGCCGCGTCGAGCGTCTCGTCGGCCTGGAGCGCCTGGATGCCGGGCTCGGGGTTGCCGCCGAGCACGATGTCGGTGCCGCGGCCCGCCATGTTGGTCGCGATGGTCACCTGCGCCGGGCGTCCGGCCTGCGCGACGATCTCCGCCTCGCGCGCGTGCTGCTTCGCGTTCAGCACGTTGTGCGGGACCTTGTCCTTCTGCAGCATGCCCGAGAGGAGCTCGGAGTTCTCCACCGACGTGGTGCCGACGAGGATCGGCTGGCCCTTGGCGGTGCGCTCCTTCACGTCGTCGATGATCGCCTGGTACTTCTCCTTGGCGGTGATGAACACCTGGTCGTTCAGGTCCTTGCGCACCATCGGCCGGTGCGTCGGGATCAACACGGTCTCGAGGTTGTAGATGGTCGAGAACTCGAACGCCTCGGTGTCGGCGGTGCCGGTCATGCCGGCGAGCTTCTTGTAGAGGCGGAAGTAGTTCTGGAACGTGATCGAGGCGAGCGTCTGGCTCTCGCTCTTGATCGTCACGCCTTCCTTCGCCTCGACCGCCTGGTGCAGGCCCTCGGACCAGCGCCGGCCCTGCATCATGCGGCCGGTGAACTCGTCGACGATGACCACCTCGTCGTTCTGCACCACGTAGTGCTGGTCGCGGTGGTAGAGCGCGTGCGCGCGGATGCCCGCGTAGAGGTGGTGCATGAGCACGATGTTCGCCGGATCGTAGAGGCTCGCCCCTTGCGGCAGCAGATTCGCGGCGCCCATGAGCTGCTCGGCATGCTCGTGGCCTTCCTCCGACAAGGTCACCGTGTGCATCTTGAGGTCGACGAAGTAGTCGCCCGGTCCCTTCTCGTCCTCCTGCTTGCTGAGCCGCGGCACGAGCTCGTTGATGCGGCGGTAGAGCTCGGTGGAATCCTCGGCCTGGCCGGAGATGATGAGCGGCGTGCGCGCCTCGTCGATGAGGATCGAGTCCACCTCGTCCACGATCGCGTAGTGCAGCGGACGCTGGAAGCGGTCGGCGACCGTGCCCGCCATGTTGTCGCGCAGGTAGTCGAAGCCGAACTCGTTGTTCGTGCCGTAGGTGATGTCCGCTCGATACGATTCCTGCTTCTCGAGCGGGTCCATCTGCGGCACCACCACGCCGACGCTCAAGCCCAGGAAGCGATGGATGCGGCCCATCCACTCCGCGTCGCGGCGCGCGAGGTAGTCGTTCACCGTCACCACGTGCACGCCCTTGCCTTCGAGCGCGTTGAGGTACGAGGGCAGCGTCGCGACGAGCGTCTTGCCCTCGCCGGTGCGCATCTCGGCGATCTTCCCCTGGTGCAGCGCGATGCCGCCCACCATCTGCACGTCGAAATGGCGCATGCCCAGCACGCGCTTGCCGGCTTCCCGCACCACGGCGAAGGCCTCCGGCAGGATCGAGTCGAGCGAGGCACCGCCCGCGACCTTCTGCTTGAGCTCCGGCGTCTTCGCCGCGAGCGCCTCGTCCGAAAGCTGCTGGATCGCGGGCTCGATCGCGTTGATCTGCTCGACGATCTTCCGGTACTGCTTGAGGAGGCGGTCGTTGCGGCTGCCGAAGATGGCCTTGAGAGCGGTGTTGAGCACGGGAAAGGGGACGTGGAAAACGCGGAAACCGGCCCGCGTGGGGGCCGGCGATCTTCGATTATACCGGGGAGATGGGGGCGCCTCGCGCCCGGGCAAGGCCCGGGAGGGCCCCGCCGGCTAGTCCTGGGGCGCGGCCCCGCCCTTCAGGGAAGCCTTGAGGAGCACGTCGTTCTTGCCCATGGCGAGGAACTTGCCGGGGTTGAGCGGGATTCCCTTCTCGCGCACCTCGAAGTGCAGGTGCGGCCCGGTGGTGCGCCCGGTGTTGCCGACGAGCCCGATGACCTGGCCCTTCATCACCACGTCTCCCACCTTCGCGATGCGCTTCGAGAGGTGCGCGTAGCGCGAGGTGAGGCCGTTGTCGTGGTCCACGTCGATCACGTTGCCGTATTCGGGCATCGTGCCCGAATACGAGACGACGCCGCCCGCCGCGGCCATCACCTTGGTGCCGATGGAGGCGACGATGTCGACGCCGGTGTGGAACTCCGAATGGCCGTTGATCGGGTCGATGCGGTAGCCGAAGTTGGACGAGTAGTAGCCGCCCGAGACCGGCATGGTGGTGGGGACGGTCTTGCGCGCCAGGCGGTCGTCCATGAAGAAGGAATCGAGCACGCCCAGCTTCTCGCTGCGGTCGTCGACCACGTGCGACATGTCGTCGAGCATCTTCCGGAACTCGGGCACGGTGAGGTCGTGGCCGAGGAGCACCTCGGGGCCGCCCTGGCCCGGCTTCTCGTCGAAGTGGAACTCGTCGCGCTTGATGCCCGCCGCCTTCGCGAGACGCTCGCCGAAGGCGTCGAGCCGCAGGATGCGCGCCTGCAGCTCGCCTACCTTGGCCGCGAGCGCGTCGAGGTTCTGCTTGGTGAGCGCCTCGCTTCGCGCCACGTCGTCGCGGTGCAGGGAGGCGACCAGCGAACGGAAATACGGATTGCTCGTATCGGCCGCGAGGCGCATCGTCACGAAGTAGGTGCCGGTGGCGAGCATGAATCCCGCGAGCAGGATGCCGAACGCGATGAGCAGCACCTGCGCCTGCGAGAGCGTCACGGACCGGCTCTTCGCGAGGCTGTCCGAAACGAGAATAATGTTCAAGTCACGCCTCCGTTCCCCATCATGGCTTCCGAACCCATCTCCAAGCACCTTGCGAGCGCCGAGCTGCACGACATCGCGGCCCGACTCGCGTACATCAAGCGCCTGCAGCGGCGCTACCGGACTCTTGTCCCCGAGACGCTCGCCGAAGCGAGCCGGGTGTGCGCCATTGACGGAACGACTATTGTGATTTGCGCGGCCAGCGGACCTGTCGCGGCGATCCTCCGCCAGCTCGCGCCGCGGGTGCTCGAGGGATTGCGCGAAGCCGCGCGAAAATCCTCGAAACACTCGACGGATCAGGAATTTAACGGAATCCGGGTCGAAGTACAAGTGAAGCAGGTCACATCCCGGCGCCCGATCAAGGCCCGCGAGCCCCTGCCCCGTGAAAAGCTGGAGGCGGTGGCGCGGGACCTTTCCGAATCGCCGCTCCGAAGTGCCCTGGAGCGCATCACCGGGAAACGTTAGCGGGAACGGTGTTTGGAGCGGACCGAACCCGCGATCCAACTCTTGCGGCAATGCGGCGGCCGCTCAACACCCAGGCGGCGCAATTCGCTTCGCTACTGCGGCTGCAGCACCAGGTTCGCGAAGGCGCGGGGAAGCGACTCGAGGCGGTCGAACGTGACCTCTTCCCACGCGCTCCTCGTGGCGAGGAGCTTGCGCAGGAGCTGGTTGTTGAGCGCGTGGCCGGACTTGCGGCCCGCGAACGCGCCGATGAGCGGATGGCCGA
Organism: Usitatibacter sp.; assembly: GCA_035605915.1. Classification (GTDB taxonomy): domain Bacteria; phylum Pseudomonadota; class Gammaproteobacteria; order Burkholderiales; family Usitatibacteraceae; genus Usitatibacter. The sequence continues at coordinate 32,378 of DATNGJ010000058.1, forward strand.
GGAGGTAGAGGTCGCCCACGGCGTCGAGCGCCTTGTGCATCACGAACTCGTCCTCCATGCGCAGGCCCTCCGCGTTCAGCACGCGGAAATCGTCCACCACGATCGCGTTGTCGAGCGAGCCGCCGCGGGCGAGCCCCCGGGCGCGCATCATCTCCACTTCCTGCGTGAAGCCGAAGGTGCGCGCGCGCGATACCTCGCGCACGAACGAGACCTCGGCGAAATCGATGTCCACCTGCGAGCGCGCCGGGTCGAACACCGGGTGGCTGAACTCGATCGCGAAGCTCACCTTGAATCCGTTGTACGGCTCGAGGCGCACTTTCTTGTCGCCCTGCTCGACTTCCACCGCCTCGAGGATGCGCACGTAGCGCTTGGCGGCCGCCTGCTCCTCGATGCCGGCCGATTGCAGCAGGAACACGAAGGTCCCCGCGCTGCCGTCCATGATGGGCACTTCCTCGCCCGAGACGTCGACGTACGCGTTGTCGATGCCGAGCCCCGCGAAGGCCGCCATCAGGTGCTCCACGGTCGAGACCCGCGCGCCGTCCTTCTCGATCACGGTCGCCATCACGGTGTTGCTCACGTTGAGCGCATGCGCGGGCACCGCGGGATTCCCGGCAAGATCGGTGCGGCAGAACACGATGCCGGTATCGATCGGCGCTGGGCGCAGCGTCATCGCCACCTTGAGGCCCGTGTGCAGGCCCACGCCGGTCGCGCGAACGGTGGTCTTGAGGGTTCTCTGGCGGATCATTTCCGCAATCTTATCATGCCCTTAACGCTCGGCGGGAAATCTTTGGCGCGGCCCGGACAGGAAAAGCGGGCCCCGCGGGGCCCGCCCAAGGTGCAACCGCGTTGCCGGCGGGAGACGCGCCGGCACCGCGATGCCGTCATCCCCATGGCGATGGGGATCCGATGGATTCCCGGCGCCCCGGGAATGACGGCTCAGTCCGCTTGCTTGCGCAGGAACGCGGGGATGTCGAGCATGTCGACGCCCGAGTGGCGCATCGCCTCGATGGTCACGTCGCGCCGGCGCCGGATCGCGGTCGGCTGGTCGAGCTCCTCGTAGTTCACCGCCGGTTGCGCGTCGTCGGTGCCGGTGCGCGGCACCACCTGCATCACCGGCTGGCGCTGCGCGGCCGCGCCGCCGAGACCCGTCGCCACGATCGTCACGCGCAGCGCCTCGCCGATCGCCTCGTCGGTGACGCTGCCGTAGATCACCGTCGCGTCCTCCGCGGTGAACGAGCGGATCGTGTTCATGACCTCGTGCACTTCCTTGAGCTTCATCGCACGGCTGGCGGTGATGTTCACGAGCACGCCGCGCGCGCCGGACAGGTGGATGTCCTCGAGGAGCGGCGAATGCACCGCCTGCTCGGCCGCCATCTGCGCGCGCTCCGGCCCCGACGCGGTCGCCGAGCCCATCATCGCGACGCCGTTCTCGCTCATCACGGTGCGCACGTCGGCGAAGTCGACGTTCACCATGCCGGGGCAGTTGATCACCTCGGAGATCCCGGCGACGGCGCCGTTCAGCACGTCGTTGGAGGCGCGGAACGCGTCCTCGTAGGTGACGTCCTCGCCCAGCACCTGCATCAAGCGCTCGTTCGGGATGATGATGAGCGAATCGACGTGCTGCTTGAGCTGGTCGATGCCCACCGTCGCCACCTGGCGGCGCTTGCTGCCCTCGAACTCGAAGGGCTTGGTGACCACCGCCACAGTGAGGATGCCCATCTCGCGCGCGATCTCCGCGACCACCGGCGCGGCGCCCGTGCCCGTTCCCCCGCCCATGCCCGCCGTGATGAACAGCATGTCGGCGCCCGAGATGATCTCGGTGATGCGCTCGCGGTCCTCCTCGGCGGCCATGCGCCCGATTTCCGGCTTCGCGCCCGCGCCGAGTCCCTTGGTGACGCCGGTGCCCAGCTGCAGCGTCGTCTTGGCGAGATTCCTCTTGAGCGCCTGGGCGTCGGTGTTCATCGAGATGAACTCGACGCCCTGCACTCCGTTGTTGATCATGTGGTCCACGGCGTTTCCGCCGCAGCCCCCCACTCCCACCACCTTGATCACCGCTTCCGGTGACTGGCTTTCCAGCAGCTCGATCATCTCCGTCTCCTGTTGTTGTTGCCGTCGCAGTTGCACACACCGCCAGGCGCGGGGCGCCTAGAAGTTTCCCTTGAACCAGCTCTTCATCCTCTCGAAGACCTCCTTGAAGCCGGCGCCCTGGATGCGCGCGTGGCGATCGCGCTTCACCTGGTCGAGCCCGGCCATGAGGAGCCCGATTCCCGTCGAATAGCGTGGATTGCGCACCACTTCGGCGAGCGCGCCGTGGTAGTTCGGCACGCCGACGCGCACCGGCATGTGGAAGACTTCCTCGCCGAGCTCCACCATGCCCTTCATGAGGGCCGAGCCGCCGGTGATCACGATTCCCGAGGAGAGCAGCTCCTCGAGGCCGGAGGAGCGAAGCTCGCGCTGGATGAGCGAATAGAGCTCCTCCACGCGCGGCTCGATCACCTCGGCGAGCGTCTGGCGCGAGAGCTCGCGCGGGCCGCGCTCGCCCACGCCCGGCACCTCGATCATGTCGGTCGCGCTCGCGAGCTGGCGCAACGCCACGCCCTGCGCGATCTTGAGCTCCTCGGCGTCCTTGGTCGGCGTGCGCAGCGCCATCGCGATGTCGTTGGTGATCTGGTCGCCGGCGATCGGGATCACCGAGGTGTGCTTGATCGCGCCGTCGGTGAACACCGCCATGTCGGTCGTGCCGCCGCCGATGTCGACCAGGCACACGCCGAGGTCGCGCTCGTCCTCGAGCAGCACCGCGTCGGCGGAGGCGAGCGGCTGCAGCATGAGGTCGCGCACCTCGAGGCCGCAGCGGCGCACGCACTTCATGATGTTCTGCGCCGCGGACACGGCGCCGGTCACGATGTGCACCTTCACCTCGAGGCGCATGCCGCTCATGCCCATCGGCTGGCGCACGCCCCCCTGCCCGTCGATGATGAATTCCTGCTCGAGGATGTGCAGCACCTGCTGCTCCATCGGGATGTTCACCGCGCGCGCGGTCTCGATCACGCGGTCGATGTCGTACTGCGACACCTCCTTGTCCTTGATCGCGACCATGCCGTGCGAGTTGAAGCTCTTGATGTGGCTGCCCGCGATGCCGGTGATCACGTCCTTGATCTTCGCATCGGCCATGAGCTCCGCTTCCTCGAGGGAGCGCTGGATCGCGTTCACCGTCGAGTCGATGTTCACGACCACGCCTTTCTTCAGCCCGCGCGAAGGGTGGCTGCCCATGCCGACGAGGGTGAGCGTGTCCTCCGGCGTGATCTCGGCGACGAGCGTCACGATCTTGGAGGTCCCGATGTCCAGGGCCACGAGGAGGTTGCGGCTGTCGCGCGGTCGCGTGGGGATCATTTCTTCTTCGGTTGGGGTTTGCGCGGTTTCGACGGGCCCTCGCCCGCCGCTGGGGAATTGGAGGCGACGCGCAGCGCGAAGCCGTTCGCGTAGCGCAGGTCCGCATGCCGGGTCTGCACGCCGCGCGCGGCGAGGCCCGGCCACGCCGCCACGAAGCGCTGGATGCGCGGCGCGACGTCGCCACGGCCCAGCTCGAGGACGAGGCCCGAATCGAGCAGCACCTGCCACGCGCCGCGCGCCGACAGGCGCAGCTCCGCGATGGGGCTTGCGAGCGGTGCGAGCATCGGCGCGATCGCCGAATACTCGAGCGCCATCGTGGGCGCCGAGCCGTCCGGTCCCTGGAAGCGCGGCAGCTTGCCCTCGTACGGCGCGGTGAACACCTCGCCCTGCGCGCTCACCAGCGCGCTCGCGCCCCAGCGCGCGAGCGCCTGGTACGCGACGAAGGTGACCTCGAGCCCGTCGGGGAAGCGCCGGCGCACCGACGCATCGCGCACCCACGGCATGCGCCGCGCCGCCTCTCGCACGGCCGCGAGCGACACGCTTCCCGCGGCCACTCCCCGCAGACTTCGCGCGAACGCGTCGAGGTCGCGCGGCGGGATGCGCGCCACGTCGCCGGCAAGCTCGACGTGGGCGATCGGACGCGCCGCGAGCACGCGGTAGCCGTACCCGCCGCCGGCCGCGAGCGCGCCGATCACCGCGGCGGCCGCCATCGCCGGAAGGACGCGGCTGCGCACGCGCGGTGCCGGGGTCATGCGCGCTCCTTCGAATCGAGCCGGGCTTCCTCGAGGACGCGCACGCAAAGCTCCGGGTAGTCGATCCCCACCGCGCGCGCCGCGATCGGCACGAGGCTGTGGCCGGTCATGCCGGGCGCCGTGTTCATCTCGAGGAAGGAGTAGCTGTCGTCGGAGCGCACCATCACGTCGGCGCGTCCCCAGCCGCGGCAACCCAGCACGCGGAACGAGCGCAGCGCGGCGGCGCGGATCTCGTCCTCGAGGCGTGCGTCCACGCCCGACGGGCAGAAGTACTTCGTCTCGTCGGTGAAGTACTTGTTCTGGTAGTCGTAGTTGCCCTGCGGCGCCTCGATGCGCACGAGCGGCAGCGCCACCCCGCCGAGGATCGACGCGGTGAGCTCCTTGCCGGGCACGAACTCCTCGGCGAGCACCAGCTCGTCGTAGCGCGCGGCGAGCTCGTAGGCGGCGGGAAACTCCTCGACGCGGCGCACCTTGGTGAGCCCGATCGTGGAGCCCTCGCGCGAGGGCTTCACGATCACCGGCAGCCCGAGCAGGTCGGAGATCCTGCTCCACGTCGAGGTGCGATCGATCATCGCGAAGCGCGGCGTCGGAATGCCGGCCGCGTGCCATACGAGCTTGGTGCGCCACTTGTCCATCGAGAGGGCGGAGGCCATCACGCCGCTCCCGGTGTAGGGAATGCCCATCGCCTCGAGCGCGCCCTGCACGGTGCCGTCCTCGCCGAAGCGCCCGTGCAGCGCGATGAAGACGCGCTCGTAGCCTTCGGTCTTCAGCTCGAAGAGCGAGCGTTCGGCCGGATCGAAGGCATGCGCATCCACACCGCGGCTGCGCAGCGCCTCGAGCACCGCCTTGCCCGAAATGAGCGAGACCTCGCGCTCGGCCGAGGAGCCTCCCATCAACACCGCGACCTTTCCGGGGCTCATCGCGAGTCCCCCACGATGCGCACCTCGCGAACCAGCGCGATGCCCGTCTGCTCGCGCACGGTGCGCTCCACGTGGTCGATCACCGCTTCGATGTCGGCCGCGCGGGCGCCGCCGCGATTGACGATGAAGTTGGCATGCTTCGGCGACACCTGGGCGGCGCCGATCGCGAAGCCCTTCAGGCCGCACGATTCGACGAGGCGGGCCGCGTGGTCGCCGGGCGGGTTGCGGAAGACGCTTCCCGCGTTCGGCTCGGAGAGCGGCTGCGAGGCGACGCGGCGCGCGAGGAGCTCGCGCATGCGCGCCATGGACTGCGCCGCGTCGCCGTCCCCGAACGCGAACTCGCCGCCGACGAACCACTCCTCGCCGCCGCGCAGCGCGACATGGCGATAGCCGATCTCGTAATCGTCCCGGCCGCGGCGATGGCGCTCGCCCGCCCGATCGACCGTCTCCACGCTCACGACGTGGTTCCAGGTCTCGCCGCCGTAGCAGCCCGCGTTCATCGCGAGCGCGCCGCCCACGGTGCCGGGGACGCCGGCCATCCATTCCGCGTCGCCGCCGCGGTGCTTCGCGACGAAGCGCGCGAGGTGCGGCGCCGGAACGCCCGCGCCGGCGTAGACGCGCAGCGGCGAGCTGGCTCGCAGCGCGATGCCGCCGAGCGCGTGGTGCGTGAGCACCACCGCGCCCGCGAAGCCGCCGTCGCGCACGAGGAGGTTGCTGCCGAGTCCCACGAAGAGCACCGGCTGCGGCTCCCGGAACGCGCGCAGGAACGCGCACAGGTCCTCGACGCCGGCCGGCTGGTAGAACGTGCGCGCGAGGCCGCCCGCGCGCCAGCTCACGTGCCGCGCCATCGGCTCGTCGCGCCGCAGCGTTCCGCCGAGCCCGTGCTCGATGAGGAATCGGTCGCTCATGTCCATCGCCATCAGCCTCGCGCCGCGTGCGCCGGTTCCGGCGCCGCGGCGAGCTCCGGGGCGAGCCCGCCGATCGAGCCCGCGCCCATCGTGATCACCACGTCGCCATCGCGAACGCGCGAGCGCACCGCTTCGACCATCTCCGCGGTGGACTCGACGAACACCGGCTCGACCCTGCCCGCGACGCGCACCGCTCGCGCGAGCGAGCGTCCGTCCGCGGCGACGATCGGCGCCTCGCCCGCGGCGTACACGTCGGCGAGCACCAGCTCGTCCACGGTCGAGAGCACGCGCACGAAATCCTCGAACAGGTCGCGCGTACGCGTGTAGCGATGCGGCTGGAACGCGAGCACGAGGCGCCGGCCGGGAAAGCTGCCGCGTGCCGCGGCGAGCGTGGCCGCCATTTCGGCCGGATGGTGGCCATAGTCGTCCACCAGCGTGAACGAGCCGCCACCCGCGAGCGGCACGTCGCCGTAGCGCTGGAAGCGGCGCCCGACGCCGGTGAATTCGGCGAGCGCCTTCGCGATCGACGCCTCGGGCGCGCCTACCTCGCGCGCGACGGCGATCGCCGCGAGCGCGTTCAGCACGTTGTGCTCGCCGGGAAGGTTGAGCAGCACCTCGAGCGGCCCGAAGTGGTTCACGTAGCTCACGGCGCGGAAGCGCATGCGCCCGGCGTCCCAGCGCACGCCCTCCGCGCGCAGGTCCGCATCGCTCGCGATGCCGTAGGTGAGCATCGGGCGCGTGACCGAAGGCATGATGGAGCGCGCGTTCGGGTCGTCCTTGCAGAGCACCGCAAGACCGTAGAACGGCAGGTGGCCGAGGAATTCGACGAAGGTCGCCTTGAGCTTCTCGAAGTCCTGGCCGTAGGTCTCCATGTGGTCGGCGTCGATGTTCGTGACCACCGAGACCACCGGCTGCAGGTAGAGGAACGACGCGTCGGACTCGTCGGCCTCGGCGACCAGGAACTCGCCCTTGCCCACGCGCGCGTTGGTGCCGATGGAGTTGAGCCGCCCGCCGATCACGCAGGTGGGATCGAGCCCCGCCTCGGCGAGCGCCGCCGCGACGAGGGAGGTGGTCGTGGTCTTGCCGTGCGTGCCCGCGATCGCGATGCCCTGCTTGAAGCGCATCAGCTCCGCCAGCATCATCGCGCGCGGCACCACGGGAATGTGCGCCTCGCGCGCGCGGGCGACCTCGGGATTGTCCGGCGTCACCGCGGAGGAGACGACCACCGCGTCGGCGCCGTCGACGTTGCCCGCGTCGTGGCCCACGACGATGCGGATGCCGAGGGCGCGCAGGCGCCGCACGGCCGCGTTCTCGGAGAGGTCCGAGCCGCTCACCGCGTAGCCCAGGTTGGCGAGCACCTCGGCGATCCCGGACATTCCGGAGCCGCCGATGCCGACGAAGTGGATGCGCTTCACCTTATGCCGCATGGGCGAGCTCCTCGCACACGTCGGCGCAGGCGCGCGTCGCATCGGGCCGGCCGAGCGCGCGCGCCTTGCGCGCCATCGCCGCGAGCCGCGCCCGCGTGAGCCCACGCACGAGCTGCGCGAGCGAGGCGGGCGTGGTCTCGAGCTGGCGCAGCGCGATGCCGGCCTCGCGCCCGGCGAGGAACGCGGCGTTCGCCGCCTGCTCGTCGGCGACGAACCACGGCAGCGGGAAGAGGATCGCCGCCACGCCCGCCGCGGTGATCTCGGCCACCGTGATCGCCCCCGAGCGGCACACGAGCACGTCGCACCACGCATAGCGCGACGCCATGTCGGCGATGAACGGCACGACCTCGGCCTCGACGCCCGCCTTCGCGTATCCCGCGCGCAACGCTTCGTAGAGCTTCTCGCCCGCCTGGTGCACGACCGCAGGCCGCTCGCGCGGCTCGAGCGAGGCGAGCGCGGCGAGCACCAGGTCGTTCATCGTCTGTGCGCCGAGGCTGCCGCCCACCACCAGCAAGCGCAGCGCGCCAGCGCGATTGGCGTAGCGCGTTTCCGGATCCGGCACCCGTGTGATCTCTTCTCGTACCGGCGTGCCGAGCCAGTCGACGCGCCGCGGCCGGGGCAGCGCGTTCGCCCAGCCCTGCGCGACCTTGCGCTCGAACGCGCCCTCCATCCCGACGATCACGCGGTCGGAGAACGGCGCGAGCAGCCGATTGGTGAGGCCCGCCACCGCGCCCGGCTCGTGCACCACCAGCGGCTTCCTCCAGAGCGCCGCCATCAGCCCGCCGGGCAGCGACACGTAGCCGCCGAGCGAGAGCACGACGTCGGGGCGGATGCGGAAGATCGCGGCGGTGGATTGCCACAGTGCGCGCCCCATGCGAAACGGCAGCACGAGCCATGCGCGCCATCCCTTGCCGCGCACGCCGCTCATCGCGACGCGCACCATCGGATAGCCCGCTTCCGCGACGAGACGGTTCTCCATCCCCTGCGGCGTGCCCATCCAGTGCACGTTCCACCCGCGCGCAGCCAGCTCGCGAGCGATCGCAAGGCCGGGAAAAATGTGCCCGCCGGTGCCGGCCGCCATGACGAGGATGGTGCGGCTCATGCTTTTCCGCCCCTCATCAGGTATCGGTTCTCCCAGTCGATGCGCAGCAGGATCGCGAGCGAGACGCAGTTCACGACGATGCCGGTGCCGCCGAACGAAAGCAGCGGCAGCGTGAGCCCCTTCGTCGGAAGGAGCCCCATGTTGACGCCCATGTTGATGAACGCCTGCACCGCGAGCCATACGCCGATGCCCTGCGCGACGAGCGCCGCGAAGTAGCGCTCGAGGCTCGCCGCCTGCCGTCCCACCGCGAACGCCCGGTAGACGAGGAATACGAAGAGCCCGATCACGGTGACCACCCCCGCGAAGCCGAGCTCCTCGGCGATCACCGCGAGCAGGAAGTCGGTGTGCGCCTCGGGCAGGTAGAAGAGCTTCTCCACGCTCGCGCCGAGCCCCACGCCGAACCACTCGCCGCGGCCGAACGCGATGAGCGAGTGCGAGAGCTGGTAGCCCGTGCCGAACTCGTCGGACCACGGGTCCATGAAGCCGAGGATGCGCTGCAGCCGGTAGGGCGAGGAGACGATGAGCGCGGCGAAGGCGGCCGCGAGGAGCGCCGCGAGGCCCGCGAAGAGGCGCCAGTCGAGCCCGCCGAGGAACAGCACCGCCATCGCGATCGAGGTCACGACCACGAGCGCGCCGAAGTCGGGCTCGCGCAGCAGGAGCGCCGCGACGAGGGTCATCACGCCGAACATCGGCAGGAAGCCCTTGCGCACGTCGTCCATGAACGCGGCCTTGCGCACGGTGTAGTCGGCGGCGTAGAGCACGACGAGGAGCTTCATCACCTCCGAGGGCTGGAAGGTGCCCAGCCCGAGCGGGATCCAGCGCCGGCTGCCGTTCACCTCGCGTCCGAGGCCGGGCACGAGCACCGCGACCAGCACCGCGGTGCCGAGCAGGAAGAGCCACGGCGCCGATTTCTGCCACAGCCACAGCGGCACGCGGAAGAAGCCCGCGGCGAACGCGAGCCCGATCGCGAGGTAGACGGCGTGGCGCACCAGGAAGTAGCTCGCGCGATAGCCGGTGAACTTCTCCGACGAGGCCATCGCGACCGACGCGGAATAGACCATCACCAGGCCGATCGCCGCGAGCAGGACCGCGCACCAGACCAGGCCCGGGTCGAAGCTCGATTGGCGGCGCGCGGGACTGTAGAGCACGCGCTATCCCCTCCGCGCGACGCTGCGCGCCGCGGCCGCGAACACGTCGCCGCGGTGGCCGTAGTTGCGGAACATGTCGAAGCTCGCGCAGGCGGGCGAGAGCAGCACCGCATCGCCCGCGCGCGCCATCGCGAACGCGCGCTCGACCGCATCCTCCATGCTCGCCGCGCGGTCGAGCGCGACGCCGGTCGGCGCGAGGGCGAGCGCGATCGCCTCGGCATCGCGGCCGATCAGCACCACGCCGCGTGCGTGCGCGCGCACCGCCGGGGCGAGCGGACCGAAGTCCTGTCCCTTGCCGTCGCCGCCCGCGATGAGCACCACCGGCACGTCGAATCCCTCGAGCGCCGCGACCGACGCGCCCACGTTGGTGCCCTTCGAATCGTCGTAGAAGCGCACGCCGCGCGCCTCGGCGACGGGCTGCACGCGGTGCGGCAGTCCGGCGAATTCGCGCAGCGCCCGCGCGAGCGGCGCCGCATCGAGCCCGATCGCCGACGCGAGCGCGTGCGCGGCGAGCCCATTCGCGACGTTGTGCAGTCCGGGCATCGCCATCTCGCTCGCCGAAAGCAGCGCCTGGTGCCCGCGCCGCAGCGTCGCGCGATCCGCGTCGAGCCCCCACTGCAGCTCGTCCACGGGCTCGCCCAGGCCGAAGGAGAATGCATCCGCGTCGCCCATCGCCGCGCTCCACGGGTCGTCGCGGTTCACGACGCGCCGCCCGCAGTGGCGGAAGATGCGCTCCTTCGCGCGCGCGTAGTCGGAGAGCGTGTCGTAGCGGTCGAGGTGGTCCTGCGTGAGGTTGAGCATCGTCGCGGCGTCGAGCGCGAGCGACGACGTGGTCTCCAGCTGGTAGCTCGAGAGCTCCACCGCGTAGAGGTCGGGATACCCGTTCGCCTCGGCCGCCGACAACGCGGCGAGCACCGGCACGCCGATGTTGCCCACCGCCTGCGCGTCGAGCCCGGCGGCGCGCCCCATCGCCGCGGCGAGCGCGGTCACGGTGGACTTCCCGTTGGTTCCCGTCACGCCGAGCACACGTACGCCCTTCGCGTCCCGCGCGAGCGCGCGAGCGAAGACCTCGACATCGCCCAGCACCTCGATCCCGCGCGCGACGGCCGCTCGCAGGACCGGTTCTCGGAGCGCAAGGCCCGGACTCGCAACGACCGAGTCCACGCCCTCCAGGAGTGCTTCGTCGAAAGGTCCAAGGGCGATGCGTAGCTGCGGATGCTCGCGACCGAGCGCTCCCAGGGCCGGAGGCGACGCTCGCGTGTCGGCAGCAGAGAGGCGTGCGCCATGCCGCGCGAGCCAGCGTACGCACGACAATCCCGTTTCACCCAGCCCAAGAACGAGGACCTCGCGGCCTTGCCATTCATCGCCCATCTCCTTTCCTGCCTATCGCAGCTTGAGGGTCGACAATCCGAACAGCACCAGCATCATCGTGATGATCCAGAAGCGCACCACGACCTGGTTCTCCTTCCAGCCCTTCAACTCGTAGTGGTGGTGCAGCGGCGCCATGCGGAAGACGCGCTTGCCGGTGAGCTTGAAGCTCGCCACCTGGATGATCACGGAGAGAGTCTCCACGACGAACACGCCGCCCATGATGAGGAGCACGATCTCCTGGCGGACCACGAGCGCGACCATGCCGAGCGCGGCCCCCAGCGCGAGCGCGCCCACGTCGCCCATGAAGACCTCGGCGGGATAGGCGTTGAACCAGAGGAACGCGAGTCCCGCGCCCGCCATCGCGCCGCAGAACACGGCGAGCTCGCCCGCGCCCGGAATCGCGGGGAAGCCGAGGTACTTCGAGAACACGGCGTTGCCGGAGACGTAGGCGAAGACCGCCAGCGCCGAGGCGATCATCACCGTGGGCATGATCGCGAGGCCGTCGAGCCCGTCGGTGAGGTTCACCGCGTTCGAGGTGCCGACCACCACGAAGTAGCCGAGGATCACGAAGCCCACCGTGCCGAGCGGGATCGCGATCGACTTGAAGAACGGCACGATCACCTCGGTTTGCTGCGGCAGCTTCGCGGTGTAGGCGAGGAGGTACACGGCGACCAGTGCGATGAGCGATTGCCACGCGAGCTTCGAGCGCGCCGAGAGTCCCTTCGGGTTGCGGTGCACGACCTTGCGCCAGTCGTCGATCCAGCCCACCGCGCCGAAGCCGAGCGTGGTGAGCAGGCACAGCCACACGTAACGGTTCGCGAGGTCCGCCCACAGCAGCGTGGTGATCGCGACGGAGACGAGGATCAGCGCCCCGCCCATGGTGGGCGTGCCGCTCTTCACGAGGTGCGTGGCGGGGCCATCGTCGCGCACCGCCTGCCCGATCTTGTAGGCGGCGAGCTGGCGGATCATCCCGGGACCGACGATGAACGAGATCGCGAGCGCGGTGAGCGCGGCGAGCACCACGCGCAGCGTGATGTAGCTGAGCACGTTGAACGCGCGCACATCCTGGGCCACCCACAGCGCGGCTTCATACAGCATCCGCTCTCCCCTCCCGGGCGAGGGCATCGGCCACTCGCTCCATCTGCATGAACCGCGAACCCTTCACGAGCAGCGTCGCGCCGCCCTCGGCTTCCTCGCGCGCCGCTTCGATCAGCGGGGGAATCTGGAGGAAGTGCCGCGCGCCCGCGCCGAAGGCTTGGGCGGCGTTGCGCCCCTCCTCGCCGAGCGCGAGCAGCGAATCGATCCCCTGGCGCCGCGCGAACTCGCCCACCTCGGCGTGCATCGCCGGGCTTTGCGGGCCGAGCTCGCCCATGTCGCCCATCACCAGCACGCGGCGGCCGGGCTCGGCGGCGAGCACGCGGATCGCGGCCTTCATCGACTCCGGGTTCGCGTTGTAGGTGTCGTCGATCACCGTCGAGCCGTGCGGGCCGGCGCGCCGCTGCAGGCGGCCCGGCACTCCGGCGAACGACGCGAGCGCCGATTGCATCGCGCCGGTCGGGATCGCGAGCGCGTGCGCCGCCGCGCAAGCGGCGAGCGCGTTGCGCACGTTGTGCTCGCCGGCGACCCGCAGGTGGACCACGAAACCGCCCGTGGGCGTATGGAAGGCCCAGTCCCCATTCACGGGCCGCGCGCGCACCTGCGCGTCGTCCGCGAAGCCGAAGGTGACGACCGGCCGTCCCGCGTTGAGGCCGGTCCAGTACGGCGCGAACGGATCGTCGGCGTTGACGACCGCCTGCCCGTGCTCGCCGAGGCCGGCGTAGATCTCGCCCTTCGCGCGCGCGATCGCCTCGAGGCTGCCGAGCATTCCCACGTGGGCGCGCTGCGCGTTGTTCACCAGCGCGACCGTGGGCTGCGCGAGCCGCGTGAGGTAGTCGATCTCGCCCTCGTGGTTCATTCCCATCTCGATCACGGCGAAGCGATGCCCCGCGTGGAGGCCGAGCAGCGTGAGCGGCATGCCGATGTCGTTGTTCAGGTTGCCCGCCGTCGCGAGCACCGCTTCGCGCGACCCGGCTTGCGCCGCGAGGATCGCCCCGAGCATCTCCTTCACCGTGGTCTTGCCGTTGCTGCCGGTGAGCGCGACGAGCGGGATCTCGAAACGCGAGCGCCAGTGGGCGGCGAGGCGGCCGAGGCCGATGCGGGTGTCCTCGACCACCACCTGCGCGATGGGAATCGCCGATTCGACGCGCCGCGAGGTGAGCGCGGCGAGCGCCCCGCGGCGTGCCGCTTCCTCGACGAAGCGATGCCCGTCGAAGCGCTCGCCCTTGAGCGCGACGAAGAGGTCGCCTGCGGTGATGGAGCGGCTGTCGGTCGCGACCCCCGAGAACGACGCGTTCGGCCCCTCCACGTGCCCGCCGAGCGCCGCGGCCGCCTCCGCGAGGTCCATCATCGCGGGCGGCTGCATGGGCGTGCCGATCGCGTTCATCGCGCGGACTCCTCCCGTTGCGCGAGCGCCGCGGTCGCCACCTCGCGGTCGTTGAAGGGATGGCGCACGCCGGCGATCTCCTGGTAGGTCTCGTGTCCCTTGCCGGCGAGGAGCACCACGTCTCCCGCGCGCGCCTGGTGCACGGCGGTGAAGATCGCGACCTGGCGATCCTCGATCGCCTCGGCCCGGCCCGCGGGGATGCCCGCCATCACCTGCGCGAGGATCGCGCGCGGATCCTCGCCGCGCGGGTTGTCGCTCGTGACGATGACGTGGTCGGCGAGGCGCGCCGCGGCCTCACCCATGAGCGGACGCTTGCCCGCGTCGCGATCGCCGCCGCAACCGAACACGCACAGCAGGCGGCGGCCGCCGGCCGCGGATTGCAGCACGGTGCGCAACGCCTGCAACGCCTTCTCGAGCGCGTCCGGCGTGTGCGCGTAGTCGATCACGACGAGGGGCGCCCGCCCGCCGCCGACCCGCTCGAGCCTTCCGGGAACCGGGTCGAGCCGGCCGAGCGCGGCGAGCACGTCGTCGAAGGGAACGCCCGCGGCGAGGAGCGCGCCGGCGACCGCGAGGAGATTGGACACGTTGAAGGCGCCGAGCACACCGGCTCGCACGTCGCCCGTGCCCCACTCGCTTTCGAGGCGGAAGCGCACGCCCGCCTCGGAGAGCGAGACCTCGGAGGCACGCAGGCGCGGGCGCGGATCGTTCGCGGCCGCGGCGCCGAACGTGATCACGTCGAGGTCGGTTCCCGCCAGGCGCCCCGCGAATCGCGCGCCCCACCGATCGTCCACGTTCACCACGGCATGGCGCAGCCCGCGCGCGGAAAACAGGCGGAATTTGGCGTCCGCGTACGCTTCCATGGTGCCGTGGTAATCCAGATGGTCGCGGGTGAGGTTGGTGAAGACCGCCACGTCGTACTTGATCCCGGCGACTCGCTCCTGGTCGAGCCCATGGCTCGACACTTCCATCGCCACGGCGCGCGCGCCGCGCCGCAGGTAATCGGCGAGCAGGCGCTGCACGACGATCGCATCGGGCGTGGTGTTGCGCGCCTCAGCGCGCTCGCCCACGAGGCCGTTGCCGAGCGTGCCGACGACCGCCGAACGCCGGCCGAGTCCATCCAGGGCCGCGGCGATCCATTGCGACACCGAGGTCTTGCCGTTGGTGCCCGTGACGCCCGCCATCCAGAGCGCCTCCGATGGGTCGGCGTAAACGCAGCCCGCGATTTCGGAGATGCGCGCGCGCAGGTTCGGGATCGCGAGGTTCGGCACCGCCCGGCGCGAGTCCCACGCGAACCCCTCGCTTTCCCACAGCACCGCCGCGGCGCCGCGCGCGACCGCGTCGGCGATGAAGTCGCGTCCGTCGCGCACGGTTCCGGGGTAGGCGACGAAGACCGAGCCCATCTTCACCGCGCGCGAATCGGCGGTGAGGTCGTCGAGCGGAACGGCGAGCGCCTGCAGGCGATCGACGATCGTGCGCGCATCCAGGAAATCGGCGCGCGCGTTCATCCCGGCCCTCCCGCGCCGTGTGCGCTCGCCTCGACCTCGCCGCGCTCGAGCGCCTTCACGTTGAGCGTCTGCGGCGCGTCCGGCGGGATCGAGAGCATGCGAAGCGCCGATCCCATCACCGCGGCGAACACGGGCGCGGCCACGTCGCCGCCGAAATTGCGCAGCCCCTCGGGCTCGTCGATCATCACCGCGACGATGAAGCGCGGCTCGCTCACCGGCCCGAAGCCGACGAACGAGGAGACGTACTTGCCCTCGACGTAGCGCCCGTTCTCGGGCTTGAGCGCGGTGCCGGTCTTGCCCGCGACGCGATAGCCGGGGACCGCGGCGAGCGGCGCCGTGCCGCCGGGCTCGACCACGCTCTCCAGCATGCGCGTCACCTCGCGGGCGGTGCGCGCGCTGACGAGCGGCCTGCCGATCGGCGCGGAGTCGCGCTTGAGGAGCGAGAGCGGCAGCAGGCGCCCTTCGTTGGTGAAGATCGTGTAGGCGCGCGCGAGCTGCAGCAGCGACACGCTGATGCCCTGGCCATAAGCGATCGTCGCCTGCTCCACCGGGCGCCACTCGGTCCAGGGCCGCAGCAGCCCTTTCGCGGCGCCGGGGAATCCGATGCGCGGCGCGACGCCGAAGCCGAGGTCGCGGAAGAGCGTGCCCATGCGCTCGCGCGGCTCGCGCAGCATGATCTTCGCGGTGCCGATGTTCGACGACTTCTGGATCACCTGCGCGACGGTGAGGAGCCCGTGCGGATGCGAGTCGTGGATCGGCCAGCCGCCGATCTTCATCCAGCCGGGCGCCGTGTCGATCACGGTGTCGGGCTTCACGATGCCGTCGTCGAGCGCGGCGGCGATGGTGAAGGGCTTCATCGTCGAGCCCGGCTCGAAGAGATCGGTCACCGAGCGGTTGCGCGTCTGGCGCGGCGTGAGGTCGGCGCGGTTGTTCGGGTTGAAGTCGGGCATGTTGACGAGCGCGAGGATCTCGCCGGTGCGTGCATCGAGGATCACCAGCGACCCGCCCTTCGCGTGGTGCGCGGCGACCGCCGCCTTGAGCTCGCGGTGGGCGATGTACTGCAGGCGCTCGTCCACCGCGAGGTCCACCTCCTCGCCGTCGCGCGGCGCACGCACGCTCTCCACGTCCTCGACGATGCGGCCCTTGCGGTCGCGGATCACGCGCCGGCTGCCGGGCGTGCCGGCGAGCCGTTCCTGCTCGGCGAGCTCGACGCCTTCCTGGCCGTTGTCGTCCACCCCGGTGAAGCCCACCACGTGGGCCATCAGGGCGCCGGCCGGGTAGTAGCGCCGGTACTCGCGCTGCTCGAAGACGCCCGGGATGCGCATCGCCATCACTCTCGCCGCGCGCTCGGGCGAAATCTGGCGCTTGAGATAGACGAACTGGCGATCCTTGCTGGCAATCTTCTGGCGCAGCTCGGACGGATCGAGGTCGAGCACCCGCGCGAGCGCACGCACCTTCGCGGCATCGGCCTCGACGTCGTCGGGCGAGACCCAGATCGACTCGACCGGGGTGGAGATCGCGAGCGGGTGGCCGTTGCGATCCTTGACCGGTCCGCGCGAGGCCGCGAGCTCGATCACGCGGCCGTAGCGCTGCTCGCCCTTCGCCTGCAGGAAGCTCGTGTCCATCCCCTGCAGGTAGAACGCGCGCCCGACGAGCAGCGCGAAGCCCGCGAGCGCGAGCACCAGCACGAAGCGCGAGCGCCAGCCCTCGAGCTTCAGGCGCAGCTCCGGCGTGCGCTTCTCGTACTTCACGGACGCCTCGGCGCGGCCGCCGCGGGCACGCCCGCGGAGTCGATGATGACCGTGGTATCGGGCTCGGCGAAGCGCATGCCGAGCTGGCGCGAAGCGACCGCCTCCACGCGCTTGTGCGTCGCCCACGTGCCCTGCTCGATCTGCAGCTGGGTCCACTCCTCGCCCAGCTTGCGGGCGCTCGCCTGCTCCGCGTCGAGGTCGGCGAAGAGCTTGCGCGCGCGATGCTGCGACGTGATCACGCCGAGCGCGCACGCGATCAGCGCGGCGAGGAGAAGAGCGTTCACGCGGCCCATTCAGCGCACCTTCTCGGCCACGCGCAGCACGGCGCTGCGCGCGCGCGGATTGCGCCGCACCTCGGCCTCGCCCGGCTTCACCGCGCGGCCCACGACCGCGAGCTCCGGCGGCGGGAGCTCGGAGGCGCGCACCGGCACGCCGCGCGGCAGGCGATCGGCGGTCGAGCGTTCGCGCAGGAAGCGCTTCACGATGCGGTCCTCGAGCGAGTGGAAGCTGATCACCGCGAGCCGCCCGCCGCGCTCGAGGAGCTCCACCGCCTGGGGCAGCGCTACTTCGAGCTCTTCAAGCTCCTGATTGACGTGAATCCGAACAGCCTGAAAGGTGCGGGTCGCCGGATGCTGGCCCGGCTCGCGCGTCCGAACCGCGCGACCCACGATCTCGGCAAGTTGCCGCGTGGTCCGGAGAGGCTCGCGGCCCCGTGCCGCAACAATCGCTGCTGCAATCGGTTTAGCAAACCGTTCTTCCCCATACGTCCTGATGACCTCCCTGATCTGGTTTTCGTCCGCGCGGGCGAGCCATTCGGCCGCCGATTCCCCGCGCGTGGGATCCATGCGCATGTCGAGCGGGCCTTCGCGCGCGAAGCTGAATCCACGCGCGGGCTCCTCGAGCTGCGGCGAGGACACGCCGAGGTCGAGGAGGACACCCGCAACGCGCTCCACTCCGCGCTCCGCCAGCACCTTTCGCATGCGAGAGAACCGTGCGTGGATCAGCTCAAGACGCGGATCTTCGAGCGCACCACCCGAAAGCGCCGCGGGGTCCTGATCAAGAGCGAGAAGTCTTCCGCGAACACCGACACCGGCGAGGATGGCCGCGCTGTGCCCGCCGCGGCCAAAGGTGGCATCGACATAAGTCTTGCCTTCACGGACGTGGAGGGCAGCGACTGCTTCTTCGAGTAGGACCGGGACATGGGAAACCTCGCTCACGGGGGAAGGGGATCGACGCCGGGCGCTGCGCTCTCCGGAGGGAGCGGCTTCGGACCCGGGGTCGTCGGCCGCATCACAGAGAGAAGTTCTCCATCCCCGGGGGCAGCGTCGGACTGCCCCCGGTCCTCAGGCTCTCGAGCTGCGCCTTCCATGCCTCGAGGTCCCAGATTTCGAAGTGGGATCCCTGCCCGACGAACATCACCTGCCGCGTGATGTGCGCGAAGTCGCGCAGCTCGGGAGGGATCAGCAGGCGGCCGGCCGAATCGGGCTCGACCTCCTGCGCGAAGCCGACCAGCAGGCGCTTCCAGAGGCTTGCCTGCCGGTCAAGGCTGGGGAACGACATCACCTGCGCGCGGATGGGCTCCCACGCCGGTGCCGGGTACAGCAACAGGCACGCGTCGGGATGGGCAGTAAGCACTAGCTTCACCGTCCCACCCTGGCTGAGGGGATCGCGGGCGCGCGTCGGCACCGCCATGCGGCCCTTCGCATCCAGGTTGATCTGGTTTGCCCCTTGGAACACCGTCTCCCCCACGTTTTCCCACTTCCGCACACTGTAGAGAGGCAGCTACAGGCCGTCAAGCGGAAAACGAAGCAAATTTTGCTTGCGCTACAAGGGGTTAGCGATGCTTTGCGAGCCGTTTCTCAATACGTCTTTACTTGAAATTCAGATACTTACGATATTTACTTCAAGTGATGGGCGAAGAGTGGCTCACGTGGCGAGCCTGAGGGGTGCTAGCGCCTCAAAGAAGAAGGGCCCGTTTCCGGGCCCTTGGTGGGGATGCCGCCCTGCGAGATCAGCCGCCGCCCTTGCCGTGTCCGTGGCCGTGATGCTCGCTACCCCCGCCGGACGCGTTCTCCGCGGTCGTGATGCCCGAGGCGCTCGCGCCGCTCGCGCTCACCAGCCCCGCGGCGCTGCCGCCGTGTCCCGCGGAAGCGAGGCCCGCCGCGCCGAGCCCGCCCGCGCTCGCGCCGGTCGCGGTGACGAGGCCGCGTCCGAACGAGTGCCCATGGCCCCCCGAAGTGCCGAGCGAGCCTTCGGCGGTGACGATGCCGTGCGAGCCGGAGGTGACGGCGACTCCGGTGGCGCTCGTGATGCCGTGCGACGAGTGGCCGTTCGCGACGAGCGTCGCGGGCGAGCCCGTGGCGCTCACGATGCCCTTGTGCCCCTTGCCGCTCCAGGTCGAAGCCGACGCGGTGCCGTTCGCGGTCACGATGCCCTTGTGGCTCTTGCCGCTACCGGTGGAGGTCGACGTGCCGTTCGCGGTCAAGACTCCGTGATGCGCATGGCTCGACCCGGAGTGCGCGAGCTTCTTCGACGAATCGGTGTCGTCGGTGCGCGTGCGCTTCGCATCGTCGCCGTCTGCCTTGTGCTGCGGGCGGTCGTCCATCGCGTCGTCGTTGTCTCCGTGGGCGACGGACGCGAGGCGCGCATGGCCCGAGCGCAGCGAGCTGAGCACCGGCCCGAGCCTGGTGCCCTCGGCCTGCGCGATCTGTCCCCAGCCCATGCCCTGCGCGCGCAGCTCGAGCACGCCCTTCACCTGCACGACCGTTCCATCGGCCTGCGTGATGGAGCCGCCGGTGAGCGCGGCCTGCAGCTCGTCGGGCGTCGGATTGGCGATGCCGAGGTTCGAGAGCTCCGCCTTCGCGAGCGCGAGCGAGATGAACACCTCGCCCCAGCCCATCTTGCCGGTCGGCGGCGTGATGGTCGTGCCGGTTCCGGCCGTGGTGCCGGTGCCGCTCGTGGTTCCGGTGCCGCTCGTGGTGCCCGTGCCGCTCGTGGTGCCCGTGCCACTCGTCGTGCCCGTGCCGCTCGTGGTGCCGGTGCCACTCGTGCCGGTGCCACTCGTGCCGGTGCCACTCGTCGTGCCCGTGCCCGACGTCGTTCCATCGCTGGGCGAGGCGAGCGTGACCGGCGTGCCGTTACGAAGCGCCTCGACCAGCGCGAGCGAATTGTCCTGCGAGCCGGCGAGCGAGCTGAACGTCGACGCGATGCGCGTGGCGACTCGCGTCTGCCCCGCGTTCGCCGTCATGGTGTCCATCGAGCTCACCTGCGTATCGACCTCGCCGGCGGTTTGCGCCCTTGCCACGGGCGCGAGCGCGAGGACCAGGGCTGCGGACAGAAGTCGAATGTGGCCTTTCATCGTAGAGCCTCCGTTTAGGTGTTTCCGACGTACCTCTCCGTCTGCAGGATGATCTCGGTGGCGGTGGCGCTGTCGCGCAGGACGCCGCCGTCCTTCGTGGCGGTGACCATCATGCGCGTCGTCGCCGGCGTGAGCGCCTCCAGCTCGATCTCGATCTCGCGATCCGCCGCCTTCGCCGTGATCGTCTCGGTCGAGCCGTCGTGCCTCGCCTTCACCACCTTGATCTGCATCCGGTGCAATGCGCCGAACGATGCCTGCTTCACTTGCGCCTGGGGCGCCGTGAAAGTCTTGTAGACCATGCCGCCCAGCTCGTGCGAGACGCCGGTGGCCATGCCGACTCCGAGCGCGGTGAGAGCCACCGGAACGCAGCCTCCGAGCCCCAGCCCGAATACCGCCACCGATACGATCGCGATCTTCTTGATCTTCAATTTCCGCTCCATTGCGTTGGTTCGTGCGCGTCGCCTGCTTGCGACGATGCGAATGTTGCGGGCGCGCGGTGCGAAATCCTGTGAAGGGCTTCACAGCCGATCGAAAAAGGCCGCTTCGTCGCCGGCGAGCGACGCCGGCTAGGCGAAGTGACGAAGTGCGTCGGGGCTGAGCCGCGCGCGGGAAGGACATTGCCGCGGCGCGCACGGCGCGAAAGAAAGAAGCGAAGCAGGCCGATAAGCGGGATTCTGTTACGGCCCTCGCGGGCTATGACGGTCATTCCTCTGGGACGCGCGTCGCCGCGCGCCTCGAGCCACCTACCCGCAGAC
Organism: Usitatibacter sp.; assembly: GCA_035605915.1. GTDB lineage: Bacteria > Pseudomonadota > Gammaproteobacteria > Burkholderiales > Usitatibacteraceae > Usitatibacter. Next base: position 53,247 of record DATNGJ010000058.1, read on the forward strand.
TCGGTGGGCCACGTCGTCGTCTGCCTACTTGGTGTTGCTCCGCGTAGAGATTGGCCGTTTCACTCCTTCGCCTCGCGGCGAAGGCATCGTCACTGTTCCTCTGATCCTCGCCTCACGGCGGACGGGCGTTACCCGCTACGCTGCCCGATGGAGTCCCGACTTTCCTCTGCACGACGCATCGTGCAGCGACCGTCTGGCCTGCTTCGCCGCGCCATTCTACGCCTCGGGCCCGGCGCGCCTCGGGCGGAAATACTCGGTGTCCTCGTAGAACGACTCGCTTTGCGCGCGCTCGTCCCACCCCGGGATCCCGAGCACCGGAAGCGGCGCCATCGACCGCGCCGAACGGAAGCGTGCGCGATCGGCGAAGTGTGCGGCGGCGAGCGCGTCGGCGCGCTCGGCCTGCGCCTCGACGGGCAGCATGAAGAAGAGCTCGTCCACCGGGACGAAAACCGTCTTCGCCGTGATGCCGACGTAAGGATCGAGGAGCTTTTCCCACAGCGCGTGGCCGAAGGCGAGGAAGCGCACGCCCGCGTCGAGATCCGCGCGCCGCTTCCAGAAGAGCTCCTTCCACTCGTGCTCGACGATGAGCCGCAGGAGTGCGGGCGAGCTCGAGGCGACGATCACGCCGCCCTCGTCGAACAGCGTGAGCGCGTCGCGCTCCGGCCCGCGCTCGCGCGCTTCGGCCTCGCCGCCTTCGCGCAGGATCGCCGCGTGCTGCCGGTTGAGCGAGGCCTTCGCGCGCGGGTAGGCGATCCAGGAAAGCGCATTGAAGAGGTCGTGCCAGTTGCGCTCCCGCGTCTCGACTTCTCCGGTCGCATCGATGTGCAGCTCGTACGGCCGCGAGCCCGGATCGAGCGCGCCGGCCGCCACGAAGCGTAACGGCTTGCCGCTTGCCGTCTCGATGCCGCTCGCCGCCGCGCACAGATCCGCATGGGTGGGCCAGCGATCCGCGGGAAGGCGGGCGATCGCGGGGTGCAGCGGCGCGAAGATCGGCGAGCGCAGGCGCTGCGCGGCCTCGTTCCACTGCATCGCGTCAGCCGGCGAGGCGCCAGCGGATCTTCTCGCCCGCCCGCAGCGGCACCACCGTCGCGTCGCCGAGCCGATATTCGCGCGGAACCTCCCAATCGGTCTTCTCGAGCGTCACGCGTCCGGTGTTCCGCGCGAGGCCGTAGAAATCCGCGCCGTGGAAGCTCGCGAATCCCTCCAGCTTGTCGAGCGCGCCCGCGGCCTCGAACGCCTCGGCGTAGAGCTCGAGCGCCGCGTGCGCGGTGTAGATTCCCGCCGCGCCGCATTCGCACTCCTTCGCGCCGCGCGGATGCGGAGCGGTGTCGGTGCCGAGGAAGAACCTGGGGTTGCCCGAAGTCGCGGCCTGGACGAGCGCTTGCCGGTGCTCCTCGCGCTTGATCACCGGGAGGCAATAGTGATGCGGCCGGAAACCGCCGGAGAAGAGCGCGTTGCGATTGAGCAGCAGGTGGTGCGCCGTGATCGTCGCGCCGACGTTCGGACCTGCGCGCTCGACGAAGCGCACCGCCTCGCGTGTCGTGGCGTGCTCGACCACCACCTTGAGCCTGGGGAAGCGCGCGAGGAGCGGCGCCAGCACGCGCTCGAGGAACGTCGCCTCGCGATCGAAGATGTCCACCGCGGGATCGGTCACCTCGCCGTGCACGAGCAGCGGCAATCCCGCCGCCTGCATCGCGGCGAGCACATCGTCGCACCGGCGGATGTCGGTCGCGCCGGAAGCGGAGTTGGTGGTCGCGCCGGCCGGGTAGTATTTCACCGCCTTCACCACGCCGGAGGCGCGCGCCCGCTCTATTTCGGCCGGCCTCGTCTCGTCGGTGAGATAGAGCGTCATCAGCGGCTCGAAGCGCGCCCCGGCGGGAAGCGCGGCGCGGATCCGGTCGCGATACGCCTCGGCCATCGCGACGTCCACGATCGGCGGCTTGAGGTTCGGCATGACGATCGCCCGCGCGAACTGCCGCGCCGTCGCGCCGACCACCGAGGCCATCGCCGGCCCGTCGCGCAAGTGCACGTGCCAGTCGTCCGGCCGCGTGAGGGTGATCGTTTCGGGCATGCCGCGATTATCGCAGCAAAGAAAAAGGGGTCAGATCCCTTTTTTGCCCTTCGTACCGGAAAAGGGATCTGACCCCTTTTTCTGTTTTCTCAGCTCGAGCGCCAGCGCGTAGAGCTCGTTCCGGCGCGCTCCGGTGAGCGCCACGGCGAGCGCCACCGCCTGCTTCACGGGCAGCTCGGCGAGGAGCATCTCCAGCACCGCACGCGGGTCGAGCGCGGGCCGATGCTCCACCGGACGGCCTTCGAGGAGCAGCACCAGCTCACCACGACCGCGATCCTCGTCCGCCTCGATCCACGCACGCGCCTCGCCGAGCGGCAGCCGCACGATCGACTCGAAGCGCTTGGTGAGCTCGCGCGCGATCACCACGTCGCGCTCGCCGAGCGCCTGGTGCAGGTCGGAAAGCGTCTGCGCGATGCGATGCGGCGATTCGAAGAGCGCGATCGCCCAGGGGCCGGCGGCAAGCGCGGCGATCCGCTCGCGCCGCTCGGTGCCCTTCGCAGGCAGGAATCCCGCGAACACGATGCCGTCGAATGCGAGGCCGCTCGCCGAGATCGCGGCGGTGAGCGCGCTCGGTCCCGGCACCGGCTCCACGCGGCCGCCCGCGGCGCGCACTTTCTCCACCACGATGCGGCCCGGATCGCTCACGCCCGGAGTGCCCGCGTCGCACACGAGCGCCACCGCCTCGCCGCGCGCGATCGAAGCGCAGACGCGCTCGGCCGCCGACGCCTCGTTGTGCTCGTGGACCGCGACCACGCGCGCGGCGATCGCGAAGTGCGAGAGGAGCGCGCGCGTGATGCGCGTATCCTCGGCGGCGATCCAGTCCGCGCGCACCAGCGTGTGGAGCGCGCGGTGCGTGACATCGCCCAGGTTCCCTATCGGCGTCGCCACCACATATAATCCGGGTTCCAACGCCGTCCCGTGCGCACCGTGCGCCCGCGATGCCTCGGAGCCCGCACCGCCCTTCCCGATGTCGCGCTTCAACGCGATCCTCCTTCTCGCCCTTGCCGTCTTCGTGTCGCCGGCATTCTCGGACGACGCGCCGACGAGCACAACCACGCGCGCGCGGATCGTGGGGCCCATGCCGGCGCCCCAGGGGCCGGCGATCTACCCGCAGGTTGCGCCGCAGAACGAGGACATCGATCCGGCAACGGGCCTCTCGCGCAGCACCGTCGTACGTCCGCTGCACGAGCTGCCGCCGGCGCCCGGCCCGAGGCCGAGCCCGCCGCCCGGAACGCCCAACCCGCGATCCTCGGGCCACATCGCGCTCATCCTGCCCACCGCCTCGCCGGCGCTCGGGCGACTCGCCGACGCGCTGCGCCAGGGATTCGCCGCGGCGGTGCAGGTGGCCGGCAAGGACGCGCCGCCGGTCGACCTCATCGCCGTCGACAACGAGGGGCCGGCGCTCGTCTCCGCCTGCGCGCAGGCGCAAGCCTCCGGCGCGATCCTCGTGATCGGCGCCATCACGCGCGACGGCGCCAGCGCGCTCGCCGCGAGCGAGTGCGCGCGCCAGCCGGTGCTCGAGCTGAACGAGCCGCAGGCGATCCTGCCGCAGGACCTGCCCGTGAACCTCTACACCATCTCGCTTTCCATCGAGCAGGAAGCGCGGCAGGTGGCGCTCATGGCCGTGGCCGACGGCCGCCGCTCGGCGATCGTGATCGCCTCCTCCACGCCGCTCGCCAAGCGCGTGGAGGAGGCGTTCGAGCGCGAGTGGACGCGCGCCGCGGGCGAGATCCAGCGCATGCCCTTCGAGGGCGATCCCGACGAGGCGATGAAGCTCCGCGCGAGCCTCGAGAGCTCGAATGCGGACATGGCATTCATCGCGCTCGATCCCGCGCAGGCGCGCGCGATCCGCCCGTACATCCCGGCGACGCTGCCGCTCTATGCGACCTCGCTCAGCGTGAACCCGCGCGCGGAGACGCTCGTCAACCTCGACCTGCAGGGTCTGCGTTACGTGGAAATGCCCTGGTTCATCGAGCCCGACCATCCCGCCGTCATGGCCTACCCGCAGCCCTCCACGCCGATGACCGTGGACCAGGAGCGCCTCTATGCCTTCGGCATCGATGCGTACCGGGTCGCGCTGCACCTGCTGCGTGGCGAGGCGCGCAAGGCGCCGCTCGACGGCGTCACCGGCCGCATCACCCTCGGCCCGGGCAATGCGTTCGAGCGCACCCTCATGCCCGCGGAGGTGGATGGCGGCCACGTCGTTCCGCTGCGGGCGCCGTGAAGGCGAGCGGAAGGCGAACCGCGGCACAGGCCGCGGGCGGCGCCGCCGAGGAGGCGGCCGCGCGCTTCCTCGTGGGCAAAGGCCTGCAGCTCGTGGCGCGCAACTATCGCACGCGCATGGGCGAGATCGATCTCGTCGCGCGCGAGGGCGAGACGCTCGTGTTCGTCGAGGTGCGCCTGCGCTCGAGCGCGCGCTTCGGCAGCGCCGCGGCGAGCGTCGATCGGCGCAAGCGCCTGCGCCTCGAAGCGGCCGCGCGCCACTTCCTCGCGCGCCTGCAGCGCGAGCCGGCGTGCCGCTTCGACGTCGTGACGCTGGAAGGCGACAGCGTGGGCGAATGGCTGCGCGGCGCTTTCGAAACCGCTTAATATCGACCCATGGATCTCACCGCGCACCTGAAGACGCATTTCGAGGAAGGCATCGAGCTGCGCCGGAACATGGCCGAGACGCTGCCGGCGCAAGTGGCGCGCGCGGGCGAGGCGCTCGCCGCCGCGTTGAAGACCGGGCGCAAGGCGCTCGCCTGCGGCAACGGCGGCTCGGCCGCCGACAGCCAGCATTTCGCCGCGGAGATCGTCGGCCGCTTCGAGCGCGAGCGCCCCGGCATGCCCGCGATCGCGCTCACCGTGGACAGCTCGGCCCTCACCGCCATCGCCAACGACTACGACTGGGATCGCGTGTTCGCGAAGCAGGTGGAGGCGCTCGGCAACGCGGGCGACGTGCTGCTCGCCATCTCGACCTCCGGCAACTCGAAGAACGTGGTGGAGGCCCTGCGCGCGGCGCAGGCGAAGGGGCTGGTGGTGATCGCGCTCACCGGCAGGGACGGCGGCGCCATGGCGCGCATGCTGCGGCCGAACGATTTCCACCTCAACATCGCCCATCCGCGCACCATGCGGGTCCAGGAGATGCACCTCCTCGTGATCCACTGCCTGTGCGAGGTCGTCGACAACGTGCTTTTCGGAGAGAAGAAATGATGCGCTTGCATTCCATCGTGCTCCTCGCCGCGCTCGCCGCGGCTCCGTTCCTGCAGGGCTGCGTGCCGCTCGTGGCCGCCGGTGCCGCGGGCACCGCGCTCATGGCCACGGATCGCCGCACCACCGGCGTCTACATCGAGGACGAGAACATCGAGCTCAAGGCCATCGGGCGCCTGCACGAGATCGCCGACGCGCACGTGAACGCCACCAGCTTCAACGAGCGCGTGCTCCTCACCGGCCAGGTGCCGGACGAGGCCACGCGCAAGCGCGTGCAGGAGGCGATCCGCTCCATTCCGAGCGTGCGCGAAGTGATCGACGAGACGCAGGTCGCCGGCGCCTCCTCGCTCGCCTCGCGCGGCAGCGACACGCTCATCACCTCCAACGTGAAGGCGCGCATGCTCAAGGACAAGCGCTTCAACGCGACGCAGGTGAAGGTCGTCACCGAGGCGGGCGTCGTCTACCTCATGGGCCTCGTCACGCACGCCGAGGCGGATGCGGCCACCGAAGTCGCGCGCACCACGAGCGGCGTGAGCCGGGTGGTGACCGAATTCGAGTACGTCTCCTGACGGTGCCGCGAGCGCCCGCCTTCGAATCGAAGGTCTGCGCGCCCGGCGAGCTCGCGGCGCGGGCGAAACGCATCGAGCGCCCGATGGTCTTCACCAACGGCGTGTTCGACATCCTGCATCGCGGCCATGTCACCTACCTCGCCCAGGCGCGCGCGCTGGGCCGCTCGCTCGTGGTGGCGCTCAATACGGATGCTTCCGTGCGCCGGCTCGGCAAGGGCGAGGACCGGCCGGTGAACGCGCTCGAGGACCGCATGGCGGTGGTCGCGGCGCTCGAGAGCGTGGCGCTGGTCACCTGGTTCGAGGAGGACACGCCGATCGAGGCGATCCTCGCCTGCCGTCCGGATCATCTCGTGAAGGGCGGCGACTGGAGCGTGGATCGCATCGTGGGCGCGGCGCAGGTGCGCGCGTGGGGCGGCGCGGTGCACTCCATCGCGTTCCTGCACCCGACGTCCACCACCCGCCTCCTGGAACGCATCCGCAAGTGAACGACCTCTCCATTCCCGCGCTCGTCGAGCGGCTGCGCGCCATCGTCGGCGAGCGGGGCCTCGTCGATCCGTCCGGGCAGGAGCCGATGCTCGTCGACTGGCGCGGGCAATATCGCGGCAAGGCGGCGGCGGCGGTGAAGCCCGCGAGCACGGAGGAGGTCGCGCAGGTGGTCGCGCTGCTCGCCTCGCAGCGCATCCCGATGGTTCCGCAGGGCGGCAACACGAGCCTGTGCGGCGCCTCGGTCCCCGACGCCTCCGGGCGCGAGGTCGTGGTGAACCTCTCGCGCATGAATCGCGTGCGCTCGGTCGATCCCGACAACAACACCATGACCGTGGAAGCGGGCTGCGTGCTCGCGAACCTGCAGCAGGAGGCCGATCGCCACGGCCGGCTCTTCCCGCTCTCGCTCGGCTCCGAGGGAAGCTGCGAGATCGGCGGCAATCTCTCCACCAACGCGGGCGGCACGGGGGTGCTGCGCTACGGCAACACGCGCGAGCTGGTGCTGGGGCTCGAAGTCGTGCTCCCCGACGGGCGCGTGTGGAACGGGCTGCGCGGATTGCGCAAGGACAACACCGGCTACGACCTGAAGCACCTCTTCGTGGGCGCGGAGGGAACGCTCGGCATCATCACCGCCGCGGTGCTGAAGCTCTTCCCCAAGCCGCGCTCGCACGCGACTGCGTTCGTCGCGGTGGAGCATCCCGCGGCCGCGGTGGCGCTCCTCGGGATGCTGCGCGAATCGTGCGGCGAGCGCATCACCGGCTACGAGCTGCTCGCGCGCGTGTGCATCGACCTCGTCCTCGCGCACATGCCGGGCACGCGCGATCCGCTCGCGGCGCGCCATCCCTGGTACGTGCTGGTCGAGCTTTCCGACAGCGCCGAGGCCGACGTACTGCAGGCGACGCTGCAGCAGGCGCTGGAGCGCGCGGCGGAGCAGGGCCGCGTGCGCGACGCCGCGCTCGCGGCGAGCGAGGCGCAGCGCGCGGCGCTCTGGAAGATCCGCGAGGACGTGTCGGAGGCGCAGAAGGTGGACGGCCCTTCCATCAAGCACGACGTCTCGGTGCCGGTGAGCCGCGTGCCGGAATTCATCGAGCGTGCCGATGCGGCGCTCACCCGGCGCTTCCCCGGCATCCGCATCGTCGCCTTCGGCCACGTGGGCGACGGCAACATCCACTACAACTGCGGCAAGGCCGAGCGCCAGGATGCCGAGGCCTTCTTCGCCGAGTCTCCGCAGGTGAACCACGAGGTGTACGACATCGTCACCGCGCTCGGCGGCTCCATCAGCGCGGAGCACGGGCTCGGCGTGCTCAAGCGCGACGAGATCCGGCGCTACAAGAGCGAGCTCGAGCTCGACCTCATGCGCGCGATCAAGCGCACGCTCGACCCGCACGGGCTCATGAATCCGGGGAAGGTGCTCTAGCGTCCTCGCCGGTGCGCGCCGCGCGAGTCCAGGCGTGCGGCGAGGAGCGAGCGCCTCATGCGCGGCCCTGCGCCGCTTCCTCGCGCGCGCTTTCCTTCCAGCGCAGCGCCTGCACCCGCACCACGTCCGGCATCGACTTGAGCTCCGCGTAGCGATCGCGCAGCCAGCCGCTGTCGTTCTGCGAGGCCTGCGCCATGCGCCACAGGCCCTCGAGCGGCTCCTTCGCGCCGAGGCGCTCGCCGTCGGGCCCGATGCGCTCGAGCGTATCGAGCAGGTGCTCGCGCAGGCGCACGCTCGTGCGCGTGTACGGATCGATGAGCTGCGCCTCGTAGCCGAAGCGGCAGGCCTGGAAGCGGTTGTAGCCGTACACGCGGTACTGCGGCTCGAGCGGGCCGCGGCGGCGGTTGGCGAGCAGGTGCGCGGCGAGGGTCTGCGCGTAGGCGGCGAGCTGCGCCGCGCCTTCCATGGTGAGCGGCGTGTCGCAGATGCGGATCTCGATCGTGCCGTACTCCGGCTTCGGCCGGATGTCCCAGTAGAAGTCCTTCATGCTCGCGACGATGCCGTAGCCCGCCATCTCGTCGAAGTAGCGGTTGAACTCGTGCCACGTCACGACCGGCGGCATCTGGCCCGAGAGCGGGAACGCGGAGACCGCGTGCAGGCGCGAGGTCTCGAACGAGGTGTCCACGCCCTGCGAGAAGGGCGAGGAGGCCGAGAGCGCGATGAAGTGCGGGATGTAGGGCCCGAGCGCGTGCGTGAGGTACACCGCGTCGTCGCCGTTCTCGACGCCCACATGGATGTGCTGGCCGAAGACGGTGAACTGCTTGGCGAGGTAGCCGTAGAGCGTCGAGACGTGCAGGAAGCGCTCCGAGGGAAAGATGCGCCGCTCCTGCCACTGGTGGAACGGATGGGAGCCGCCGCCCGCGATGGCGAGGTTCAGGCGCTCCGCCTCGGCCGTGATCGCATCGCGCACCACGGCGAGCTCCTCGATGAGCTTCGCGTGGCGCCGGTTCACCGCGGAATTCACCTCGATCATGCTCTCGGTGATCTCGGGCTTCACCTCGCCCGGCAGCTTCCTCTTCGCGAGGCGCGCGAGGAGATCCGGCGCGCCGCGGCTCAGGTTGTAGTCGCGCGTGTTGAGCACCATCAGCTCGAGCTCGACGCCGAAGGTGAGCGCCTCCGAGGCGTGGAATTCCAGCGGCACGCTAGCCTCCCGGCGCGCTCGGGACGCGCGCGGCCATGCGCGTGGTGGCGCTCGCGTCGCGCACCACGTCGCCGGCGAAGATGAGGCCCCAGCGCACCATGAAGGGCCCGGCGATCTCCATCACCAGGATCGCCTCGAGGAGGATCGCCGAGAGATCGGTGCCGAAGTCGGGGAAGAGGCGCGCGATGTCGTGCTGCATGAGGAGCGCGAGGCTCGACATCGGCAGCACCGCGGCGCCCAGCCCGATCGCCTGGCGGATGCGAAGGCCGCCCATCGGCGCGACCGCGAGCACCCCGGTGAACTTGCCCGCGGCGCGTGCGAGCGCGACGACGAGCCCGATCGCGCCGCCGTCGACGAGCGAGGAGAGCGGCAGGCTCGCGCCCGTGATCACGAAGAGCACGATGTAGAGGAGGCGTCCGACCGGCGCGAGGTTCACGTTGAGCAGGTCGTAGCTGCGATCGTCGTTCCGCGCGAAGAGCCCGAACGAGAGGAGCGCGAGGATCACCGGGAGCTTCAACATCGTCGCGAGCCCCACGGCGCACACCACCATTCCCGCGATCAGCGCGAAATGCACCTCGCGCGTCTTCTCGATGTGGCGCGCGATCGCGCGCGAGATCCACGACATCACGGCACCCAGCGCGAGCGAGCCGAGGAAGAGGTAGAGCGGCTGCAGGATCGCGATCTCCACCTGCGACTGCGCCTCGTAGTGCTCGGATCCGAGGAGGATCGTCACGAGGATCGAGGAGAGGAGGCCGTTCAGCGCCGTGAGGTTCATCGCGCGCTCGGTCACCTGCCCGTCGGAGGCCGAGTCGTGCACGATGAGCATGAGGACCGCGGGCGAGGTGGTCATCGCGATCGCCGCGGCGAGCCCCGCCTTCACCGGATCGAAGCGGAAGGCGAGCAGCGCCGCGAGCACCGCGAAGAACGCGAGCAGGCTCTCGGCGAAGCCGCACGCGGCGATGGTCCAGTCGCGCTTCATCCACTTGAGGTCCATGCGCCGCCCGAGGTCGAAGAGCACGAGCCCGAGCGCGAGATCGACGAAGATGCGCGCCTCGTCGATCAACGAATCCATGCCCATCGCCTGCGTGAACGGCGCGAGGAAGAATCCCACCACCACGTAGCCGATGATGCGCGGCGCGCGCACCATGCGCGCGATCTCGCCCCCCAGCATGCCCGCGACGAGCAGCACGCCGAACAGCAGCGGGTAGCTCAGCGTGAAGGGCAGCGAGGGAAGAAACGAGAAATTCATACCTTGTAGAATGGCATAACCGCGTTTGGAATGGGCCTCGTGAGAAAAAGTTTCTTCCAGAACACGATCGCGCTCGTCTACGACTTCGACGGCACGCTCTCGCCGCAGCCCATGCAGGAGTACACGGTGCTTCCGAAGATCGGCATCGAGCCCGCGCAGTTCTGGTCGATGGTAAACCGGGAGGCGCGCGAGACCGAATCCGATCCGATGCTCGTCTACATGCGCCATATCCTCGAGGCGCTCGAGCGCGAGCGCGTCGACGTGAAGCGCGAGGACTTCGCCGCGATGGCGCGCGCGATCGAGTACTTCCCGGGCGTCGCGACGTGGTTCTCGCGCATGAACGGATACGTGCGCAAGCGAAGCCGCGGGCAGGCGAAGCTGCAGCACTACCTCATCTCCGCCGGACAGAAGGAGATCCTCGACGGCGCCTCCATCCGCAAGCACTTCAAGCGCATCTACGCCTCCGAATACCACTTCAACCACCACGGCATCGCCACCTTCCCGAAGCTCCTCGTCACCGACACGATCAAGACGCAGTTCCTGTTCCGCATCAACAAGGGCATCGAGGACGTGACCGAGTCGATCAACGAGCACATGCCCGAGGCCGAGCGGCCGATCCCGTTCCAGAACATCGTCTACGTGGGCGACGGCATGACCGACGTGCCCTCGATGGCGCTCACCAAGAAGAGCGGAGGGCACACCGTCGCGGTCTACGACCCGAAGGGCGGCAAGGGCCGCGCCACCTGCGTGAAGCTGCTCGAGGCCGGGCGCGCGGACTTCGTCGCGGAGGCCGACTTCCGCGCGGCGAGCCGCCTCACGCGGCGCGTGCGGCTGCTGCTCGATGCGATCGTCGCCGACATCGCGTATCGGCGCGAGGCGTACGAATGCCGCATGGAGAACAAGCGGGAGGGAGCGGCTTGAGCGAGCTCACCTTCCGCGCGCTGCGCGCGCTCGCCGACGGACGCTTCCACTCCGGCGAGGACATGGCGCGCGCGCTGGGCCGATCGCGCGCGACGTTGTCCGAAGCGCTCAAGCAGGCGCCCGAGCTCGGCGTCGAGCTCTTCAGCGTGCGCGGCAAGGGCTATCGGCTCGCGGCGCCGATCGAGTTCCTCGACGCCGCGGCGATCGAGGCGCGCCTCGCGAAGGAAGCCTCGCGCGTGCGCCTGCAGGTGGTGGACCAGGTCGACTCGACCAGCACGCGCCTCCTCGAGCTCGCGGCGGTGGGCGCGCCCTCGGGCACTTGCCTCGCCGCCGAATGGCAGAGCGCGGGCCGCGGAAGGCGCGGCCGCACGTGGATCGCGACGGTGGGCGGGAGCCTCACCTTTTCGCTCCTGTGGCGCTTCGAGCGCGGCGCGGGGCACCTGGGCGGCCTCTCGCTCGCGGCGGGCGTGGCGGTCGCCCATGCGCTCCACGAGTGCGGCATCGAGCGCGCACGGGTGAAGTGGCCCAACGACGTGGTGGTGGACTTGCGCAAGCTCGCCGGCATCCTGGTCGAGACGAGCGGCGAGATCCAGGGGCCGACCCTCGCGGTGATCGGCGTGGGCGTGAACTATCGCCTCGGCGATCGCGCCATCGACCGCATCGACCAGCCCGTCGTGGACGCGGCCGGGTGCGCGTCGCCACCGCCCTCGAGGAGCGCGCTTCTCGCCGCGCTCCTCTCGCATCTCGGTCGCGCGCTCGACGATTTCGACCGGCGCGGCTTCCCGGGCGTGCGCGAGGAGTGGCGCGCGCTCCACGCCTACCAGGATCGGCCGGTGCGCGTGGTGCCGCCGCGCGACGCGCCGTTCGAGGCGCGCGTCGCCGACGTGGCGCCCGACGGCGCTCTGGTGGTCGAGATGGGCGACGGCCGCACGGTCGCGCTCGCCTCGGCGGAAATCTCGCTGCGCGCCCGGTGAGCCCGGCATGACGCGACCCGGGAGGCTGCTCGCGATCGACTCGGGAAACACGCGCATCAAGTGGGCGGTGAACGAGGGCGGCACGTGGGTGGACGCGGGCGCGCTCGCAACCGCCGATTCGGGGCGCATCGGCGAGGCCTGGGCCGCGCTCGCGCCCTTCGATCGCGCGATCGCGTGCAACGTGGCGGGGCCGCAAGTGGGGCGCCGCCTGGACCTCGCCTGCGCGGCGCGCGGCGCGAAGCTCGCGATCGCCGAGGCGCAGGCGGCGCAGCTCGGCGTGGTGAACGGATATCGCGAGCCCGCGCAGCTCGGCGCCGATCGCTGGGCGGCGCTCGTCGCCGCGCACGCGCTCGGTGAAGGCGCGAAGCTGGTGGTGAACGCCGGCACCGCGCTCACCATCGACGCGCTCGCCGCCGACGGCCGCTTCGAGGGCGGCCTCATCGTCCCCGGGCCGGCCCTCATGCGCTCCGCGCTCGCCACGGGCACCGCGCGCCTGCCGCACGCGGCGGGCGCGTTCCGCGAGTTCCCGGACACGACCGACGATGCGATCGCGAGCGGTGCGCTGCAGGCGTGCGTGGGCGCGATCGTGCGCATGCGCCACGCCATGACCGAGAGCGGCATGGTGCCCGAGCACGTAGTCCTTTCGGGCGGCGCCGCGCGCGAGCTCGCCCCGCTCCTTCCCATGCCGTTCGCGATCCACGAAAATCTGGTGCTGGACGGGCTCGCCCGCATCGCCCGCCATTCCTGACCGTGTCGCGCTTCCTCTTCTTCCTGCTGCTGCTTGCCGTCGCCGCGTTCGGCGCCCACCTGTGGCTCTCCGCCGAGTCGGCCCACCCGAACATCTCGGCGCGCGAGCTCGATCCCGACAAGGTGAAGATCGTCGGCGTCACGCCGCCGGTCGTCGCCGCGCGCGACGCCGAGCAGCTGCGGCGCGAGACGCAGGGACTGGCGGGCGCGGCCTGCGTGGAATTCTCCGGCCTGGCGCCGGCCGACTACGCGCGCGCCCACGACGCCTTCGCTTCCATGCGCCTGGGCGACCGGCTCACCGAGCGGCGCGTCGAGGACGTCACGCGCTACTGGGTGTTCGTGCCGCCGGCCGCCGATCGACGCGGCGCGGAAGCGGCCATCGCGCAGCTCAAGCGCCTCGGCGTGGGCGACCTCTCGATCCGCCCGGACAACTCGATCTCGCTCGGCGTCTTCTCGAGCGCGGACGCGGCGCAGCGCTTCCTCGCCTCGCTGGTGGCGAAGGGCGTAAGAGGGGCGCAGGCCGGGCCGTTCGCGAAGGAGCTGCGCGGCCTCACGATGCTGGTGCGCGAGCCCGATACCGAGATGGTGGCGCGGCTCGCCATCGTGCAGCGCGACTTTCCCGGCTCGAAGCTGCGCGCGGTGAGCTGCCCCGCCGACGCGGCGAAGCCCGCGCAATAGCATGAACGCCTCGTCGACCGGTCCCCGCATCGCGCGCATCGTCGCGGCGCTCGCCCTCGCCGCGGCGTGCGCCGGCTGCTCGTTGCTCGACCCGTACAACATCATCGGGCGCGAGGGCGAGGAAGCGGCCTCGATTCCCGACGCGTACGTTCCCGGCCGCATCGACGCGCCCCTCGGCCGCGAGACCCGCCTGCGCGCGTTCGACTTCGTATGGGACACCATCGACCGGCGCTACCACGATCCTTCGTTCAACGGCGTCGACTGGAAGGCGGTGGGCGAGCGCTACCGCCCGCTCGCGCTCGCCGCGCCGAGCGACCCGGCGTTCTGGGACGTGCTCGACCGCATGACGGGAGAGCTGCGCGATTCGCACACGCGCGTGGAATCGCCGCGCGACGTGCAGCTGCGCACGCGCCACGAGGCGATCACGCTCGGGTTCACCATGCTGCCGGTCGAGGGCAAGCTCGCGGTGGCCACGGTGAACCCGAACGGCGATGCTTGGTGGGCGGGCGTTCGCCCCGGAATGCGCGTCACCGCGATCGACGGCAAGCCCGCGGCGCAGGCCTATGCGGCGCTCCTCGCGCAGTCGCGCCAGGCTTCCACCGATCGAGCGCGCTTCTTCGCCGCCATGCGCCGCCTCGTCATGGGCGCCGAAGGCAGCAAGGTCTCGTTCACCTTCGACCGCTCCGACGGCGAACGCTTCGACGCGACGCTGCCGCGCGAACGCATCCAGCGGCCGCTGCGCGAGACCCATCGCGTGCTGCCCTCCGGCTTCGGCTACCTGCGCTTCTCGGAGTGGAGCGTCGGCCTCACGTTCCGCGCGCTCGCGGCGCTCGACAAGCTGCACGACACGCCCGGCATCATCATCGACCTGCGCGGCAACCCGGGCGGCTCGGTGCACATGGTGAACGCGATGCTCGAGCGCTTCTTCACCAGGCGCACGGCGATCGGCACGGCCACCACGCGCAACGGCAAGTCCGTCTCGCTCCTCTTCGGCACGGTGGAGATCATCCGGCTCAAGCGCGAGATCGAGGGCAACCCGAACGCGTATCGCGGGCCGGTCGCGATCCTGGTCGACGGCGGCAGCGCGAGCGGGAGCGAGCTCTTCGCCGGCACGATGCAGGCGGTCGGCCGCGCGAAGGTCGTCGGGCAGCCGAGCTGCGGCTGCCTGCTCGGCTTCCTCGGCTATGCGAAGGTCCCGGGCGGCGCCGAGCTCGCGTACAGCGAGGTGGGCTTCGTGCTCGCGAACGGCCGCCACGTCGAGGGCGAAGGCGTGATTCCCGACGTGACGGTGCCGATCACGTTGAGCGACCTCAGCCTCTATCGCGACCGCACGCTGGAGGCGGCCGAGGCGCTCCTCGCACGGGAAAGCACCCGGCCGCCGCGATGAGCGCAGCGCCCTCCGCGCTCAATCCGGGCGTGCGGCCGCGCGAGGTGTGGGCGTGGGCGATGTACGACTTCGCGAACTCCGGCTACACCACGGTGGTCCTTACGGCGGTCTTCAACGCCTATTTCGTCTCGGTCGTCGCGCGCAACGCCGTGTGGGCGACGTTCGCGTGGACCGCCGCCCTCTCCGTCTCGTACCTCGGCGTGATGATCCTCGGCCCCATCCTCGGCGCCTGGTCCGACGCGCACGCGACGAAGAAGCGGCTCCTCGCGATCTCCACCGTCGTGTGCATCGTGGGCACGATTGCGCTCGCCGGGGCCGGTGCGGGCGCGGTATCGTGGGCGGTCACCTTCATCGTCGTCTCGAACGTCGCGTACTCGATGGGCGAGAACCTGTGCGCGGCGTTCCTCCCCGAGCTCTCGCGTCCCGAGGCGCTCGGCAAGGTGTCGGGGTGGGGATGGAGCCTCGGCTACTTCGGCGGCATCCTCGCCCTGGGCCTGTGCCTCGCATGGGTGCTCACGGCGCCCGCGCGCGGATCGACGGCCTCCGGCGCGGTGCCCGGCACGATGGTCATCACCGCGGCGATCTACGGCCTCGCTGCGGTGCCGACCTTCCTCTTCCTGCGCGAGCGCGCGGTGCCCGCCGCGATCCCGGGCGCGCGCGCCGCCCTCGCGCGCCTGCTGCAAACCGCGCGCTCGGCGCGCAGCTACCGCGATCTGCTGCTGGTCTTCGCGTGCGGCACGCTCTATCAGGCGGGAGTCGCGACGGTGATCGCGCTCGCGGCGATCTATGCCGAGCAGGTGATGGGATTCCGCACCCAGGACACGATCACGCTGATCCTCGTGGTGAACGTGACCGCGGCGGTGGGCGCGTTCGGCTTCGGCTACGCGCAGGATCGCATCGGCAAGACCGCGGCGCTGCGCCTCACGATCTGGGGCTGGGTGGCGATGACGGTGATCGCCTATTCCTCGCGTACCGCCGCGAGCTTCTGGGTCGCGGCGAACCTCGCCGGCCTGTGCATGGGATCGAGCCAATCGGCGGGGCGCGCGCTGGTCGCCTATCTCTCGCCGGTGGAGCGCTGCTCCGAGTTCTTCGGCCTGTGGGGCGTCGCGATCCGGCTCGCCGCGATCCTCGGCCCCTTGAGCTACGGCGCGGTCACCTGGATCACGCACGGCAACCATCGCCTGGCGATCCTCATCACGGGCGCGTTCTTCGTCGCCTCGCTCGCGATCCTCGCGTTCGTCGACGAGGCGCGGGGGCGCGCGCGGGTCGCACCGCGGAGCGCGTGAAGCGCGTTATTGCGCGGCGACCGGCAAAGCAGGATCATCCGCCCATGCCGCAGCGGAAAAGGACGCTCTACGACATCCTCGGCGTGGCGAACGACGCCATGCCGATCGACATCGGGCTCGCCTACGAGAAGCGCCGGGAGGAGCTGCAGGGCGCCGGCGCGCGGGATCCGGGCGAGGCCGCGTTGCTGCGCCAGGCGCACGAGGTGCTCAGCGATCCGAAGCGGCGCGCGGCCTACGATGCCTCGCTCGTCACCGAATCGGAGAAGGCCGCGGCACGCGAGCAGGCCCAGGAGCCGGACCTGGTGCTCGACGAGGAAGAAGGCGAACCAGCGCGCCGCCGCATCCCGCCGGTGGGAATCGCCGTGGGCGTGCTCGTGATCCTCGTGATCGCGTTCCTCCTCGTCCATGCGTCGCGACACGAGACCGCACCTCCGCCGCCCGCTCCGCTCGCCGAGGCACCGCCCCCGCCGCCTCCACCGCCGCAACCCATGGCGGCGCGCGACATCTTCGCGCAGGCGCAGAAATCCGTGGGCCGCGTGCAGGGCTTCGAGATGTCCGGGCGCGCCGTGCCGCTGGGCCTCGCGTTCGCGATCGACAGCGGCGCGATGCTCACCACCTGCCACGGCATTCCGGCCGGCTCGCAGCTGGTGGTCTCGACGGGCCCCGAAGTGCGATCCGCCTCGCTCCTCGTCGACGACGAATCGCTGGACCTGTGCCGGCTTTCGGTGTCGGCGCCGCTCGAGCCCGTGGCGCTCGCCGACCACGAGGTGAAGCCGGGCGACGCGGTCTATGCGCTCGGCGCGAACGCGCAGGGCGAGCTCGCGCTCACCGAGGGCAAGGTGAAGTCGCTCATGCCCGATGCGCGCGGACCGATGATCGAGCTCAGCATGCCCGTCGCGCCGAACGGCAGCGGCGGGCCGGTGTTCGACGCGTACGGGAAGCTGGTCGGGATTGCGACGACCAACCACGGCCACGGCGCGGCCGTGAGCCTCGCCATCCCGGCATCGTGGATCGCGCGCATGCGCTCCCACGAGAGCGCGCCCGCGACGGCTCCCGCGAGCGGCGGCTGAGCGTCGCATCCCGCGATCAGCACCAGCGCGGCGAGCAGGCACGCCACGAAGACGACCGCGAAAACCGCATCGAGCAACGGCCGCCACCTCATCGGGCTCGGATCCGGATCGCAAGGACGGCGAAAGCATCGGTCATGCGATACAAAGCGCCACGAAATCGGCGCTCGCATTGCGAAGAGTTGGATCATGCTCGGGCAAGCTTGCGGAGGGCTGTCCGTCCCGCCGCTTCGTCGCCATCGCGTGCGTGATATGCTCCTTGGGGCCCTTTTCCCGATTTCCGCCACCGGAAACTGCACATGCGCGTACTGATCGTCGAGGACGACTCGATGCTCGCGGACGGCCTTACCGCGACCCTTCGCCACGAGGGATACGTGGTGGATTCGGTCTCCAGCGCCGAGCAGGCGGAGGCCGCGATCAAGGTCTCCGACGTCGACCTCATCATCCTCGACATCGGCCTGCCCGGAATGGACGGCTTCACGTGGCTCAGGCGCCTGCGCTCGCGCGGCGACGAGCAGGCGGTGCTGGTGCTCACCGCGCGCGATGCGGTGAGCGACCGCGTGCACGGCCTCAAGCTGGGCGCCGACGACTACTTGCCCAAGCCCTTCGCACCCGAGGAGCTCACCGCGCGCGTCTCCGCCCTCGCGCGCCGCGGCCGCGCGATGCGCTCGCGCGTGATCGAGCACGGCCCGCTCACGATCGACCTCGCGCGCAAGCGCGCGATGATCCACGGCAAGCCCATCGACCTGCCGCAGCGCGAGCACGCGATCCTCGAGTACCTGTTCTCGAACATCGACGCGATCGTCGGCAAGGAGAAGATCGCGAGCGCGGTCGCCTCGTGGGACGAGCACATCTCCGCCAACGCGATCGAGGTGCACATCTCGCGGCTGCGCGCGAAGCTCGAGCCGTCCGGCATCCGCATCCGCACCGTGCGCGGACTGGGATACATCGTCGAACCGTGGAGTGATGAGAAGCCTCAGGCTTAGGCTCTTCGCCTGGCTGCTGCTTCCCCTGCTGGTGGTCGGCGCCACCGCCGCCGCCGGCGCCTACATCTTCATGGAACGGCGGCTCACGGCCGCCTACGACCTCGACCTCGGCGACATCGCGCGCACGCTCGTTCCGTACATCCACCAGCACGGCGACAAGCTCGAGCTCGACCTCACGGAGATCGCGGACGCGATCCTGCGCGCCGACAGCACCGACCACATCTACTACGTGGTGCGCGACGGCATGGGCAACCCGATCGCGGGCGACTCGCACCTGCGGCCGCCGCCGCACCTGCCCGGCGAGACCCTGCTCTACTGGAACGACACGCTCGAGGGCCGGCCGATCCGCGCCGTCGCGCTCGAGGCGGCGGTCGGCGGGAAGCCCGTCTCGGTGGTCGCCGCGGAGACGACATTCAAGCGGCAGCACGCCTACGAGGACGCGCTGCTCTCCGCGATCGCGCCCGCGGCGCTCCTCTCCTTCGCGGCGATCGTCGCGGTGGTGATCGGCGTGCGGCGCGGCCTCGGACCGCTCGAGATCCTGCGCGAGGAGCTGCAGGAGCGCTCGCACGTGGACCTGCGCCCGGTCGACGAGGGACACGTCGTCGAGGAGCTCAGGCCGCTCGTGCGCGAGCTGAACCTCATGCTCGCGCGCCTGAAGGATGCGCAGAGCACGCAGGCGCGCTTCATCGCGAACGCCGCGCACCAGCTGCGCACGCCGATCGCGGCGCTCGTCACCCAGCTCGACCTCGCCTGGCGCGAGAGCGCGACGCGGGAAGCGCACGTCGCGCAGGCGCGCGAGGGCGCGGCGCGCCTCGCACGGCTCGCGCAGCAGGTGCTTTCGCTCGCGGCGGCCGATCCGATCTCCAACCCCGTCGCGCGGAGCGAGCCCTGCGACATCTCCGACATCGTGAAGGGCCACGCGGACGCCTGGGTGCGAGCCGCGAGCCAGCGCCACGTCGACCTCGAGTTCGACCTCGCGCCCGCGCCGATCGAGGGCGATCCGGTGCTGGTGGGCGAGATGACCGCGAACCTCGTCGACAACGCGACGCGCTACGGCGCGAAGTACGTCCTGGTGGGAACGCGCCGCGAGGGCGCCCACTCGATCCTCGAGGTGGTGGACGACGGCCCCGGCATTCCCAACGAGGAGCGCACGCGCATCTTCGAGCGCTTCCGCCGCCTGGACCGCCAGTCGCCGGAAGGAAGCGGCCTCGGGCTCGCGATCGTGCGCGAGATCGCGCAGCGCTACGGCGCGGCGGTCGAGGTGGACGACGCGCCTTCGGGCCGCGGCACGCGGATCTGCGTCTCGTTCCCCTGACCGCGAGCGGGAAGAGCGCCGCTCCGTGGACCTGCGCGCGCTCATCGACTCGTACGGATACCTCGCGGTCTTCGCCGGCGCCTTCCTCGAGGGCGAGACCATCCTCGCGCTCGCCGGCCTCGCCGCCTACCGCGGCTACCTGGATTTGTACACGGTGAGCGCGATCGCGCTCTTCGGCGGCTTCCTCGGCGACCAGTTCTACTTCTTCCTCGGCCGACGCAACGGCGCGCGCATCCTCGCGCGCTTTCCCGGCGCCGAGGCGCGCGCGCACCGCCTCGACGCGCTGCTCGCACGCTGGCACGCGCCGCTCATCGTCGCGATCCGCTTCCTGTACGGATTGCGCATCGTGGGGCCGATGCTCCTCGGCATGGGCCGCGTGCCGGCGTGGAAGTTCATGCTCTGCAATTTCATCGGCGCGTTGCTCTGGGCGCCGCTCATCGCGGGCCTGGGCTACGCGTTCGGATCGGTGGTCGAGTCCTTCCTCGACAACATCGAGGCGTACGAGATGTGGATCTTCGCCGCGGTGATCGCGACCGGAGCGGCGGGCATCGTGCTCGATCGCATTCGCGCCCGGCGCGCGAGCGGACGATAGCGGCGGCTCGGGCTGCTAGAACTCGTATTCCGCCTGCACCCGCAAGCCGTTGTCCGCGGCGGCCTTGGTGGCGCCGAAGAGCCACGCCGCGTTCCACACGATCGCCTGGCGCCCTTCGAGCTTCACCTTGCCGAAGAGCGCGGGCCCGATGCGATGGCTCTGCTGGTCGCGCGGCAGCCAATCGTTCCACTTGCCGAGGTCGCCGAACGCCTGCACGCCGGCGTCCATGCCGTTGCGCAGGTGGTACGTGACCTGCGCCTCGTAGCCGAGCTCGGTGTCGTTCGGCTGGTCGTTCTTCGGCTGCACGGCACGCTCGAAGAAGACGTTGGTGTTCCAGCGCAGCGGCCCGGTATCCCATTGCACGAGCGGGCCCATCTTGAGGATGAAGCGTCCCTCCTCGCGTGCGCGCGGGATCTCGGTCTCCACGAAGAAGCCGAGGTCGGCGGGATACTTGTTGGCCTCGGTGAGCTGGAAGACGTTCTCCCACTCGAGCTCGTCGAAGCGCGTGCGGTCGCCCGGGTCCTTGTGGTACTTGAGGTACGCCTCGGTGAACCACGACTGCGTGAGGCCGTAGCCCAGGCCGATGCTGCCCGCGCTCTCGCGCTCCCGCGCGTCGTCGAAGTAGCGCGTGCCGTACTTCATGTCGATCTCGCGCTCGCCGTAGCCCACGAGCGGCGTGTGGACGTACTCGTCGGGATCGGCGTGGGCGAGCGCGGGCAAGGCGAGGACCGCGGCTGCGACGAGCCGTGCATCGATGCGCATGGAAAAGCTCCTAGGTGGGATTCGGTGCGGTGCGGGCGGGTGCGCCGGAATCGGTGCGCCTTCTCGCCCACGTCATGCCGGCGAGGATCCCGACCAGCACGACGAAGAAGAAAGTCATCTGCATGCCCGAGGGCTGGGCGTCGTAGCCGATCATGCCCTGCAGCGCCTTGCCCGCGAGAGACGAGTTCGACACCAGCCACGACGTGTCCCACAGCGGGGCCGCGAGGCTCGGCAGCTCGTTCGCCTGGATGAGGAGGCGCGCCGCCTGCGAGGCCATGCCGGCGGCGAGCAGCAGCACGAGGAACGACGTCGCGGTGAAGAACCAGCGCAGCGGGATGCGCAGCAGCCCCTTGAAGAGCAGCCAGCCGACCGCGACGCCGCCCGCGAGGCCGATCGCCCCGCCCGCGATCATCGGCGCGCTCGACTCGTGGCCCGAGATCGCGACGCCGTAGAGGAAGAGCACGGTCTCCGATCCTTCGCGCAGCACGGCGATCGCGACCACGACGAGCAGCACCGAGAGCTCCCTCGCGCCGCTGCGGATGTCCGCGCCCACGCGGTTCGCGTTCGCGGCGAGCTCGCGGCCGTGCACCGACATCCAGATGTTGTGCCACGCGAGCATCAGGACCGCCACCCCGAGGATCGACGCGTTGAAGAGCTCCTGCCCCATGCCCTGCGCGAGGTTGGAGAGCATGTCGGCACCGGCCGCGACGAGGAGCGAGCCGAGGATTCCCGCGCCGATGCCCGAAGCGATCCAGCGCGCCCGACCCGGGATGCCGCGCGTGGCGGCCGACACGATGCCGACGATGAGCGCGGCCTCGAGCACTTCGCGGAAGACGATGAGCGCGGTGCCGAACATGGCGGCGCCTACTTCGCGACGACGACGCCGTGCGCCGTCTTCTCGTTGTACTCGCCGATGAACTTGTATTCGCCCGGCTTGAGCGGCCCCAGCCACACGACGCCCTTCGACTTGCCGGGAATCACCTTCTCGATGCGCAGGTCGCCGCTGTCGAACTCCTCGGGCGCGGGGTCGCGGTTCTCGATGGTGAGCCTCACCTTCCTGCCCGCCGGCACCTCGATGCGATCGGGCGCGAACTGGTGGTTCTCGAGCACCGTCGCGGGCTCCGGCTCCGCCGCGGCGAGGGCAGCGAAGGAAAGGCTGGCGAGCAGTGCGGCGGTGAGGCGGTACATCGGCGGTGCTCCGTGGCGAGGGATCATCGGGGTAGGACGTGAAACAATGATAATGGTTCTTATTTGGGGTTGCAACCGGTTCTCATTCCAGTAGCAGGCGGCATGCCGCAAGTGCTTGTCGGGACTGGGAAAACACCTGTTGTTTGCGCTGGTTGCGAACGCCGCACCGCCGAAGGGACTACGTCGATCCGCCGCTCTGCCGGAAACGACGCGTCCGGCCCGCGTGTCTTTGGAAAGGAGCCCGACCGGAGGAACGCCCATGAGAGCGATCGCCGCGCTCGCCATCTTCGCCGCGCTGCCCGCGGCCGCGAGCGTGAACGTGAACACCGCGCAGCAGAGCGAGCTGCAAGCGCTGCACGGCCTGGACAAGTACCAGGCGCGCACGATCATCGAGTACCGCAACCAGAACGGGCCCTATCGTTCGGTCGACGACCTCGCGAAGGCGCTGGGCGAGCCGGCGGCGGAGAAGGTCGCGGGCGACGTGACCTTCAGCGGACCCCCGTACGTCGCGCCGCCGCACGCGAGCAAGAAGAAATCTCGGATCGTCCGCAAGAAGACTTGAAACGAAAAAGGGGTCAGATTACTTTTTGCTCACGGAAGAGCGCGCGATCTTCAACCCGTCCGGCAAAAAGTAATCTGACCCCTTTTTCACGCCTTTTTCACGCGCGCTCTTCGCGCTCCGGCGTCGCCGTGATCTTGTGGATCGAGAGGTCGGCGCCCTCGAATTCCTGCTCGGCATCGAGGCGGATCCCGACCACCGCGCGCAGGATTCCGTAGACCACCAGCCCGCCGGCGAAGGCGATGACGATGCCGAGCAGCGTGCCGACGAGCTGGCTCGCGAACGAAACGCCGCCGATGCCGCCGAGCGCCTTCGAGCCGAAGATGCCGCACGCGAGCCCGCCCCACGTGCCGCACAGGCCGTGCAGCGGCCAGACGCCGAGCACGTCGTCGACCTTCCATCGGTTCTGCACCATCGAGAACATCCATACGAAGAGCGCGCCCGCCACCGCGCCGGTCGCGAGCGCGCCGATCGGATGCATGACGTCGGAGCCCGCGCAGATCGCGACCAGCCCCGCGAGCGGCCCGTTGTGCACGAAGCCCGGATCGTTGCGGCCCACCACGAGCCCGGCGATCGTGCCGCCCGCGAGCGCCATGAGCGAGTTGGCCGCGACGAGCCCCGTGATGCGATCGAGCGTCTGCGCGCTCATCACGTTGAAGCCGAACCAGCCGACGGTGAGGATCCACGCGCCGAGCGCGAGGAACGGGATGTTGGAAGGCGGGAACGCAACCACGTGTCCTTCCTTGGTATAGCGCCCGCGCCGCGCGCCCAGCAGCAGCACCGCGGCGAGCCCGATCCAGCCGCCGACCGCGTGCACGACGATCGATCCCGCGAAATCGTGGAACTGCGCGCCGAACGAGCGCTCGAGCCACGCCTGCACCCCGAAGTGCCCGTTCCAGGCGATGCCCTCGAAGAACGGATAGAGGAAGCCCACGAGCGCGAAGGTGGCCGCGATCTGCGGATGGAATTTCGCGCGCTCGGCGATCCCGCCCGAAACGATCGCCGGAATCGCCGCGGCGAAGGTGAGCAGGAAGAAGAAGCGCGTGAGCTCGTAGCCGCTCTTCTGCGAGAGCGCCTCGGCCCCGCTGAAGAAGTTCGCGCCGTAGGCGATCGAGTAGCCGATGAAGAAATACGCGACCGTGGAGACCGAGAAATCGACCAGGATCTTCATGAGCGCGTTCACCTGGTTCTTGCGCCGGACGGTGCCGAGCTCCAGGAAGGCGAAGCCCGCGTGCATCGCGAGCACCATCACCGCGCCGAGCAGGATGAAGAGGACGTCCGCGGACGTCTTGAGGCCTTGCATGGGGATCTCCCGAGCCCGGCGGGGCTCGCCGGCGCCGCCGATTCTAGCGGAACGCCTCGCCCAGGAGGCCGCGCAGCTGGTCGCCGAGGCGCTCGAGCTGCGCGAGCTTCTTCCCGATCAACGCCCGCGCGCGCCGCTCCTGCTCGCGATCGAGCATGGCGAAGAAGCGCTCCCATTCGCGGTGCGCCTCGCGGAAGAGCGGGCGGCTCTGCTCCACGATCTGCTCCTGCGCGCGGGCGATCTCGTCCACGTCGGGCGCGGGCTTCGCGAGCTCCGCGGCGATGCGCGCCTTGAGCTCCAGCGCGCCCAATCCCACCGAGACGAGCGCGCGCTGCGTCGCGCCCACCGCGACGTCGAACTGCGCTTTCTGCACGGCATCGAGCCGCAGCGAGCGCTCGAGGTCGTCGAAGCCGGGGAGGCTCGACGCGTGCGCGAATGCCGACCCGAGGAGGAGCAGCGCGGCGGCGAAGACGAAGCGGACCCGCAACATCGCTCCATTCTGCCGCCGAAGGGCCGCCACCGACAATGCGTGTGAAGCGGCCGGCTAGAACGGCTGGCGCTGCAGCGCGAGCGTGCCGGCGCTTCCCTCGACCGTGTAGTCGAACGTCGCGGTGTCGCCGGAGAAGCGCAGGCGGAACGGTCCGACGTCGGTCGAGTGGAGGAGCGACGAGTCGTAGGCACGCCCCAGCCATGCCGAGCTCGTCGTGCTGTAGAGCCGGCCCTGCCAGGTCCGGGAATCGCTCCACGAGCCCGAAGGCATGACGTACCACGTCGGCTCGCCCGCCGCGTCGTAGGTGAACCAGACCGCGAAGAGGGAGCGGTACTGCTGCAGCACGGCGATGCCCCATCCGTTCTGCGAGGGGCCGCCCCACCACATGTCGCCGGCCTGGATCGTCGAAGCGTCGTCGGGAGGGCCGAAATCCTGCCGCTGGATCGCCTTGCGGCCGCTCACGCCGTCGATGGTGTACGAGAGCGCGACGTTCGACGCGTCGCTGAAATCGAGCGACGCCTCGCCGACCGCGCCATTCACCACGAGCGAGGAGGCGTCGTACGAAGAGAACGGCGTGCCGTGCGGCCGGTACAGCGGACCGGAGAACACCTTGTGCGACGCATTCCACGATCCGCCCGGCATCACGTACCAGGTCGGCTTTCCGCTCGAGTCGTACGCGTAGATCACCGAGAAGAGCACGTCGCCGTGCTGCACCACGCTCATGCCCCAGCCGTTCTCGCCGAAGCCCGCCCACCACAGGTCCTGCCACGGCTCGGCCGCGATCTTCACCGGGAAGTCCTGCACGTGGTCGCGGAACTGCAGTCGCAGCGCGAAATCGCCGGCGCTCGAATCGGGCGTGACCGTGAGCCGCGCCTTGCCGTCCTGTCCCGAGTTCACGCTCGAGGGCGCGAGGCTCGCGGAGCCCGCGCCCGGGACGATCGACGCCGTGATGTCCGCCTCGTACAACGGGTACTGCGCCGACATCGCCGCGGCGGTCACGTCGAACGGCACGCCGGGAAGGATGCGCGTAGGCCATCGCGCGTCGAGATACGCACCGGCCGCGACATACGTGAGCACGTTGAACTGCGCCTGCGCGCCGTCGCTCGCGACGAGCCAGCACGTGATGCCCTGGTTCAACGCGGTGAAGCGCGCGCTGGCGATGCCGTTCGCGTCGGTGGTCGTGCCGTACAGCGCGGCGCCATTCGGAAACCAGCCGCAGGCGTCATTCGCGAACTGCACCGTCTCGCCCGCCGCGGGCCTCCCCTGCGCGTCGAGGAACTGCACGGAGAAGTCGGCCGATTCGTTGCCGGCGACGCTCATGTTGGTGGGCGTGATGGGCTGGGCGCTGGCGGCGGCGCGCGCCATCGCAGGCAGGAGCATGAGCGTCGCCGCAATGAGAATGGGGAGCGAGGCGCCGAGCCTCGGCATGCGAATCGACATTCCCCGAGGGTGGCGGCGGTGCCCGGAAAAGGCAAGCGGCCCGTTCCTACACGGGGCGCCCCGGATACGGGAAAATAGGGGATTCGACGTCATTCCCGCGTAACCAAATTCGTCATTCCCGCGTAACCAAATTCGTCATTCCCGCGGAGGCGGGAATCCACCATGAACGACACCAAGACGCCCGAAGGCGCGCACGTCACCAACTTCATCCGCCAGCACATCGAGCGCGACATCGCCGAGGGGACGTACTCGTCGCGGCGCTGGGCGGGCGAGCCCGGTCCGCTCGCGAAGCAGAAGGACGCGCCCATGGACGCGGCGAAGATCCGCACGCGCTTCCCGCCGGAGCCGAACGGCTATCTCCACATCGGCCACGCGAAGTCGATCTGCCTCAACTTCGGCCTCGCCCAGGAGTACGGCGGCGCGTGCCACATGCGCTTCGACGACACCAATCCCGAGAAGGAGCAGCAGGAGTACGTCGACGCGATCCTGGATGCCGTGCATTGGCTGGGCTTCCACTGGGGCGCGAACGACCAGTATCTCTTCCACGCGTCGGATTACTTCGAGTGGATGTACGAGTTCGCGGTGGCCCTGGTCGAGCACGGCGATGCGTACGTCGATTCGCAGACCGCGGAGGAGATGCGCGCGACGCGCGGCACGTTGACCGAGGCCGGGATCGCGTCTCCTTATCGCGATCGCTCGGTGGAAGAGAATTTGCGCCTCTTCCGCGAGATGCGCGACGGGAAGTACGCCGACGGCACGCACGTGCTGCGCGCGAAGATCGACATGGCCTCGCCCAACATCAACATGCGCGACCCGACGCTCTACCGCGTCCGCAACGCCGCGCATCACCGCACCGGCGACAAGTGGCACATCTACCCGATGTACACCTACGCGCACCCGATCGAGGACGCGCTGGAGAACATCACGCATTCGCTTTGCACCCTGGAATTCGAGGCCCAGCGGCCTTTCTACGACTGGGTGCTCGATCGGCTGGCGAGCCTGGGGAAACTGCAGCGGCCTCTTCCGCAGCAGATCGAGTTCTCGCGGTTGAACCTCTCGTACACCGTGATGAGCAAGCGGTTCCTGAAGGAGCTCGTCGACCTCAAGCGGGTCGAGGGCTGGGACGATCCGCGCATGCCGACGCTCGTGGGCGTTCGACGCCGCGGCTATACGCCCGAGGGGCTGCGTCTGTTCGCCGAGCGCGTGGGCGTCTCCAAGTCCGATTCCGTGATCGACTACTCGGTGATGGAGGACGCGCAACGCGAGGTGCTGAACGAGATCGCGCCGCGGCGCATCGCGGTCCTGGATCCGCTCAAGCTGGTCATCGACAACTGGCCGAAGAACCACGTCGAGGAATGCTTCGCGCCCAACCATCCGCAGAAGCCGGACTGGGGCAAGCGCTCGATGCCCATGACCGGCGAGCTCTGGATCGAGCGCGAGGACTTCCTCGAGACGCCGACCAAGGGCTACTTCCGTTTGTACCCCGGCAACCAGGTACGCCTGAAATACGGCTTCGTCGTCCGCTGCACCGGGTATTCGAAGGATTCCTCGGGCCGCCTCGACGAGGTGCACTGCGAGTACCTGCCCGAGACCAAGTCCGGAACGCCGGGCGCCGATTCCGTGAAGGTGAAGGGGAACATCCACTGGGTCTCCGCCGCTCACGCTTATGAGACCGAGGTGAGGCTCTACGATCGCCTGTTCAACGTGCCGAATCCGGGCAAGCGGACGGGCAACTACCTGGACGACATCAATCCGAATGCGAAGACGGTGGTGCGGGGGTTTCTCGAGCCTTCACTGAAGGAATGCCAGGTCGAGGAGAGGTTCCAGTTCGAGCGGCACGGGTACTTCGTGGCGGATCGGCGGGAGTCGAAACAAGCAAGACCCGCGTTCAATCGAACGGTAACGCTTCGCGACTCGTGGGCGAGCGGCAAAGGCTGAGAGGCGGTTTCGCCGCGCAGCGACCGCTCCTGGCGAAACGAAGCGGCTAGCGAGCAGCGTTCTCGCGCACTTCCGACGGTGTGAGGCCGTAGCGCCGCCTGAAGGTGCGGTTGAAGTAGGACAAGTCGCCGAAGCAGGCGTCGAATGCGATCGATGCGATGCTGCGACACGCATGCGCAGGGTTCGTCAACATCCGGTGCGCACCGGCGAGGCGACGGCCAAGGACGTACTGCGAGAACGACGTGCCTTCGCCCTCGAAGAGCTTTCGGATGTAGCTGTCGGAGATCCGCTGGCGCTTCGCGAGCGCGCCCGGCGAAAGATCGCCGGTCGCGAGGTGCGCTTCGATGTCGTCCTTGATGGCGCGGAGCCGGGCCGCCCGGATGCCGCGCTCCTCGGCGATTGCCGCTGCATCGCGCGTGGCGCCGAGCGTGACCGCGATCAGGTCGCAGAGGTGCGCCGCCACGAGCCTTCGCATCGGAGGGCTTGCGAGCGCCGGATCGTCAAACACCGCATCGACGTAATTTCCCAGCAACGCAAGCATGCCCGTGCCCCGCGGAATCCTGCGCAGGACGGCATCGTCGATGTCGGGCACTAAGGATCGGAGCGCGGAACGCGGCAGGCGGATCACCCGATGGTCCACGAGGTCCGGCCGGCTGATGGTACGCGCGACCGAATAGCTGAGCAGCATCGCGTCGCCGTCGCGCAGTGTAGTCTCCCCCCGCCGCCCCGTGACGAGGCTCAACCCGCTCGGGTTCAGGTGGAAGCTGAAATCGTCGTCGCCGTCGCCGCTGTCGCGGCGAGCGTGCTCGTGCCGCACGCCCTGCACCGTCCCGGACATGAGGCCGATCTCGGAGAACTTGCGCAGGGTGAAATCGATGCGGCAAGGCAAGTCGGGTATCGGCTTGAACGATACCCATGTGATGCCGCGGTCGTGCAGCGACTGCACA
Source organism: Usitatibacter sp. (assembly GCA_035605915.1). Taxonomy (GTDB): domain Bacteria; phylum Pseudomonadota; class Gammaproteobacteria; order Burkholderiales; family Usitatibacteraceae; genus Usitatibacter. Next base: position 82,006 of record DATNGJ010000058.1, read on the forward strand.
TCGCTGCCATGCGCCCGCACCGGCACGGCGTCGGGAGCAGTCGTCCGTATCGCGCCTCGTCCATCGTGCCGTGCCCGCATAAGCATCTCCATCCAGCCGGCAATCGCCCGGAGTCCCGTCCCGTCCGTGCCGCAGTCCCGCCGCGTCCAAGCCACAGGGTAGCGCCTTTCGCCATGCTAGGCACAAATGAGGAGGACGACATGACCCTTTCCCGACGCGCTTTCCTGCAATCGATCGCGGGCCTGGCTGCCGCCCCTGCGAGCACCTTGCGCACGGCCGCGACGCAAACGACATCGCGCCACGTCCGCATAGCCACCGGCCTCCTCGCGACCTGGCAGAGCACCGCATGGCTCGGAGCGAAGGCCGGTGTGTTCGAGCAACATGGCATCGAAATGAGCCTGCCGGCCATCGCGGTCGGCGGCCCGCAAGCGGCGGCTGCGGTCATCCGCGGCGAATGCGAGTTCGCGCACACTGGCGCGCTGCCGGTGGCCGAAGAGGTGCTCAAAGGTCGCGACATCGTGATCCTCGCCACCCCCACGTCCGAATTTCCCAATTCGTTCGTCATGGCGCGCAAGGAGATCACGCAGCTCGCGCAGCTGGACGGCAAGAAGGTCGGCGTTCTCACCGAGAGCGGCCAGACCAGCGTGGCGGCGCGAATCACGATCGAGAAGGCGGGTGCCACCGCCATCTACCTGCCCCTGATCAAGTTCGCCCGCATCCATGCCGCTCTCGCCGCTGGAGAAATCGATGCGGGCGCGCTGCCGATCGACATGCGCTTCGCCGGCGAGAGCCGTTATGGCTGGAACGCGTTTCCCATCCGCGAATTCGGGACACCGTCGATCTTCGCGACCACGCGCAGGCTGATCGCCTCCGATCGGGCGCTGGTGATGGACGTCATGCAAGGCTTCGTGGAGACCATCCACCTGTTCAAGACGCGCCCGGACATCGTCGTGCCGCTGCTCCAGCAGTACCTCCACATCGACGATCGGAAGGCCGCCGAGGAGCTCTACGCATTCCACGTCCCGGTGTTTCAAAAGGTTCCGCGGCCATCGTTTCCGGGCATGCAGACGCTGCGCGAGCTGCTCGCAAAGAAATATCCCGCCGCGAGCGCGTTGAAGGAATCGGACATCGCTGACTCATCGTTCATCGACGAGCTCGACCGCAGCGGATTCATCGAGCGGCTGTACGCGCGCGGGGCCATGTAGGCCGCGTCACTTCCTATCGGACCGCACCACGCGACCATGCGCTCCCTGGCCGCGAAGCCCCTCCACCATCTCCCGGAAATCCTCCGGCGCCTCCCGTTCGAACGACACTTGCTCACCGCTTCCCGGATGTGTGAACCCCAGCGTCCGAGCATGCAGCATCGCCCTCGGCGCCCCGATCTTCGGGCCTGAGTAATCGCGGATGTAAACGCGCTCGCCGACCAGCGGATGGCCCAGCTCGGACAAGTGAATCCGGATCTGGTGCTGGCGGCCGGTTTCGAGGCGGCATTCGACGAGGGTCGCGCCCTCGAGGCGCTCGATCGGCCTCACGTGGGTCACGGAATGCTTGGCATCGGTCGCAGGAGCGCCGTGAGCGCGGCGATAAACCCCGTGCGAGCCGCGCAACCCGTCGCCGCGATCCATGACGAGATCCGTCTCGATGTCCGTTTCGGGAACCACGCCGTGGGCGACGGCGTGATAGATGCGATCGATGTGGTGCGTGCGGAATTGCGCGGCCAGGATGCGCTTCGCATCCGCCGTGCGCGTGAACACCATGAGGCCGCTGGTGTCCTTGTCGAGGCGGTGGACGACGCCCAGGCCGACGTCTCCGCCACGGCCGCCCATGCGCCGCAGCAACGTGCGCGTGTACTCGGCGAGCGTCTCCTTGTTGCCCGGCTCGTCGGCAACGGCCAGCATCCCCGGCGGCTTGTCGACCACGACGACATCGCGGTCGAAGTAGACGATCGCGCTCTTCGCGAGCGGGCCCTTCTCGAGCTTCGGTCCCTGCTCATCGACGGCGATGACGGCGTCCGGCAAGACACGCCTCGCCGGATCCAGGCAGCGCACGCCATCGACGGTGACGCGTCCATCGCAGCAGAGCTTGCGCGCGCGCGACCACGAGACGCCGGTCCGCTCGCGCACGACCGCGGCGAGAGTCGGGGTTATCGTCCGCCCTTCACGAAGTCGAGCGCCGCCTGGAAAAGCTCCAGGTCCTTCTCGTATTCGGCGGCATCCGCGCGATCGATCTGGATCCACTCGCGCGTAGCCGGCATCCCGGCGGGTTGGAACGTGGTCACGTTCTCGCGCGAGAACTGGAGCTCGCGCGCCATCGCGACCGGCAGCCTGAGCCCCACGCCGTTGCCGCTGATGCAGGCGAACATGCGGTCGTTCACGAAGTAGCCGTCGAGCCCGCCGATCTTCTTCGAGACGACGCCCGGCAGCTTCATCAACACGGCGTCGACCTGGGACTTTCGGGTGGGCTTGGCGTTGTCGGCTTTCATGACCGGAATGATAGGGCAATTGGCGCGCGAACCGTCCGCCGCCCCGATCGCGGCGAGTTGCCGGCAAGAGTCGGTATCATCCCGTCGAATGAGGAACTTCAACGAAGCGATCGCCTATGCCCAGGCGCACGAAGTGCCCTGGCCCCGCGATCCGGCCGCCGATCCCGCGCACTGGGGCGTCCACCAGGCCGATCCGCCGCCGTTCAATCGCCTGCGCGGCCCCGTGCATGAGCGCGGCGGCGTCGCGGGCGTCATCGACATCCGCGGCGAGGAAGTCGCGGCGTGGGGCGATCCCCACCGTGCGGACCTCACGTTCAGTGTCGCGAAGACGTATCTCGCATTGCTCGCCGGCATCGCGCACGCGCGCGGCCTGCTGAGACCCGACGAGCGGCTGAGCGAGCGTCTTCCCGGCATCGGCTTCGATTCGCCGCACAACCGCGCGATCACCTGGGAGCACCTCCTCACGCAGACCAGCGAGTGGGAAGGCGTTTGCTTCGGGATCCCGGACCAGGTGGATCGCTACCGCCAGGTGGCGCACGATCCCAAGCCGGTGAGCGGAAAGAAGGGCGACAAACGCCCGCTCCACGAGCCCGGCACGTACTGGGAATACAACGACGTGCGCATCAACCAGCTCTCGCTCGCGCTGTTGCACCTCTTTCGTCGCCCGCTGCCGGAAATCTTCATGGAATCGGTGCTCACGCCGCTGGGCGGCTCGGCCAATTTCCGCTGGGAGGGTTACGACGACGCATGGGTGGAGATCGACGGGCGCCGCATGCAGTCGGTGCCGGGCGGCTCGCACTGGGGCGCGGGCGTCTCGATCAGCGCGCGCGACCAGGCGCGCATCGCGCAGATGCTGCTCGCAGGCGGCTCGCACGCGGGGCATCGAATCGTGCCGGCGGATTGGGTGCGGCGCATGCAGCAGCCCTGCGCGATCGAGCTGGTTCATGATCGGCGCGGGCGGCAATTACGTGTGGATCGATGCCGAGAACGAGATGGTGTGCGTGGTGCGATGGCTCGATCCGGCGCACTCGGACGCGTTCGTCACACGGGTGATGAAGGCGCTCGCCTGACTACCCGCGACCTGCTTCGGCTTACTCCACGCCCTCGACGATCCGGAAATCGCGGTCGACCGATCCCTCGCCGAGCACGCGCAGCGCTTCCTGGTACGCAGCGCCGTCGTGGCAGGCAGCCGCTTGCGCCACGCTGGGGAATTCGACCACCACGGTCCTCATGAGCAGGCCGCTCTCGTACGCGTGCGCCGCGGTGCTGCGCGCGAGGAACTTGCCGCCGGCCGCGTGGATCGCGGGCCCGGCGAGCTTCGCGTAGGCCGCGAGCTTCTCGGCATCGTGGACCGCGCGGTAGAAGGAAATCCAATACCCCTTCGCCATGGAATCACCTCGGTGAACGAATGGAGCGATTGTAATCGCGCCCGCGCCTATCGATGGGCGAAGAGCTCGTTCAATTCCTTCCCGCTCGCCGCCTGCGCGAATCCGTCGAAGCGCCCGTCGCTTGCGATCGTCCGGGCCGCGCGCATGAAACCCGCCCAGGCACAGCGCGCGAGCGCGCCGCCGACGCTCACGCGCCGCACGCCCATCGCCTCCACGTCCTTCAATGTGAATTCGCTGGTCGAGCCGATGAGCAGGTTCACAGGCTTGGGCGCCACGGCGGCGACGACCGCGGTGATCTGCTCGCGCGTGCGGATGCCCGGCGCGTACAGGCAATCGGCACCGGCTTCCGAATAAGCGTTGAGACGCCGGATCGCGTCGTCGAGGTCGGGACGGCCGACGAAGAAGTTCTCGGCGCGGCCCACGAGCATCGTGCCGGTGCGGCTCTCGTCGATCGCGGCACGCGCGGCGCGCATGCGCTTCACCGCGTCGTCGATGTCGCGCAGCGGCTTGCGCTCGTCGTAGGTGGAGTCCTCGATCGAGAGCGCAGCCACGCCCGTCTCGATCGCCATGCGCACGCTTTCCGCGACCCCTTCGGGATCCTTCGCATAGCCGGACTCGAAATCCGCGTTCACCGGGAGGCTCGTCGCCTCGACCATCTCCCGAAGGTAGCAGAGCGTGACCTCTCGCGAGGCCGAGCCGTCGGCGCAGCCCTGCGACCAGGCGTAACCCGAGCTCGTCGTCGCGAGCGCCTTGAAGCCGAGCGATTCGAGGTAGCGCGCGCTGCCGGCATCCCACGGATTGGGAATCACGAAGCAGCCGCTGCGATGCAACGCCCGGAAGGCGTCGCGCCTGGATTGGATCGATGCGCTCATGGTGTCGGCTCCGGCAGCGGTTCGTCCCGCGGGAATGAGGTCGGCCAGCATACGCCGCTCGGACCATGCAGCCGGGAGAAAACGCCGTCGCTGCGATCCAAGCGGGAACCAGACATGGAGGCTCCCATGAAATCCCCGACTTTCCTGCGCATCACGGCGCTCCTCGCCGCGACCGCCGCTTCGATGGCGTTCGCGCAAACGAATCCCGTGGCGCGGCCCGCCACGCAACCCTTGCAACCCGCGATGCAGCCGCCCGCCACGCAACCCGCGCAACCCGCCCTGCAGCCGCCCGCCACGCAACCCGCGCAACCCGGCATGCAGCCGCCCGCGCAAGCGACCGGGCAGGGCAACGCGCCCGCGCCGGCCGAAAACGCCGCGATGACCACCGCCGGCTCCGCCGACACGCGGGCCGACGTCACCTCGCAGGCGGTGAGCAATTCCGGGCGCAAGCGTGCCGCTTCCCCCGAGATGGCCTTCGTGCAGGAACCGGTCGCCACCGCGACCAAGGCCGAAGGTACCGACGCCCAGCTCGGCGCGGCGATCGTGAAGGCGCTCGACGCCGATCCCTCGCTCAAGAATTCCAAGATCACCGTGCAGCCGGACAAGGGCACGGTGACCCTGACCGGCGCGGCGCTCACCCGCGCGCAGAAGCAGAGGGCCGGCGAGATCGCGATGGCGCAGGCGGGCCAGGGGAAGGTCGTCAACATCATCCTCGACGACGAGACCTGAGCTCGTTTCGCTAGGCGGCCGGAGGCAGCGTCTTCGCTTCCCGGCGCTCGAGGAATTGCGCGACCGCCTCGATCTGCGCATCTTCCATGAGCGATGGCGCATGCCCCGCGCCCGCGACTTCGACCACGCGGGTCTGCGGCTTCGCCTGCACCATCGCGCGCACCACTTCGCGCGGCAGGATGGACGAGCGCTGGCCGCGCACGATGAGCACCGGGCAGCGAACGTGCCGCCACGCGTTCCAGAACGAGAGTCCGGGCGCGAGCGCAAGCGGCTGCACGAGGCTCGCGATCTGCGGGTCGTAGTGCAGCGCGTAGCCGTCGGGGAAGCGCCGCGCCGCGTGCTTCACGAGATGGCGGAACTGCCGCTCCGACATGCGGCCCCATCCGCGATGCGTACGGCGCACGTGCTGCTCGAGCTCCGCGAGCGACGGGAAGCGCTGCGGCCCGTGAAGGTTGCGGCCGATCGCGGCGAGCGCGCGTGCGGGGATGAACGCACCGACGTCGTTCAACACGAGGCGCCGCACGAAGCTGTGCGGCTCCGCGGCGAGCAGCATGCCGAGGAGGCCGCCCATCGACGTTCCCACCCAATCGACCGCCGCCTCCCCGAGCTCCGAAACGAGCGCGCGCAGGTCGGCGAGGAACTGCGGGAAGTGATAGGCGAGCGGCGTGGCGAGCCAGGCGCTGCGGCCCCGCCCCGCGACGTCGGGGCACACCACGCGCGCCTCGCGAGCGAGGCGCCGCGCGAGGAAGTCGAAATCGCGCGCGTTGCCGCTATAGCCGTGCGCGCAGACGACGAGGCGGCCGCTGCGCCGCCGTCCCCATTCCACCGCGTGCAGCTTGTGGAAGCCCATCGCGCTCGCGCCGCGCCATTCGAAGTGGCGCGGCCGCAGGATGCGCCGATGCGAACGCGAAGGGGTGCGTGGTCGTGCTTGGTCGAGGCCCTGCGGTTCGAGTCAATGCGCTGCTTGCCGCGCTTCTCCCGCCGGTATCAGCGCGTTGATGCGCTTCCACCATGCATTCAGCGTTCCGGCGATCGCCTCGCTCAGGTACACCGTGCGCTCCATGCGCGCCTGGCGCACGAGCCTTTCGAATTTGTCGGATTGCCTGGCAAGGCGGCTTCTCATTCCTGGATCTCCATCGACGGGTATCGATCCGACGCAATCTAGCCGCCGATGTTGCACCGCAACAAATGAATTCTTTTGCGCCATCGACGCGAAACAATTCACGCCTGGGGCGGGGAACCGCGTGGTCGGTGAGGGGTCGCGCGGAATTCGTCTGCGGGTGTGACGCCCATCGATCGAGGGCGCCCGACCGAGGGAGAGTGACGAAGCCGACTACTCCTCGAGCTTCTCGCGCGCGACCGCGGCGGCGCTCGTGCCGCGGATCACGCGGTCGAAGACGATCGAGCTCGGTTTGCGCGTCGGAACGTGATAGTTCGCGAGCTTGAGGTAGCAGGCGAGGTGCGGATAGAGCGTGGGCCCGTCGTGCACGAGCACCTTGCGCCCGTTCAACCACGCCGCCATGTGGCCGTCGTCCTTCGAGGACCACTTCACGTGGATCACGAAGTCGTACCAGCGGTTGCGGCGGATCTCGCCGACGTCGCGCTGGAATTCCCCGGGATGGTCCACGTCTCCGTAGAACCCGTGCAGCACCAACCGGTCGCCCTTCGCGACGAGGTTGAGGTTCGGCTGCCCGTGGCTCGAGTCGGCGTGGAAATCCATCACGTCGCCGAGCGCGGCCTCGCTGTAGCCGTCGGGAAAGAGCACCGAGAACGCCCACCACTCGTCCTCGCCTTCGTTGCAGTACTCGTGCGAGGGTGCGAGCTGCAGGTCGTCGCGCTCCCACGATCCGCTGCCGTGCACCTGGTCGTCGCCCGGCATCGTGGTGAGCTCGATCGCCTGGCGGCCATTGCGGGCGGTGTCGACGAACCTGCTGCGCGGCTCGGGCTCGGTTTTCGACTGCTCCACCATGCCGCAATACGTGCCTTCGAAATCGCACGCCCAGGCGATGGTGCCGATCGGGTCGCCGAGGCTTTCCTTCTCGGCGGCGCAGCCGAGGAGCGAAGCGGCGGGAAGCATCACGGCGAGCAGCGCGGCGGTGCGCACGATCCGGAAAGCGGAGTCCATGCAGGAACTGTAGGGACCGTGCACCACGCCGCGCGTTCGGCGATCCGCGCACGCGTTCGTCGCTGGATCGCGCAATCGCCTGTGGGCAAGCGACTACGAGGCGGCGCGATCGACCCCAGTTGACTTTCCCGAAAGCGCAGGCGTACCGTAGCCGCTGGGGGTAGACAGGACCCCCGGGATTCTTCCCTCCAAGACGGTGCCCCGTCCAATCCTGTGGAACGTCGCGCGCGAGCGGGCACCGGACTTTACCTCCTCCAGGTGAAAGCGCCGGACCTTCCGGGCGCCACGTGACGCTCACGTTCGGCTTTGGAGGACTTATGCGCTACACGTTGAAGCAGATCGGCGTCCGCCCCTGGACGCTCTCCTACCTCTCGATCGACCTCATCGAGAGCCATTACGAGAACAACTACGGCGGGGCGATGCGGCGCCTGAACGCCATCACCGAGCAGCTCGAATCGCTCGATTTCGAGAAGACCCCGGGCCACCTCGTCAACGCCCTCAAGCGCGAGCAGCTCGCCGCGCTCAATTCCACGCTCCTGCACGAGCTCTACTTCGCGAGCCTGGGCGGCGACGGGCAACCCACGAGGGGAATGACCGACGTCCTCGCGACCCACTTCGGCTCGTACGAGCGGTGGCGCGCGGAATTCCGCGCCATGGGCTATGCGCTGGGCGGCGGCTCCGGCTGGGTGCTGCTCACCTATGTGCCGCGCGACGGCTCGCTCATCAACCAGTACGCGAGCGAGCATTCGCAGGCGCTGGCGGGCGCAATCCCGATCCTCGCCCTCGACATGTACGAGCATGCGTACCACATGGACTTCGGGGCGGACGCGAAAGCGTACGTCGACGTCTTCCTGCGCAACATCGACTGGCCCGCGCTCGAGCAACGCTACCAGGACGCGGCGCAGGCGCCGAAGCCGCGCGGCGTCGAGCAGCCCGAATTCGGAGACATCGAAGGCATCGGAGTGGAGCAGGTCGAGGAGATGATGGCCGCCGGGAAGCGCGTGCAGGTGATCGACGTGCGGCCGCGCGCCTCGCTCCTGCGCGCGCACGACATCGCCGACGGCGTGCAGTGGCGCGATCCGGAGCAGATCCAGCAATGGATGGGCGAGCTCTCGAAGTCCGAGCCGGTGGTGGTGTACTGCGCCTATGGCTTCCACGTCGGCTGCAAGACGGCGATCCGGCTGCGCGAGGAGGGCTTCGACGCGAAGTACATGAACAGCGGCCACTCGGGCTGGAAGGCGATCGGCGCGCCGCTCCGCCTCGCGAAGACGCCCGCATGAGCACGCTGCCGGGCGATCCGCGGCCCGCCGCGCTGCCCGCCTATTCGCTCGGCGAGCTCGCGCGCTACATGCTGCGCCTGGGCTCGCTCGGCTTCGGCGGGCCGGTGGCGCTCGTCGGCGCGATGCATCGCGACCTGGTCGAGGAGCGGCGCTGGATCTCGGAGTCCGACTACAAGGAAGGGCTCGCGCTCGCGCAGCTCATGCCGGGGCCGCTCGCCGCGCAGCTCGAGATGTACCTGGGCTACGTGCACTATCGCATCGTCGGCGCGACGCTCGTCGGAATCGCCTTCGTGATCCCGTCTTTCGTCATGGTGGTCGCGCTCGGCTGGGCCTACGTGCGCTATGGCGGCCTCGCCTGGATGCAGGCGGTGTTCTACGGCGTGGGCGCGGCGGTGATCGGCATCATCGCGCTCGGGGCGTACAAGCTCACGACGAAGAGCGTGCGGCGCGATGCGCTGCTGTGGGGAATCTGGCTCGCGGCCGCGGCGGTGACCATCGTCACGGAAACGGAGATGGCGTGGCTCTTCCTCGCCGCGGGGCTCGTCGTGTGGCTGGTGCGTGCGCCGCCGCATTGGCTGCGCGGGACGGTACGCGGGCTCGCGCTGCCGCCACTCTCCGCCGGGGCGATGCTGCTCCCGGGCGCCGACTGGCCGCGGCTCGTGGAGATCGCGGTGTACTTCGCCAAGGCCGGAGCGTTCGTGTTCGGCTCCGGGCTCGCGATCGTGCCGTTCCTCTACGGCGGCGTGGTGACCGAGAACCACTGGCTCGACGACCGCCAGTTCGTGGATGCCGTGGCGGTGGCGATGATCACGCCGGGCCCGGTCGTGATCACCGTGGGATTCATCGGCTATCTCGTCGCGGGCTTCCCCGGGGCGTGCGTAGCCGCGTTCGCCACGTTCCTGCCGTGCTACCTCTTCACCATCGTGCCCGCGCCCTACTTCAAGAAATACGGCAAGCTCCCCGCGCTCGTCGCCTTCGTGGACGGCGTGACCGCCGCGGCGATCGGTGCGATCACGGGCGCGGTGGTGGTGCTCGCCAAGCGCTCGATCGTGGATCTCCCCACGGCGCTCCTCGCGCTCGCGACGCTCGCCGTGCTGTGGAGGTTCCGCAAGCTCCAGGAGCCGCTGGTCGTCGCCGCGGCGGCGATCGTCGGCCTCGTCGCATACCCGTTGCTGCACGCCTGAGCGCGCGCGGCTGGAAGGAAGCGAACATGGCAACGATCGATTCGAACGGCCTCGCGGTTTCCATCACGCTCACCGAGCTCCGATCGGAAATCGCCGGGCGCAATCCGCCGATCGTCCTCGATGTGCGGCGCGACAAGGCGTGGCGCCAGGCGACCGCAACCATCTCGGGGGCGCTGCGCCGCGATCCGGAGCATCTGGCGTCCTGGGCCGCGACGCTTCCCGCGTCGCAGCCGGTCGTGGCTTGCTGCGTGCATGGCGGCGAGGTGAGCCGCGCGGCCGCAACGGCGCTCGCCGAGCGGGGCATCGCCGCGCGCTACCTCGAGGGCGGCATCGAAGGGTGGATCGCCGCGGGCGGCGCGGCCGACGCGAAGCCCGCGGGCGCATCCACGCGCTGGATCACACGCGAGCGTCCCAGGATCGATCGCATCGCCTGCCCGTGGCTCGTCGCGCGCTTCGTCGATCCGGGCGCCGAATTCCTCTACGTGCCGCCGGCCCGCGTGCTCGAGGCCGCGCGCGATGCGGACGCGATTCCGTACGACGTCGCGGACGTGCACTTCACGCACGAAGGCGAGCGCTGCAGCTTCGATGCGTTCGTGAAGCACTATCGCCTGCGCGATCCCGCCCTCGCCGAGCTCGCGTCGATCGTGCGCGGCGCCGATACCGCGCGCCTCGAGCTCGCCGCGCAGGCGCCCGGGCTCGCCGCGATCTCGCTCGGCCTCTCGCGCAACTTCGCCGACGACCACGAGATGCTCGCGCACGGCATGGTGCTCTACGACGCGCTCTACACGTGGTGCAAGGAGGGCAAGGACGAGGTGCACACCTGGAATCCACGCGCATACGCGGCGCCGGCGGCGGTGCCGGCATGAGACTCGTCGCCGCGATCCTCGCGCTCGCGGCCTGGGGCGCTGCGGCGGCGACCGATCCTGCGCTCGCGCTGGTGGACACGATCCCGCTGCCGGGCGTGAAGGGCCGCATCGATCACTTCGCGACCGACGGCCGCCGCATCTTCATCGCGGCGCTGGGCAACGACACCGTCGAGGTGCTGGACCTGGAAAGCGGACAGCATCGCTCGCTTTCGGGATTCCGCGAGCCGCAGGGCATCGTCTCCGTCGCGGACACCCATCGCATCTTCGTCGCGAACGGCGAGGGCGACCGGGTGGATGTGCTCGACGCAGCCTCGCTCGAGACGATCCGCCGCATCGAACGCATGCCCGACGCGGACAACGCGCGCTACCTCGCGGCCGATCACGCCGTGGCGGTCGGCTACGGCAACGGCAAGCTGCGCTTCCTCGATGCGGCGAGCGGCGAGCCCCTCGGCGGCGTTCCGCTGCCGGGCCATCCCGAATCGTTCCAGGCCGAAAGCCGCGGCAAGCGCATCTTCGTGAACGTCCCCTCGGCGCGTGCCGTCGTGGTCGTCGATCGCGCCAAACGCGTGGAGATCGCGCGCTGGCCTCTCGCGGGCGCATCGGCGAACTATCCGATGGCGCTCGACGAGCGGCACGGGCGGCTCTTCGTCGGCACGCGCGCGCCCGCGAAGCTGCTGGTCTACGACATCGGCGCCGGGCGCGAGGTGGGCCGCGTCACGATCGGCCGCGACGTCGACGATCTCTTCTTCGACGACGAGCGCGAGCGTGTCTATGCGATCTGCGGCGAGGGAAGGATCGACGTGATCGCGGCCGGATCGCCGGCGCGATACGAGGTCCAAGCCTCGGTGTCGACCGCGCATGGCGCACGCACGGGGCTTTTCGTCCCCGAGCGGCACCGGTTGTATGTCGCGGCTCCGGCTACGGGCGAAGCTCCGGCCCGCATCCTCGTATACGCGACACGCTAGCGCAGCGCGAGCGCGGCAGGAGTCGCCCCGCGGCCTCGGCGGACATCGGCGGGCCCGGCAGGAATCCCTGCATCTCGTCGCAGCCGTGCGCGCGCAGGAACTGCAGCTGCGCGGGCGTCTCCACGCCTTCGGCCACGACCTTGAGCCCGAGGCTGTGGCCGAGGTTGATGATGGCGATGGCGATCTTCGCGTCCTCGGCGCCGCGCGCGGCCTCCGAGACGAACGTGCGGTCGATCTTCAGCGCCGCGATCGGGAAGCGACGCAGGTACGCGAGGCTCGAATAGCCGGTGCCGAAGTCGTCGACCGCGAGCCGCACGCCGAAGCGCTCGAGGTTCGTGAGCGTCTCGATCGCCTCCTCGGGATCGCGCATCAGGAGCGATTCGGTGATCTCGAGCTCGAGGAGCGCGGCATCGATCCCGGCCTCGCCGACGATCCGTTCGACCGCGCGCTCGAGCTTGCGCATGCGGAACTGGCGCGCGGAGATGTTCACGGCGACCGGCACGGGCTCGCATCCGCCCGCCGTCCACGAAGTGAGCTGGCGGCAGGTTTCGCGCAGCACCCATTCGCCCACCGCGCAGATGAGGTCGGTCTCCTCGAGGATCGGCACGAACTCCGCGGGCGGCAGGAGGCCCAGCTCCGGATGGTTCCAGCGCAGCAGCGCCTCGAATCCGACCAGCGCGTCGGAGCGCACGTCGAACTTCGGCTGGTAGTGGATCACGAACTCGTCGCGCTCGATCGCGCCGCGCAACGCGCTCTCCAGGTGCAGGCGGCGCACCGCGCGCGCGTGCATCTCGGGCAGGAAGAACTGGAACGCGTTGCCGCCCTGCTCCTTCGCGCGGCACATCGCGATGTCGGCGCTCTGCACCAGAGCGGCCGGCGTGGTGCCGTCGCCCGGGTGCACCGCGATGCCGATGCTCGCCGTGCAGTAGACGCTCTTGCCGCCCACGTCGAAGGCGCGGCCGAGCTCGCCCAGCACCGCGCGCGCGACGCCCACCGCCTGCTCCGAGCGCTCGAGGTCCGAGAGCGCGATCACGAACTCGTCGCTCGCGACGCGCGCCACGATCTCCTGGTCGCGCACGCACTCGCGCAGGCGCCGCGCCGCCTCCACCAGCACCTCGTCTCCCTGCGCGTGGCCGAACGTCTCGTTCACCGCCTTGAAGCGGTCGAGGTCGATGAAGAGCACCGCCACCACGCGCCGGAATCGGTCGGCGTGCGCGATGACCTGGCCGAGGCGGTCGTGCAGCAGCATCCGCGTCGCGAGCCCGGTGAGCGGATCGCGCAGCGCGTAGGAACGTACGCGCGATTCGAGGGCGGCGAGGGTGCGCTTGCGAAGCGCGAGCGCGATCGCGAGCGCGGCGAGGACCGGCAGGGCGGCGAGGACGAAGAAGTGGGGAGGCAGCATGGCGGGCTCAGTCGGATGCGGAGGCTGCGCCATCGTCGAGCGCGAGGCGCACGGTCTGGATGCGCGCGCGGGCCCGCTCGAGCAGGCGGTCGGCCGAGATGAGGGCGTCGGCCGGATCGAGGCGCTCGGCGAGGAGCAGCCGGGCGCGCGTGATCTCGGCTTCGCTCGTCTCGAGCGCGAGGGACATGCCGAGCGCGAGCTCGGCGCTGATGGGTTTCATGGCGATACGACGGTGTGGCGGTGTGGCGGTGCGATGACACGGAAAGGCGCCACGATAGGCGAGCCTCGCCCGGCGCGGTATCGACTCGAAGGATGGTTTGTGCGCCCGGACCCGCCGCTTCGGACTAGGCCGTACGGATGAGGCGGCGCGCTACGCCTTGATGCCGAGCTTTCCCGCCGCGATCACGGCCTGCACGCGCGTGGACACGTCGAGCGCCTTGAAGATCGCCGCGAGGTGGCTCTTCACGGTTCCCTCGGCGAGCCCGAGGTCGCGGCAGATCTGCTTGTTCGACTTGCCCGCCACGAGGAGCGCGAGCACGTCGAGCTGCCGCGCGGTGAGCCCGAGGCGCGACGGATCCGCGGCGGGGCGCGCCTTGGCGGACGGCGCGTCCTCGGCCCCGCCCATGATCTCGCGCGGCACGTAGGTGCCGCCCGAGAGGACGAGCCGCAGCGCGTGCACGATCACCGCCGGGCTCGACGACTTGGGAATGAAGCCGAGCGCACCGCGCTCGAGCGCCTGGCGCACCCTCGCTGGGTCGTCGTCGCCCGACATCACGACGACCGGCACGTCGGGGCGGCTTCGCTGCAGCTCCGCGAGCGCTTCGAAGCCGCTCACGTCGGGAAGGCGCAGGTCGAGCAGCACGAGCTCGACGTCGGGATGGCGCTCGAGATGCGCACGCGCCTCGCCGAACGTGGCGGCATCGAGCACGTCGACCGACTCGCCGCTCGGCGCGAGATGGTCGAGCACCGGCCGCATGCCGTCGCGGACGAGATGGTGGTCGTCGATGACGAGGATCTTCACGTCGCCTGGTCCGCGCTTGCGCGCGCCGCCGCCCGGTTGCGCAACGCGGCGCCGAGGAGCGAGCGCAGGCGCGCGGGACGCAGCGGCTTGTGCAGGATCGGCACGCCCGCCGCTTGCGCGGCGCGCAGCGCCTCCGGCGCGACGTCGCCGGTCGCGACGATCGCCGCGGCGCCCGGATGCGCTTCGCGCACGCGCGCGATCACCTCCAGGCCGTTGCGGTTGTCGGGCAGGCGATAGTCGGCGATCACGACGTCGGGAGCGACCGCGAGGCGCGCGAGGGCCCCCGGGACCTCCGCGGCCGAGGCGGCACATTCGACCCGGCACCTCCATCCCTCGAGGAGCACCGCCATCGCGTCGCGGATCTCGCGATCGTCCTCCACCACCAGCACCGCGCAGCCATCGAGCGGGTCGGCGAGGCGCGGCGCCGGCAGGCTCGCGAGCGTCGGGTCCCCGAGCGGAACGACGATCGAGAAGACGGAGCCGCGCGCGGGGCGCGAGCGCACGTCCACGTGCAATCCGAGCACGCGCGCCGTGCGCTCGACGATCGCGAGCCCCAGCCCGAGACCCTGGTCGCGATCGCGTTGCGGATTTCCCAGCTGGCGGAACTCGAGGAAGATCTCGCCCCGCTGGTCTTCGGGAATGCCGATGCCGGTGTCCCAGACCTCGATCGAGAGCGTCGATGCGCGCGGCCTGCAGCCGACCAGCACGCCGCCCGAGCGCGTGTAGCGGATCGCGTTGTCGAGGAGGTTCGCGAGGATGCGGTACAGCAGCACCTCGTCGGTGTGCACCACCGCCGCGCTGGGCCGGACGCGCAACGAGAGCTGCTTCTGCACGGCCGCGTACGCGTACGGGGCGCGCAACCGGTCGAGGACGCGCGCGATCGGGAACGTGGTGCGCCGCGGCTCGACGGTGCCCGCGTCCAGGCGCGAGATGTCGAGGATCTCGTTCAGGAGCGAGGTCATCGCGCGCACCGAGGACCGGATGCTCTCGACGATGCGGCGCGTCGAGGGATCGGTCGTGCGCTCCTGCAGCGCCTCGACCAGCAGCGCGATCGCCTGCATCGGCTGGCGCAGGTCGTGGCTCGCCGCGGCGAGGAAGCGCGTCTTCGCCGCGTTCGCGCGGTCGAGCTCCTCCTTCTGCCGCGCGAGCTCCCGCGTGCGCTGCGTGACGTCGCCCAGCAGGTCCACGTTCTCGAAGCGCATGCGCACCGACTCGGCGACGTAGCGGTTGCCGCTCCATCCCGCCCGCACGCACATCGTGACGAGCGCCGCTTCGGCCAGCAGACGGATCACATAATGCGGCGAGGGATAGAACGCGACGGAGGCCGCGACGATCGGCGCCATGCCGCACGCGAAGAACGCGGAGAAGACCAGGCGATGGGCGCTCACCGACTGCGTCTGCAGCACGCCGAAGAGCGCCACGAGGAACGCCACCCACATGGCATACATCGGGTACTCGGGCGCATGCCCGATCGCCGCCACGCCGAGCACGCCCCACGAAAGCCCGGTGAGACCGACGCTCATCATGGCGAAGCGCAGCCAGCGCTGCAGCTCGCCGTCCTCCGGCTGTGCGCGGAACCAGGCGCGCGCGACCGCGAGGCGCGCCGCGAGCGCCGCCAGGAACGCGAGGAACCAGCCCACGAGGAACGCGTGCCCGATTCCGTCCCACATCAGCACGACGGTGAGGACGGCGAAAGGCACGCCGTGACCGGCCGACCGGGGCGAGGAGCGGAACCCGATCGTGAGGACTTCGCGCAGCACGCGTTGCGGGTTCGGGACCATCGGCTCCCTCCGGGCGCCCTCCGCGAACGATCAACACCCCGAAGCTTGCCTCAATTCCCCGCGCGGCGTCGAATTCAGAAGGAGGCGCACGCCGCGCTTCGCACGCGCAGCACCGCTTCCTGCCGGAAGCGCGCCTTGTACTCGGCGGCGATCGCGCGCACGTTCGCTTCGGCCTGCGGATCCGCGGGATGGACGAGGACCAGCACGTGCGACGCCTCGCGCACGATGGCACCGTCGGCCGATCGCCATTGGCCCGCGGCATTCCATTGCGTGAAGCCTTCGGGAAAGCGCGGCGCGACGGTTTCGCGCAGGAATCGGTCCCAGTCTTCGCGCGTGACCGTGCCGCCGGGCTTCGCCGTGCCGAGGTACAGGGTGTCGCTGATGCGCGGCTCCCCCGCCGGGCAAACGGCGGCATCGGGAGCGGCGCACGCCCCGAGCAGGAAGGCGGCACCGACAAGCGCGAGTGCGCGGATCACGTTCGCGGCTCGATGGCGCCGACGCCGGGCGCGTAGAGATCCATGGGATGCCATTGTAAGGCCGCGATGCACGGCGGCGCCGCTATAATCCGCCGATGCCGCGAGCGCTCGTCGTCGGATTGCTGCTGCTCCTTCCCTGGGCGAACGCGTTCGCGTCCGGCGCATGCGCGGTCGAATACCGCTTCACCGCCGACTGGAGCGCGCAGCCGCGCCGCTTCCACGTCGACCTCCTCTTCGATGCCGGCGGGCGCACCGGGACCGACCTGGGAATCGCGCAGCAATGGGGGCCGGTGACCGATTTCGAGCGCGCGATCCGCGACGTTCGGCCGATCGCGCCCTCGGCCGTCGTCGCTCCCGGGCGCGATGCGAGGACCTGGAGCGTCGACCATCCGGCCCACGCGCGGGTGCACGTTCGCTACGACGTGCTGAACGACGTCGCGAACGTGGATGCGACGAGCGCGTTGAGCGGCGTCGATTTCTTCCGCACGATGCTCGGCGCGACCTGGTTCCAGTTCTATGGCTGGGGAACGGTATTGCTGCCGGAATCCCTGGATCCCGATGCGCCGATGCCGGTATGCCTGCGCTTCTCGGGGCTGCCGCGGCATTGGAGCTTCGCAACCAGCCACGGCGAAGGACGCCGCAGCGGCGATTCCATCGAGATCCGGACCACGGCATCGCTGCACGAGCTGCAGAGCGCGATCTACCTCGGCGGCGATTTCCGTGTGTACCGGCGCGAGGTGCGGGGACGCCCGGTGGTGGTCGCGCTGCGCGGCGAGTGGAAGTTCGCGGATGAAAGGCTCGTCGACGAGACCGCGTCGCTGGTGCGCGCGGAGCGCGCGTTCTGGGACGACTACGCCTTCCCGCACTTCCTGGTCTCGCTGATTCCGAACCGCATCCAGCAGGGCATGTGGGGAGGCACCGGCCTGCACCTTTCCTTCGCGATGCACGCCGCGGACGACTTCGTGGTGCCGGGGCCGCAGTTCGACACGCTCATCGCGCACGAGCACTTGCACACGTGGATCCCGCGCCGGATCGGCACGATGGGCGAGGAGGAATCGCGGGGCTACTGGTTTTCCGAGGGCTTCACCGATTACCTCACGCATCGGCTGCTGGTGAGCTCGGGCCGCTGGAGCCTCGAGGACTACGCGCGCGGCCTCGACGAGCAGATCCTGCGCTACGAAAGCTCGGCGGCGCGCGGCGAGCCCAACGCGTGGGTCGCGAAGGAATTCTGGAAGGACCCGGCCGCGCAGCGGATGCCCTACCTGCGCGGCGAGATGCTCGCGCTGCGCTGGTCCTCCGCGATGAGCGGCCGCGGCGCGAGCCTGCAATCGACGCTTCGCTCGCTGCGGCTTCCCGCCGACGCGCGCGAAGAGCGCCACGGCTTGCATCCCGAGCGGCTCGCCGTGCAGCGCCTGGCCGCCGCGCTTCGCGCGTCCCTCGGCGAGGCGGCCGATCGCGACATCGAGCGGTATGTGCGCGACGGAAAGGCGATTCCCATCGGCGCGGATTTCCTCGGCCCGTGCTTCGACGGCCGGCCCGTTGCACGGCCGCTCTTCGAGCTCGGATGGAGCGAGACCGCGACGACCACCTCACGCAGGCTCACCGGGCTCGTCGCCGGAAGCGCGGCGCAGAAGGCCGGGCTGCGCGACGGAATGCACGTCGTGGGCTGGTCGATCTACCGCGGAGACACCACGAAGGACGTCCTCGTTCAGGTGCAGGACGCGAACGACAAGGTGAGGGAGTTCCGCTACCGCGCGGTGGCCGCGCGCCCGATCGAGGTCTACGAGTTTCGTCCGCGGCCCGGCGCATCCGGCGAGAGTGCCTGCCGCGACTGGATCGAGGCGCGCTGATTCCTCAGGCGTGCCGCTCGGCGTGCCCGTCGATCCAGGTCTGCCGCACGCGCAAGCCGTCGTCGGCTGCGACCAGGTTTGCGCGCATTCCGGGCGCGATGCGGCCGAGCTCGCCCTCGAGGCGCAGGAACCGCGCCGGGTTCGCGCTCGCCATGCACACCGCCTTGTCGAGCGGCACGCCGAGCATGCGCGTCGTGTTGCGCACGGCCGTCGCCATGTCGATCGCCGATCCGGTGAGCGTGCCGTTCTCGTCGACGCACACGCCGTCCTTCACCGTGATGCGCCGCCCCTGCAACAGGAAGTCGTCGCGATCGGAGCCGACGCTCGGCATCGCGTCGGTGACGAGCAGGAAACGGTCGGCAGATTTCGCGCGCAGCGCGAGCTGCAGCACCGCCGGATGCACGTGGCGGCCGTCCACGATCAGGCCGCACCAGCAATCGGGATCGTGCAGCGCCGCGCCGACGGTCCCGGGCTCGCGATTGGTCATGGGCGACATGGCGTTGAAGAGATGCGTGACGCCGGTCACGCCGCTCGCGAAGGCGGCGAGCGTCTGCTCGAAGGTCGCGTTGGTGTGGCCCGCCGAGACCACCACGCCGGAATCGGCGAGGCGCCGGATGGTGACGGGCGTCGCCATCTCGGGCGCGAGCGTCACGAGCGTGCGCCCGGTGCCGAGCGACGAGAGGAGCGCCACGCCGCGCTCGTCGAGGTCGCGGAACTTCGCCGCATCGTGCGCCCCCTTGCGCGCGGCGCTCAGGAACGGCCCCTCGATGTGCACTCCGGCCACGCCCGGCACGCGGCGCCGGATCGCTTCGCGCACCGCGTCGATCGCGCGCTCGATCGCGGAAAGATCGTCGCTGATGAGGGTCGGCAGGAACGCCGTCGTGCCGAAGCGGCGGTGGGCTCGGCCGATCGCCTCGATCGCCTCCACGCTCGGCGCGTCGTTGAAGAGCACGCCGCCGCCGCCGTTCACCTGGCAGTCGACGAAGCCGGGAAGGAGCAGCGCGCCCTGCAGGTCCTGCACGCGCGCTTCGCGCACGCGCGCATCGTTCGCGCCCGTCACCGCGGCGATGCGCCCGCCTTCCACGAGCACGGCGCGGCCCTCGACGAAGCCCTCGTCGAGCAGCACCCGGGCGTTCACCAGCGCTTCGGCGGTCATGTCGTGCGAGTCACCTTGCGCAGGTTCGGCGGCCGGTCGGGGTCGAGCCCGCGCGCGAGCGCGAGCGCGTTGGCGAGGCGATAGAAGCTCTGCGCGAGGAGCATCGGCTGGAGCGCCGGGTCGCTCGGGACCGTGGCGAGCGGCACGGCGCCTTCCACCGCCACACCCGCGGCGAGCACCTCCACCCCTCGCGCGACGAGATCGTGCACCAGCGCCTCGAGGCTCGCGCGCGCCTCGTCGTCCTGCGCGAACGCGAGCGCCGGGAAGGCGCCGCCGAGGAGCGCCTGCGGCCCGTGGCGCACCTCCGCCGCGCTGAAGCTTTCCGCGTGCAGGCCGCACGTTTCCTTGCACTTGAGCGCCGCCTCCTGCGCGACCGCGAGCCCGATGCCGCGCGCGATCGTGAAGAGATGGTCGCGCCGCGCGAGGCGCTCGGCCGCCTCGTCCCACGGCAGCGCCCAGGCGCGCTCGAGGAGCGCCGGCGCCGCGTCGAGCGCGGCGGCGAGACGCGCGTCGCCGCTCCATGCAGCGACGAGCTGCGCGAGCGCCGCGAGCGAGGCGATCCAGGTCTTGGTCGCGGCGACGCTCTCCTCGCGGCCCGCATGGAGCGGCAGGCAATGGTCGGCCGAGGCGGCGAGCGGCGAGTCCTCTTCGTTCACGATCGCGATCACCCGCGCGCCGGCGCGGCGCGCCGCCTGCGCCGAGGCAAGGAGATCGGGGCTCGCACCCGATTGCGACACGGCGAGGAAGAGGCAATCGCGCAGGTCCTGGCTCGCGTGGTAGACCGAGGCGACGGAGGGCGCCGCCGAGGCGGTGAGCACGCCGAGGCGCGTCTCGATCAGGTACTTGGCATAAGTCGCGGCGTGGTCGGAGCTACCCCGCGCGCAGGTCACCACCGCGCGCGGGGGCGCCGCACGCAGCGCCTTCGCGATCGTCGCCACCCGCGCGCGGTTCCGCGCGAGGAGCTCGGCGACCGCGCCCGGCGCCTCGCCCGCCTCGCGGTACAGGGCGCTCGCCGAGGGATCGCGGCTATTCACTCGGGGAGCTGAGCTCGGCGATGAAATCGTAGGTGTCTCCGCGGAAGAAGGACTGGCAGAACTCCACCGCGCCGCCGTCGCGCAGGAATCCCACGCGCTCCACGAGAAGGCCGGCGTCGCCCTCGCGCGCGTGCAGGAGCTTCGCCTGCTCCGCGTTGAGGAGGAGCGCGCGCAGGCGCTGCAGCGCGCGCACCGGGCGGTTGCCCGCCGCTTCCAGCGCCTCGTAGAGCGAGTTCTTCACGGCGTTGAGCGAGGGAAGCGCCGTGCCCGCGATGGTCGCGTACTCGAGGCACATCGGCGTCTCGTCGGCGAAGCGCAGGCGATGGAAGCGGTAGACCGGGGTGCCGGGCCCGAGCCGCAGCGTCAGCGCCTCCTCGGGCGTGACGTGCCCTTCCGCGCGCTTCAGCCAGACGCTCTTCGGCGTGCGGCCGCGCGAGCGCATGTCCTCCGAGAACGACGTGAGCTTCGCGAAGTTCTTCTCGATGCGCGAGGCGACGAAGTTGCCCGATCCCTGCCGCCGCACGAGGAGCCCCTCCTCGACCAGCGCCTCGATCGCCTTCCTCACCGTGATCCGCGACACCGAGAGCTCCGCGGCCATCTGGCGCTCGGGCGGCAGCGCGTCGTCGGGCGCGAGCACCTTGCGCTCGATGGCTTCGCGGATGGCGCGCTGGAGTTGCTGGTACAGCGGCTGGCTGTCGGACGGATCGACGCGGAGGATGCGGGCGAGCGAGGGCATGGGTGGGACCTTACCACAACCATACCAATGTGCAACCATTGACAAATTGGTACCAAAGTGGTTTACATTGGTCCTGCACTGGCACTACGGCATCCAACACCCATCCGGAAGGGGACAAGGAAAATGAGAATGAAGCAGAAGCCCATTGCCGCCGCCGTCACCATCGCCCTCGCGGGAGCGCTTCCCGCGTTCGCCCAGCAGGCCCCGTCGCCCGAATCCAAGGAGACCGTCACGGTCACCGGCATCCGCGCGTCGATCGAGAAGTCCCTCGAGACCAAGAAGAACGCCGACACCGTCACGGAGGTGATCAGCGCCGAGGACATCGGCAAGCTCCCCGACAAGAACATCGCCGACGCCGTGCAGCGGCTTCCCGGCGTCACCATCAGCTCGGCTTCCGGCGGGGAGGGCGGCTTCGACGAGAACGACCGCGTGAGCCTGCGCGGCACCAACCCCAGCCTCACGCAGACCCTCATCAACGGCCACTCGGTCGCGACCGGCGACTGGTTCGTGTTGGACCAGGTCCAGCTCGTCGGGCGCAGCGTGAGCTTCTCGATGCTGCCCTCGGAGCTCGTGAGCCAGGTGATCGTAAGGAAGAGCGCGACCGCGGACCTCGTCGAGGGCGGCGTCGCGGGCGCGGTGGACATCATCACGCGCCGGCCGCTCCAGTTCGCGAAGCCGGTGACCGTCGAGGCCTCGGTCGGAGCGGTATACGCGGACCTCCCCGGCAAGACCGATCCGCAGTACAGCGCGCTCGCCAACTGGAAGAACGACGCCGGAACCCTCGGCGTGATGGTGCAGGGCTTCTACGAGAAGCGCCACCTGCGCCGCGACGGCCAGGAAATCCTCGGCTACGGGACCATCTCGCCCACGAGCCCGCTCGCCCAGGAGCATCCGGAGCTCGCGAACGTCGCCTTCCCCACCCTCATCGGCTCGGCGCTCTTCGAGCAGGAGCGCGTGCGCAAGGGCGGCCTGGTGGGCGTGGAGCTGCGGCCCACCAACACGACCACGCTCGACTTCGAAGGCTTCAACTCGCGCCTCGACGCGAGCAACTACAACCGCAACTGGATGTTCTGGGGCCAGAACGTGATCGCCAACCAGAACTTCAACCCGTCGAGCTTCACCGTGCAGAACGGCACGCTGGTCTCGGGCACCTGGCCCAACATCGGCACGCCCGGCCACAACGCGCAGTACGCGATCGTCGACCAGATCCTGCGCCCGGGCGCCTTCTCCGAAACCAACTACTACAACCTCGACGGCACCTGGCGGCCGAGCGACCGCTGGTTCTTCACCGGCCAGATCGGCACCACGCGGGGCAAGGGCGAGACGCCCAAGCAGGATGTGTTCGAGGGTGACGTGTTCAATACCGGTGCGAGCTACACCATGCACGGCATCGGCTCGCCGGTGGATGTGTCGTTCCCGAACGGGAATCCGTCGGTCTTCACCGGCACCTCGCTCGACTTCATCTTCGGCGCGAGCCCGGCGCTGAGCGAGGACAAGGAGAAGTACGGCAAGGTCGACGCCGAGTGGATCGCGCCGCAGGGCCTGCTGAGCAGCGTCAAGTTCGGCGGCCGCTATGCCGAGCACACGCGCCAGACGTTCCAGACCTCGCAGGGACCGCTCGCTTCCTCCAATCCGTTCGATCCGGCGAACCTGCCGGCGTGGAACGGCCAGACCTACCCGAGCGACTTCGCGAGCGGCCTGGGCGGCAACTTCCCGCGCAACGTGTGGCAGCTCGATCCGGGCGTGCTCGAAGCGTGGGGCGACGCGCACTCCAACCGCGACCCGGTGACGCGCGAGTTCTGGCCGGGCGAGTTCGCGCTGAAGGAAAAGGATGGCGCGGGCTACGTGATGGCGAACTTCGACGGCCCGGGCTGGAGCGGCAACGCCGGCGTTCGCCTGGTGCAGACGAAGGAGGAGGTCACGGTGAACGTGGGCGTGCCGGGATGCCCGGTGCAGGCGCCTTGCCCGAGCGTCCCCGGCGCGATCACCACGTCCGCGTTCGGCACCTTCTACCAGCAGGTGGTCGCGCACACGTACAACGACGTGCTGCCGAGCGCCAACCTGCGCTTCGACCTGGGGCGCAACATGGTCGGCCGCCTCGCCGCCGCCCGCACGCTCGCGCGGCCCGACTTCAGCGCGCTGGGCGGCTCCATCAGCGCCGACGACATCACGCTCACCGGCAACGGCGGCAACCCGGACCTGAAGCCCATCACGTCCAACAACCTCGACGCGACCTGGGAGTGGTACTACGCGCCGCGCTCGCTGCTCTCGGCCGGCGCGTTCTACATGGACCTCGACAACTACGTGGGCTTCGGCACGCACCCGCAGGTGCTGTTCAACCAGCGCAACAACGCGTTCGCCACCTACACGATCTCCTCGCCGATCAACAGCAAGGGGCGCGTGCAGGGCCTCGAGCTCGCGTGGGAGCAGCCGCTCGGCTACGGCTTCGGCTTCCAGGCCAACTACACCTACGCGGACGCGAAGGAGAAGCGCAGCTGCGCGGCCGACGACATCGGCTGCCGGAACTCGCCGGACGTGCTGCTCGGCGCGTCGAGGAACACGTACAACGTCACCGGCTACTACGAGGACCATGGCTTCTCGGCGCGCCTCGCCTACACGTTCCGCTCGGCGTTCTTCGTGGGGCTCGACCGCAGCACGCCGGAGTTCCAGGACGACACCGGAACGCTCGCCGCGTCCCTCGCCTACCAGGTGACGAAGAACATCGCGGTCACGTTCGATGCGCTCAACCTCAACAATCCGATTCTCAAGTACTACGCGTCCAACAAGGACCAGCCGCGCGCCTTCTACGAGAACGGCCGCCAGTACTACCTGACGCTGCGCATGAAGCTGTGATCGGGTAGCCGCGTTATTCTCCCCGGGGTGAGGCCAACCCCCTTCGAGGCGGATCGGCATCCCGGTCCGCCTCTTTTTCGCCCATGAGCCGACGCGCCATCCTCGCGATCGCCCTGGTCCACGCCGCGGCGGCGCCGCTCGCCCGCGCGGCGGACGAGCCGCCGCTCGTGCCGCGCCCGGCCGCGCTCGAGCGCCACGAGGGCGCGTTCCGCGCTTCGGCGGCGACGCCGATCGTGGTCGCTCCCGCAGATGCGGCCGCGGCCACCGCCGCCTCGGTCCTGCGCGAGCGCCTCGCGCGGAGCCGCGGCGTCTCGCTCGAGGTCGTGCAGGGTGCGCCCCACGACGGCGCGATCGTGCTGCAGCGGGTCCCGCCGTCGGCCGGCGCGAGCGACGAGTCCTATCGGCTCGAGGTGACGCCGCGACGCATCGAGCTTCGCGCATCGACGCTCGCCGGGCTCGACGACGGCGCGGCGACGCTCTGGCAGCTCGCCGGCGTGGGGAGCACCCGCGCGTTCTCCGTTCCCGCGCTCTCGATCGAGGATGCGCCGCGCTTCCGCTGGCGCGGCCTGCTGCTCGATTCCGCGCGCCACTACCAGTCGCCCGAATTCATCGAGCGCTTCATCGATGCGATGGCGGCGCAGAAGCTGAACGTGCTGCACTGGCACCTCACCGACGACCAGGGCTGGCGCCTCGAGATCCGCAAGTACCCGCGGCTCACCTCGATCGGCGCGTGGCGCGTGCCCGCCGGTCCGGCCGCGCACGCGGACCTCGACCCGGCGACCGGCAGGCCGCGGCTCTACGGCGGCTACTACTCGCAGGCCGTGGCGAAGCGGATCGTGGCGTATGCCGCGGCGCGCGGCGTGACGATCGTGCCCGAGATCGAGATGCCGGGCCACGCCTCGGCGGTCCTCGCGGCCTATCCGCGCTTCGCGGCGAGCGAGGATCCGCCGCGCGAGG
Organism: Usitatibacter sp.; assembly: GCA_035605915.1. Lineage (GTDB taxonomy): Bacteria > Pseudomonadota > Gammaproteobacteria > Burkholderiales > Usitatibacteraceae > Usitatibacter. The sequence continues at coordinate 107,163 of DATNGJ010000058.1, forward strand.
TGCCTTCCGATTGGGGCGCGTATCCGAACGTGCTGAACCTCGAAGAGCCGACGCTCGCGTTCCTCGAGGAGGTGCTCACCGAAGTGATGGAAGTCTTTCCGTCAGAGTACATCCACGTCGGCGGGGACGAGGTAGACACGTCGCAGTGGAAAGCTTCGGCGCGCGTGCGGCGGCGCATGCGCGAGCTCGGCATCGCGGACGTGGACGGCATCCAGCATTGGTTCACGCGCCGCATCGCGCGCTTCCTGCACGCGCGCGGGCGCCGGCTGGTGGGCTGGGACGAGATCGTCGAGCCGGGCCTTCCGCGCGACGCCGTGGTGATGTCGTGGCGCGGGGCGAACGGCGCCATCGCCGCGGCCGCGCACGGCAACGACAGCGTGCTCGCGGTCGATCCCACGCTCTACTTCGATCACCGGCAGAGCGCCTCGGCCGAGGAGCCGCCGGGCCGCGCGGTGGTGGTCTCGCTCGCCGACGTGTATCGCTTCCAGCCGCTGCCGGCCGAGCTCGATGCGGCGCAGCGCGCGCACGTGCTCGGCCTGCAAGGCAATCTCTGGACCGAGCACATCCGCACCGAGGATCGGCTCGCGTGGATGGCGTTCCCGCGCGCCGCCGCGATCGCGGAGCTCGGCTGGACCGGCGCCGCGCGCCTCGACTGGGACGATTTCCGCGCGCGCGTCGCGACGCTCCCGCCGCTCTACCGCGCGCTCGGCGTGGGCTACGCGAAGACCGTGTTCGAGCCGCCGCCCGCGCCGCCTTCCGGGCGCCTGCGCGCGAGCAACGACCTCGAGCTCTGCGGTGCGCCGAAGGTCGCGCTCTCGCTCGAGGACGACGCGCCGATTCGCGGGCCGCGCGCGAAGTTCCTGGTGGACATCCTCGATCCGTGCTGGATCTGGCGCGATGCGCGGCTCGACGGCGTGCGCGCGATCGAGGCGCACGTCGGCCAGGTGCCGTTCAACTTCCAGGTGGGCGACGCGGCCTCGCAGGTCCATTTCCCCGCGCCGCGCACGCCCGAAGGCGAGCTCGTCGTGCGCGCCGACGGCTGCGACGGCGAGGAGATCGCGCGCATCCCGCTCGCCGCGGCGACCCGCTCGTACGCGGTGAGCGCGCTTCCCGCCGTGTCCATCGCGCCGCGATCGGGCACGCACGACCTGTGTTTCCGTTTCGCGCAGCGCGGAATCGATCCGCTCTGGGTGATCGACCGCGTGCGGCTCGTGGGGAACGCGCCATGAGCCGCATCGCCATCGCCGCGCCGCTTTCCGGGTGGTGCCTGCCGCTCGCCGAGGTGCCCGATCCGGTGTTCGCACAAGGCATGGCGGGCGACGGCCTCGCGATCGATCCGGTCGAGGGCGTCGTGCTCGCACCCTGCGAGGGCGAGATCGTCGCGATGAACGATGCGCGGCACGCGGTCACCGTGCGCCACGCGAACGGCGTCGAGATCCTGGTGCACGTGGGCATCGACACGGTCGAGCTGCGCGGCGCCGGATTCGAGAGCGTGGCCGCCGCGGGTGCCCGCGTGCGCACCGGCGACCTGCTGCTGCGCTTCGACCTCGATTTCCTCGCGCGCCATGCGAAGAGCCTCGCGACGCCGGTCGTCGTGGCCGCGGGCGGCACGATCGTCCGGCGCGCTCCGGCAGGGCGAATCGCCGCGGGCGAATTGCTGGTGGAGGTCGATGCCGGCGTCCCGGCGCGGGATGCGAGCCCGGGAGACGCGCAGGAGCGCTCGCGAAGCCTCGCGGTGCCGTTCGAGCATGGGCTGCACGTTCGTCCGGCCGCGCAAATCGCTTCCGCGCTGCGTCCGTTCTCCGCCCAGGTGCGGCTCACCGCGCGCGGCCGTGAGGCGAACGCGCGCAGCCCGGTCGCGATGATGGCATTGGGCCTGCGGCGCGGCGACACGATCGTCGCGATCGCGCGCGGCGCGGATGCGGCCGCGGCACTCGACGCGTTGGAGACGTTGCTCGGGCCCGCCGCGGCGCCCGCGTCAGGGGAGACGCCTGCGCGGCCCGGCGCGGCGCACGCGCCGAAAGACCCGCCTTCCGGATCCGCCTCGATGCCCTCGCCCACCGGGAAGCACCGGCCGGCGGCGCCGCCAGTGCCCGCGCGCATCGAGGGCGCGATCGCGAGCCGCGGAGTCGCGCTCGGTCCTTGCGTGCACGCCGCATCGCCCGACCGCGAGGTGGAGCGACGCGGCACGGGCGTGGAGCGCGAGGCGAGCGCTCTCGAGTCGGCGCTCGCCTCGGTCGTCGCGCACCTCGAGCGCTTGCGCATGGATGCACGCGGCGAGGCGCAGGCGCTCCTCGCCGCGCACGTCGAGATCGCCGCCGACCCGGAGCTGCGCGCGCGCGCCGACGAGCGCGTGCGCGGCGGCGACTCGGCGGCGCACGCCTGGCGCCATGCCACGCGCGCCACGGCCGACGTGCTCGCCTCGCTGGACGACGAGCGCATGCGCGCACGGGCCGCGGACCTCCTCGACCTGGAGCGCCAGGTGCTGCGCGCGCTCGAAGGCGAGGCGCCGGAAGCGACGCGCGATTTCCCGGCGGGCTCGATCGTCGTCGCCGACGAGATCCTGCCCTCGCAATTCCTCGCGCTCGAGCGAGCGGGCGTGGCGGGCATCGTCACGGCTCGCGGCGGGGCGACCTCGCACATGGCGATCCTCGCCGCGGCCGCCGGCATTCCCGCCCTCGTCGCGGCGGGCGACGCCGTGGTCGCGATCGCGCCGGGCACGCGCCTCGCGCTCGACGCGGAGCACGGTTGGGTGGACGTGGACCCGCCCGCGGCGCAATGGAGCGATTTCACGCGGGCGGCGGCGCGCCGCGAGGCCGAGCGCGGCGAGGACCGCAAGCACGCATCGGAGCCGGCGCGCACGAGCGACGGCGAGCGGATCGTGGTGAACGCGAACCTCGGCACCGCGGCCGATGCACGGGCCGCCGTCGCGCTCGGCGCCGAAGGCTGCGGCCTGCTGCGCACCGAGTTCCTGTACCTCGACCGGCGCGATGCGCCGGGCGTGGAGGAGCAGGCTCGCGAATACCAGGCGATCGCCGAGGCGCTCGGTGGGCGCCCGCTCACGATCCGCACCATGGACATCGGCGGCGACAAGCCGATCGCATACCTGCCGCTGCCGCGCGAGGAGAACCCGGCGCTCGGGCTGCGCGGCGTGCGCGCGAGCCTGCTGCATCCGGCGCTGCTGCGCACGCAGCTCGCCGCGATCCTCGCGGTGCGCCCCGAAAGCGCCGTCCGCATCCTCGTCCCGATGGTGACCGACGTCTCCGAGATCCGCTTCGTGCGCGCGGCCCTCGCCGAAGCGATGCGCGAGGCGCGGCGCGCGACGGCGCCGCTCGTGGGCGCGATGATCGAGACGCCCGCCTCCGCGCTCCTCGCCGCCGAACTCGCGCGCGAGTGCGACTTCCTCTCGATCGGCACCAACGACCTCTCGCAATACGTGCTCGCGATCGACCGCGCGCATCCGCGGCTCGCCGCGCGGCTCGACGCGCTGCATCCCGCGGTGCTGCGCCTCCTTGCCGGCGTCGCGCAGGCCGCCGCCGCCCACGCAAAGACCGCCTCGATCTGCGGCGCGCTCGCCTCCGACCTCGAGGCGCTGCCGATCCTCGTCGGCCTCGGCCTCCGCGAGATCTCCGCGACGTCCGCGGCGATCCCGGCCCTGAAACGCGTCGCGCGCGCATGCGACTCGCGCGAATGCGCCGCGCTCGCGAGCCGCGCGCTCGAGCGCTCGACCGCCGAAGAGGTGCGCGAGCTCCTTCGTGAGGCGCGCGCGCGGCGCGGTTCCACCATCCCGATCGGAGGCTGAGATGCTCCGCTGGCTCGAATCGACGCAGGCGCTCGGACGCGCGCTCATGCTTCCCATCGCGGTGCTGCCCGTGGCGGGATTGCTGCTGCGCCTGGGGCAACCCGACCTCCTCGACGTCGCCCCCATCGCGGCGGCCGGGGACGCCATCTTCTCGAACCTGGGACTGCTCTTCGCGATCGGCGTGGCGGTCGGCCTCGCACGCGAGAACCACGGCGCCGCGGGGCTCGCGGGCGTGGTCGCGTTCGTCGTGGCGAGCAAGGGCGCGGAGGTGCTGATCGCGGCGCCGCCCGGCGTGGCCGCGAGCGCCGGCGCCGCGCACGCGGACCTCGCGGTCGCCGCGTACAAGGCGCGCCAGCTCGCGAAGCTGAGCGTGCCGCTCGGCATCCTCTCCGGAATCCTCGCCGGAAATCTCTACAACCGCTACCACGACATCCGGCTGCCGCCCTACCTCGCGTTCTTCGGCGGCCGCCGCTTCGTGCCGATCGCCGCCGGCGCCGCGGGCCTCGTGGTCGCGTTCGCCTTCGGCCTCGGCTGGCCCGTGGTCGAGCGCGGCATGGACAGCTTGAGCCGCGCGGTGATCGGCTCCGGCGAGCTGGGCCTCTTCGCCTACGGCGTGCTCAACCGCGCGTTGATCGTGACGGGGCTGCACCACATCCTCAACAACGTGGCCTGGTTCTTCGTCGGCGACTACCACGGCGTGACCGGCGACCTGAAGCGCTTCTTCGCGGGCGATCCGGCGGCGGGCGCGTTCATGTCGGGCTTCTTCCCGGTGATGATGTTCGGGCTTCCGGCCGCATGCCTCGCGATGTACCACACGGCGCGGCCCGAGCGGCGGCGCGCCGCGGGCGGATTGCTGCTCTCGCTCGCGCTCACCTCGTTCCTCACCGGCGTGACCGAGCCCATCGAGTTCACGTTCATGTTCCTCGCCCCCGCGCTGTACGCGATCCACGCGGTGCTCACGGGTGCGGCGATGGTGACCATGGACCTCCTCGGGAGCCGCCTCGGCTTCGGATTCTCCGCGGGCCTCTTCGACTACGTGCTCAACTTCGGCAAGGCGACGCGCCCGCTGTTGCTGGTGCCGGTGGGCCTCGTGTACTTCGCGCTCTACTACGCGCTCTTCCGCTACTGCATCGTGCGCTTCGACCTGCGCACGCCCGGCCGCGAGCCCGAGGCCGCCGCACCAATGCGCGCGCCGGTTTCCGACGCGGGCACGGCGGGCGGTTGGGTCGCGGCGCTCGGCGGCGCCTCGAACCTGCAGTCGATCGACGCGTGCACGACGCGCTTGCGGCTCATCGTGCGCGATCGCTCGCGCGTGGATGCCGCGGCCCTGCGCGTGCTGGGCGCGAGCGGCTCGGTGAACGTCGGAGAGAAGGGCGTGCAGGTCGTGGTGGGGCCCATCGCCGACGGGCTCGCGGGCGAGATCCGCGCGCACGTCGCGGGGCGTTCGACCCGGGATGAAACCGATTCACGCGCGTGGATGCAGGCGCTCGGCGGCGCCGCGAACGTCGAGAAGATGGAGCCGGTCGCGGGCCGCATCCTCGTCACCGTGAAGGACTCCACGGGTGTCGATCGCGAGCGGCTGGTCGCGCTGGGCGCGCGCGCCATCGCCGCGCCCGGCCCGCACAGCGTGCACGTGCTGCACGAGGACGCGCAGGCGCTCTGCGCGGAGCTCGAAGCCTCCGCCGCCTAGCCGCGCAACCGGGAGATCAGGAACTCGCGCACCTGGCGCGCGAATTCCGGCGTCACCTCGCCCAGCACGCCGCGCTTCGCCGCCGGAATGTGCGAGACGGTGGCCTCGTCCGCGCCGAACACGTAGTGCTCGAAGATCGCCGCCCAGGCGCGGCGCTGCGCGGCGGGGAGCGACCCCAGGTCCAGGATGGCGAGGACCAGCGCGTTCAACGCGGAATCGGTGGCGCCGGGCGCGCTCCGATCCTTCCACCAGTAGTTCACCAGCACGTTGCAGTCCTCGAGCGAGCGCACGTGGTGCCACCACAGCGGCGGGATGTAGATCGCGTCGCCCGGCGCGAGATCGGCCGATCGCGCGACCTCGAGCGCGCGGCGGAAGCGCGGGAAGCGGCGCTCGTCGGGCCGGTCGAAGTCGACGAGGCTGATCGGCGTTCCGGTCGGCGCGTAGCCGATGGGGCCGATGTAGAGGTCGGCGATCGCCTCGGTCGGGAACAGCGTGAAGCGGCGCCGGCCGGCGGCGACGCAGGCGACGTTGCTCGACTCGTCGAAGTGCGCCGCCGTCGTGACGCGATTGCCCATCCAGATGCGCGGCGCGACCGCCTCGTCCAGCAGCGGGTTCGGGTTCTCCGCGGCGAAGGGCGGCAGGCACTCGGAGACGAGCGCGCTCTGCACGGCGACGTAGCCCGGATTGGAGAGCCGCGCGTAGCGGGCGAGGCTCTCGAGGACCGCGCTCACGGTGCTGTCGTCGCGCGTGTAATTGAAGCCGTCGAAGCCGGGGTTGTAGAAGACGCGGCCCCTCGCGCTCGGCGCCATGCGCGCGACCGCGACGCGCGCGCCGCTATCCATCGCGCGGAGGTAGTCGGCAATGCCCCAGGGCGCCGCGACCGCCGCGCGCACGGCCGGCCATTCCCGCACCAGGCCGCGCATCACCGCCGGCTCGTTGCGCGGCGCGATCTCGGCCTCGAACCGCGTCCGGTCGACGCCCTCGAATTCCGCGATCGGCGTCATCGGCGCGAGCGGAAGCACGCCGCCGAATGATCGTTCACCATCCCGGTCGCCTGCATGAACGCATAGCAGATGGTCGGACCGACGAACTTGAAGCCGCGCCGGCGAAGCTCGCGGCTCATCGCCTCGCTCGCCGCGAGCGCCTTGCGGTTGCCGGGGCCGCGCAGCGGCTTCGCGCCGACGAAGCTCCAGGCGAGCTTGTCGAAGCTGCCGAGCTCTTCCTGCGCCTCGAGGAACGCGCGCGCATTCGCGACCACCGCCTCGATCTTCGCGCGGTTCCTCACGATGGACGCGTCCTTCATCAGCGCCGCGCGCCTGGCCGCGGTGTAGCGAGCGATCTTCTTCGCGTCGAAGCCGTCGAACGCGCGCCGGTAGCCCTCGCGCTTGCGCAGGATCGTGAGCCAGCTCAACCCGGCCTGCGCGCCCTCCAGGTTCAGCATCTCGAAGAGCCGCCGGTCGTCGTGCTGCGGGACGCCCCATTCCTCGTCGTGGTAGGCGAAGAACTCGGCGTTCGCGGCCGCCCATTCGCAGCGCGTCTTTTCCAATCCGCCTCCGGGAAAAAACGGCGAGTGTATGCTTGTCCGCGCCCGCCATCCAACCCGCGAAGGAGGAGCCATGCGCCCCCACTGGATCGCCGCAGCCGCTGTAATTCTTTCGCTTTTCGCCCTGCCCGCTTCCGCCGCGCCCACCCGCGTGGAGCTCACCTGGATGTCGATCGCGAACTGGTACTTCAAGATCGGCGACAAGCGCATCGTGATGGACGGCTACATCACCCGCGTGCCCGGGCCGCCGTTCTTCCACTCGCCGCCCGACTTCCCGGGAGACCTGTACGCGTACACGGACAAACCTTACGGAATCGACAGGGAGTCGGTGCGCAAGGTGCACGACGCGATGCTCGGCAACGCGAAGCTCGACTACCTGCTGGTGGGCCACAGCCACTGGGATCACAGCTGGGACACGCCGACCTGGTCGAAGATGACCGGTGCGCCGATGATCGGCAGCCAGACGACTTGCCTGCAGGCGGCCGCGCAGGGCATTTCCAGCGCGCAATGCCGCACGGTGGTCGGCGGCGAGCGCATCGAGCTGGGGGGCGGCATCACCATCCGCGTCGTACGGTTCAACCACAGCGGCGACGCGAGCAACCCGATCCAGCACTTCGCGCGCGTGCTCTATCGGCCGCCGGTACCGGACGCCGCGACGGGCGGCTTCCGCGCCGGCGTCGGCGAGGATTATCCCAACGGGGGCGGCAACCGCGCGTTCCTCTTCACCATCGACGGTCCCGACGGCCAGTTGACGTTCTTCGTGAACAACTCGGCGAGCGCCTACGATCTCGACAAGCCGATCATCGTGGACGGCGTGAGCTACGGCTCGCCGCTCCAGAACGTCGCCGCCGCGATGAAGGACGCCGGGCTCACGCACGTGGACGCATGGATCGGCACCGGCGGCGAGCCGGTCGCGAAGATGCTCGTCCCGATCCTCCATCCCAAGGCGTACATCCCGAACCATTGGGACGGGCTCTTCAACCCGTTCTGGAAGGGCATGCCGTATCCGTTCAAGGACGAAGCGCTCGCCGCGTACCTCAAGGCGCAGGACATCGAGCTCATGCCGCCGCACCAGTACTTCGACACGTACGTCCTCACGAAGAACGGCGTCGCGATGGAAGAGAACCACGCGGTGAAGGCGAAGCTCGGCTTCCCCGACCGGCAGCCCTTCACCAAGGCGATGCTCGACGCGGTGACGCGCGTCGCCTCCACCACCATGGGCGAGGACTGCGGCGAGGGCTTCCGCTACACGCCCTGGGCCACGGTGCTCGCAAGCCTCCGTCCGTGACGGATGCGCGCTCGATCCTCTGCATCCACGGCGTCGGGCACGGCGACGCCGACCGGAATCTCCGGCCGCGCTGGAGGCGGGCGATCCGCTCCGGCATCGAGCGCTCGAAGCCGAAGGCCGGCGCGGACGTCGATTTCCTCGACTACGACGACCTCTTCGACCATGCGCCGCTCAACCCCGTGGTGTACGCGCGCGCCTTCGAGCGCCTCCTCGAGAGCGGCATCGAGCACGGCTTGCTCGGCGCGCGCGAGGCGCGCGACCTGCCCGACGAGATCCGGTGGACCGCGGGAATGATCGCGCAGTGGGCCTCCGAGGAGCCCCTGCGCGACGAGCTTCGCCGGCGGTTGCGCTCGAAGATGGGCGAGAAGCCCTACGAAGCGGTGTGCGCGTACAGCCTCGGCTCGCTGCTCTCGTACGATGCGTTTTCGCGCACGCCGCGGACGATCGCCGGGAAGGATTACATCACGCTCGGCTCGCAGATCGGCGATCCGTACGTGCGCGGTCTTTTCCCCGGGAGCGTCGCCGCGCTCGAGGGCGCCCGCATGTGGTATCACCTCTACAATCCGCTGGACCGCGTGTTCACGTCGCCGCTGGCCCTCGACGCGCCCAACTTCACGCAGGTGGTCACCGAGTTCGACGAGCCCGACAACCTGTTGAACCACGACGCGATCGCCTACCTGGACCACCCGGACGCGCGGCTCACGGTGTGGGCGAGCCTAGCGCGGGGCGCGACCGCGCGCGCGTCCTCGTAAGGCTTTAGCGGCCGCGCACCAGCAGCACCGGCACCGTGGCTTCGCGCAGCACGTGCTCCGCATCGCTTCCGAGCACCAGCCGTCGGATGCCGCGGCGGCCGTGCGTTCCCATCACGATGAGCTCGGCGCGCCACTTGCGCGCATCGCGCAGGATGATCGAGGCCGCCGGACCGGCCATCGATTCGTAGAGCTGCGATTCGGCGCGCACGCCCGCCTTGCGCGCCGCGTCGAGCGCGCGCTTGAGCACGCGCGAGCCGTTGCCGCGCAGCCCCTCCAGCATCGGCTCGAGGTCCAGCCCCGATTCCGCGTAGCCGATCGCCATGGATTCGTCCACGACGTGCACCAGCCGCACGCCGCCGCCCTGCTCCTTCGCGAGGCCGAGCGCCTCCTTCAGCCCGCGATTGGAAGTCGGGCTGCCGTCCACCGGCACGAGGATGCGTCGATACATCGAGCCTCCGCTTCAGGAAACCGCGAGATAGGCGGCGAGGAGGATGCCCATCACGCCGATCGCCATCGCGACCAGCACGGCGAGCCAGGGCATGCTGGGGCGCGGGCGGTCCTCGCCGGGCAGCGCGCGCACGTAGGCGCGGTGATTGGCGAGGGCGCCGAAGATCGCGAACGCCCCGATGAGCACGAGCATGATGCCGATGCTGTTCGAATGCCAGTGCGCGACCGGCACCTCGCGCGAGGGCCCGACCTCGGCCGCCGCGGCGAGGAACAGCCCGAAGCGAGCGACCACGAAGCCCAGCCCGATCACCGTGATCCCGGTGCGGACCCAGGCGAGCAGCGTGCGCTCGGCGGCGAAGTAGACGCGCGGATCGGCCATGGCGGCGATTGTACCGCCCGGCTCACCAGGTCCTGCGCGTGACGATCCTCGAGTAGCGCTGGAACGTCCAGTACGACCACGCCCAGTCGATCATCACCGCGAGCCGGTTGCGGAAGTTGATGAGGAAGTAGATGTGCGCCCACAGCCACACGAACCAGGCCGGGAATCCCCACAGCTTCACGCGCCCGAAGTCGGCGACCGCGGACTTGCGCCCGATGGTCGCGAGCTGGCCGTAGTCGCGGTAGCGGAAAGCGGCGGTCGCGCGGCCGGCGATGCGCGCGAGCACGTTCTTCGCCGCGAGCGTGCCCATCTGCTTCGCGGCGGGCGCGATGCCCGGCACGTCCTTCACCGCGGCGAGGTCGCCCACGACGAAGATCTCCGGATGGCCGGGCACCGAAAGGTCCGCCTCGACCAGCACGCGCCCGGCGCGGTCGAGCGGCGTGCCGAGCGAGCGGCCGAGCGGCGAGCTCGCCACGCCCGCCGCCCAGAGCACCGTCTTCGCATCGATGCGCTCCGCGCCCAGCGTGACGCCGTCCGCGTCGATGCCGGTCACGCGCTTGCCGAGCCACACCGTGACGCCGAGCCGCTCGAGCTGCAGGCGCGCCTTCTCCGAAAGCTTCGGCGGATACGGCGGCAGCACGCGATCGCTGGCCTCGACCAGGACCACCCGGGCATTGCGGGGATCGAAATGGCGGAATTCCCCGTGCAGAGTCTGGCGCGCGATCTCGGCGAGCGTGCCGGCGAGCTCCACGCCGGTCGCACCGGCGCCGACGACCACGAACGTGAGCCACGCCGAGCGCCGCGCGGGATCGGCCTCGCGCTCGGCGTGCTCGAACGCGAGCAGCACGCGGCTGCGCATCTCGAGCGCATCGTCGAGCGTCTTCAAGCCCGGCGCGAAGGGCGCCCAGTCCTCGTGCCCGAAATAGCTGTGGCTCGCGCCGCTCGCGACGATGAGATAGTCGTAGGGGACCTCTGCGCCATCGTCCAGGCGCACGGCCCGGCGATCCGGCTCGACCGCGGCGACGTTCGCCATGAGCACGGTCGTGTTTCGCTGCGGCGCGAGGATGTGGCGGATGGGCGCCGCGATGTCGGGCGCCGAAAGGCCCGCCGTCGCGACCTGGTAGAGGAGCGGCGTGAAGAGGTGGTAGTTGGTGCGGTCGATCACCGTCACCGAAGCGTGCGCCTTGCGCAGCGCCTGCGCGGCCCACAGGCCGCCGAACCCGCAGCCGATGACGACGACGCGCGGCGCCTCGCCGCTCCGGGCTGCGCGAGCCATCGAGCCGTCCCTACGCCTCGACGTCCTTCGCCGCGACCACCTTCGCGAACGGACCGCTCAGGGCGGCGAGGAACGCGTTGTGCACGTCGCGCGCGGCGACCCGCGCCGCGCCGAACGCGAGGTCGCGCGTGGCGCACGCGTCGTGCGCGAGCGTGCACCCGAAGCCCAGGTCCGCGGCCGCGCGCGTCGTCGTGTCGATGCACATGTGCGTCATCATCCCGGCGATCGCGAGCTTGTCGATGCCATGCTTCCTCAGGTGGTCGAGGAGCGGCGTCTCGCGGAAGGAATTCGGGAAGTGCTTCTCGATCACCGCCTCGCCCGCGAGCGGCGCGACGCTTTCGTGGATCTTCACGCCGTCGGTATCCGGCAGGAAAAACGTGGCGCCGGGACGAACCGACACGTGCTGCACGTGGATCACGGGCAATCGCTTGTCGCGGAAGCTCGCGAGGAGCCCGGCCGCATGCGCCGCCGCCTCCGGGCTTCCGACGAGCTCCATGCGCCCGCCGGGGAAGTAGTCGTTCTGGATGTCGACGATGAGCAGTGCGGTAGTCATCGAGAGGCGATCAGCCTTTCTGCGTCACGAATTTCGTCACGAGGTAGCCGTCGAAGGTCTCCGAGCCGCCCTCGCTGCCGTAGCCGCTGTCCTTCACGCCGCCGAACGGGGTCTCCGCGGTCGCGAGTCCCACGTGGTTGATGGTCACCATGCCCGATTCGAGCGCATCGCCGATCTTCGTCGCGTTGCGCGTGGACGTGGTGAACGCGTAGGCGGCGAGGCCGAAGGGGAGGCTGTTCGCGCGCTCGATCGCCTCGTCGAGCGTCTTGAAGCGCTTGAGGCCGAGGATCGGGCCGAACGGCTCCTGCGTCATGAGCCGGGAATCGTCGGGCGGCTCGGCGACGACGGTGGGCTCGAAGAAGTTGCCCTTCTCGCCGACCCTGTGCCCGCCCGAGAGGATCTTCGCGCCGCGCGCGTCCGCATCCTCGACGAAGCCGGCGATGGCGGGCACGCGCCGCTGGTGCGCGAGCGGCCCCATCTTCGTATCGGCCTCGAGTCCCGGTCCCACCTTGAGCTTCGAGACCTTGTCGAGGAAGCGCGCGACGAAGCGGTCGTACGCCTTGTCCTGCACGTAGAAGCGCGTGGGCGACACGCACACCTGCCCGGCGTTGCGGAATTTCGCCGACGCCATGATGTCGGCGGCGGCCTCGACGTCCGCGTCCTCGCACACGATCACCGGCGAGTGTCCGCCGAGCTCCATGGTGCACGGCTTCATGAGCGAGCCCGCCATCGCGGCGAGCTGCTTGCCCACCGCCACCGATCCCGTGAACGAGACCTTGCGCACGATCGGCGAGTGGATGAGGTACGTGGAGACCTCGCTCGGCACGCCCCACACGACGTTGAGGCAGCCCGGCGGCAATCCCGCCTCGTGGAAGAGGCGCGCGATCGCGACCACCGCGCTCGGCGCATCCTCGGGCCCCTTGATGATGATGGTGCAGCCGGCGCCGAGCGCCGAGACGATCTTGCGGATCGCCTGGTTGAAGGGGAAGTTCCACGGCGAGAACGCGGCCACCACGCCGATCGGCTCCTTCAGCACGAACTGGCGCACGCCCTCGCTCCTCGAGGGAATCACGCGCCCGTAGATGCGGCGGCATTCCTCGGCGGCCCATTCCGCATGCTCGGAGCACACGGTGACCTCGCCCACGCCCTCGGCGAGCGGCTTGCCTTCATCGAGCGTGATGTTGCGGCCGATCGCCTGCGCGCGCGCACGCGAGAGCTCGGCGACCTTCCTCAGGATGCGGCTCCTCTCCACCGGGGAGGACTTGCGCCAGCTCTGGAAGGCCTTGTGCGCCGAGGCGAGCGCGAGGTCGAGGTCCTCCTTCGACGCGTGGGGGAGCTTCCCGATCACCTCGCCGGTGGCCGGGTCGAGGACGTCCTGCTCGCGGCGCCCGCCGCCCTTCAGGAACTCGCCGTTGATGTAGAGGCAAAGGTCTTCGTACATGGGGGAGAGTCGATGCGGCGGGGAATCCGACATTGTACGACGCGGCCCGGATGCCCGCGCCCGAGCGCGCTCGCGACTTGCGCGCGCTCACGGATGCTTCGGGTGGCCCTTCGAGAACACCTGCTCGCACGGATCCGGATCGGGCTGGGCGGAGCTGGAGGCCGCGCTCGCCACCGCGCTGATGCCGGCGGTCACCACCGCGAGCGCCCCCTTCGCGATCACCTTCGGCTTCGATTTCGGGTCGAGCCGCGCGGTCATGTGGTGCAGCGGCCCGTGGATCTCGATGTCGTCGGCGATCGTCGAGAGGCCCACGCCGGCATCGGGCCTGGGCCGCACGCGTCCCTTGAGGTCGACCTGCTCCTTGCGCAGGTCCACCGTGCCCGAGAGCAGCAACCGGCTCTCGCGGCTGCGCGCCCCGATGAAGTCGGAGGCCTTCGCACGCCCGGATTCGAACGGCATCGCCGCGCCGACGCATTCGAAGTCGATCGCATCCTGGTCCTTCGCGAAGTCCACCATGCGCGCTTCCCAGTCGCCGGCCACCTTCGAGTCCCACACGCCGCGGCTCATGAGGATCGAGACCGGCCCGCTCATCGCGCCGGCCATGTCCTTCAACGAGTCGCCCTGGGTGTGGATCGAGGCCACGATCTTCATCGGTCCACCTCGGAAATGCACCGGCCGGTGGCGCTCGCGGAACCAGCGCTCGAGCTCGACGCCTTCGCCCGCGAGCTCGACCTGCGCGGCCTTGCCGCCCGCTTCGAGCTGCAGCGTGCCCTTCACGCGGCCGCCCAGCGCCTGCGCGGCGAAGGGATCGAGGCGCAGGTGGTCGCCGTCGATCGTCACGTGCCCCGACGCATCGCGCAGCTCGATCCCGTCGGGCAGCACCAGGCGACCGAACGCGAGGCTCATCTCGCCGCGCTTGCCGTCCATCGCGGCGAGCATTCCCCAGGGAAGCGGGCGCACCGGGAACATCTCGCCCGGCGGATTCGGCGGCGGCTTGGGATAACCCGCGTCGACGAGCGCGCGGCCCCAGTCGAAGTCGTCGCTCGCGAGCCGCGCGGAAAAGTGCGAAGGCTTCTTGCCGAGGTCGAACGTCCACTCGCCGGCGAGCTTCTGGTTGCCGAGCGTGACGGCGAGGTTGCGCACGCTCACCTCGCTGCGCGAGCGCGTCACGCTCGCGCGCGCATCGATCCGCGCGGTATGGCGCTCCTGCCTGCCGAGGAAGGCGAGCACGTCCTGCAGCGAATCGCTGTGCAGCGTCGCGTCGAAGGTCGCCTGCTCCATGTCGTGGTCGAGCGGGATGCTCCCGTTCGCAGTGAAGCGCGTCTTCCCCCAATCGAGCTCGAGGCTTCCCTGCGACGTGGCGCCGGGCTCGCCCAGGTGCGACAGGTCGGCAAAGCGTCCCTTCACGCGCAGCGGATGACCGTTCCGCGCGAGGCTCGCCTCGATGCGCACGTCGCGTAGCCCCTCGTGCAGGCGCGCGCTCGCACGCTCGACGCTCCACGCGTCCAGCGCGCCGTCGTAGCCGCGATATTCGACGCGCGCGTGGGAGAGCTCCACCGCCTCGAGGTCGGACCACGCCGCATCGTCGGGCGAGGCAGGTTTCCCGCTCGCGCGCGCCTGGTGAATTTCCCAGCTCTTCGCGCCATCGGAGCGCACCTCGAGGTTCGCCCGCGCGCCCTCGAGGACCAGCGCCTTCACGCGCGTGCGGCCGAGAACGAGCGGCCAGAGCGCGAGCTTCGCCACCACGCGGCGTGCGTGCAGCAGCTCGCGCTGCGCGGCCCACGGAGGATTGGCGAGGACGAGGTCCTGGGCGACGAGCGTGGGACGCGGGAAGAGGTCGAGGCGGACCGCGCCCAGCGTGAGGTCGCGCCCCAGCGCGCTGCGCGCGCGCTCATGCGCCTCCTTCGCGAGGTGCACGGGATCGACCAGCGTACGCAGCGCGAGCGCGCCCGCGACGCCCGCGAGCACGACGACGCCGGCGAGCCCGAGCGCCGCCTTGCTCCATTTCATCATGGTCCGCCGCCGCGTCGTGGATGCAGGGTTGACCCGGCGCGCCGCGCAAAGGTTCGCGCGCCCGCAAACGCCTGCGCTAAACGGCGAGGCGTGCGAAATCCTCGCGCCGCAGGGCGAGCAGGCGGTGCGGGCGCAGGCGATGGCCTTCGGGCACGCGCGGATGGTCGAAGCGGCCGGCCTCGCGCATGCCGAGGCGGCGCATCACGGCGGCGGAGCGCTCGTTCGTGAGCGCGGTATACGAGACCACCTCGGCGAGGCCCAACACGTCGAAGGCCACGTGCAACGCTTCGCGCGCCGCTTCGGTCGCGTATCCAAAGCCCCATGCCGGCCGCACCAACCGCCAGCCGACCTCGACCGCGGGCGCGAACGGCATGTCGTCCGGAACGGTGGTGAGGCCCACGAAGCCGAGCAAGCTCGCGTCGGCGCGCCGCTCCACGGCCCACATGCCCCAGCCCCTTCGCACGATCGCATCGCGGACGCGCTCGAGCATCGCGTCACTCTGGCCTCGCGGCCACGTCGCCGGGAAATGCTCCATCACGACCGGATCGGCGTTCATGTCGGCGAACGCTCCGCGATCCGCGTCGCGCCATTGGCGCAGCGTGAGCCGTTCGGTCTCGCGCTCGATCGGCATCGCGACGCCGGTGTACCAGCGGTAGCGCATGCAATCGTGGCCGCCGCATGCCGCGGGCGCGCGGAAGCGCTCGATCGCGAAGCCGCCGTTCGCGGCGATCACTTTCTGCGACACCGCGTTGTCGAAGTTCGCGGTGATGTCGACGCGATCGAGCCCCTCGCGCCGGACGCGGCTGCGCATCGCGCCGAGCGCCGCCGTCGCGTACCCGAGCCGGCGCTTCCACGGCACGACGCCGTAGCCGATGTGGCCGAGGCAGGTCGGCGGCAGCGAGGAGGTTCCGGGCTGCCAGCGAAACGAGAGCGCGCCGCAGAACTCGCCGTCCCACATCCACAGCCGGTAGCCCGGGAGGCGCGCGACGCTCGAGCCGTCCGGCAGCACGATCGGCGGGCCCTTCGCCTCGCGATCCACCTGCCGCGCGACGAAGGCCGCGGCGTCGCGGGCGATCTCCCCGCGCTCCTCGCGGATCGCCTGCTCCGCGCGATGGCTGTCGAGGGACCAGCCGCGCTCGAGCGCGGCGAGGTACGAGGGGAGCTCCTGCAGCGAGGGCTCGACGAGGCGCAGCAACACTAGTGGCGCGTGGTGAGCGGCACGTCGCTCAGGGCCGCGGTGAAGAACGCCTCGCACTCGTTGGCGGCGAGCGGCGGGCTGTAGAAGAAGCCCTGCATCTCGTCGCAATCGTGGCCGCGCAGGAACTCGTACTGCGCCTCGGTCTCGACGCCCTCGGCCACCACCTTGAACTTGAGGCTGTGCGCGAGCGAGATGATGGCGCGCGCGAGGAGCCCGTCGTCGGGGCTGCCGGTCGCCTCGATGTCGCGCACGAAGGAGCCGTCGATCTTCAACGCCGAGAGCGGCAGGCGCCGCAGGTAGCTCAGGCTCGAGTAGCCGGTGCCGAAGTCGTCGAGCGAGAGGCGCACGCCGATCGCGCGCAGCATCTGCAGCGTGTTCACCACGCTCTCGACGTCGTGCATCACCATGCTCTCGGTGAGCTCGAGCTCCAGGTACTCGCTCATGCCGCTCGAGACCATGATGTCGCCCACGATGCGCACCAGGCCCCCGGTCCAGAGCTGGCGCGAGGAGAGGTTCACCGAGATCACGAGCGGCGGGAAGCCTCGGCGGCGCCACTCGCGTCCCTGCGCGCACGCGGTCTCCAGCACCCATTCGCCGATCGGGACGATGAGGCCGGTCTCCTCGGCGAGCGGGATGAAGCGGTCGGGCTTCACGAGGCCGCGCTCGGGATGCTGCCAGCGCACCAGCGCTTCCACGCCGTCCACGGCGCCGGTGCGCATGTTCACGCGCGGCTGGTAGTGCAGGATCAGCTCGTTCCTCTCGATCGCGCGGCGCAGGCTGTGCTCCATGGACAGGCGCTCGTTGGCGATCTCGTTCATCTCGGCGGTGAAGAAGTTGAACGTGCTGCGCCCCTGCGACTTCGCCCGGTACATCGCGGCGTCCGCGTTCTTGAGGAGCGTGTTCGCGTCCGTGCCGTCGGTGGGATAGATGGTGATGCCCGCGCTGCAGCTGATGTTGAGCTCGTGGCCGCCCACCATCATCGGCTCGCCGATGCGCGCGATGATGCGGCGCATGCTGCGGAAGATGAGGTCCTCGCGCGTCTGGTCGTTGAGGATCAGGATGAACTCGTCGCCGCCCAGGCGCGCCACGGTGTCGCCGTCGCGCACCGACGCCTGCAGCCGCTCGCCGATGCGCCGCAGCACCTCGTCGCCGTAGTCGTGGCCGAGGCTGTCGTTGATCACCTTGAAATGGTCGAGGTCGATGAACACCACCGCGACCGAGCGCGGGGTGCGCTGCGAGATGCACGCCTGCTTCAGGCGGTCGTTCAGCAGGTGCCGGTTGGGAAGGCCGGTGAGCGCGTCGTAGTTCGCCTGCCGCTCGAGCTCCTCCTGGTAGCGCTTGCGCTCGATGGCGTACTGCATCGACCGCAGCAGGAGCTCGCGGTCGATGCGGCCCTTCACCAGGTAGTCCTGCGCGCCGCTCTTCACGGCGTAGAGCGCGAGCGTCTCGTCGTCGTTGCCGGAGAGCACGATGATCGGCACCTTGGGCGCCTGCGCGTACACCTTGGAGAACGTCTCGATGCCGCTGGAATCGGGGAGCGTGAGATCGAGGAGCACCAGCGAGGCGCTCTCGCGCGAGAGCGCCTCGAGCCCCTGCGAGAGCCGCGCGACCGAGCGCAGGTCGAACGCGCCCGCGGAGTCCTCGAACAGCATCTCGCGGATCAACCGCGCGTCGCCCGGGTTGTCCTCGATCAGCAGCACCGAGTGCGGCGCTTCGCTCACCTGGGCAGCGTCGCGATGGTGAGCCAGAAGCGGTCGATCGACTGCACGACGACGATGAACTTGTCGAGGTCCACCGGCTTCGTCACGTAGCAGTTGGCGTGCAGGTGATAGCTGCGCACGATGTCCTCCTCGGCCTGCGACGTGGTGAGGATCACCACGGGGATCGTCTTCAGCGCGTCGTCGGTCTTGATCTCGGAGAGCACCTCGCGCCCGTCCTTCTTCGGCAGGTTGAGGTCGAGGAGGATGAGGTCGGGTCGCGGCGAGTCGCCGAACTTGCCGCGGCGATGGAGGAAGTCGAGCGCCTCCACGCCGTCCTTGGTCCAGTGCAGGTTGTTGTAGACCTTCCCCTCCCGCAACGCTTCCTGCGTGAGCCGGTAGTCTCCGGCGTTGTCTTCTACGAGCAGGATTTCCACCGGTGGCGACCCCTCGGTTCTAGTGAGCATGGTTTTCCTCCTTCATCGGGAGGGTGAAGAAGAACGTGCATCCCTCCCCGGGCCGTCCGTCGACCCAGATGCGTCCACCGTGCCGGTCGACGATCTTCTTGCAGATCGCGAGCCCGATGCCGGTGCCGGGATATTCGTCGCGGTTGTGCAGGCGCTGGAACATGAGGAAGATGCGCTCGCCGTACTGCGGATCGAGCCCGATGCCGTTGTCGGCGACCGAGAAGAGCCACGTGCCGTGGTCCTCGCGGGCGCTCACGTGCACGCGCGGAGCCTCGGCGCCGCGGAACTTGAGCGCGTTGGCGACGAGGTTCTGGAAGAGCTGCGCGAGCTGGCCCTCGTCGCCATGCACCTCGGGCAGCGGATCGTGCGTGATCGCGGCGGCGCTTCGCTCCTGGGCGCCGCGCAGGTTCGCGAGCGCCTTGGCGAGCGCCGCCTCGCTCGAAACTTGGCGCAGCTCGCGCGCGCGCGTTCCGACGCGCGAATACGCGAGCAGGTCCTCGATCAGCTGCTTCATGCGCGCCGCGCCGTCGACGATGTAGCCCATGAACTCGCGGCCGGCGTCGTCGATCGTCTCCTTGTAGCGCCGCTCGAGGAGCTGCGTGTAGCTCGAGACCATGCGCAGCGGCTCCTGCAGGTCGTGCGAGGCGACGTAGGCGAACTGCTGCAGCTCCTCGTTGGAGCGCGCGAGCTCCTTCGCCTTCGCCTCCAGGTCGGCGTGCGCGCGGCGAAGCTCCTCCTCCGCCTCGCGCCGCGCCATCAGCATGCCGATCTGGCGGCCGACGCCGAGCCCGAGGTCGAGCTGCCACTCGTCCTTCGGACGCGGCTCGCGCGAGTAGAACTCGATCGTGCCGAGCACTCGTTCGCCGAGGCAGATCGGGAGCGCGAAGGCGCCGCGCAGCCCCGCGGCGAGCGCGAGCTGCCCGCGCGCGAAGTCCTTCTTCTCGGCCACGTCCTCGACCCAGATCGGGATGCCGGTCTTCAACGTGCGCCGGATGATCCCGACATGGCCCGGCACGAAGGTCGCCTCGGCGCTCGCCTCGAGGAAGCGTCGGATCGCGGCGTCGTCCTCCGACCAGTACTCGAGGCAGTGCAGCCGGTTCTCGCCCTCGTCGAGGCTCCAGCGCGCGCCGCAGGCCCAGCCGAGCCGGTGGCACATCTGCGCGATGATGCCGGTGATCGCCTCGGCGACGGTCTGCGCGTGCCCGAGGAGCTCGCCCACCGAATGCTCGACGCCCTGGCGCCGCTCGGAGCGCACGCGCTCGGTGATGTCGATGATGGTTCCGATGAGCCCCGCGACGCGCCCCTCGGCGTCGCGGAACGTCGCCTTGTAGTAGATCGCGTGGTGGAGCTTGCCGTCGCGCGTGCGGATCTCGACTTCGTAGGACTGGTTGCCGGGATTGGTCCACAGCTCCTCGTCCATCGCCCGGTGGCGCGCCGCCATGGCGGGGCTTTCGGGATAGAGATCCGCCACCCGGGAGCCGACGATCTCGTTGCGCGGGACGGAGAAGAAGTCCTCCCACGCCTGGTTCACGCCGAGGTATCGGCCGTCGCGCGCCTTGTAGAAGACCGGCACCGGCAGGACCTCGATCAGCTCCTGCGTGATGTGCAGGGCATCCTCGGGCCGCGGATGGTCCCCCTCGAGCACGGCGAGGATCGAGGGCATCTCGGCACGCGAGGAATTCACGGGACCGCCTGTCTCCGATCGGAAGGGCCGCAGCATCTTAACCCGTTTTAATCCCCGATCCGTTCCATTCCGGGAGGCCCGCCGATCGGCGGGACCGCCGACCCGATGAAAGGATTCGCCATGAACGCGCTTCGCATCCTCGCCGCGCTCACGCTCCTCGCGGCGACCGCCTGCGCCCATGCCGTGGGGCGCCTCGCCGACCTGCAGGTCGAGGACCGTGCGAGCGGACGCACGTTGCCGGTCTACTGGCATGCCGGTCGGCCCTACGTCGCCGGCGAGCCCGGCCACGAGTATCGCGTCGTCGTCGCGAACCGCCGCGGCGAGGACCTCCTCGCGGTGGTCTCCGTGGACGGCGTGAACGTGCTCTCGGGCGCGAGCGCGAGCCCGCAGCAGGACGGATACGTGCTGGGCCCCTGGGGCGAGCTGCGCATCGACGGCTGGAGGAAGAGCCTCGACGAGGTGGCGTCGTTCTATTTCACCTCGCTCGGCGACTCGTATGCGGCGCGCACCGGCCGGCCGGCGAACGTCGGCGTGATCGGCGTCGCGCTGTTCCGCCGCGCGGAGCCGCCGCGTCCCCGCTACCTCGACATCGCGCCCGAGGCGAGGAACGAGACGCAGTCCGCGCCGCAGGCGCAGCAAGCGCCGCAGCCGGAAACCGACGCGCCTTCGGGCCTGCAATCGAAGCGCATCGCGCCGCGGGCGCCCGCGCTGTCCGCGCCACTCGGCACGGGGCACGGCCGGCGCGTCGATTCCGCCGTGCGCTACGTCGAGTTCGAGCGCGAGAGCCGCCCGGTCGAGACCCTCGTGCTCTACTACGACAGCTACGCGAACCTCCTCGCCCAGGGCGTGATCCCGCGGCGCGAGCTCGCGCGGCGTCCCGACCCGTTCCCGTCGCGCTTCGTGCCCGATCCGTCCTGACGCGTGGGCGCGGCCGCACTCGCGCGGCCCGTCCCCGTACACTGTGCGGGAATGGGGCCGGTCGACGAGCAGCTCATGCTCTCCTACGCGAGGGGCGATGCGCGCGCCTTCGAGGCGCTCTATGCCCGGCACAAAGGCGCGCTCTATCGCTTCGTGCTGCGCTCGACGAAAACCGCGGGAGAAGCCGAGGAGCTCGCCCAGGAGATCTGGATGCGCGTGATCGGGGCGCGAGGATCCTACGAGCCGCGGGCGAAGTTCACCACCTGGCTCTTCTCGATCGCGCACAACCGGCTGGTGGACCATTGGCGCGCGAAGGGGCTCGCGCTGGTCTCGCTCGACGATGGCGGCGACGACGATCCGCCGCCGGAACCGGCGGCCGGCCCGGAGGCCGAACCGGAGCGGGCGCTCGAGGCGGCGCAGGTGGCGCGCAGGCTCGCCGCGGCGATCGCGGCGCTGCCGCTCGCGCAACGCGAGGCGTTCCTGCTGCACCAGGAGGGCGGCCTCAGCGCGGCCGAGATCGCGCGCGCGACCGGGACCAACGAGGAGGCGGCGAAGAGCCGCGTTCGATATGCGATGAAGAAGCTGCGGGAAGCGATCGGCGATGAGTGAGCCCAACGACCGCCTCGAGCGGGCCTATCGATCGCTCGCGCGCGAGGAGCCGCCGGCCGCGCTCGATGCGCGGGTCCTCGCCGCGGCGCATCGCGCGGTGGCGCGGCCTTCGGCGGCGCGCCGTTGGGGCGTGCCCGTGTCGCTCGCCGCGCTCCTCGTGCTCGCGGTCGGCGTCACGCTCGAGATGCAGCATGAGCAGCCCGGCATCGAGACCTCCGCGCCGAGCGAGCGCCCGAGCGCTCCGGCCGAGGCCGCGCCTGCCCCGCCAGCGCAACCGATGACGCAACCCGCACCGCAAGCGCAATCGATGGCGAAACCGGCACCGCAAGCGCAACCGATCGCGAAACCCGGAGCGCAAGCGCGGTCGTCGCCCGCCAGGCCGCTCGAGGCGAAGCGGGCATCGCCCGCGATTCGCGAGGAGGGTCGCGGCAAGGAGGCGCTGCAGGCCGAGGCTCCCGCCGCGAACGAAGCGCCCGCCGTGCGCGAGCTTCCGCGACCGTTCGCCGCCGAGACCGCGCCGGCGCAGCCGCAGGAAAACACGACGCACACCGATCGGTTGCAGCCCGCGCCTGCGCCCGCCGCGCCGCCCCCATCGGCTTCGGCTTCCACACTCGCGGTGCCGCGCGCCGAGCAGCGCCTGGCCGCGCCCACCGCGAACGTCGCGAAGCGCTCCGCGGCGGCGGGGGCGAGCGCGGACAGCTCGGCCGTCCCGATGGATCCGGCGGTCGAGCTCGAAAGGATCGCGAAGCTGCGCGCGGCGGGCCGCGACGCCGAGGCCGATCGCGCGCTCGAGGAATTCCGCAAGCGCTATCCCGGATACCGCATCGACGACGCGATGTGGCAGCGCGTGAAGCCGCGCTGAGTCCGCGCTACGGTGCGGCGAAGGCCGCGTGCGGAAAGCGCGACGCGAGCACGTGCAGGAACGCGTGCGGCTCGGCGGGCGAGATCACCACGACGCGCGAGGCCGTGCGCAGCACCACCGCGCAATCGGGCCGCGTGACGAACGCACGGAAATTGCCGAGCGCGCGGTTGCGGAAGAGCCCGCTGATCGCGAAGAGGCCGCCGTTGCCGAAGATGCGAAGCGAGCGCTGCATCGCCTGCGGGTCGTGCCACGCGCGCTGCAGGCCGTCGAGGGGCACCTCGGTCGCCCAGAGGAGGCGCTGCACGCGCAGGCGGTTCCCTTCGATCCGGTAGCCGCGGACCATGAAGAGCAACGCACCGGCGACGGCGAGCGGCGGCACGATGACGAGGAACTGGAGCACCGGCGCGGGGCGCGTCGAGGCCTGCGGCAGGACGTGCCACAGCATGGCGGCGACGACGGCGAGCAGCGCCACCGCGGCGACCGAAGCCACCTTGAGCCGCGGCGCCCACGGCGCCGCCTGGAAACGCATCGGAACCTCCCGCGACAACGCGGCGCAGAGGATATCAGGTCAGCCGGGCGCGCGATCGATGCGCAGCGTGCGTTCCGCTTCGTGGGCCGCGGCGAGGCGCGGCTCGTGGGCGGCGAGAAGGTCGCTGCGCGAGATGATGCCGATCACCCTGCGCGGGTGCTCGCGGTCGACCACCGGCAAGCGTCCCACGCGTTCGCGCACCATGTGGTCGGCCGCGTCGCGCAGCGTGTTGTCGGGGAACGCCACGGCGGGAGAGCGGCGGATGATGCGGCGCACGGGCGTCTCGAGCGAATGCTCCGCGGCGTAGATGTCGCGCCGCGTGACCACGCCGAGGAGCGTGCCCTCGGAATCGATCACCGGGAAGCCCTGGTGGGTGAGCCCCGCGCCGCCCGCCTTGAGCTTGGCGCGGATCACCACGATCGGCTCGTAGGCGGCGAAGGTGACCACGTCGGTGCTCATCACCTCGTCCACGCGCACCTGCGAGAGGAAGTCCACGGCGTATTCGGTGCGCACGATGGTGCCGCGGCGCGCGAGCTTCTCCGTCATGATCGAGTGGCGCATGAGCAGGTGCGACGTGAGGTACGCCGCGGTGCAGCCGGCGAGGAGCGGCAGCAGCCCGAGCGGCTGGCGCGTCGTCTCGAAAGCGAAGATCACCGAGGCGAGCAGCGCGTGCGAGGCGCCGGCGAAGATCGCCGCCATGCCGACCAGCGCCGAGACGTGCGGATCGACGCCGAGCGTGGGCGCGAAAGCCGCCACGAGCGCACCCAGGAGCGCGCCCAGTCCGCCGCCGATGGTGAAGAGCGGCGCGAGCGTGCCGCCCGAGGTGCCGCTCCCGAGGTACACGGACCAGGACAAGAGCTTCAGCGCCACCAGCACCAGCAGCGCGCGGCCGATCACGTCGCCGGAGAGGATCGCGTCGATGTTGGTATAGCCCACGCCGAGCGTGCGCGGCTCGAGCAGGCCCACGGCGCCCACCACGATCGCGCCGAGCGCCGGCCACCACATCCAGTGCACCGGGAGCTTCGCGAAGGTGTCCTCGAGGCGATAGACGAGCCGCGTGATGGCGACGGAGGCGAGGCCGATCACGATGCCGAGCACGGCGTAGAACGCGAGCGCCTCGCCGCCCGGCTGCGTGATCTCGGGCAACGTGAAGACCGGCGCGCTGCCCATGAGCGCGATGCGCATGCCGGTGGCCGCGGCCGAGGCGAGGGCGACCGGGATGATGGAGCGCGCGCGATACTCGAACAGCAGCAGCTCCACGGCGAGGAGCACCGCCGACACCGGGCTTCCGAAGGTCGCGGTCATGCCCGCGGCCGCACCCGCGGCGAGGAGCGTCTTCCTCTCGTCGGCGGTCATGTGGAAAATCTGGCCCACCACGGATCCCAGCGCGCCGCCGGTCGCGATGATCGGTCCCTCGGCGCCGAACGGGCCGCCGGTGCCGATCGCGATCGCCGCCGAGATCGGCTTGAGGAACATCACGCGCGGCGCGATGCGGCTCTTGCCGTAGAGCACGCGCTCCATCACCTCGGGGATGCCGTGGCCGCGGATCGCCGCCGAGCCGTAGCGCGCCATGAGGCCGACCACGATCGCGCCCGCCACCGGCACCAATGCCGACCAGGCGCCGAGGTGCTCGATCGACGGGGCGGAGAACTCGGTCGAATAGCGGCCGGAGTACGCGAGGTTGGTGACCAGCCCGATCAAGCGCATCAGGATCACCGCGATCACCGCCGCGGCGAGCGCGATGCAGATCGCGACGGCCGAGATGAGCAGGACCCGCGGACCGATGGAAACCGACTCGTGGGGCGCCTGCACCGAGGCAAGCGCGGGCCCCATCCCGGCCGCTACGGGCAGCCCTTCGGTGGTGGATGCGTCCTCGATGGGATGTGCCCGGGAATCACTCTCGGGCACGAGTGCTCCGTTTCTTCGCGTCCTTCGCGGTGGTGCGCGAGCTCGATCCGGCCGCCATCGGATCCTCCATGAGGAGCGGCGGATTGGCGCTGCGGATGCCCGAGGCGCTGATCCACTGCTCGAGCGCGGTGGCGAGCGCGCGCAGCCGCGCGGCGGGCAGCTTGCGCATTCCGGCGACGAGCTGCGACTGCACCGTCACCGGCGCGCGCCGCAGCATGGCGCGACCGCGGCCGGAAAGCCCGATCTCGGTGCGCCGCGCATCGGCCGCCGAGGCCTCGCGCGTGACGAGACCCCGGTCGAAGAGCCGGCTCACCACGACCGAGACGGAGCTCTGGTGGGTGAAGGTGCGCGCGGCGAGCTCGTTCATGGAGTGCGCCGGCGCCTCCTCGAGCTGCTGCAGCACGAAGAGCTGCGCGCCGGTGAGGCCGATGCGCCGTTCGACCGCATGCGAGTTGAGGCGGAGCGCCCGCACCACGGAGCGCAGGGCATCGAGCGCGCGGGCGCCGTCTTCGCGCCTCACGGCCGAGCCCTTCGGCGGCGGCGAACGCTGCCGCACGCGCGCCGAATCGTACCAATCGTATGGAGTCCCATGGGAACTCGACATTTTAGCGCGCGGGCCGGCGCGGGGCAAGCCGGCCGTGCGCGATGGCGGCGAGCGCCGCGCGCCTAGACGTTGCGCACCCCGCTCTTCTCGTACCACCCGGTCACCGTGTGGCCGTCCCAGACCAGGCAGATGTGCGTGCCCTGCCGGCAATCGCGCACCAGCCGCGGGCGGAAGAGCGCCGCGCACTGGCCCTCGGCGCGCCGCACGCTGTCGTAGACGATGCCGCCCGCGCCCTCGTCGCGGCGCGCGCGCGCGAAGGCCTGCGATGCCCGGTAGTCGGCGGGCGCCATGAGGTCGTTCCTGCGCCGCCGGCCATGGCCACGCAGGTCGACCAGCTCCGCGTCGATTTTCGCCACGTAAGTGCGCATGTCGAATTCCCCCGGCCGCTCCCGCGTGCGCGCCAGGAACCGCGCGGCGTGGTACGCGCGCTCGGCGATCGCGGTCTCCAGGTCTCGCGCGGCGTAGTAGACGCCGAACGTGCCGTCGGAGAAACGGCTGCCTTCCGGGTTGAGGTGCGTGAAGGGCGCCATCACCGGCGTCGTGCCGGGGCCGGAGATGCGCTCGGCGGGAGGGACGAGGCGGATGTCGCCCGCCTCCTCGCGCAGGCGGTCGTTGGTGAGCGCCTCGGCGGCGAACACCGCCTCCAGGTCCTCCGGCCGCGCCACGCGGTCGAAGAGGCCCACGGGCGGGAAGCGGCTCGGCACCAGGCGATAGCTCCTCGCCCAGCGCACCCGGGCGAGCGCGTTCACCCGCGCTGCGCGTCGAGGTAGCGGCGCACCTCGTAGAGATCGGAGACGTTGCCCGACATCATGCGGTCGAGCGCGCTCGCGCCTCCGAAGAGCGGCGCGGCGTTGGGCTTGCGGATCCAGGCGTCGGCCGCCTCGTCGGACGGGAGCAGGATCTGCAGCGCCTTGTAGATGCCGAGGAGGTACGAGATGCGCTCGAGGGTGTCGCGCGAAAGCGCTCCCGCGCGGCCGTCCTTCCAGAGGTGGAACGTGGAGCGCGAGCGCAGGCCCAGCAGCGTCATGCTCTCGCGCGGCGTGAGCCTCCACGCCTCCGCGATGCGGAAGAAGGTTCGCAGCAGGGCCTGCGCGGATTCGCGCGTGCCGAGGTCGACGGCCGGCGCGGCGGTCGCGGCCGCGCCGGCGGAGCGGGGCGCCATGGGCTCATGCTATGTCCAGTCTTGGACAATTGTCAATGAAATGTCCGATTTCGTACAAGCCGCCGCCTCAACCGCCGACGCGCCCGGCAAGCGGTTCCACCGGCGCGGGGGCGCGCAGGTCCACGATGCGGCGCGCGGCGGCGCGCATCTCCGCCTCGTGCCGCGGCTCGCGCCACGGCTCGGCGAGCGCCTGCTGCTGCCATTCGCGCAGCGCCGTGCGCTCCAGCGCGCGCCTCGCGTAGTCGGCGGCCGCGGGCGCGAGGTCGAGGCCGTAGGTCTGCACGCGCAGCACCACGGGAGCGAAGAACGCGTCGGCCGCGGTGTACGAGTCGCCCGCGAGGAACGGGCCGCCGAAGCGCTCGAGTCCCTCGCTCCAGAGCTCCCCCACGCGCGCGAGGTCGCGCTCGACGTCGTGCGCAATCGACGCGAGCTCGACCCGCACGCCGCAGTTCATGCTGCACGTGCGGCGCAGCGCCTCGAACCCGGAATGCATCTCGGCCGCGGCACAGCGCGCCCAGGCGCGCGCCCCGCGCTCCTCTGGCCAGACGCCGGGATGCGCCTCGGCGAGGTACTCCGCGATCGCGAGCGAGTCCCACACCACGACCGCGCCGTCGTGCAGGCAGGGCACGCGCCCGGTGGGCGAGAACATGCGGAAGCGCGCCCAGCTTCCCTCGGAGTCGAACGGCTCGAGGCGCTCCTCGAAGCCGATCGAACGCTCGCGCATCAGGATCCACGGCCGAAGCGACCAGGACGAATAGTTCTTGTTGCCGATGTAGAGACGGTACATGGGCTCACTCCGCGTGCAGCTCGCCGAAGGCAAGCGGCGCGGCGGCGCCCGGCCGCCATTCGTGCGCCGCCACGGCGACCACGGCGAGCACCGCCGCGAGCAGCAGCACCGGCCCGAGTTCGTCGAGCCGGCGGAGCCACGCGCAGCCCGGCACGCGGCGCCGCGCGGAGGGTTGGATTGATACGATCGTTGCCATGTCGAACCTCGTTCCGGGTTGTCGTTGCGGGGTCCATTCTCGGGGCGTAGAGTGCCCGCCACAAGCGAATAGTTTTGCCGTGAATTGTGAGCTTTCCTGACATTTCCGAGGCACGATGAGCAGCCCCCGACTTCCGGCCATGCAGGCGCTGCGCGCCTTCGAGGCCACCGCGCGCACCGGGAGCCTCACGCGCGCCGCCGAGCAGCTCTCCCTCACGCACGGCGCGGTGAGCCACCAGATCAAGTCGCTCGAGGAGGAGCTCGGCGTGGCGCTCCTCGAGCGCGCGGGGCGCGGCGTGCGCCTCACCGACGAGGGCGAGCGCTTCGCCGCGCGCGTGCGCATCGCGCTCGCCGAGATCGCGGAGGCGGTGCGCGAAGCGGGCGACCGGCGCAACCCGCGGCAGCTGCGCATCACCGTGCTGCCCTCGTTCGCGGCGCGCTGGCTGCTGCCGCGCATCGGCCGCTTCATCGCGGCGCACCGGGAGATCGACGTCGACGTGCGCGCCTCGAACGCGCTCGCCGACTTCAGGCGCGACGACCTCGACCTCGGCATCCGCCATGGCATGGGCGATTGGCCCGGTCTCGTGGTCGAGAAGCTGATGGACGACATTTACTTCCCGGTGTGCAGCCCGCGCATTCCGGGCGGGCCGCCGAAGCGCCCGCAGGATCTCGCGCGCTACACGCTGCTGCGCTCGGAAGGCGAATCGTGGAAGCCGTGGTTCGAGGCGGCGGGCCTCGACTGGAGCGAGCCCTCGCGCGGGGCGATGTTCAGCGATTCGTCGCACACGCTGCACGCCGCGGTCGAGGGCCAGGGGATCGCGCTCGCGCGCATCTCGCTCCTCGGCAACGACCTGCGCACCGGAGCGCTGGTGCGCCTCTTCGACATCGCGATCCCCTCGGCGAAGAGCCACTATCTCGTGTATCCGCCCCGGCTCGAGTCCTCGCACAAGGTGCGGCTCTTCCGCGCGTGGCTCCTGGACGAGCTCGCGCGAGACCGCAACCTCAGCCCGGTGCTAGCTCGATCCACACCGGCGCATGGTCGCTCGGCTTCTCCCGCCCGCGCTGCTCCCGATCGACTTCCGCGGCGGCGAGCCGGGGCGCGAGGCCGGGACTGAGCAGCAGGAAGTCCATGCGGAAGCCGGCATTGCGGAGGAAGGCGTTCGCGGTCGTCCAGAAGGTGTAGACGCGTTCCTTCGGGTGCAGGCGGCGCGTCGCGTCGATCCAGCCCTGCCCGAGGAGCCGCGCGTAGGCCGCGCGCGATTGCGGCTGCATCACCGCGTCCTCGCGCCACCACCAGGCGTTGTAGATGTCGAAGTCGGTGGGCACCACGTTGAAGTCGCCGGCGAGCACCGTGGGGCGTTTCGACCGCACCAGTGTCGCCGCGTGGTCGAGAAGGCGCTCGAACCACGCGAGCTTGTAGTCGAAGCGCGGACCCGGCTGCGGGTTCCCGTTCGGCAGGTAGACGGAGGCGACCACGATTGCGCCCGCCTCGGCCTCGAGGTAGCGCGCCTCGCGATCCGCCGAGCCGCCCGGCAGGCCGCGCCGGATCTCGCGCAGCTGCACGCCCCGCGCGAGGATCGCGACGCCGTGGTGCGAGCGCTGCCCATGCCAGAGCGCCGAGTAGCCCGCGGACTCGAGCGCCTTCGCGGGGAAGCGATCGTCGCTCGTCTTGGTCTCCTGCAGGCACGCGACGTCGGGCGCGGACTCCTCGAGCCACTCCACGAGCCGCGGCAGCCGCCCGTTCACGCCGTTCACGTTGAAGGTCGCGATCTTCACGTGGATGGGAACGGCGGGTGCAGCTGTTGGTTCCACGACGCCTCGTATTCCGCGCCCTCTTCGGCGAGAATGCCGGGCCGAACCCACCGAACCAGGAGGAAGAATGACGTCGCCGCGCCGCTTCGCCCCGCTCATCCTCGCGTTCCTCGCCCTCGTGATCGCGCCCGCGTTCGCCGCCGACTATCCCATGCCGAAGGAAGGCGACTGGGTCGCGAAGGACTTCCATTTCCACACCGGCGAGACGATGGACGTGACGCTCCATTACCGCACCGTGGGCGACCCCTCCGGCGAGCCGGTGCTGGTGCTGCACGGCACGTCGGGCTCGGGCCTGAGCATGCTCACGAAGGACTTCGCGGGCGAGCTCTTCGGCGCCGGCGAGCCGCTCGATGCGAAGCGCTATTACCTCATCCTTCCCGACGCGCTCGGCACCGGCAAGTCGACGCGGCCCTCCTCGAGCGGGCTCCGCGCGAGGTTCCCGCGCTACGACTACGACGACATGGTGCTCGCGCAGCATCGCCTCCTCACCGAAGGCCTGGGCGTGAAGCACCTGCGCCTCATCATCGGCAACTCGATGGGCGGCATGCAGGCGTGGATGTGGGCGGAGAAGTGGCCCGGCTACGTGGATGCGATCGTGCCCATGGCGTGCCTGCCCACGGCGATGTCGGGCCGCAACTGGATGTTGCGCCGCATGTTCACGCAGGCCATCCGCCGCGACCCGGAATGGAACGGCGGCGACTACACGACGCAGCCGAGCGGGATGGCGGAGCACCTCACCTACTTCCAGCTCGCGACGAGCGGCGGCAACCAGTCGCTCTTCCGCCAGGCGCCCACTTCGGCCGCCGGCGACCAGCTCATCGCCAGGCACATGGCGACGCCGTTCAAGGGGGACGCGAACGACGTGCTGTTCCAGTGGGAATCGTCGTACGACTACGATCCCTCGCCGGACCTGGAGAAGATCGACGCCGCCGTGCTCGCCATCAACGCCACCGACGACGAACGCAATCCGCCGGAGCTGGGCGTGATGGAGCGCGAGATGAAGCGCGTGAGGAACGGCC
This sequence comes from Usitatibacter sp., assembly GCA_035605915.1. GTDB lineage: Bacteria > Pseudomonadota > Gammaproteobacteria > Burkholderiales > Usitatibacteraceae > Usitatibacter. Next base: position 137,798 of record DATNGJ010000058.1, read on the forward strand.
GCTATTACCTCGTGCCCGGCAGCCCGCAGACGCGCGGCCACGGCACGACCGGCCTCGCCAAGCTCTACAAGGCGCAGCTCTCGGAGCTGCTCGAGCAGGCGCCGCGGCACTAGGCGCCGGCGCCGCGTCAGTGCGGGTCCACGATCACCATCCAGCCGACGCCGAACTTGTCGCGCAGCATGCCGAAGCACGGCGAGAAGAAGGTCTTCTGCAGCGGGCTGCGCTGCTCGCCGCCATCGGCGATGAGCGCGCCGTAGACGCGCCTCGCCTCGGCCTCGTCGGCCGCGCTGATGCCGAGCGAGAAGCTCTGGAAGTTGGGCTCGCGCTGCACGTGGCCGTCGGAGCACATGATGCGCGTCTCGCCGACGGTGAAGCTCGCATGCATGATCTTGTTCGCGCCGCCCGGCGGCAGCATCGGCTTGGGCACCGGGTCCGGGCTCTCGCTGTAGCGCATGCGCATCTCCACCTTCGCGCCGAGCGCCTTCTCGTAGAAGTCGAGCGCCTCGTCGCAGCGCCCCTCGAAGAAGATGTAGGTCTCGACCTTCATGCGAGCATCCTCACTTGTTGCGCTCGGCGAGCTCGCGAGTGCGTTCTTCCTGGGCGCGCAGCTCGGGCGTGAAGTCCTGGCCGAAATCCTCGGCCTCGAAGATCTGGCGGATCTCCACCTCGCATTCCTGGCCCGGATGCGGGCTGGGGCAGCGCTTCATCCACTCGATCGCCTCCTGCCTCGACTTCACCTTCCAGATCCAGAATCCGGCCACCAGCTCCTTGGTCTCCGCGAACGGGCCGTCGACGACGGTGCGCTTGCCGTCCTTCGAGAACTTCACGCGCGCGCCCTTCGAGCTCGGCTGCAGGCCATCGCCCGCCTGCATGACGCCCGCCTTCACGAGCTCCTCGTTGAAGCGGCCCATGTCCGCGAGCAGCTTCTGGTCGGGCATCACGCCCGCCTCGGAGTCCTTGGTCGCCTTCACCATCACCATGAATCGCATGTTCGTCTCCTCGTGTGTGTCAGGACTGGTATGTGCGGCCGGGGGATTTGCGCGATGCCTTGTAGGCCTCGCCTTCGACTTCGAGATCGCGGCAAGGCCTCACCTCCACGGTTCCGAGCGGCGCGCTGGGAAGCCGCGAGGCCACCTGGATCGCCTCGTTGAGATCCCGCGCCTCGATCACGTAGAAGCCCGCCACCATCTCCTTGGTCTCCGCGTACGGCCCGTCGGTGAGCGCGGCCTTGCCGTTGCGCACGCGCACGCAGGTCGCCGCCGCCGCGGGCTGCAGCGCCTCCGCCTCGACGAAGTGCCCGCTCGCGAGCAGCTCCGCGTTGAAGCGCAGGTGCCGCGCGTTGAGCTGGTCCATCTCCTGCTGCGGCATCGCCCCGAGCTTCGCCTCGTCGAGGTAGATCAGGCACAGGTATCGCATTCGGTCGCTCCATGGGGCCGAAAATCGGCGTTCCCGGAAGGGAGTCGAACGGCGAGGCGGATTTTCGACACGCGCTCGGCCGCCCTCACCCCGCCCCCCGCGCCGGCGAGAGGGACAGTTCCGAAAGCCTACGCTCGAGGAAACGCCGCTGCGCGGCCTGCGCGGTGAGCCCGAGCGCCTTCGCGTAGGCGGCACGCGCCTCGCCGGCGCGGCCGAGGCGCCGGCAGAGGTCGGCACGGGCCGCGTGCGCGAGCGCGTAGTCGGCGAGCTCCCCGCGCGCGAGGATCGCATCCACCAGCGTGAGCCCTGCCTTCGGACCGTCGCGCATCGCGACCGCCACCGCGCGGTTGAGCTCCACCACCGGCGAGGGCTGCAGGTCGACCAGCACGTCGTAGAGGCCGACGATCTGCGCCCAGTCGGTCGCGCCGGCCTCGGGCGCTTCGGCATGCACCGCCGCGATCGCAGCCTGGATCGTGTAGGGGCCGAAGCGCCGCGAGGCGAGCGCCGCCTCGACGAGCTTCACCGCGTCCGCGATCTGCGCGCGGTCCCACTTCGAGCGGTCCTGGTCTTCGAGCAGCACCAGGTCGCCTTCGGGCGAGACGCGCGTCGCGCGGCGCGCCTCGTGCAGCATCATGAGTGCGAGGAGGCCCACGGCTTCGGGCTCCGGCAGGAGCTCCACGAGGAGCTTCGCGAGGCGGATCGCTTCGGTGGAAAGGTCGTGGCGCGTGAGCGCCTCGCCCGAGGATGCGAGATAGCCCTCGTTGAACACCAGGTAGATCACCCGCAGCACGCTCTCCAGCCGCTCCTCGAGCTCGCCGCGGCCCGGCACCTCGTAAGGAATGCGCGCATCGCGGATCTTCGCCTTCGCGCGCACGATGCGTTGCGCGACGGTCGGCGCGGGCACCAGGTGCGCACGCGCGATCTCCTCGGTGGCGAGGCCGCACACCTCGCGCAGCGTGAGCGCGACCTGCGCCTCCGGGGCAAGCGCCGGGTGGCAGCAGGTGAAGATGAGGCGCAGACGATCGTCCTCGACGCCCTCGTCCTCGCCCGGGGTCGCGGGATCGGCGATCGCTTCGATCCGTTCGAGCCCCTCCTCGTCGAGCGCCACCTCGTGCTTCGAGCGCCGGCGCAGGCGGTCGATCGCCTTGAAGCGGCCGGTGGTGATGAGCCACGCGCGCGGATGGTCGGGGACGCCGTCGACCGGCCACTGCTCCACCGCCGCCACGAACGCCTCGTGCAGCGCTTCCTCGGCGACGTCGAAGTCGCCGAGCTGACGGATCAGCGTGGCGAGCACGCGCCGCGACTCCGCCCGGTAGACGGAGTCGACGATCGCGGCGATGTCGGCGGCTTCTGCGGCGGAGCCCATCCGCCGATTCTGGCACGAACGAAACGGCTCAGCCGGAAGCCGCGAGCTTGCTCGTCACCTTGCCGCTGCCGGCGATGTTCTCCGCCACCTGCTTCGCCTGGTCGGCCTGCGACGAATCCTTCGCCTTGCCCTCGAGCGTGACCTCGCCCGCCTCGACGCTCACGTCGATGTCCGCGCCCTGCATGGCGGGATCGCGGACGAGCGCCGCGACCACCTTGTGGAGCAGCCGGTCGTCGGAAGCCGCGCGCGCGTGCGGTCCGGTGTCGTGCGAGGTGCCGATGATGCGCTTCTGCGGCGTGGAGACGCCGATGGTCTCGGAGAACTGTGCCGGGCCGCCGTTCGACGAGGACGACGCGCCGGCGTGGATGCCGGCCGCGAGCGCCGGGAGGCCCACGGCGAGCCCGCCCGCCGCGAGCAGCGCTGCGGTGCGGAAAAAGCGGGATTCCATGGTTCTGCTCCTTCTGCGAAATGCCTGCAATAGGAGGGTCCTTCTCCGCGGGCCGCAGTTCCCATGAATGAGCTTTTCTCGTGCATCGCCGGAAAACAAATCGTTTGTTGCAGCGCAGCATGCAGCCTATATTCGTCGCAAAGGAGCAAGGAGCCGGAATGGATCACAGCGACATGATGAGGATCGAGCGGGCGCAGATGGATACGCTGGTGCGTGAAGCGCAGGTCGAGCGCAGCCACGAGGTGAAGGAAGCGATCTTGCGGGCGGCGAGAGCCGTCGCGAAATTCCTGCGGATCGTCGGCGACTCGATCCGCGAAGCCTACGAGGCCGAGCGCATCCGCTCTTCCTCGCACGCGGCATCGGCGATGCGGCGCTGGGAAAACAAGCACTGAGCCCTTTTTCTACGCCGCCTTCGCTTGCGGCGTGGTGGCGGACGGCGCGAGCGCCGCCCCCACCGCCTCGTCGACGTTTTCCAGCCACACGAACGCAAGCTGCTCGCGCGCGTCGGCGGGGATCTCCTCGAGGTCGCGCTGGTTGCGCGCCGGCAGCATCACGGTCGTGATGCCCGCGCGCAGCGCCGCGAGCACCTTCTCCTTCACGCCGCCGATCGGCAGGACCAGCCCGCGCAGGCTGATCTCGCCGGTCATCGCGACGTCGCTCCTCACCGGACGCCCCGTGAGGAGCGAGGCGAGCGCGAGGAACATCGCGACACCGGCGCTCGGCCCGTCCTTGGGCGTGGCGCCCGCCGGCACGTGGACGTGGATGTCCGACTTCTCGAAGGTCTCCGGCGCAATGCCGAGCGAGGGCGAGCGCGCCTTGACGAGCGTGAGCGCCGCCTGCGCGCTCTCCTTCATCACGTCGCCGAGCTGGCCGGTGAGCGTGAGCTTGCCGTTGCCGGGGCTTCTCGCCGCCTCGATGAACAGGATGTCGCCGCCCACCGGCGTCCACGCGAGCCCCGTCGCCACGCCCGGCGTCGAGGTGCGCATCGCCACTTCCGCCTCGAAGCGCCGCGGACCGAGGATGCCGGCGAGATCCGCCTCGTCCACCTGCACGCGCTGCGCCTGGCCTTCGGCGATGCGCATCGCCGCGTGGCGGAAGACGTTGCCGATCTCGCGCTCGAGGTTGCGCACGCCCGCCTCGCGCGTGTAGTCGTGGATGATCGCCATCAACGCGCCGTCGGTGATCTCCACCTGCTCGGCCGACAACCCGGCCGACGCGAGCTGGCGCGCGACCAGGTAGCGGCGCGCGATCTGCAGCTTCTCCTGCGCGGTGTATCCGGGCAGCTGGATGATCTCCATGCGGTCGCGCAGCGGGCCCGGAATCGTGTCGAGCACGTTCGCGGTGCAGATGAACATGACGTGCGAAAGGTCGTAGGGCACGGCGAGGTAGTTGTCGCGGAACGTGGAGTTCTGCTCCGGATCGAGGACTTCGAGCAGCGCGGAAGCCGGATCGCCGTGGAAGCCGCCGACGCCCAGCTTGTCGATCTCGTCGAGCATCATCACCGTGTTGTGCGTGCCGGCCTTCCTCATCGCCTGGAGGATGTTGCCCGGCAGCGCACCGACGTACGTGCGGCGGTGCCCGCGAATCTCGGCCTCGTCGTGCACGCCGCCCAGCGACACGCGCTGGAACTTGCGCCCCGTCGCCCTGGCGATGCTCTGGCCGAGCGAGGTCTTGCCGACGCCGGGCGGGCCCACGAAGCACAGGATCGGGCTCTTGCCGTTCGGGTTGAGCTTCCTCACCGCGAGGTACTCGAGGATGCGGCGCTTGATCTTCTCCAGCCCGTAGTGGTCCTCGTCGAGCACGCGGCGCGCCTCGTTCACGTCGATCGGCGGCTGCGGCTCGTCCTTCCACGGCAGCTCGACCAGCCACTCGAGGTAGGCGCGGATCATGGAATGCTCGGCCGCCGCCTCGGGCATGCGCTCGAGGCGCTTCAACTCCTTGCGCGCCTGCTTCTCGACCTCCTCGGGCATCTTCGCTTCCGCGATCGCCTTGTCGAGCTCCTGCGCCTCGGCCTCGCCCTCGTCCTCGTCGCCGAGCTCCTTCTGGATCGAGCGCAGCTGCTCGCGCAGGAGCGCCTTGCGGTTCGCCTCGCCGATCGACTCGCGCGTCTTCTGGTCGATGTCGCGCGAGACCTTCAGGGCCTCGATGCGGCGCGTGAGGCGCTCGAGGATCCGGTCGAGGCGCATCTTCAGGTCGAACGTCTCGAGGAGCTGCTGCTTCTCCTCGACCGTGATGTCCATCATGCCGGCGATGAAATCCGCGAGCCGGGACGGGCCCTCCACCTGCTGGAAGGCGCTCACCATCTCCTCGGGCACCTGCGGCAGGAGCTCGAGGATCTCGGAGGCGCGCTGGCGCAGCGCGTGCGCGCGGCCCTCGACCTCGGCACCGGCCTCGTGGGGCTCCTCGATCATCTGCACCTGCGCCACGTCGAACGGCCAGCCCTCGAGGAACTGCAGCACGCGGAAGCGCTGCTGTCCCTTGCAGATCGCGTAGTGCGTTCCGTCCGGCCCGGTGATGTAGCGCAGCACGTTGGCACTGGTGCCGATCCAGTGCATGTCGTTCGGGCCGGGCTGCTCCACGTCGGGCTTGCTCTGCAGCAGGATGCCGAGCGGGCGCTCCAGGCGCACCGCCTCCTGCGCCGCCGCGCGCGAGCGTTCGCGTCCCACCGCGAGCGGCACGACGATGCCGGGAAAGAGCACCATGTTGCGCACCGGAAGGATGATCATCGCGTCGGGCGGCAGCGGCCGCGCCGCGCGTTCCGGTGCCTGCGCCGATCCGGGCGCCGAGGCCTCGTTCGCGGCGGCGTCGAGCGAAAGGGGACGGAATTCGTGGTTCGGGGTCGGTGTGTTCATCGGGTTCCTATTCCACCTTGCGCAGGCGAAGGATGAGGCATCCGTGGGCGAGCTCCCGCGACACGGCCTCGAGCCGCGGACACGGCAGCACGATGCGCCGTTCGAAGTAGCCGTAGGGGATCTCGAGCTGGCGCACGGCGTGCCGCGAGCCGCGCGCGAGCGGCAGCGGCCGTTCGGCGCGCACCACGAGCGCGCCGGGCTCGCTCGCGAGCTCGACGTTCTCCGCGACGACGCCGGGGAGCGCCACGACCACCACCACCTCGTGCTCGTCCTCGAACACGTCCGCGGGCGGCTCCCACACCGCGGCCTGCGTGCGGGCCGAGCCCGTCAGCCGAAAGAACTGCCGATGCATGCGCCCGGCCTGCTCGATGAAGTCGCAGGCTTGCGCCCACATCCAGTCGGTCGGGTCGTTTCTGCGGGACATGGCCTTCGCTCGGAATTCCCTGGTGGAACAAAAGGTAGATGCGGCGATCGCGGGGAGGTTTCGTCGCCGCTGAACTCGCCCGGCCCATCGCCGGTCGATTCAGGCGGTCCCCTTCCTCCCGGAAATGGTGGCGAAAGCCGTTGGATCAAGTCGGAGGCGGCAGTTCCCGCCGGAGCGTGCATGACGAGCTTCCGCTGGTGGCAGCGCGGCACGATCTACCAGGTATACCCGCGCTCGTTCATGGACTCGAGCGGCGACGGCGTGGGCGACCTGCGCGGGCTCATCGCGCGCCTGGACTACCTGCGCTGGCTCGGCATCGACGCGCTGTGGTGCTCGCCGATCTATCCGTCGCCGATGAAGGACTTCGGCTACGACGTCTCCGACTACACCGGCGTGAACGCGCTCTTCGGCACGCTCGGCGATTTCGACGAGCTCGTCGCCGAGGCGCACGACCGGGCGCTCAAGGTGATCCTCGATTTCGTGCCGAACCACACCTCCGACGAGCACGCGTGGTTCCGCGAGTCGCGTTCCTCGCGCGGCAACCCGAAGCGCGACTGGTACCTCTGGCGCGATCCGGCGCCGGGCGGCGGCCCGCCCAACAACTGGCTGTCGTGTTTCGGCGGCAGCGCGTGGCAATTCGACGAGCCCACCGGCCAGTACTATTACCATGCGTTCCTCGCGGCGCAGCCCGACCTCAATTGGCGCAATCCCGCGGTGGTCGAGGCGATGCTCGGCGTGCTGCGCTTCTGGCTCGATCGGGGCGTGGACGGGTTCCGCGTCGACGTGCTCTGGCATCTCGTCAAGGACGATCGATTTCGCGACAACCCGCCCAATCCCGCGTGGCGTGAGGGCATGGATCCCTACCAGCGGCTGATTCCGCTCTACACGACGGATCGCCCCGAGGTGCATGCGATCGTGCGCCGCATGCGCGCGCTCTTCGACGAGTACCGCGACCGCGTGCTGATCGGCGAGATCTACCTGCCGGTCGAGCGGCTGGTGCAGTACTACGGGCCGGACCTGCGCGGCGCGAACCTGCCGTTCAACTTCCAGCTCGTCTCGGCGCGCTGGGATGCGAGCCACCTCGCGCGCCTCATCGACGAATACGAGGCGGCGCTTCCCGAAGGCGCGTGGCCCAACTGGGTGCTCGGCAACCACGACCAGCATCGCATCGCGACGCGCGTGGGCGCGGCGCAGGCGCGCGTGGCGGCCATGCTGCTCCTCACGCTGCGCGGCACGCCGACGCTGTACTACGGCGACGAGATCGGCATGCACGACGTCCGGATCCCGCCTGATCGCGTGCAGGATCCGTTCGAGAAGAACGTGCCCGGGCGCGGCCTCGGACGCGATCCGGAGCGAACGCCGATGCAATGGAGCGCGCAGGAGAACGCGGGCTTCACGACGGGAACGCCGTGGCTGCCCGTCGCCGAGGACTTCGAGCGCGCGAACGTCGAGGCCGAGCGCGACGATCCGCGCTCGATGCTCACGCTCTATCGCCGGCTCATCTCGATGCGGCGCGGCGCGGCGGCGCTCGAGGTGGGCCGCTTCGAGCCGGTGCGCGTGGAAGGCGATGTGCTCGCGTACCTGCGCCGCGGCCGCAAGGACGAGGGCGATTTCCTGGTCGCGCTCAACCTCGGCTCGCAGCCGCACTCGCTCCGCGCACTGGCCGATCCGTTTCGCGGCACGATCGCTCTCTCGACGCACCTCGACCGCGTTGGCGAAGCGGTCGGAATGGAGCTCGCGTTGCGCGGCGACGAGGGTGTGATCGTGCGGCTCGCTTCGTGAGACGGCCTGCCTTCTTGCCCGGGGACATTGGAGCCGCTGCGGGTCAGAACCGCTCCGCCGCGAACGGCCGGATGTCGATCGGCGGCGCCTCGCCCGCCACCAACGCCTCGACGATTCCCGCCGTCGGCGCGGCCGCCGTGAGCCCCACGTGTCCATGGCCGAACGCGAAGAACGCATTCGAGGCCGCGGGCGCGCGTCCGATCACGGGCTTGGAGTCGGGCAGCGACGGGCGATGTCCCATCCATCGATCGACGGTTCCGTGTGCGAGCCGCGGCAGCAGCCGCTTCACGCCCTCGAGCAGCGCATCGGCGCGAGCATAGTTCGGCAGCGCCGCGAGCCCGCCGAGCTCCACCGTTCCCGCCACGCGCAGCCCGCCCTCCATCGGCGTCGCGAAGTACTTGCCCTCGCCCGAGCACACCGGGATGCGCGGCTGCATGCTCGGGCTTTCGATCATCACGTGGTAGCCGCGCTCGGATTCCAGCGGCACGTCGGCGCCGAGCTTCGCGGCGAGCGGCTTCGAATGCGCGCCGGCCGCGATCACCACCGCATCGGCCTCGATCGCGTCGCCCGACGTGAGGATTCGCTTCACGCGGCCCTCGGCGATCTCGAAGCCCAACGCTTCGCGCTGGACGAACGCCGCTCCGCCCGCGCGCAATCGCGCAGCGAGCGCTTGCGAAAGCCGCAGCGGGTTCGGCACGTGCCCCTGCTCGGGCAGCAGCACCATGTGCGTGATCGCCGGCGAGAGCGCGGGATCGAACTCGCGGATCGCGCCCGTTTCCAGCACCTCGATCTTCACGCCATGCGCGCGCCGCAGCTCGCGCCCCAATGCATCCGCCGCGAACGCCTGCTCGCTCTCGTACACGAACGCGTAGCCCTCCTGGCGGATGAGCTCCGGCACGCCGGCCCACGCCGCGAGCGGCCGCCACTTCTCGACGGTCGGATCGAGGAGCGCATGCAACGCATCGGAGATCGCCTTCACTCGCTCCATCGACGTGTTGCGCCAGAAGCGCCACAGCCACGGCGCGATCGCGAGCGCGTAGCGTGGCGGGATCGCGAGCGGCCCCATCGGATCGGCAAGCCAGCCGGGGACCTTGAATAGAACTCCGGGAAGCCCGAGCGGAACGCACGACGCGCGCGACAGGGCGCCCGCATTTCCGTAGGAGCATCCGCTCCCCGGATCGCGCGGATCGACCAGCGTCACGTCGCAGCCGCGCATGCGCAAGCGGCTCGCACAGGCGAGGCCCACCACGCCGGCACCGATCACCGCGACTCGCTTCACGCCCATCGTTCGAGTCTAGCGCTGCGCTGGCGATTCCGTGTTTCCGCTTGAATCCGCGTCAGCCCTTCACGCAAAGGACCTGCTTGAGCGTGGCGACCACCTCCACGAGGTCCGACTGCGCCGCCATCACGCGGTCGATGTCCTTGTAGGCGGCGGGAATCTCGTCGACCACGGCCGTGTCCTTGCGGCATTCGATGCCCGCGGTCTGCGCGGCGAGGTCCTCGCGCGTGAAGAGCTTCTTCGCGCGCGAGCGGCTCATCACGCGCCCCGCGCCGTGCGAGCACGAGCAATACGAGGCGGCATTGCCCTTGCCGCGCACGATGTAGCTCCGCGCGCCCATCGAGCCGGGGATGATGCCCAACTCACCCGCGCGTGCGCTCACCGCACCCTTGCGCGTCACCCACACGCGCTCGCCGAAGTGCTCCTCGAGGCGCGCGTAGTTGTGGTGGCAGTTGGTGGCTTCGCCCACGAAGCGCACCGCACGGCCGAGCGCCTTCTCCAGCGCACCGTGCACGAGATGCAGCATCAGGTCGCGGTTGAGCGCGGCGTATTCCTGCGCCCAGGTGAGCGCTTCCACGTACGCCTCGAATTCCGGCGAGCCCTCGTCGAGCCAGGCGAGGTCGCGGTTCGGCAGCGTGCGGTCGACGCGCTCGGCCACGCGCTTGGCCATCTCCATCGCGGTCTCGCCGATCGTCTTGCCGACGTTGCGCGAGCCGGAGTGGAGCAGGATCCATACGCCGCCATCGCTGTCGAGGCAGATCTCGATGAAGTGGTTTCCGCCGCCGAGCGAGCCCAGCTGGCGCCACATGCGCGCCTGGTCGAAGCGGCCCATGCGCGAGAGGATCGCGAGCCGGCGGTAGCGCGATTCGAGGTCGCGCACGCGGCGCGCGAGCGCTCGCGCCTCGCCGCCCTCGGGCTCCAGCGGCGCGCGATGGAAATCGAAGCCGACCGGGACGTCGCGCTCGATCTGCGCGCGCACGCGCTCGAGGCTTTCCGGCAGGTCGCGCGCCGCGAGATCGGTCTTCGCCGCGATCATGCCGCAGCCGATGTCCACGCCGACCGCCGCCGGCACGATCGCCGCGCGGGTCGGGATCACGGTGCCCACCGTCGCGCCCTTGCCGAGGTGTACGTCGGGCATCACGGCGACCGGGCCGGCGAGGATCGGAAGCTCGGACACCTGGCGGATCTGCTCGAGCGCGTCGGGCTCGACCTCGAGGTCGCCGGTCCACAGGCGCGCGCGCGGCAGCAGCTCTTCGTAACGTCGATGTCCTTGCATGATGCGTTGGAGCATACCCGCAACGGAAGATTCGTCCGCCCGCGTGCATTCGCGTCCCGCATGGAAGGCATGCGCGGATTTCGTTTGCGGGCCGTGCGATGCGATGCGAGAGTGGATCCATGCATGAAGAATCGAATCGCACCGCCGTCGGCCGCCGCGTGCTGATGCTTGGCCTCGCCGCCGCGGCCGGCATCGGCATCGCCCGCTTCGCCTACTCGCTGATCCTTCCGGACCTGCGCGCGAACCTCGGCTGGGGATACTCGCAGGCGGGCCTGCTCAATACGCTCAACGCGCTGGGCTATCTTTTCGGCGCCGTCGCGACGCCGGGCATCGTGCGCCGCGTCGGTCCCGCGCGCGCGATCCAGGCGGGCGTCGTGCTGATCGTGCTCGGAATGGCGGCGATGCTCGCGCCGCCTACGATGGCGGGCTTCGCGCTTTCGCGGATCGCATCCGGCGTCGGAGCCGCGCTCGCGTTCATCGCGGGCGCCACGCTCGGCGCATCGCTCGCCGACGGCAATGCATCGCGCAGGGCCACCGTGATCGGATTGTTCTATATCGGGCCGGGCCTGGGCATGGCGCTCTCCGGATCCACGGCGCCCTTCGTGCTGGAGCATTTCGGCGCGGGTTCGTGGAGGATCGCGTGGGCGTGGCTCACGCTGGTCGCGGGCGCGCTCGCGGTGCCCGCGGTCCGGGCGAGCGCGGGCGCGCGCCATGGCGCAACGGCGGCGACCCAGCGCGCCGAGCTTCGCGCGCTGGCGATCGCACCGCTCCTCCTCGGCTATGCGTTGTTCGGCGTCGGCGCGATCGCCTACATGACGTTCGTGATCGCATGGGTGAAGACGGCCGGAGGCGGCCCGCTCTTGCAAGCGGAGTTCTGGACGATCATCGGGATCGCGTCCATCGCCTCGCCATGGCTGTGGGGACGGTTGATGGGCCGGCTGCGCGGCGGCCTCGCGACGGCGATCGTCACGGGCGTCACCGGCGCGGGCGCCGCGCTGCCTTTGTGGCTGGGAGCGAATGCCGTGGTGCTGCTCGCCTCGGCGGTGCTGTTCGGCAGCGCCGTATTCGCCGTGGTCGCCGCGACCACCGTGTTCGTCCGCCGCAATTACCCCCAGGGCGCCTGGGCCGCCGGAATCACGGTCCTCACCGTCGCGTTCGGCATCGGCCAGACCCTTGGCCCCATCGCGACCGGCTTCGTCACCGATGCATCCGGAGGCCGCCTGGAAAGCGGGCTGTGGTTCGCGGTGCTGTGCCTCGCCGCCGGCGTCGCGGCGTGCGCGGCGCAGCGCGATCTCACGCACGCGCGGCTGCAAGTCGCCGCCGCTTGAGTCCGGCGGCCGCCAATGGCGGCGTCGTGTGCGTGATGAATATTCCGCATTCGCCGGCCGGCGCATCCGCTATCGCGAGCCCACCCGGCGGCGCGATGCTGGCGACAACGATACCGCGCAAGAAAAGGCACCGCACATGAACGAAGACCCAGGCGCCGCGAGCCCGCTCCTTGGAATCGTCTTCACCGTCATCGCCCTCGCCATCCTGCTCGCGGCCTGAGGAGTCGGCGGCGAAATCCGGCGACCCTCTCCCCGGCCCTCCCCCAAGGGGGAGGGAGAAGCTCAGGTGGGGTAACTCCCCGGCACCAGGATGTCGCTTCGCACGTCGTGGATGTTCGTGCGCCCGCAGAAAGCCATCGTGAGGTCGAGCTCGTTGGCGATGAGCTGCAGCGCCTTGGTGACGCCCGCCTCTCCGTAGGCGCCGAGTCCGTAGACGAACGCGCGGCCGATCATCGTGCCCGTGGCGCCGAGCGCGATCGCCTTGAGCACTTCCTGGCCGGAGCGGATGCCGCTGTCCATCCACACCTCGATGCCGGAGCCGCCGACCGCGTCCACGATCGCCGGAAGCGCGCGCACCGAGGAGAGCGCGCCGTCGAGCTGCCGGCCGCCGTGGTTGGAGACGATCAGAGCATCCGCGCCGCTGTCGCGTGCGCGCTTCGCGTCCTCGGCCTCGATGATGCCCTTGAGGATCAATTTCCCGCCCCAGCGCTTCTTGATCCACTCGACGTCGCCCCAATTGAGGCTCGGGTCGAATTGCTGCGCCGTCCACGAGAAGAGCGAGGACGGATCGGTGACACCCTTCGCGTGGCCCACGATGTTGCGGAAGGTGCGGCGGCGCGTGCCCATCATGCCCGCCACCCAGCGCGGCTTGGTGGCGAGGTTGAGGAGGTTGGCGAGCGTGGGTTTGGGCGGCGCGGTGAGCCCGTTCTTGAGGTCGAGGTGGCGCTGGCCGAGGATCTGCAGGTCGAGCGTCAGCACGAGCGCCGAGCACTTCGCGGCCTTGGCGCGGTCGATCAGGCGCTCGGCGAAGTCGCGGTCGCGCATCACGTAGAGCTGGAACCAGAAGGGCTTCGTGGTCGCCGCGGCCACGTCCTCGATCGAGCAGATGCTCATCGTCGAGAGCGTGAACGGGACGCCGAACTTCTCCGCGGCGCGCGCGGCGTGGATCTCGCCGTCGGCGTGCACCATGCCGCACACGCCGATGGGTGCCAGCGCGACCGGCATGGCGACGTCCTGGCCGATCATCTTCGAGGCGATGCTGCGGCCCTCGAGGTTCACCGCCACGCGCTGGCGCAATCGGATCGGCTGGAAATCCGCGTGGTTCGCGCGCAGCGTGCTCTCGGTCCAGGAGCCGGCCTCGACGTAGTCGATGAACATGCGCGGAACGCGGCGATGCGCGATCGCGCGCAGGTCTTCGATGCAGGTGATGACGGTCATGCGGGCCTCGGCGGGTTGGAGCGCCGCAATTCTACCGCGGCGTCCTCGCCGGGGCCCGCGGCCGCTCAGCCCTGGCCGCTCGCCGACTGGTCGTTATTCTCGTACGCGGAGGGCTGCGAGCTGTTCATCGACTGGATGTCGACGGGGCTCGTCCTGCGCGCGTCGTCGCGGCTGCTGTCGTAGCCTTGCGGCGGCACGTTGCTCGTGTCGGCATGCGGCGGTGCCGGCGGATACGCGCCCTGGTCGTCATGGTCCTCGTCGCTCGCGGGAGGCGTCGATTTCTCGCCGAGCGCGCCGCTATAGGGCGAGGTGGTGCCGGTATCGTACGAGGTGGCCGGATTGCTCGAAGGCGTCGCGTTCGGCGCTGTCGTCACGTCGTCGCGATCGCTCGAGCTCACCGCGCCGTCCGTCGATCGCACGTCGGCCTGCGTGGATGCGCTCGCATCGCTCGATGCGCGATCCGCTCCGTTCGCGGCCACGCCCGTGCCCGCGAAGGCGAACGCGAGCGCCACTCCGATCGCCAGCTGCCTGCCGTTGAGTCGATCCATCGAAACTCTCCTTTCGTGAAAGCGAGAAGGAGGGACAAGGCGTTCCCGCAGCCGGTTTACTGCGCGCCGTGGTCGCATCGGTGCAGGACACGCACGGACGCGCGGGTCTCAACCGCGGAGCTCGGGATAGCGGCGAAAAAGCCCGTCGTTGTTGAACGCGAGGCGTCGTGCGGATGCGACATAGCGGCGGATGCGCGGGCGCGCGAAGACCGCTTCGTGAAGCCGCGCGAGCCGCGGCCGCCCGGCAAGCGCCTCACGCGCCGCTTTCGGAAAGGCGTACCAAAGCCCCGCGATCACCTGCGCCATCGAAAGGTCCACGTAAGTGAGCGCATTGCCCACCATCCATGGTCCGCGCCCGCGATTGCGCTCGATCACGCGCTCGAAATAGTCGAGGTATTTGGGCACGCGCGCGTCCAGGAATTCCGCGGTGCGCCGCCGCGCCTCGGGCTTCTGGTCCTCGTAGTAGAGCGTGGGCCCGAGCGGATGATGCGTGTCGTGCGCCTCCACGACGAAGTCGGCGATCGTGAGCTGCAGCTGGTGCACCCAGAGCTTGCCCGCGGCATCCTTTGGCGCGAGCCCGAGCCGCGGGCCCAGGAAGAGCAGGATGTTCGCGGTCTGGCCGATGAGGCGGCGTCCCACCTTGAGGAAGGGCGGCGCGAACGGCGGCCGCACGATGTCTTCACCTTGCAGGAAGGGCATCATCGCCGCGGCGCCGCCGCCCTCCTCCTCGGGAACCAGCGCCACGTCGACGTAGCGTTCGCCCGCCTCCTCGAAGGCGAGGCGCACGAACTCGCCGCGCCCCTGGATGCCGGGCCAGTAGTAGAGCACGTAGTCCATCGCGAGCCTCCTCTTCGGGAACCGGGCCGTTCAGTCTAGACTGTGCGTCCATGAACGCCACCCTGAATCCGGTCTCCTCCCACGAAGCCGTCGAATCCGCCGCGCGCCGCATCGAGGCGCGGGTGGTCGCCTGGCGGCGCGATTTCCACCAGCACCCCGAGCTCGGCAACCGGGAGCTGCGCACCTCGAAGATCGTCGCCGACCACCTGCGCGCGCTCGGCATCGAGGTGCGCGACAAGGTGGCCCACACCGGCGTGGTCGGCGTGCTGCGCGGCGCGCGGCCGGGCCCGGTCGTGGCGCTGCGCGCCGACATGGATGCGCTTCCGGTGACCGAGGAAGTGGACGTGCCGTTCAAGAGCACGGTGCGCACCCAATGGAACGGGATGGAATGCGGCGTGATGCATGCGTGCGGACATGACGCGCACACCGCGATCCTCATGGGCGTGGCCGAAGTGCTCGCCGGAATGCGCGAGCGCATCGCGGGAAGCGTCAAGTTCCTCTTCCAGCCCGCCGAGGAAGGCCCGCCCGAGGGCGAGAAGGGCGGCGCGCGGCTGATGATCGAGGAAGCGTGCATGGAGGACCCGAAGGTGGGCGCCGTGTTCGGGCTGCACGTCACTTCCAACCACCACACCGGGATGATCGGCTATCGCGCGGGACCGTTGATGGCCTCCTCCGACGAGCTGCGCGTGTTCCTGCGCGGCGTGCAGACCCACGGCGCGATGCCGTGGCGCGGCGTGGACCCCATCGTCGTCGGCGCGCAGGTGGTGGTCGGATTGCAGACGATCGTCGCGCGCCGCATGGACATCACCCGCGAGCCCTCGGTCGTCACGGTGGGCGTGTTCCAGGGCGGCAACCGCGTGAACATCATTCCGGACGAGGTGAAGCTCGAGGGCACCATCCGCACCTTCGACGAGCAGCAGCGCGGCGAGATCCACGAGCACGTGACGCGCATCACCGAGATGATCGCGGCCGCGGGCGGAGCGAAGGCGCGCGTCGACATCAAGCGCGGCTACGACGTCGTGGTGAACGATCCGGCGCTCACCGAATGGAGCCTTCCCTCGCTGCGGCGCGTCGTGGGCGATGCGAACGTGCGCATCGTGGACAAGGTGTGCGGCGCCGAGGACTTCTCGTTCTACCAGAAGGTCGCGCCCGGCTTCTTCTTCCGCGTCGGCTGCACGCCGCCCGGGCGCGACCTGCGCAAGGTGGCGCCCGGCCACAGCCCACGCCTCTTCGTCGACGAGGATTGCATGCCGATCGGCGTGCGCGCGCTCTCCTCGCTCGCGCTCGACTGGCTCGCGGCGAATGGCTGAGCGAAGCTGAACCCCGCTGGAGGACCCATGGTCTCGACGAACGCCGCACCGTCCATCGCAGCCTCGCACGAAGCGCACGACGCGCGCCGCTGGTCGTGGCTTCCCGCGGCGGGCACGTGGAAATACCACGCTCTGCTGCTCGCGCTCGGCATCCTCCTCCTCGGGCCGCTCGCCGGCGTGACGGCCTCGTACATGAACTTCTCGCTCGGCTTCTTCATCGGCGGCCAGGTGCTCGCGGGAATCCTCGGCTCCACGGTGACGTACGGCTACGGCGCCGAGGGCAAGCACGCGGCGAACTACATCCAGACCGCGGCGGCCTCGGTCGCGAGCCTGAGCGCGATGGGCGTGCTGGTGCAGGCGATGGTGTGGATGGGACTGCCGCAGCCGCCGGTGTGGCAGCTGATCCTCTACTTCCTCTGCATCGGCATGTTCGCGGCCGGGCTCGGCATGCTCTACACGCCGATCCTCGTCGACCGCATGCAGCTCACGTTCCCCTCGGGTCTCGCGGTGGCGAACATCCTGCGCGCGCTCACCGATCCGGTGCTGCTGCGCCGCTCGGTGAACAAGCTCGGCAGCGGGATCGGCCTGGGCATCCTCACCGGGCTCGCGGGGCCGAGGATCGCGCTCCTCAACGCGATCGAGTTCTCCGCCTCCACGTTCGGGGCGGGCATGGTGGTCGGCGCGCGCATCGGCATTCCGGCCATCTGGGGCGGGCTCATCAGCCTCGCGCTCGTGCCGTACTTCGTCTCGATCGGCTGGCTGCAACCCGGCGATCCGTTCCGCAAGATCACCTTCCTCATCGCGCTCGGCACGATCATGGGTGCGGCCATCATCGACGTGAGCCTCGTGCTCTGGGAGGCGGCCAAGCGCATCAAGGGCCGCGGAGAGCCGGCCGCGGAGTCGCCCGACTGGAAGCGCGTGAACACGCGCAAGCTCCTGCTGTGGGTCGCCGCATGGGCGGTGGGCGTCGTCGTGACCGGGCACCTCGTGCTGCAGCAGCCGGTGGGCTTCCTGCTGCTCGCCGTGGCGCTGGTGTTCGTGTTCGCGATGGTGAACGGGATCTCGGTCGGCGTGAGCGACAGCAATCCGATCTCCTCGGCCTTCGTCGTGTCGGTGGTCATCATGGCGGCGCTCGGGCTCAAGGACCCGATCGTGGGCCTCATGGCCGGAGCGATCCTCCTCATCTCCACCAGCACCGCGAGCGACATGCAGCAGGACCGCTCGACAGGATGGCGGCTCGGCACCAACCGCGTGATGCAATTCCGCTACCAGGTCGCGGGCATCCTCATGGGCGCGATCATGGGGATCGTGTTCGCCAAGCTCTTCATGGCGGCCTATCCGGTGCTGCTGCAGGACCAGACGGCGATGAAGGCCGCCGAGCAGCCGGCCAACTGGAGCTCGGCGATGACCTACAAGTTCGTGGGCGTGCTGAGGAGCCTCACCCGGCCGCAGCCCGGGCAGATCGCCGCCATCTGGGTCGGCATCGCGGTGGGGTTCGCGATCCAGCTCGGAAGGAAGCTCATCAAGCGCGCGCAGCGCTACCAGCGCTTCGTCGCGAGCGGGCGCGCCGGGTTCGCGACCGACTTCGCGATCGACTGCTTCCTGCTGCCCTCGCCTTATGCGCTCTCGTTCGGCGGCTTCGTGAACCTCAACACGTCGGGATGGTTCGCGGCGGGCGGAGTGGCCGCGAGCGCGTTCAACACCGTGGTGAAGCCGAAGCCCGGCACCGGCGGCGCGGTACCCGACGACATGAGCAGCACGTCGCTCTTCGGCGGCGGGCTCATCGCGGGCGATGCGCTCGCCGCCCTCGCGATCGGCGTCTTCGGCCTGGTCTCGACGGTCCTCGCGCGCTAGGGCCGCGCGCTCACGCGAAGCGCAGGTTGGTCGGCGTCGCCGGCAGGTTGGTCGGCGTCACCGGATTGCCCGGCTGTCCGGGATCGGCCGGCGGGTGCGGATTGGCGGGGAAAATCTGCGTCGGCGGGTTGGCCGGGTTCTGCGGCACGGTGTCCGGAGAGGCGGGGCCGTTCGCGCCGTTGTCCGCGCCGTTGCCGTTGCCATTCTCCGCTCCGCTGCCTTGCGCTCCGTTGTCCTGGCCGCCGTTGCCCTGCGCGCCGTTCGATCCGTCGCCGCCGCGCTGCGTGGGAAGCCGCTTCATGCGGTCGTCGAGGCGCAGCCCCGGCGCCGGTTGGTCGCGCGGCGAAGGCCCGCTGTTCGCGCCGCCGTTGCTCGCGCCGTTCGATTCGGAATCCCGGGCGACGGGCGCACCGTTCGCGCCGGCGTTCCCGGCCTCGCCCGGGTTGGCGCTCTGCGCGTCGTTCCCCTGCATCTTGGGGGTCGGCTCGTGGGTTCCCTCGGTGGAGGGGGAGCCCGCGCCGCCGGGGGCTTGCGCCCAGGCGGTGCTCGCGGCGGCAATCGCTACCGATGTGACGGCCCTCCAGGGCCAGGAATTACGCATGGCTGCCTCCTTTCGCGCCGCAAGGCGCATCGGAGGAACACCACGCAAGGCGCGTGCCGCGGCCGTCAGCGGATCGCCACGCCCCAGGGAAGCTTGCCCACCTGCACCTCGCCGATCTTGCGCATCCGCGCCGTGTCGACGATGGCGACCGTGCCCGAACGACCGCACGCCACGTAGAGCTTCGTCCCATCCGGCGTGATCGCCATGTTCCAGGGACGGGCGCCCACCTCGACTTCCGCCACGATCCGGTTCGTCGCCGTGTCGATGAACTGGACGGTGCCCTTGCCGCCGGAAGAGGCGTATACGTGCCTTCCATCGGGATGCACGACGATGCCGTTGGTACGGAGGCTCGCCGGGATGCGCGCGACCACCTCCTCGCGTGCGGTATCGACCACGTTCATGACGCCCGCCGTTTCCGCGGCGACATACGCGCGCGCTTCGTGGGGCAGGAACCCGATGCCGCGCGGCCGCGTGCCCACGGTGATCGACTTCACCACCTCGCCCTTGGCGACGTCGATGATGTCGAGCTTGTCGGTGTCCTCGGCGCTCGCGTAGATCCACTTCCCGTCCGGGCTCCACACGGCGTGCTCCGGGTTCTTGCCGCGCATGGGGATGCGCCGCGCGACTTCGAGCTTCGCGGTGTCGACGATCGCGACTACGTCGTTCTCCTCCACCGCGGCGGTGAGCCAGCGGCCGTCGGGCGAGAGGTAGATGCCCTCGGGCGACTTGCCCACCGGCACGCGGCCCACTTCCTTGCCGGACGCGGTGTCGTACACCATCACCGCGCCGGCGGGCTGCTCGCTCACGAACAGTCGCTTGCCGTCGAGAGACACCGCGATGCCGCGCGGCTTGGGACCGGTGGCGATGGTCGAGACGATGCGATCGGTCGCGGTGTCGATCACGGAAACCGTCGCCGAGCCTTCGTTGGGCACGTAGGCGAGCGGCGCGGCGTGCAATGCGAAGGAGGCGGCGAGTGCGGCGATGGCGCCGAGCGCGGCGCGAAGGGTTCGATCCATCGGGCGGCTTTCCCTTATGCTGTCGGCATCATGCCGGGACCGCAAAGGTACACCCGCTTCGCCGTGGCGCTCCACTGGATCGTGGCGGCGATCGTCTTCGCGCAGTTCGCGCTGGGATGGCTCATGCAGGAGATCGCGAAGCAGCCTGCGGGACCGCGCGCCTCGGCGTTCAACGCGCACAAGTCGATCGGGATGGTGATCCTCGGGCTCATGCTGGTGCGCATCGCGTGGCGGCTCTCGCATCGCGCGCCGCCGTTACCCGCGATGCCGCGCTGGCAAGCCCGCGCGGCGCTCGCCAACCATGTCCTGCTCTACGCGCTGCTCGTCGTCATGCCGCTCGCGGGCTACCTCGGCTCCGCCTTCAGCGGCTATCCGGTGCGCTTCTTCGGCCTGGTGCTTCCCTCGTGGGCGCCGAAAAGCGACGCGCTGAAGCACGCGATGAGCGAGGTGCACCTCGTCGCGGCGTGGCTCCTCGCCGCCGCGGTGCTGCTGCACCTCGCCGCCGTCTGGAAGCACGCGATGGTGGATCGCGACGGAATCCTCCTGCGCATGGGCTGGCGAGGCCGCGAGGATTCCGCCGCGGTGAAGGCGGCCGGCGAGGCGACGCTCAGTTGAGCGTGGCGGTGTAGACCGCGCCGAGCGCGCGCTGCGCGGGGTCGAGGAAGTTCGGCGAGTACGTCGGCGATCCGAAGACGAAGCGCGTGACGCTGCCCGACCGGGTCATCGCCGCGAAATTGCCGAAGCGCTGCCGGTCCTGCGCCGGGCCGGGAATGCCGTCGACCTCCGGCGCCATGAGCAGGTCGAGTCGCTCGGTTCACGTGCTTCCCCCGCGCTTGTAGAGGTGCGCGACGCCCGACTGGAAGCCGATCGGGCTCACGTCCTCGTAGGCCGTGACCATCACGGTGTCGCCGAGAATGGAGACGCTGGTGCCGAAATCCGAGTCGTCGTCGCCCGCCAGGATCTGCTGCAGCCCCCAGGTTCCGTGGTCGTTCACGAAGATTTCCGCCTCGCTCGGCCGCTCGGCCCCGACGACCACGGTGTTGCCGTCGAGAGCCACGCAGAGGCCATAGAGGCCGAACGCCACGTCGTCGACCGGATCGAGCCTCGCCTGCTGCGACCATGCGCCGTCCTCGCGCGCAAAGACGAACGCCGTGCCGGGATTGAAGACCGCCGGCGACGCGGAAAATGGCGCGCCGACGGCGAGCGTGTCGCCCTGCAGCGCGACGCTGGTCCCGAAAGCGACGACGCCCGGATCGGCGGGAACGATCCTCGCCTGCTGCGTCCAGGCCCCGCCCGTGTTCGTGAACACGTAGACCGATCCCGAGTTTCCGGTCGCGTTGGATTCGGATGGTGCACCCACGACGATCGTGTTGCCGCTGACCGCCATGCCGTTCAGCGAGCTGCCCCCGAACGAAGCGCCCGAGCCGCCGTCCGGCGCGAGCACCGCCTGCTCGATCCACGCGCCGCTCACCTCACCGAACACGTAGGCGACGCGCGCATTGGCCGCGCCGACCACGAGCGTGCCGCCCTCGAGCGCGAGGCTCGAGCCGAAGCGGTCGGTGGTGCTTCCCGTGGGAGACGTGAGCCGCGCCTGCAGGTTCCAGGGGCCGTTGGCGTTCCGGTACACGTAAACGGCGTAGGGCGGCTGAGCCGTCCCGACCGCCATCACGTCACCGCTTGCCGCGACGGCCGCGCCGAACTGCTGGAACGCGACCAGGTCCTGCGGCGCGATGAACGAGGTGGCGGAGAATCCGTTCGCCCGGGCCGCCGCGATCGCCAGGCATGCGGTGATGGCCGCGCATGCGACGAAGCGGGTCTTTCGCGAGCCTCGATCCATGGTCCCTCCTTCGAGTTCGTGCGATAGAGCACTCCTTGGATGGAGCCACGCTAGCGAAGGCCGGGAGACGCCGTCAAGCGTTTGGGAAAAGCTTCCCACAAAAAATAAGGCGCGCGAACGCGGGAATAATCGCCGTGGCAAGCGTGCCGAAAGCGTGTCGCAAATTCCAGCGCAGGGAAGCGGGCGGACCGCGCCCGCTCGGCATGCGCCTCATCGGCGTGCAGGTCGGCGGTCACTTCCCCCGTTCCAGCACGGCGATGGTCTTCGAATAACCGCCTTCGCGCGCGATGTCCTCCGCGGTCTTGCCGCGGTTGTCGCGCAGGTCCGTGCGCGCACCCGATTCGAGCAGCAGCTTCACCGTCTCGTCGCGCCCGTAGCCTGCCGCCCACATGAGCGCCGTGAGGTCGTTCCGGTACACGGCGTTCGCATCCACGCCGCTCGCGAGGAGCGCGCGCACCACGGCCGTGTGGCCCTGTCCCGCGGCGTAGGTCATCGCGTTCTTGCCGAGCCGGTCGGTGGCCGAAACGTTCGCGCCGCGCGCGAGGAGCGCCTGGACGATGTCGACCTCGCCGCTGTACGCAGCCGCCATGAGCGCCGTGATGCCGTTCACCGCGGCGATGTTCACGTCGGTGCCCGCGGCGAGCATCGCGCGTGCGGTCGCCGTGTCTTTCTTCTTGAGCGCCATGACGAGCGCGGTCTCGCCGATGCGGCTGCGCGAATCGGGCGAGGCGCCCTCCTTCAGGCATCGCTCGACCCCCGCCAGGTCGCCGCTGCGCGCCGCGTTGAGCAGCCGCACGTTGGCGGAGAGATCGGCGTCGGAAGCGTATGCGGCGAGCGCGAGCAGCGCCGCGGCCAGGGCGAAAACGCGAGCAAAAACAGGACGGATCATCGTTCCTCCCGGGACGTCGCACGGCGGGTTGCGCCATGCGGGGAATGGGAATATAACTCCTCGCCTCCGCTTTGGGTCTCCGACAACGAACGTCCACAAGGAGCTCTCATGAAGCTACGCGCCCCGCCCCTCGCTCTCCTCGCATCCGCAGTGCTGTTCGCCGGCGCCGCCGCCGCGCAATCGGAATCCGGCGGTGCCTCCACCACCACGTCGAAGGCGATGAGCGGCTCGCTTCCGGCGATCACCCAGGACATGCTGGATCGCGCCGGCGCGGATGCCAGGAACTGGATCCATTCGAACGGCAGCTACGACCAGCAGCGCTATTACCCGGGCAAGCAGATCAACGCCGGCAACGTGAAGAACCTGAAGCCGGCGTTCGTGTTCCAGACCGCGGTGCTGGAATCGATGGAGACCGCGCCCATCGTGGTCGACGGCGTGATGTTCCTCACGACGTCGTTCGACCACGTCTACGCGATCGACGCGAAGACCGGCGAGGAATACTGGCATTACAAGCACAAGCTCGGGCCCATCGTGACCGTGTGCTGCGGCAACAACAACCGCGGCGTCGCGATCGAGGGCGGCACGCTTTATCTCGGCACGCTCGATTCGAAGCTGGTCGCGCTCGACGCGAAGACCGGCAGCGTGCTGTGGGAGAGCGAGATCGCCGATCCCGACAAGGGGTACTCGGAGACCATGGCGCCCACCGTCGTGGACGGCAAGGTGCTCATCGGCACGAACGGCGGCGAGTACGGCATCCGCGGCTTCGTGAAGGCCTACGACGCGAAGACCGGCCAGCTGCTGTGGACCTTCTACACCATTCCCGAGCAGGGCCAGGAAGGCGTGTGGGCGACGAACGACGCGACCGGGCGCGACATGCACCGCGACATCGCCGCGGAGAAGGCGGCGCTCGCGAAGGACGGCGGCGACTTCTACAAGATCCTCGGCGGCGGCGTATGGATGACGCCCGCGGTCGATCGCAAGTCCGGCATCGTGTACTTCGTGGTCGGCAACCCCTCGCCCGACCTCTACGGCCAGATCCGCCCGGGCGACAACCTCTACACCGACTCGATGGTGGCGGTGGGCCTCGAGGACGGCAAGTACAAGTGGCATACGCAGTACATCGCGCACGACGTGTGGGACCTCGACGCGGTGAGCCCGGTGATCCTCACCCGGGCGAAGGACGGTTCCGGCAAGCTCGTGGACGTCGCGGTCCATGCCGGCAAGACCGGCCACGTGTACGTGCACGACCGCGCCACCGGCAAGCTCATCCGCTTTTCCGAAGCGATGATCCCGCAGGAGAACATGTGGACGCTGCCGACCCAGCAGGGCGCGCGCATGCTGCCGGGCGCGAACGGCGGCGTCGAATGGTCGCCCATGGCGGTCGACCCGCACACGCACATCGCGTACGCGGCGAACCTGCACCAGCCGATGACCTACCAGTGGGAGGAAGCGGCCTACCCGGGCGGCAAGCTCTGGCTCGGCGGCGCGTTCAAGACCATCCCGACCGAGGAGCAGTGGGGGCAGCTCGTCGCGGTGAACCTCGACACCGGCAAGATCGCGTGGAAGCACAAGACGCCGCAACCGCTGATCGGCGGCGTGCTCGCCACCGCCGGCAACCTCGTCTTCAACGGCGAGGCGAACGGCTGGTTCAAGGCGTTCGACGCGAAGACCGGCAAGGAGCTGTGGAAATTCAACTGCGGCGCCGGTGTCAATGCACCGGCCGTTTCGTACATGGTCGGCGGCAAGCAGTACGTCGCGGTGGCCGCGGGCGGCAACAACCAGATCGACGCGAAGCGCGGCAACAGCGTCTTCGTGTTCGCGCTGCCCTAAGGAGGCGACTTGCGCGCACCCGCCGCAGCCCTCGTCCTCGCCGCTGCGGCGGGGATCCTCGCGGGCCCCGCCTTCGCGCAAGCGCAGGCGCAGCCCAGGGAGGATCCCGCCACCCGCCAGCTTGCGCAGCCCTGCTTCGCATGCCACGGCCCCGACGGCAATTCCACCAACCCGGCCTACCCCGTCCTCGCGGGCCAGAGCTGGCGCTACATCTATCTCGAGCTGCGCGACTTCAAGGAAGGCCGGCGCAGCGATCCGCAGATGTCGCCGATGGCCGCCAACCTCACGCGCGACCAGATGATCGCGCTCGGCAATTTCTTCGAGGCGCAAGCGCAGAAGCCGGTTTCGTTCACGGCCGATCCGGCGCAGGTCGCCGCGGGCAAGAAGGTCGCCGACGCCGCGCTGTGCGCGATGTGCCACCTCGGCGGCTTCAAGGGCCAGAACGAGATCCCGCGCGTGGCGGGCCAATGGCCGCAGTACATCCGGAAGCAGCTGCAGGATTTCCGCGCCAAGCGCCGCACCAACGACGCCGGCAACATGACGAGCGTCACGCGCAACCTGTCCGACGAGGACATCGAGAACCTGTCGCAGTACATCGCCAACCTCTCGTGAGGTGGGCGGCGCTCGCGCACCGGGCCGCACGTTCGCGCCCGAGGGCGCGGTGGCCGAGCAGTTCCGCGGGAGCGCAGCGCCGTTCGGCGCCTGGATCGGCGTGCGCTGCGGCTGGAGTCGAGCGAGCCTTCCTTACGGCGCGCGCAGCGCGGCCAGCACGCGCTCGGTGATCCGGTCGCAGCGCTCGCCGGCGAAATGGAAGGCTTTGTCGAGCGCGAGGTCGAGCTCGCGCGAGAGCGATTCGCGCAGCATGCTGCGCGCGCGGAAGAAGCGCGTGCGCACCGTCGCCTCGGGAATCTCCAGCACGGTGGCCGCTTCCTCGACCGAAAGCTCCTCGATCGCGCGCAGCACGAACACCGCGCGGAACGCGTCCGGGAGCGCGTCGATCTTCGCCTCCATGATGCGGCGCGATTCCGCGCGCAGCGTTTCCTGCTCCGGCGTCCGGGTGTTCTCGTCCATCACGTTGTCGTGAGCCTCCATTCCTTCCGCGAGGTCGCCCGCGAGCGGGATCACCTGCGCGGCGCGCCGCGAGCGGCGCAGCTTCCCGAGCGCCTCGTTCACCGTGATGCGCACGAGCCAGGTCGAGAGCTTCGAGTCGCTGCGAAACGCGTCCATGGCGCGGATCGCCTTGAGGTACGCGTCCTGGACCGCGTCCTCGGCCTCCGCATCGTCGCGCAGGATCGCGCGCGCGGTGCGGAAGAGCGTCTGGTTGTAGCGCTTCGTGAGCAGGCGGATCGCCGCCTCCTCGCCGCTCGCCACGCGCCGCGCGAGCTCGGTGTCGGAGATCTTCGGGTCGATCGGGACGATGCGAGCCGCTTGCGTCATGGTTCTACCTTCGTGGTTATGCCGATTCGATGAAGATGGGGGTGCGCGCGTTCCGGAAAAGCGCCCCCTCTGCGGAGCGACGGGGCTTAGCCGGAATTCCTCAATCCCGCTGCTAACCCGTTGATGGAAATGTGGATTCCCCGCCGCACGCGGTCGTCCGTCGCGCCCGCACGATGGCGCTTGAGGAGCTCGACCTGCAGGTGGTTCAGGGGGTCCAGGTACGGGAAGCGGTTGCGGATCGAGCGTGCGAGCGAGGGGTTCGCCTCGAGGAAGCGGCCCGCGCCGGTGATCGCGAAGAGCGTGCGCACCGTGCGGTCGAATTCCTCCCGGATGCGCGCGAAGACGCGATCGGCGAGCGCGCGATCGGCGAGCAGGTCGCGATAGCGCGCGGCGACGGAGAGATCCGCCTTCGCGAGGAGCATGTCCATGTTCGAGAGCATGGCGCGGAAGAACGGCCACTCGCGCCACATCGCATCGAGCAGCGCCCGGCCGCCCTCGCCGTGCCGCGCGAGGTACGCGTCCACGGCCGCGCCGAAGCCGTACCATCCGGGGAGCATGACGCGGCACTGGGCCCACGAGAACACCCACGGGATGGCGCGCAGGTCCTCGATGCGCTGCGAGCTGGTGCGCGATGCGGGACGCGAGCCGATGTTGAGCTCGCGGATCTCGTTGATGGGCGTCGTGCCGCGGAAATATTCGACGAAGCCCGGAGTCGCATAGACGAGGTCGCGGTAGGCGCGCATCGCCTCGGCGGAAAGCTCGTCCATCGCCGCGTGGAAATCCTCGCGCTCGCCCTGCGCCTTGTCGAAGGTCGCGCGCACCGTCGCCGCGAAGAGCGCCTCGAGGTTGCGCAGCCCGATGTCGCGGTTCGCGTACTTCGCGGCGATCACTTCGCCCTGCTCGGTGAGCCGCAGCTCCCCCTGCACGCTGCCCGGCGGCTGCGCGAGGATCGCATCGTAGCTCGGGCCCCCGCCGCGACCGACCGTGCCGCCGCGGCCGTGGAAAAAGCGCAACCGCACCCCGGCCTCGCGGAACACGCCGACCAGCGCGAGCTCCGCCTTGTAGAGCTCCCAGCTCGAGGTGACGTAGCCGCCGTCCTTGTTGCTGTCGGAATAGCCGAGCATCACTTCCTGCGCGTCGCCGAGCGAATGCACCAGAGCGCGCGCGGCGGGAATCGCGAACCACGCGCGCATCGTCGCCGGCGAGCGCTGCAGGTCGGAGATCGTCTCGAAGAGCGGCACGATCTGCAGCCGCGAGGCGGGGCGCGCGCCGGGCGTGACGAGGCCCGCTTCCTTGAGCAGCACCGCGACCTCGAGCAGGTCCGAGACGCTGTCGGTCTTCGAGATGACGTATTGGCGGATCGCCTCGCCGCCGAGGCGCGCGAGCGTCGCGGCCGCGGCCTCGAAGATCGCGAGCTCGCCGCGCGCGAGCTCGGAGTAGCCCGCGAAGGCGCTGCGCAGCGGCCGCGGCGAGGCGAGCTCGGCGAGCAGGATGCGCTCGCGGGCCGCCTCGTCGAGCTTCGCGTAGTCGGCCGTGACGCCCGCCTCGCGCAGCAGCTCGGCCACCACCGCCTCGTGCACGTCGGCGTTCTGTCGCAGGTCGACGCTCGCCAGGTGGAAGCCGAACACGGACACGGCCTTGCGCATGGACCGCAGGCGTCCGTCCGCGAGGAACGCGTTGCCGCCCGCGCGCAGGCTCGCGTCGATCGTGTCCAGGTCGGCGGCGAGCTCCGCCGGGCCCGCATAGGGCTGCGCCGCGCCCACCGCCGCGCGATGCGGCACGCGCAGGCCGAGCGCGCCCACCGTCGCGTCGAGGCGGGCATAGATGCCGCTGATCGCGCGGCGATAGGGCTCGTCGTTCCGATGCTGCGAGCGATCCGGCGAGCGTTGCGCCAACGCGTCCAGGCCGGGGGTGGTGCGCGTGAGTAGCCCCGAGAGCGGAAGCTCCGCGCCGAGCGCGTGGGCCTGCGCGAGGTAGTGCTCGAGGATCACCTCGCCCTGGCGCCGGAACGCGTGCTCGAGCATGTCGGCGGTGACGAACGGGTTGCCGTCGCGATCGCCGCCGACCCAGCTCCCGACGGCCATCACCGCCGGCAAATCGGGGCGCGGGCCCTCCCCGGGAAGCGCCGCGACGGCATCCTCGACCGCGGCGACGAGCGCCGGAACGGCGTCCATGAACGTGTAGTGGAAGTACGCGATCGCGTTCTCGATCTCGTCGCGCACCCCCAGCTTCACCGCGCGCAGCACGCGCGTCTGCCACAGCGTGGCGACCAGGCGCCGCATGTCGAGCACGGCGTCGTTCACTTCCGAGGGCAGCGCGTCGGCGGAATCGGCGCGCGCGAGCGCCGCGGCGATCGCGAGCTGGCCATCGAGCGTGCTCTTGCGCTGCACCTCGGTGGGATGCGCGGTGAGCACGGGCAGCACGCGGATGCCGGCGAGCCGCTCGTGCGCGCCCTCGCGCCGCAGGCCGCGCGCCAGCGCATCGGCGACGAGCCCGCGCAGCGTCGAGGGCAGCGGCGGCGCGCCTTCGCGCCGGTTGTCGCGCTGCCGGCGAATGTGGTGGCGATCCTCGGCGATGTTGGCGAGCACCGAGAAGTAGCTGAACGCGCGCACCACGACCATGGCCTGGTCGCTGCTCAGCGCGTCGAGCGTGCGCGAGAGCGACTCGCGCGAGGCGGTGTCCTCGAGGCGGCGGCTCGCGACCGCGAGGCGCCGGATCTCCTCGATGCGCTCGAAGCTCGCCTCGCCCTCGTACGCCCGGATGGTGTCGCCGAGGAGCCGTCCGAGCAGGCGAATGTCCTCGGCGAGCGGCGCGTCCTTGTCGAGGCGATCGTTCATTTTCACCAGCTTACGCCTGTTCCCGCACCGGCCTCCGGAGGGCGCACGCGGATCGTCAGGCCTCGAGGCTCTCCGAGACCGGTACGAAAAAAACCGGCGCCCAGGGGCGCCGGAAATTCCCTAGCGAGGAGAGTCCTTCAACGTACGCGGTCGACCTCGACGGCGGCGGCGACGGGCGAGGACGGCAAGGCCTCGATTCCGAGGAGCGCCCCTTCGTGCAGGAACCAGCTGCGGCGGTTCCAGCCGGGCGGGACAGGCGTCGGTGCGAGCTCCGCCTCGCGGCTCGTGGCGAGCGGGATGCCGAAGCATTCGAACGGTTCCTGGGCGCGCGCGCTGTCGATTTCCATGCGCGCAGTCTCGTCGCTTTCCCAACGACGCGCTTGTCAGACGGGGCCGTTCCTTTTGTAGGACGACGCCGCATCGCGCAGGTGTGCGCACAGGCGCCCAATGACATCGCGGCGCGGCTTCCACTGCGAGAAGGTGTGGTCGGCCTCGGGGATCACCTGCAGCCGGATGCGCCCATCGCGCAGCGCGCGGCGCGCGGTGAGCTTCGCGCCGGCGAGGAGAATGTCGCGGCCGGGATCGCCCGCGGAGACGAAAAGCGTGAGCCGGCGGCGCATCGCGAAGAGCCTTCGCAAGTCGCGCGCAAGCCTCGGCCCGCGCTCCGGTGCGAACGCCTCGAGGAAGGCGCTGGCCCAGGCGCGCGCCTGGGTGCGCGCCTGCGAAGCGAGCACTTCCGCGAGCCGGCGCAAGTTCACGTCGCCGCGCGCGAGCTTCAGCCACCGGCGCCAGTCGCGCATCGAACGCCGGTACTGCACCATGTCCTCGAACTTGCGCGAGGTATCGAGGCTCATGCCCTCCACCCAGTAGAACTGCATGGGGTTCACCATGACGATCTCCTCGATGGGATCGCCGGCAAGCTCGAGGCCGGCGTGGAACACGGTATGCGCGCCCGAGCACAGGCCGAGCAGCACGAAGCGCGCATAGCCGTGGCGCTGGCGCAGGAAATCGATCGCCGCCTTGCCGTCGGCGACCGCGTTGTGCGGGTACGGATAGTTCTCGCGCGCGGGCCGGCGGTTGACGCTGTCGCCCAGGCTCTCGAGGTCGAAGCGCAGGCACGCGAAGCCGAGCGTCGCGAGCGTGCGGGTGAGCTCGACGTAGAGCCGGTTGGGGCCGACGTGATGCGCGGCGCCCGCGTTGAAGACGACGACCGCGGTGCGGGCGGGCGAATCGTCCGGCCGCGTGAGAATGCCGAACAGATGGCCGTCCGCGCCGAAGCGACAGGCGCGCTCCTCGAGCCGGGCCTCGGTCCCGCCTTGCGGGCGGAAGGAAAGCTCGATCGATTCACGCGCGCCGTGCTGCACGGCCACGGGCATGGGCAGCGGCGGCCGCGCCGTGGCCTCGCCGAGCCACGCCACGACGAGGTCGAGCGCGGCGTCGGGCACGATCGTGAACTGGTGCTCGGCCATCATCCCGGCCCAGCCCGGGGCACGCCGCTCCTCGATGGCGATCCCGAGCGTAGTGAACCGCTCGCCGAGCGAAGCATCGTTCGCGGCATCGTCGCGGCCGAGCAGGAGCACGCGATCGCGCACGCGCGGGACCACGCGGCGCAGGTCGAGCGCGCCGATGGCGGAGAGCGTCTGCGCGGTGACGACGAATCCCGCGCTCTCGAGCGCGCCTTCGATCTCGCACGTCTGCCGTTCGGCGGCGAGCGCGAGCGCCCGCAGCTCGCGCGCGTACGCCGAGCCCTTCACGCACGGATTCCACAGCACGAGGCGCTCGACCTCGACCTCGGCGCTCGCGAGCATGGCGAGCGCCGCGCCCAGCCGCACGCCGACGAGGTGCACGCGCTCGCGGCCGCTCACGGCACGCGCATGGGCGATCGCGGCGAGGACGCCCGAGCGCCATGCGTCGAGGCGATCGGGATCGAGGTCGCTGCCGGGCGAGTCCCCCGCCCCGGGATAGTCGAAGCGCAGCGCCGGAATTCCCGCCGCGGCCAGGCGATCGGCGAGATGGCGCAGCGACCGATGCGAGCGCGTGTATTCGGAGCCGGTCGGGGGGCAGAGCACCGCGACCGCGTCACGTTGCACCGCGTCGGGCGCGTCGTGGTACCAACCGAAGGCGTGGCTCGCGCCGCAAGCGAAGTATCCGGGCGTGCGCCGGACCGGCGACGACGGGCGCACGAACGCCGGAGCGAGCGGTTCCTCGATCACCACCGCATCGCGCTTCATGCGGCACGGTCTCCGGCGTCGCGCGATGCGCGCAGCATCATCGGCGCGGCGAGGTTGAGCGCCTGGAGTTGCGCCGAGAAGGCGGCCGCATGGCCCGACATCGCGCGGAACCGAACGCGCTTCTCCCGGCCCGGTGCGAGGTGGAAATGGTTGTCCTCGGCGAGGAAGCCGTCGCAGGCGATGCACACGGATTGCAGGAACGCATCGGAGGCGAGCGCGACTTCCACCTCCCCCGACTCGGTGAAGCGCGCTTGCGCCCGCACCTCGGCGTCGCGGCGCGGCGCGAGGCCGAGTCCCTGCGGAAAGTGGAAATCCTCGGCGAGCACGCGGCCTTCCGGGTCGACCAGGCGCGCGGCGATCGCCTCGTGGCGCGGCGGTCCGAAGCGGTACGCGGCGCTCGCGTCGGCGAAGAATCCGAGCATCGCCTCGGCGCCCAGCGTGAGGCTTCCGCGAGCCGGCACGAGCACGCCGTGGCTCGCGCGTTCGGTCGCGACGCCGTCCTGCCTCCACAGGTCGAGCTCGACGGTAGCGGCGAGCGGTTCCGCGGCCTCGTTCACCACGTGGATCGCCAGGCCGTTGAGTCCCTCGTCGGTCACATGGATCGAGCGCGGCGCCCACGCGCGCTTGAGATACCAGTACGCGGCCTTGGGCCGCCCGGTCGCGTCGACGATGCCCCAGCCCGCGCCCGCGATGAGGTCGCGATGCAGCCACACGAGGCCGCCCGCGCAGGTGCTCGATGCCGAGCGCCATTCGCCGAACACGTGCCGCATGAGCTCCCCGGGAACGACACGCGAGAGCGTGTAGTAGCGCGCGAGGTCGCGGCTGCGCAGGGCGACCGGATCCTCGCCGAAAAGCTCGCGCAGGTAGTGGTCGCGGACGTCCTCGAAGTCCCAGCCCGCGCCGTTGTCGCGCGGCTGCCGCGCCTTCCATTCCGGATCGTGCGGCGCGGGCAACGGCCCGCCGGGAAGCGCCGCCATCGTCGCCTCTTCCGGCACGTTCGAGAAGGCGAGGCACTCGGTCGCGAAGCGCACCTGTGCGAGGCGCGCGTCCGTGAGCGGCCGGCGATAGGCGCCCACGCCGTAGTAGTGCGCGATCCCGCTGCCCGGATGGAACGGCAATGCACCGCCCCATGGCGTGGAAGGAAAGTACGCGACGCCCGGATGGAGCTCGGCGCAGATCGCGGGAAGCCGCGAGGTGAAAAGCTCGTTCGACCAGAGCGACGCGGGCAGCCCGAGCATCGCCGCCTGTTGCGCCACCTCGCTCCCGCCGCAGTAGGCCGCGACGCACGCATGGCGATGGAGGCGCCCGAGCAGCGCGCGCGCCTCCGCGTCGACCTCCGCGACGAAGGCGGCATCGCGCGCGGGGTAGTCGAGGCTCGCGAACATGAAGTCCTGCCAGACGAGGATGCCGAGCTCGTCGCACAGCTCGTAGAACTCGTCCGACTCGTACACCATGGTCCCGCCGATGCGCAGCATGTTGGCGCCGGCATCGCGCAGTTGCTCGAGCCCCGCGCGGAGCTCGTCGCGCGAGGAGCGCAGCGCGAGGAAATCGAGCGGCGTCCAGCAGGCGCCGCGGCAGAAGACGCGCGTGTCGTTCACCTGGAAGCCGACGCGATCCTCCGGCGCATCGAGCTCGACGCGCCGGAACCCGATGCGGCCGTGCTCGACCGTGCGCCATTCGCGGTCGACGCGCAGCTCGATCGCGTAGGCTGCGAGCCGCGGCCTTCCATGCGTGTGCGGCCACCACAGGGGCGCGCCGGGAATCGCGAGATCGCCGTGGACGCGGAAACGCTCGCCGCGCTCGAGAGCGAGCGCGAACGCCCGATCGCCGACCCGCACGCGCGCTTCCTCGATCGTCCCGCGCAGCGGCTGCGCCTCGAGCTCGACGCGCAGCCGCGGCACGCCTTCCACCACGTCCGCGAGCACGCGCGCGCGCTCGACGTGGACCGCTTCCTCGCACTCGAGCGACACCGGTCCCCACGGACCGACCGGATCGATCGCCGGCGTCCATCCCGGCATGCGGCCGAGGAGCGTGGTGCGGAACCAACGCAGGTCCTGGCGCGCCACCAGGGCGCTCTTCCAGCGCCCGCGCGGCCGGCGTGCCGCGCACGCCGCCTCGAGCGAGGCGAAGCGGATGGCGAGCTCGTTCTCCTCGCGCAGGCGCCGCGTCACCTCGGCCTCGCACGGCAGGTACATGTTGCGCGAGGAGGCGAGCGGCTCGCCGTTGAGCCACACCTCGGCGAGCGTCGCGAGACCCGCGAAGCGCAGCGCGCAGCGTGCGCGCGGATCGCGCGCGGGTACCGCGAAGCGCACGCGATACCACCAGTCGTCGCGATCGTACGGTGCGCTGGAGCGCAGGTCCGCTTGCAGCGACGAGGCCACCGTCCCGGGCACGCGCGCCGGCCGCCAATCGAGGCGCAGCGCATCGAGCCGTGCCGGATCCGTGCAGGCGCCCGGCTCGGTGCGCGCGAGCTGCCAGCCTTCGTGGAGGAGGCGGACGCTGCGATGGAGGGCGGCGTTCTGCGTCATGCGGCGCGGGCCCTCATGCGAAGCGCGACTGCATCTCGTCCATCGCGGCCGACCATTGCGCGGCCATGGCGTCGATCGGCGCGAGGTCCAGGGGTTTCGCGCGCGCCATCGAACGCGCGAGCTGGAACTGGAAGCGCTTGGCGGTCTCCGCGATGTCGCGCATGCGCGCGGCCGGCTCCTCGACGCCTTCGATCCCATGCGAGCCGAGCCAGCGCAGGTACGACTCGGCGAGCTCGAAGCACGCGCCGTACTGGCGCAGGTTGGCGAACGAGTACGCGTGGAATCGCGCGAGGTCGGAGCGCATCAGCCACTCCAGGTCGCGTTCGAGCCGCGCGCGGAAGCGCGGAAAGGGGTTCTCCCGCGGCGCGCGCGCGAGGTGCTTGCGCAGGAGCGGCCGCGAGGCTTCCGCGAGCGCCGCCGCGCGCGGCGGCACGAATCCCGCGCGCCATTTCACGTACTCGACGTAGGGAGGCAGCACGCGCTCGTGCGCGGGGCCCTCGAGCTGGAACACCTCGCGGAAGTCGTCGCCTTCGAGCGCGAAGTAGCCCGCGTTGTGGAAGTAGCCGAGCCGCGCGCGCGCGCGATCGATCTCGTTCACGCCCACGGTGGTCTTGGCGTGCATCGTGCGATAGGCGGTGCCGGCCGTGTCGGGCAGGAACCACGAGTCGAGCTCGACCAGCACCGGCCTTCCCGCTTCCACCTGCTCGGCCACATGGTCCACGAGCGGGCGCCAGATCGAGAGCTCCTGCAGGTCGAAGCCGTAGAGCTCGTGCAGGTCGGCGACGGGCGGCTTGAAGAACGTCCACTGGTCGCCCTCGAAGTCGATCGCGAGCGTGAAGGCGAGCATCGCGAGCGGCTCGAAGCCCAGGCCGTGCGCGAGCTCGATCAGGAGATCGGTGTAGCAGTTGGTCTCGGCCCAGATGCGATCCTCGCCGTGGACGGCGTGGCGCCGGTAGGTCGTCGGATCGAGGGGCGCGATCGCGAGCCGGCGCGACTCAGGCGAGGGCCAGCACATCGCGTACCTCGCGCGGCCACGCGCCCACGTCGAGCCCGTGCGTGGCGAGGAGCGCGAGCGCCACGCGTTCGAGCCCGAAGCCCACGCACGCGCTGTGCGCGACGGCTCCGTCGTGCGTGCGGATGTCGAAGGCGACGCCGAAGTGGTCGAGGTGGTAGTTGCACGAGCCGATCGCGGTCGGCTTCTCCTCCGAGCAGATCGGCACCACGAACTCGTACTTGAGGCTCTGCTCGCGCTGCATCGCCTTCTGCACCTTGCCGCCGCGGCCGAAGAAGGGATCGTTCGCGACCACCGGCTGCGTCGCGAGGCCGACCGAGCGGAAGACATCCTGGCCGATGTCGAGCCACTGGTCGCGGTGGGCGAGCGCCTCGTCGGGAGTGCCGAGCCGCACGAACTCGTGCATGCGGAAGATCTGCATGCGCGCCGGATCGCCCGAGGGTTCGTGCCGGAACGCGAAGCCCTGCAGGTCCACGCGCCGTCCGCCGGCCGGAAGCGTCCCGGTCGCGGAGGGATACAGCGGATAGCAGATCGCCGGCGTCATCATCACCTCGGCGGGCGCGAGGTCGCGGCTCCAGTCCTCGGCGCGATCGAACTTGCCGATCAGCTCGCGATGCTCGCGATCGCCGCCGGTGAACGTGTGCACCGAGCCCATCAGGTCGGGGAAGTTGCGGATGTGGTCGATCTTCTCGTAGTGCCGGCGGTTGAAGATCGGCGGGAAGCGCATCACCTCGGGGGCGAGCTCGGCGCCGCGCCGCGAGACCAGCGCATCGAAGCGCTCGATGACCTGCTCGAACGCGCCGCCGCGCCCGTACACGCCGGCGACGCCGGTCGGGACGAGGTGCCCGTGCGCGACCAGCTCGCCGAGGAATTCCCGGTAGCGGTCCTCGACGGGAAACGCGAGGTCCGCGTGCTCGCCGTGATAGACGCACATCGCTTCAGCCCTCCCGCAGCGCCACCTGCATCGTCGCGTTCTGCCCGAGGATGCGGTCGTTGTTCACCATCAGGCCCGCGCCGGTGGCATCGCGCAGGTGGCGGCCCAGCGTGAGCTTCGAGTCGTTCCGGTATCCGGCGATGCCGCAGATCACCATCGCGCGCGACACCACGTCGAGCACCAGCTGCGAGGCGTTGAGCTTGAGGTTGTTCACGCGGATCACGAATCCGTAGGAAGCGAACGCCTCCGGGTCCGCCTCGGCGAGGCGCGCGGCGTACTCGTCGCGCAGTCCGTGGACCGAGGCGCGCATCGCGTCGAGCACGAGATCCGCCTCGGCGAGCCGCGTCGCCGAGATCGGCGTGGTGCCGGGATTCTTGCGCGCCTCGGAGCGCACCGCCGCCCGGGCGCGCGCGAGCGCGTCGGTCGCGAGGCCCAGCCAGAGCGAGGACCACACGACGTGCGCGAACGGATGCTGCGTGCGGCTGTGGATCTCCGCGTAGGGCGCGGGAAGGATCTGGCGCGCGTCGCCCGCGGACTTGAGCGCGAAGCCGGGGCTGCAGGTGCCGCGGAATCCGAGCGTGTCCCAGGCCGAGAGCGGCTTGAGCTCGCAATCCTCGCGCCGCACGACGACTTGCAACTGGTCGTTGCGCGGCGCCTCCTCGCTGCGCCGGCAGGTCACGAGGATCGCGTCGGCCTGCTCGCCATAGGAGATGACCGGCGCCTGCTTCTCGAGCGTGAAGCGGCCCTCCTCGACCTTCACCGCGCACAGGCTCTGGCGCGTGTCGCCGCCGATGCCGAGCTCGGTGGTCGCCGATGCGAGCAGCAGCTGGCGCGCGACGATCTCGCGCGCGTAGTCGCGGAACCACTCGGCGCCGAGCGCATGGTGCACGACGCACGCGGCCTGGATCTGGTGCATCGCGAAGATCATCGCGGTCGAGGCGCAGTGCTGGCCGAGCGCCTCGCAGATCGTCGCGACCTGCGCGACGTCGAGTCCCATGCCGCCGTACTCCACGGGAACGTACGCGGAGAGCAGCTTCTCGTCGCGCAGCGCGGCGAACGCCTCGCGGGGGAAGCGCGCCTCGCGGTCGACCGCGTCGGCGTTGGGCGCGACGATCTCGCGGCCGATCGCCTGCACCCGGGCGAGGATCGGCTCGAAGCCGCGCGCCGCCGGTTGGATCGCCCTGCGGGCGAGGATGCTGGTCATGGGATCACTCCGTGAGCGGCTGCGCGCTCGAATGCCCGCGCAGCTCCGCGATCGCGTCGGCGAGCGCGCGGATCGAGCCGAAGGTCTTGCGGCCCAGCATGCGGTCGAGGAATTCCACGTCGAAGTGCTCCTCGAGCGCGAGCATGAGGTTCACGGTGGAGAGCGAAGTGAGGCCCGCCTGGTAGAGGTCGGCGTCGTCGGTGAGCTGCTCCACGCTCACCGGCAGGCGCGCGTGCTCGGCGAGGATCGATCGGATCTCTTCGGAGTACATGTCGTCGTCGCGATTCCGGGAAATGGTGTCGTTTGCCGGAATGGTGACGGCGCAATTCGACGCGGCGCCGTTGGGCGGCGTCGTCCGCCCGGATCATTTCGCAGGACGGAATCGACGGCGCGTGTAGGACGACGGGCGACGGGCGTCGGCCGCATGCGTCCGGCGATCGATCCGGCGATCAGTAGCGGATGATCGGGTCGTCCGGCATCTCGTCGGTGCGGTCCACGTTGGTGCGCGGCGCGATGCCGATGATGCGCGGCTCGTTGCCGGTCGCACGCCGGCGCTCGTCGCGCTGTGCGGCGTTGCGCGTCGCCTGGTCGAGGAGCGGCGTGGCGCTTCCCGACGACGCCGGAAGCCCCGGCGAGATCGCGACCGCCGTACCGCCCAGCGCGGTCCCCGCGCCGCCGCCGTAACCGCCGCCTCCGACGATGCCGGCCGGCACCACCGTGCTCGCCGCTCCGATCGGGGTCGCGATCCCGGTGAGGGTCGCCGTCCCGTTCTGTGTGAACGTGCCGGTCGTGGTGCTGTTCTCGAGACCGGAGGGCTCGTTACCCGCCGCGGTTCCGGTCGAGGTCTGTCCCGGCGAAAGCCCGACCTGCGGATTGGTGTTGTTCACGAACGGCGAGTCGGGGCCGAACGACGCCGCGTCGGTGGTGGGCCCGATCGTCGCCTGGTTCGTCTGGCTGGTCGACTGGTTGCGCAGCGTTTCGTTGGGGACCGTCGTGCCGGGCATCGTCGCGGCGTTCGACGTGCTCGAGGACGAAACCGAATTGGACGACGTGGACGTCGTTGTCGACGGCGTCGCGGACGTGGAGGACGTCGACGGCGCCATCGAGGGTGCCGGCGTGGTGACGACCGGCGCGGGCGATGCGGCCGCAGTCCCGGGCGCCGAGGATGCCATGGGCGACGCCGCGTGCACGGCCGTTGCGGCGAGCCCGAAAAGGGTCGCGGTCAGGTACTGGACTGGGGACGGCTTGCGCATGGCGAGGCTCCTCTCGATCGTTTCGTGATTCGATCGGCGGGCTTGCAATGCGTTTGCCAACGGCCATGCGCCGTTCGGCTGCGCGCAGCCTCTCGCGTGCCGGC
This sequence comes from Usitatibacter sp., assembly GCA_035605915.1. Classification (GTDB taxonomy): domain Bacteria; phylum Pseudomonadota; class Gammaproteobacteria; order Burkholderiales; family Usitatibacteraceae; genus Usitatibacter. Next base: position 175,668 of record DATNGJ010000058.1, read on the forward strand.
GCGTGCGTTAGTCGTCGAGCTCGGAGGGCCAGTCGTCGAGCTGCAGGCCGGGCGCGTCTTCGTCGCTCGACCAACGCAGCTGGCGCCACGGCTCGAAGTCGGCGACCGGAATTCCGTCCTCGTCGATCTCGAGGATGGGGGGAAGCTTGCTCCTGCGGGGTTCCACTCGGGCCTTCGGCTTCATGGCTGCGCTCTCGTTGCGAATGAATCTGGACCGAATCTAGACCCTCGGTGCCGAGGCCGCCAGCCGGAAACCCGCATCCTCCGGTAGGACATTTCCCCCATCTCGCGTCGGCAGGCGCGCACAATCCTCAGTGCGGGATGCGGAAGCGCGAAATCGTCCAGTGCTTCACGAAATCCTCCGGCTCGTCGGCCGCGAGGCGCGCGGGCGGCGGGTTGGTGAGCGGAAGGGCGAGGTTCGTCACGTACATGAACCCGTTCACCGCGACGAGGCTCGCGGGGAACAGCAGCCCGCGCGGCGTGCCGTCGGCGCCCACGCCGAGGAACTCGCCCGCCTTCACCGCGATGCGCCCGTTCGAATCGAGCGCGACCACCTGGTCGGCCTGGTTCGTCGCGACCCAAAGCGTGCCGTTGTTCATCAGCAGGCCGTCGGCTCCGAAGAGGCTGATCGAGTACACGCTGATCGGATGCGCGGCCGACGTCATGTCCATCGCGAGCACGCGGTGGTCGCCGGTGTTCGCGATGTACATCGTGCCCTCGTCGGGCGAGAACGCGAGGCCGTTCGCGCCGAAGGGCGGCGTGCCCGCCGTCGCGAGCAGCGGATCGTGCGAGAACGTGACGATCGCGCACGGCGCCGAGCAGGTCGTCGCGTGCGGGATCTCGAAGATCGCGCCCTGGAACGAATCGGAGACGTAGGCGTTGCCGTCGTGGTCGAACACGATGCCGTTGGGCGCCTGCTTGCCGGTCGAGCCGAAGATCACCGTGTCCTGGCTGGTGTCGGGATTGTCTTCCATGCGCGAGCCGGGACTGCCGACCACCGGAAGCGTGGCGAGCGTTTCCGGCACCGACGAGGCGGTGAAGTCCGCGTCCACGCGCTGCACGGTCCCCGCGCCGAAGTTGAGCACGTACACCTTGCCGCCGAGGTATTCGAGGCCGAGGAGCGGCGAGCCGCCGAAGTCGAGCATCGCGCTCACACGGCCGTTGCGATCGAGGCGCACCAGCTTGTTCGACACCGGCCCGAAGTCGAACGTCGCGACGAAGATGTCGCCGGTCGCCGGATCGGCGGCGATTCCCTCGGGAAAGCGTACGTTGTCCGGAAGGGTGGCGAAGCGTTGCGTCTCGACGAAAGAAATTCCCGCGGCGGGCGGGCCGGCGAAGGCGGCGAGAGCGGCGCAGGAAGCGAAGCCCGCGGCGGCACGGGCGATCCATTGGCGGCGCATGGAATCCTCCTCGGACGTGGGACTGCGGAGCGGGTGATCCTCTGCCGCTCCGGGCGCGAAGTCAACCGAGGGCGATGGCGGCCGCGGCGAGCGCGGCGACGGCGAGGATCGCGAGCTGCGTGGCGAGGAGCGGGTCGATGCGGCGCACGAAGACGTTGCGCGGCTTGGGCGCCGCGTCGGTGTGCGTGCGCGCGAGCTCGCCCTCCGCGGAGATCACCGGAAGGCGCGCGAGCGCCCCGGCCGAATCGAAGCGCGGCGAGGCGCGCAGCTCGATCGAATCCTCGCGCGCGGCGAGCGGGCGCGCGTCGCCGGCGGCCTCCGCGGCGAGCGCTCCGAGCGGGAGCGTGGTCGATTCTTGCCCGCCGGCACGCGCGGCCTCCGCCGCCTTCACCTCCGGGATCGCGGCCCACAGGTCGTTCGCGAGCTCGGCCGCGCCCTGGTAGCGCTCGTCCGGCTTCTTCTTGAGCGCGCGCGCGACGATGAGGTCCACCACCTGCGGCAGCGAGCGCACGATGTGGCTGGGCGGCGTCGCCGCCAGGTTGGCGACCTTGAACGTGAGCTCGCCCAGGTCCTCGCCGGCGAACGGGCGCGAGCCCGTGAGCATCTCGTAGAGCACGAGTCCGAGCGAGAAGATGTCGGCGCGGTGGTCGAACGGCTGGCCCACGATCTGCTCGGGCGACATGTACTGCGGCGAGCCGAGCAGCAAGCCGGTCTGCGTCTTCACCGTGGGCTCGAGCGGGCGCGCGATGCCGAAGTCCATGATCTTCACGCGGCCGTCGGGGAGCACCATGATGTTGCCCGGCTTCACGTCGCGGTGCACGATGCCCTGCGCGTGCGCGACGGCGAGCCCCTCGGCGACGCTCGCGGCGATCGTCAACGCCTGCGAGGGCGCGAGGCTCGCGTCGCGGATGAGCGCGCGCAGGTCCACGCCGTCGAGCAGCTCCATCGCGATGAATGCGACGTCGCCCTCGCGGCCCATCTCGTAGATCGTGATCACCGCCGGGTGGCTGATCCGCCCGGCCGCGCGCGCCTCCTGCAGGAAGCGCGCCTCGTGCTGGTCGCGCTCCGCGCGGCTCGCCCCCGCGAGCGCGATGGTCTTGATCGCCACGATGCGCCCGAGCGTGGTGTCCTCGGCGCGATAGACGACCCCCATCGCACCGCGCCCCAGCTCGCCGAGCACGCGGAAACGGCCGAACTGCAGCGGCGTGTCGGTCGCCGCCATCACGAGCCCCCGAAGCGGCGGCGCAGGTCGCGCCAGAAGCCGCCCCTGGATTCCTGCCGCGGCGCCTGGAAGTTGTGGCTCACCGCGGCGCGCTCGCCGGGCTTCAGGTCGAGCCGCACTTCGTAGGGCGCGAATCCCGGATGGCGGATCGTGACCACGTGCTTGCCGGGAGAAAGCTGCAGCTGCGCGAGCGGCGGCGTGCGCCCGCGCGCCACGCCGTCGACGAAGACCTCGGCGCGCGGCCGGATCGAAAGCGCGACGGTGGCCGGATCCGGCGGAACGAGCAGGTGATGCGCGAGGCGGATGGCGATGCCCGCGAGGAAGAGTGCCACGACACCCAGCCCCGTGATGCGTGCGGCGCGCCGGCGTTGCGCGGAGATCCTGCCCGGGTCCGCGGCGAAGAGCGAATGCAGCCGCACGCGCGTGTCGGTGAAGTCGCCGGCGGGCGAGAAGCCCTGGGCGCGCACCGGATCCCACGCGTCCAGCGCGCGCAGGAAATCGTGCGTGACGAGCGGCCGCTCCGAGGTGGCGAAGCGAGCGGCCGCGGCCGCCGCGGCGAGCCCGTCGCCGAACACGCGGCCCTCGGCCCCCTTCGAGGTGAGCGCGAGCGGCCCGTAATTGAGCCCGACCTGCAGCGGGTCCATCGTGCCGCCGGCGAGCGACTCGGCGACGTCGAGCGCGCGCGCCGGATCGCCGAAGAGCACGAGTCCGAGGCCGTCGTCGACGTCGAGCACCGCGCGCTCGGCGGCGGGAACGCGCGCGAGCGCCGCCCGTGCGCGCGATTCCAGGTCTTCCTTGAGCACCGCCTGCTCCGCCACGGAACGCGCGGAGAAACGCGCGATGCGCAGCATCGCGACGCTGGCGTGGGCGGGGTTCGCGGCGGTCGACATGAGCCGATGCCATTGTATCGGTGCCGTAGGCGCGTGCCTACGCACACCGGCGATGCCGTCTTACACGCGGGACGATCAGCGCGAGCGCGGCGCCGTTGCGCGATCCTCGCGGCGTGCAACTTCGGCGCCGACAGGAGCGGGGCCGGTTCCTTTCGCGCGTGGAGGAACGGCCCGGCGGGCCGCGGAACCGATCGGGTAGCCGCGCAAGGTCATCGCCGCCTCACTGCGCCTCGCCGCAAGCGAGGCGCGCCTCGCCGCGCTCGTCGACGATCCAGCCTCCGCCCTCGAGGTACCAGCGGCCTTCGCGCAGGATCCAGCGATGGCGCCGCCAGTGGCAGCCATTGCGTGCGCGCGCCCAGTAACCGGAGACCCACACGTGATGGCCGTTCCTCCAGTCCCAGTAGCCGCTGATCCACGCGTGGCCCGGGCGCGCGTCCGGCACCGACTCGCGCACGACCGGCGGCGGCGCGATCGGCACCCCGCCGCCGGCGGCAACCTCCTCGTGATGTCGGGATTCCATGTACGCCGTCCGTTTTCGCGATTGTTGGCGCCCAATGTAAACCCACCCGAGCTACAAAGGTGTCGGTCGCGCGCGGTTCCCGTCGTAGGAGCGGCGGCGCGTACCGTAGGGCGAGACCTACAGCCCGCTGCCGTTCGACTGATGGCGGCGTGGCTCGCAGCGTCGCAGGATGGTCGGTACTGCGACGGTTGGAGGATCGGATGGACGCGACCGTGGACCGGACCCGGGGCTTCGAACGCAATGATCCGGGATGGCATTGCCGCATCGAGATCGCCGACTCGGTCGACGAGGTGCTGCGGCTGCTGCGCGACTACATCGCTTCGCTCAGCCCCTCGGTGCTGATGCGGCTTCCGGACGCGTGCCGGGCGCTGCGCGTGAAGGCCGAGGACGACGTCGAGTACTGGACGTACCGCTTGTCGCAACGCCAGCGCGAGGGCGACATGCTGGTCGACGAGGACCTGCGCCACGAAGTCCTGCACCACTTCCTGCACGCGTCGCTGCGCATCTCGCAGATCCATCGCGCCGATGCGCAAGGGCGCGCGCGCGCGGCGTGACGCGGTCAGCGAGCGGCCGGCGGGTCGCCCGTGCCGTGCTCCGGGTCGTTGGCCGCGGAGCGCACGCCATCGTGCTGCACGCGCGGTGCCGCGTCGCGCAGCACCCAGCGCCGGCCCTCGCGCACCCAGACGTGGAACGGCAGGTCGACATCGGCGAAGAAGGGCTGTTGCTCCATCGGTGCGGCGCTCGGCGAAAGGATCGGTAGACGAGAGACTGTAACGGTCGCGCGCGCCGCCCGGTGTCGGAGCGTCCTGAGATCGGCGTAGGACTCGAACGGACGCTCCCCGATGCACGGAACCTTGCGGCGTCCCCATTCCTCGAAAACCCACCATGGCGCACTTCAAGTCCTTCGGACGCCTCTTCGCGAGCGCGTTCCGGTCCTGGGTCGCGGACAACGCCTCGAGCATGGGCGCCGCGCTCGCGTTCTACACGCTGTTCTCGCTCGCCCCGATCCTGGTGCTCGCGATCGCCATCGCGGGATTCGTGATCGGGCACGACCGCGCGCAGCAGCTCCTCCTCACCGAGCTCTCGGGACTCCTCGGCGAGACCGGAGCGCAGGGCGTGAAGTCGGTGCTCGACGCGACCTCGACGCAGAAGGACGGGTTGGTCGCCACCGTCGCGAGCCTCGCCACCCTCGCGGTCGGCGCGACCACCGTCTTCGCGGAGCTGCGCCAGGACCTCGACCGCATCTGGCATTGCCGCGCGAAGAAGAGCTCCGGCATCTTCGGCATGCTGCACGCGCGCTTCCTGTCCTTCGGCATGGTGGTGGCGATCGGATTCCTGCTGCTCGTCTCGCTCGTGGTGAGCGCCGGCCTCTCCTACGTCGGCGGCCTCCTCGCCGTGAGCGCCGCGCTGATGCGCGCCGTCGAGTTCCTCGCCTCGGTCGCGGTCACCACCGGGCTCTTCGCGCTGGTGTTCAAGGTCCTTCCGAGCGTGCGCATCGACTGGCGCGACGTCTGGCTGGGCTCGTTCGTGACGGCGGTGCTGTTCTGGGTCGGCAAGTACCTCATCGGCCTGTACCTCGGCCGCAGCGCGGTCGCCTCCTCGTACGGCGCGGCCGGCACGCTGGTCGTCGTGATCATCTGGGTCTACTACTCGGCGCAGATCTTCTTCTACGGCGCCGAGTTCACGCACGAGTACGCGGTGAGCTCCGGCTCGCATCGCGTGCCGATGGACGCGGCAAACTCCGACTTCGCGCGCGCGGACGAGGCGATGGTCGCGCGCGCACGCCGCATCGTGAAAGGCGGGGACCCGGCGCTCGCACCGCCGCCGTCCCCGTGACTCGATGTCCTTCCTCGGCGACGGCGGGCGGCTCGCCAAGCGCTCGGTGCAGGGTTGGCTCGACGACGGCGCCGGCAGCATGGGCGCCGCGCTCGCGTTCTACACGCTCTTCTCCATGGCGCCGCTGCTGCTCGTCGCGATCACCATCGCCGGCGCCGTCCTGGGCCGCGATCAGGCGCAGCACCTGATCCTCGCGCAGTTCTCCGACGTCCTGGGCCGGCGCATCGCCGCGGCGGTGAAGTTCCTGCTGCAGGCGACCAGCAACCACAGCCATGTCTTTCCCACCGCGATCGCCTCGATCGCGATCCTCGTCGGCGCGGCGACGGTATTCAACGAGCTGAAGACGGACCTGGACAAGATCTGGCGCACGCACGCGAATCGGCCCAAGGGATTCCTGCCGGTGCTGCGCAAGCGCCTGCTCTCGATCCTCATGGTGATCGCGGTGGGCTTCCTGCTCCTCGCCTCGCTCCTGGTGAGCGCGCTCATCTCGGCGCTCGGCGAGCAACTGTTCGACGGGCGGCTCGAGACCATCCGCGCCCTCGAGTTCGGCGGCTCGTTCCTCGTGATCACCGGCCTCTTCGCGATGATCTTCAAGATGCTGCCGAGCGCGAAGATCGCCTGGGGCGACGTGTGGGTGGGCGCGATGGTGACCTCCGCGCTCTTCTGGGTCGGCAAGTTCCTGATCGGGCACTATCTCGGCCGCACCGCGCTCGCCTCGATGTTCGGCGCGGCCGGCGCGGTGCTTGCGCTCGTCGCCTGGGTCTACTACTCGGCGCAGGTGTTCTTCCTCGGCGCGGAATTCACGCGCGCGTACGCGCTGCGGCACGGCTCCCACCAGGCCGACCTCGAGCTCGCGCACGCGTCCGATCCGGCAGCCGAGGACGAGATGCTCGAGCGCGCGCGGCGCATCGTCCGGGGAAAAGACCCGATCCTCTCGCGCTGAACGAAAAAGGGGTCAGGTCCCTTTTCCCGACGCGAATACGCGACCACCCGCCGCGAAAAAGGGATCTGACGCCTTTTTCTACTTGAGCGATTTGAATCGCAGGCGGTGCGGCTGCGCCGCCTCCTCGCCCAGCCGCTCCAGCTTGTTTTCCTCGTACTCGTGGTAGTTGCCCTGGTAGAAGTACCACTGCGAGTCGCCCTCGGCGGCGAGGATGTGCGTGCAGATGCGGTCGAGGAACCAGCGATCGTGCGAGATCACCATCACGGTTCCCGCGAACTCCTGCAGCGCGTCCTCGAGGGCGCGCAGCGTTTCCACGTCGAGGTCGTTCGACGGCTCGTCGAGGAGCAGCACGTTGCCGCCCGCGAGCAGGGTCTTCGCGAGGTGCAGGCGCCCGCGCTCGCCGCCCGAGAGGTTGCCGACCAGCTTCTGCTGGTCCTGTCCCCTGAAGTTGAAGCGGCCGAGGTAGGCGCGCGACTGGATCTCGAACTTGCCGATGGCGAGGATGTCCTGGCCGTTCGAGACCGCCTCCCAGACGTTCTTCTTGTCGGGGAGCTTGCGCGTCTGGTCGACGAAGGAGAGCTGCACGGTGTGGCCGATCTTCACCGTGCCGGAGTCGGGCTTCTCCTTGCCGGTGATCATGCGGAAGAGGGTCGATTTGCCGACGCCGTTCGGGCCGATGATCCCGACGATCGCGCCCGGCGGCACCTTGAACGAGAGGTTGTCGATGAGCAGGCGCTCTCCGTAGCCCTTCGACACGTTCTCGAACTCGATCACCTCGTTGCCGAGGCGCTCGGCGACCGGGATGAAGATCTCGGCGGTCTCGTTCCTCTTCTGGTACTCGTAGTCGTTGAGCTCCTCGAAGCGCTTGAGGCGCGCGGTGTTCTTGGTCTGCTGCCCCTTGGCGTTGCGCCGCACCCACTCGAGCTCCTTCTTGATCGCCTTCTGGCGCGCGGTCTCGCTCGATTCCTCGCGCTGCAGGCGCTCGCGCTTCTGCTCGAGCCACTCGGAATAGTTGCCCTTGTACGGGATGCCCGAGCCGCGATCGAGCTCGAGGATCCATTCGGCGGCGTTGTCGAGAAAGTAGCGGTCGTGCGTCACGGCGACGACCGTGCCGGAGAAGCGCTGCAGGAACTGCTCGAGCCACTCGACGCTCTCCGCGTCGAGGTGGTTGGTGGGCTCGTCCAGGAGCAGCATGTCGGGCTTCGAGAGCAGCAGCCGGCAGAGCGCGATGCGGCGCTTCTCGCCGCCGGAGAGCACGTCGACCTGCTGCTCCCAGGGCGGAAGCCGCAGCGCGTCGGCCGCGATCTCGAGCTGCGTGTCGAGCGTCGAGGAATCCGCGGAGGCGAGCAGCTTCTCGAGCCTCTCCTGCTCCGCGGCGAGCTTGTCGAAGTCGGCGTCGGGCTCGGCGTACGCGGCGTACACCTGGTCGAGCCGCTTCTTCGCGGCGAACACCTCGCCCAGGCCCTCTTCCACCGCGTCGCGCACCGTGTGGCCCGGCGTGAGCTGCGGCTCCTGCGGAAGGTAGCCGATGCGGATGCCGGGCATCGACGCCGCCTCGCCCTCGTAGTCCTTGTCGAGGCCCGCCATGATCTTGAGCACCGTCGACTTGCCGGCTCCGTTGAGGCCCAGCAGGCCGATCTTCGCGCCCGGGTAGAACGAGAGCGAGATGTTCTTGAGGATCTGCCGCTTCGGGGGAACGGTCTTCCCCACGCGGATCATCGTGTAGACGTACTGGGCCATGGGATTCTTGCGAGGTGATGCGAGACGCAGAGGCGAAGCATATCACTTCGGCCCGCGCTCCCGACGCGGGCGATCGATCGCGGCGCGATGCGCTTCGTGCGGGCAAAAAAATGCCGGCGGGATATCTCGCGCCGGCCAAGAGCAGGTCAGGAAATCGGTCGCGCTATCGCGTGTCGCGGTCCACGGGATACGCATCGGGCGAGGTCGGGATCGCCTTGCCCTCGCGATCGCGGATCACGCGATCGGTGGTCGAGTAGCTCGATCCCTCCTCGATCACGCGCTGGCGCTGCACGTCGGAGGACGGTTCGCCGTTCACCGGATATCCCTCCCACGCGCCGGACATGCGCAGCTCGCCCGCCGGCGCCGCGGCGCTCGGTTCCACGGTGGACGCCGCCACCGGCGCACGGCCCGCGTTCGCGTACCACTCGAAGTCGACGTCGGGCCACACGGTCCAGGCGAGCGCGGGCACCGACGCGCTGGCGATCGCCGCCATGGCGAAGCCGGCGTGAATGAGGCGCTGGATGGGGCGCATGGTGTCCTCGCACGGAAAGCAGGGTACAAGGACACGTTACCGCCCGGTTCGCGGCGCAACTGCCAGCCGACCCCCGATTCTCCGGTCGGCCGCTGCTGACAACTTCTCGCCGCCGGTTGCTATGGATTGGCTGCGACGATGAGCGTACGCAGCGTGGTGACGCCTTCGATCGAGCACTCGACGACGTCGCCCGGCTTGAGGAAGAGCTCCTTCGCATCGGGGCCGCCGAGCGCGGCCCCGCGTGCGGCGCCGGTCGAGAACATGTCGCCGGGCTCGAGCGGATTGGTGCGCGAGAAATGCTCGAGGAGCGCGGGAAGCTTCGCGATCTGCTCGCCGGTGCTCACGCGCATGCGCTGCTCGCCATTGACGGAGCACGTGAGCCACAGGTCGTAGGGATCTTCGATCTCGTCCATGGTGACGATCTCCGGTCCCAGCGGGGCGAAGCCCGGCGCGTCGTTCGCGGCCGGCTCGCGCTTCTGCAGGTCGCGGTCCGCGAGGTCGCTGAGGATCGTGACGCCGACCGCATAGTCCATCGCCTCCTCGCGCTTCACGCCCAGCGCGCGCCTGCCGATCACGAACACGAGCTCGGGCTCGCAGCCGACGTGCTTCGCCGCGGCCGGAATCGCGACCTTCGTGTCGTGGCCCACCAGGCAGGCGTTGATCTTCGAGGCACCGTTCGCACCGCGCGACGTTTCCTTCGCGAGCGGCTGATCCGCCGCGGCGCGATCGCTCTTCCCGACGCAGAGCAGGTTTTCCGGATCCGGCACCGGAGGCAGGAAGCGGATCGCGCGCTCCTCGACGAGCGCGGCGGCGAAACGGCCCGCGTCCGACTGCGCCTTGCGCGCGAGCGCCTGCACGCGCGAGAGCGCGCCGCGGCCTTCGCGCAGCAGCGCCTTCATCGAGCTCGGAAGCGGTTCTCCGTCCACGCGCGAAGCGGTTTCGATGTCGAGGACGCGGTGTCCGACCCGAACGCCGATGCGTGGCGTGAGGCTCGGGCTCGTTGCATAAGTGATGAGCCGCATGAAGACGACATCATGGCGCCATTCGTCCCAAAAGGGAACCCGCACAGGACGATGCCGGCGCGGGGCCGGCATCGGGGAACGTCGCGGGATCGTTCCGCGCGCGCCTCAGCGCAGCGAGCTCACCGTGACGTTGGAAGCCGCGAAAGCGGAGCCCCACGCCGAAGGCGCGTGGCGCGGAAGGGACATGGCGGCCGCGGCGACCAGCGTCGCGAGCAGCACACGTCGGGTCCACATGGATCATGCCTCCTGGTTCGTATCGCAGCCACCACGATACGACGCGAAGCCGGGCGCGCTCTGCCGGCCGGGGACGCGACTGCGCGTCGGAACCGGCCGACGAAGCGCGTCGGCACTCGCGCGGCTTACTTCGCCGAGCCCGCGGCGCCGCTCGAGCCCGCTCCCGGACCGCCCGCGCTGCCGCTCGCGCCGGCGCTTCCGGAGGCGGATCCGCTGGTACCGGCGGCACCGGCCGAACCGGCCGCGCCCGCCGAACCCGACGCCGCTCCGCCCGTCCCGGCACTGCCGGACGCCGCGCCGCCCGTGCCCGCTCCGGCGGCCGCTCCGGTTCCACCGGACGCGCCCTGCTCACTGTTGTCGGCGTTGCTCTGGCGCGGGCTCTTCGACTTGCAGTCGGCGGGAAGCGTCGCGTGCACGCTCTTGTCGCAACGGTCGCCGATGTTGGGCGACTTCGCCTTGGAGCTGGACGAGTCGCTGTAGTTGGTCTGCACCAGGTGCGCGCCGGCATAGCCATGCCACGCCATACCGCTCATGCCGCTCTTCTTCTTGTTCTTGCTGGTGGAGGACTCGTCGCTCGAGGCCGACTGGTCGCCGCCGCTCGAGCCCGTGGCGCTCGTGTCGCCGGATTTCGACTTCTGGCCGGAGCGCGTTTCGGCCGGAGTGTTGGTCGCGTTCTCGTGCTCCTTGCCGGAGGCGCTCATGTGCGAGGTCGCATTGTCGAGGCCGGTGGACTTCGACGTGTCGCTCGTCGCGCTGGTGTCGGAAGAGGTCGCGCTCGGCGCGGTGCTCGAGGACGAGGAGCTCGGCGCGCTCGACGAGGACGAGCCCGTCATGCCGCTCGAGGTGCCCACGCTGCCGGAGGTCGACCCGGAGGTGTCCGACTTGGAGCTGTTGTTGAGCGTCTGCGAGGTGTTGTCGTTCGCGTTGGGGGCGTTCTTGTGCTTGTGCATGTCGCCGAGTGCGAGGGCGGAGCCGCTCGCGAGCAGGACGACGGACGAAAAGAAGACGGGCGCGAGCTTGCGCATTTGGGTGCCTCCTGTGATTGGTTGGTAGAAGCTTGCAGAAAGGCCCGCAGCAAGCGGCGTGCCACCGCTTTGTCGCGCGGTTCGCGGCACAACGCGGCCGCCCGCGAAGTATTTACGGAACGCAGCCAAAAAAATGCCGACGTTTTTCACGCCGGCATTCGCATGCATGATCCGTTGTTACCAGGGTGACGAATACGCGTCAGCGCACGTACGGATTGTCGGGTGCGCGATCGTAGCGGTTCGGCACGCCGTCATGGTCGCGATCGCGCTGCGCATAGCGACGCGGCTCCCAGCGCTCGCGATGCCAGCCGCCGCGCTCGAGCACCCAGCGCCCCTCGCGCTGCTCCCAATGCGAAGGATGCCAGTACATTCCGCGGCGCTCGCGGATCCAGTGCCCGCCGATCCACACGTATCTTCCATGGCGCCAGTCCCAATAGCCGGGCTCCCATACGAATCCGCGCCGCGGCGCCGGGATCACCTCGTGGCGCGGTGCCGGCGGAGCGACGTCGAGGAAGACGCCCACGGCAGCGGAAGCGGGAATCGGGATCGCGGCGAACGCGGCGGTCGCGGCGAGCGACGCCAGCACGAGCTTCGGTCTCGGCATGATGGTTTCTCCATTGGACAGGTCACCGTACCAAGGTACCCAGCGGTTCCGCGCGGCCTCTGCCGGACCGTCTCCGCATTCGCCGTCGGAACTCTCCGACAAGGACGGCGTGCCTTCCGCGCGAATCGGCGCGCTGAGGTACATTGTCGGTCTCTCCGGGGAACCGCCATGACACTCCTTTCCGATGCTCCTTCCCTCGCGCGTCCCGAGCTCGAGGCCTACTGGATGCCGTTCACGGCGAACCGCCAGTTCAAGGCCGCTCCGCGCATGCTGGTGCGCGCCGAGGGCATGTACTACACGACCGACGACGGCCGGCGCATCCTCGACGGCTTCTCCGGCCTCTGGTGCTGCAACGCCGGCCATTGCCGCAAGCCGATCGTCGAGGCGATCCAGAAGCAGGCGGCGACGATGGACTACTCGCCGCCGTTCCAGATGGGCCATCCGCTCGCCTTCGAGCTCGCCAATCGCATCGCGGCGCTCGCGCCCGCGCGGCTCGACCACGTGTTCTTCTGCAACTCCGGATCGGAAGCGGTCGACAGCGCGCTCAAGATCGCGCTCGCCTACCATCGCGTGCGCGGCGAGGGCGCGCGCACGCGCCTCATCGGGCGCGAGCGCGGCTACCACGGCGTGGGCTTCGGCGGCATCGCGGTCGGCGGCATTTCCTCGAACCGCAAGATGTTCGGCACGCTGCTCGCCGGGGTGGACCATCTTCCGCACACCCACGACCTCGAGCACAACGCGTTCTCGCGCGGCGAGCCGGAATGGGGCGCGCACCTCGCCGACGAGCTCGAGAAGCTGGTCGCGCTGCACGACGCCTCGACCATCGCGGCGGTGATCGTCGAGCCCGCCGCCGGCTCGACCGGCCTGCTGGTGCCGCCGAAGGGTTACCTCAAGCGGCTGCGCGAGATCACCCGGAAGCACGGCATCCTGCTCATCTTCGACGAGGTGATCACCGCCTTCGGCCGCCTGGGCGCGGCGTTCGGGTCCGAGGTCTTCGGTGTCGAGCCCGACATGATCACGTTCGCGAAGGGCGTCACCTCCGGCACCGTGCCGATGGGTGGCGTGATCGTCTCGGGCGAGATCCACCACGCGTTCATGTCGGGCCCGCCGGCCGCGATCGAGCTCTCCCACGGCTACACGTACTCCGGGCACGTGCTCGCGAGCGCGGCCGGGCTCGCGACGCTGCAGCTCTACGAGGAGGAAGACCTCTTCGCACGCGCGGCCCGCATGGCGCCGAAGCTCGAGGCGGCGGTGCACTCGCTGCGTGGATCGCCCCACGTGATCGACATTCGCAACCATGGGATGGTCGGCGCGGTCGAGGTCGCGCCGCGCGGCGGATCGCCCGGCGCGCGCGGCTACGACGTGTTCCTCAAGTGCTTCGCCGACGGCGTGCTGGTGCGGCAGACCGGCGACATCCTCGCGCTCGCCCCCGCGCTCATCGTCGAGGAAGCGGAGATCGACCGAATGGTCTCGAGCCTGCGCAAGGCGCTCGCCGCGGTGCAGTGACGCCGGCCGCAAGAGGAAGCGCGATGACCAGGGTCGCCGTGGTGACGGGAGCGGGCACCGGCATCGGCAAGGCGGCGGCGCTCGCATTGCTGAAGGAAGGCTGGTGCGTCGCTCTCGCCGGACGGCGCCAGGAGGTGCTCGACCAGGCGGTCGCGGATTCCGGCGCGGGCGAACGCGCGCTCGCGATCGCGACCGACGTGGGCCAGCCGGATTCGGTGAAGAACCTCTTCGCCGCGACCAAGGCGCGCTTCGGTCGCCTCGACCTCCTCTTCAACAACGCGGGAATGGGCGCGCCGGCGATGCCGATGGAGGACCTGCCGTTCGACAAGTGGCAGGCGGTCGTCGCCGCCAACCTCACCGGCACGTTCCTGTGCTGCCAGGAAGCGATCCGCGCGATGAAGGCGCAATCGCCGAAAGGCGGGCGCATCATCAACAACGGCTCGATCTCGGCGCATGCGCCGCGGCCGATGTCGGTCGCCTATACGGCGACCAAGCACGGCGTCACCGGCATCACGAAGACGATCGCCCTCGACGGGCGCAAGGACGACATCGCCTGCTGCCAGATCGACATCGGCAACGCGGCGACCGAGATGACCGATCGCATGACCAAAGGCGTGATGCAGGCGAGCGGCGAGATGGCGGTCGAGCCGCGCATGGACGTCGCGCACGTCGCGAGCGCCGTCGTCTACATGGCGAGCCTGCCGCTCGACGCGAACGTGCAGTTCATGACCATCATGGCGACGAAGATGCCGTTCGTGGGGCGCGGTTGATCCGCTGAGGAGGCGCCGCTGGAAGGCGCCCTGCACCACGGCGCTTCGCATTCGGCCCGTGCGCTGGCGCGGCCTTCGTGCGGTCACGATCCCTGCGCCACGCCGCGCGCGCCCTGCCGCCAATGCAGGTCGCGCTGCTTCATCGCCACGTATTCCGCCAGGCTCATCTCGTGCAGTTGCCGGGGATAGCGGTCGGCCGCCTCGAACCAGTCGCGCAGGCGCGCGTCCTCACGGGCATCCGGCGGCGCGGCGAGCGAGTCGAGGTACGCCTCGAGGGCGAGGAAATAGCGCATCGTGTTGCGCTCCATCACGCCGCGCATGCCGCGCACGTACTCGGGTTTTCCATCGCCGTCATGTCCGGTCACGGTGAAGCCGACGTTGTCCGCCCCGGCCGTCGAGAGGTAGAGCTGCATCGCCATCTGCGAGGCGAGGCCGTAGCCGTATGAATACGCGAGGTGGAGCACGGTGCGCCCGGATTGCGCCGGAGCCGCCTCGAGCACGATCCGGTAGTCGTGCGTGCCGAGCGGTCCCGAGGGCGCGGCGAGCGCGATGCGCAGGAAATCGTCACCCGATGCCTCGGCGTGGAAGCGGAAATCGATCCGGTAGGTGTCGTCCGGCGTCGAGCGTTTGTGCTTCGCGATGAAGAGCGTCAGGCGCGAGTGCCGCGATGCGTCCTCCGCCTCGCAATGCTTGACGTTGAAGGGCAGCACCAGCACGTCGCACCACTGCGATGCCTCGTGCAATGCGCGCTCCACCTCGCCGAACGGATGCTCCACGAGCGCATACACCTCGCCCTCGACGCGATGGTCCTGCTCGCGCGATTCGAGCGCGAGCGGCCGGCCGAAGCCGTTGTCCCGCAGCGAGGCGCGCATCGCGTCGAAGCGCGCGCGCAGCTCGGCGCCGCGCGAGACGGGAGCCGCCGCGATGTCGGCGTTCGCCGCGAGCGAAACGAGCGCGAGGAGCGCGGTCGCGGCGGCGAGGATGAGGAAACGGGCTCGGAAGCGATCCATGCGATCTCCACCAGGACTGACTTCCGGCGCGAAACGCCGTTCTCCCGTGGCGTCCGCACAAACAAAAACCCCGCCGGACGGCGGGGTTCTTCGCGAATGCGGGGGCGATCAGGCCGGGTAGGGCTGGCGGCTTGCGGCTTCCTGCTCCGCGGTGACCGGCGGCACGGGCATCCCGTTGCGGGGCATGCGTCGGATCTCGTCCTTCTCCCGGGCGCGGCGCGCCATTTCGGCATACGCGCGCTTGACCATCTCGAAATCGTACTCGTGTGTCATGGCCGCTCCTTCAGGTGATCTCCAGGATGAGTGTGGGTCATCCCTCCGGAAGATGCCTATCAGACATTTCCTACGTCGATCAAAATTCCCCCGGTGCGCTAGTATGCGCTTACAACCTTGGCAAACGCGCCACCCGAGAGAATCCAGCATGGAACTTCCCGCGAACAATTTCAAGCGGTCGTTGATGGCGCGCCGGCAGCAGGTCGGCCTGTGGGTTTCGCTCGCGAGCGCGTACAGCGCGGAGATCGTCGCGGGCTCGGGCTTCGACTGGCTGCTGATCGACACCGAGCACTCGCCGAACGAGGTGGACGGCACGATGGCGCAGCTGCAGGCGGTCGCCGCTTCTCCGGTGTGCGCGGTGGTGCGGCCGGCGTGGAACGACACGGTGCTCATCAAGCGCCATCTCGACATCGGCGCGCAGACGCTGCTGGTGCCGTACGTGCAGACCGAAGAGGAAGCGCAGGCGGCGGTCTCCGCGACGCGCTTTCCGCCGCTCGGCGTGCGTGGCGTCGCCGGGATGACGCGCGCCACGCGCTTCGGCCGCGTCGCCGACTACGCGAAGCGCGCGCACGAGGAGCTGTGCGTGCTCGTGCAGGTCGAGACCAAGCTCGGGCTCGACAACCTCGAGGCGATCGCGCGCTGCGAAGGTGTCGACGGTGTATTCATCGGTCCGGCGGATCTTGCGGCCGGCCTCGGCCATCCGGGCGAGCAGCAGCATGCCGAAGTGCAGGCGGCGATCCGCGACGCGCTCGCACGCATCGGCCGGTGCGGCAAGGCCTCGGGCATCCTCGCCACCGACGACGCCTCGGCGCGCCGTTACATGGAGTGGGGCACGATCTTCACCGCGGTCGGGCTCGACGCGATGATCCTCGCGCGCGAGACGGAGCGACTGGCGGCGAAGTTCAAGGTCTGACTCGCCGCCGGCCCGAAGGCCGGCGGCTCCGTCATCGAACCCGTCCACCGCGCTGCGGCGTCGCTTCGCGCGGGCCGGGCGGCAACCCGAAATCCTCGTTAGGCGGGCCGCGCACAGCCCGCGAAGTTGCCGGTTACAGCATCAACCACTCGCGCAACGCCTGGCGCGCGTCCTGCTCGAAGCGCGCGTGCGCGTTCGCGATCCGCGCCGGCATGCCGGGCGGCACTTGCGTGCCGTACAGCGCGATGCCGCGCTGCCGGTTCCTCAGCTTCAACTTCCTCGCCGGCTGCAACGGCCGCCAGGCGGGCATCCAGAATGTCGCGTTCATCGTCAGCACCGTTCTTTTTCATTTCGTTGCCGGGTCCCGAAAGCACGAAGCCCGGAGGTTTTTCAACTCTCCGGGCTTCGCGGGGAATTCCTCGCTGGCGATGATGAGGTTTATTCCGTCGTTCTCCCGGAGAGTGGCCGTACCTTGGCCACGCGGCAGTCGGCATCCCACGGCATGGGGGAGCCGAGCGCGCGATGCGCCTGGATCGGCAGTCGATTGAAGGGAGTCGTCATCTCGGAAACACTCACGCTCTCGGGCAAACCTCGATGGGGCGAATGCTGCCATGCAGCAATCGAGGCGTCAATAGATTTCTCCCGCGCTCGGGCCGCTTGCGCATTCCTACACGAATTGTCGCGCTCGCACGACGCCCGCATCGCGCAAAGACGCCGCCGCCGGAACTCCGCGCGCGTCCCGGCGGTCGCACCCTGCGAGCCGCGCAACGCCCCGCCGGGCCTTTCCGGGCGCGCTCGACGACCGCGAACAGGAGCTCGACGCCATGAGCCACTCCTCCACTCCCACGGGCAACAACGGAAATCCACAGCGTCCGCGCAACCGTGGCGCGATTCGCACTCACCTCGGACGCAAACGCGTGGGGCCGCGCTCGCGCGCGATGCGGCCCTCGCCGTTCGCCGCGGAAGGCGGCGCGCTCGCGCACGGCACGCCGGAGCTGCTGTTCGACCGCCTGCTCGACACGTTCCATGCGGTCTTCACGAAGGCCGGCGAGACGACCGCGAGCGCATTCGAGAGCGCGCTCGACGCCGCATGCAACACGCTGGTCGCCGCGGGCGAATTCACCGCGGACAACGCCCAGCGGCTGCGCGAGTACCTGCGGCGCGACCTGCTGCAACGCGACCACCCGCAGATGACGTTCCGCACCGGCGACATCACCACGGCGGGCACCCTCACGTGCTCGGGATGCGGATGGACCATCCGCACCATGCGCACGACCGTCCTTCCGCCATGCCCGCAGTGCACCGAGACCTCCTTCCGCAAGACCGCCTGACGGAAGCTCCTTGGGCTCGATCCAGCTCTTTCCACGCCGCGGGCCGGTCACCATCGCCGACGTGTGGCGCGTCGCGCCGGTGCCGGGATCCGGCAGCATCCGCGTGCGCCCGGCGCGTGTCGAGGACTTCGCCGCGGTGCGCGCGCTGCAACGCGATGAGCACACCGGGCCGCCGCCGATCACGCTGCGCCAGTTCGAGAGCCGGCGCCAGGTGTTTCCGGAAGGGCAATGGGTCGCCGAATGCGACGGGCTCATCGCCGGCGCCGGAAGCTCGATGATCGTCGGCTGGGAGGATTACCCGTCGGAGCCGAGCTGGTCCGGGCTCACGGGCGAAGGCACCTTCCTCACCCACGATCCGCAGGGACGCACGCTCTTCGCGTTCGACGTGGTCGCGGATTTCTCGCGGCGCGGCTTCGGCATCGGCCGTGCGCTGCACCTCGCACGCCGCCGCCTTTGCCGGCGCCTCAACCTGCGCCGCATCGCCGCGGCCCTGCCGCTGCCGGGTTATCGCGAGGATGCGATGGCGCCCGAGCTGTACGTGAAGCGCGCGATCTGGGGCGAGCTCGAGGAGCCGGTGCTGCGCTTCCACCTCACGCAGGGCTTCCAATGCTGCGGCATCCTGCGCGACTTCCTGCCTTGCGCGGGGCATCCGGGACACGCCGCGCTCGTCGCCTGGCTCAATCCCCTCTACGCGCCGCCGGGACCGGCGGCACGCATCGCATCGCAGCGCACCCGCAAGTGCGCATGAGGTAGCGAGCTGCAGTAGCGCCCCGGTGCGCATGCGTTGGGGACGCGGAGCGCGCGCTCGGTGTAGGCTTCGCGGTTTCGTCCGGCGCGCAGGCGCCTCGAGCGTGCGCGCCTTGCCCCTCAACTCCACGATCGCCCTCCTTTCGATCGCCGCTTTCGCGAGCGCCGCGTCGGCGCGCGTGACCGACGCGCTGCTGCCGCGCATCGCCGTGCAGTTCGACGTCGGCCTCGCCGCTGCCTCGTCGGCGATCACCGCGTTCGCCGTCGCCTACGGCGTGATGCAGCTGCTGTTCGGGCCGCTCGGCGATCGCTTCGGCAAGCTGCGCGTGATCGCCGTGGCCGCGGGCGGCGCCGCGCTCGGTACCTTCGCGTGCCTGGCCGCGCCCGGGTTCCACATGCTGCTCGTCGCGCGCGCGGCCGCCGGCGGGTTCTGCGCCTGCGTCATTCCGCTCTCGATGGCGTGGATCGGCGACGTGGTGCCGTACGAGGAACGCCAGCCGGTGCTCGCCCGCTTCCTCATCGGGCAGATCCTGGGAGTGGCCGCCGGCGCCGCGCTCGGCGGCTTCGCGGCAGGAACCGGCGATTGGCGTTGGCCGTTCGCGATCCTCGGCGCCTGGTTCGCCCTCGCCTGCATCGCGCTCGCGTTCGCCGCGCGCCGGGACCATGCCCCGCGCGCCGCCTCGAGCCGGTTCTTCCACGATGTCGCCGGGGTTCTCGCGGCACCGTGGGCCCGCGTGGTGGTGGCGACCGTGTTCGCCGAAGGCATGCTCGTGTTCGGCGCACTCGCGTTCGTGCCGACGCACCTGCACTTCGCGCGCGGCATGGAGCTTTCGACCGGGGGGCTCATGGTGGTCGCGTTCGGATTGGGCGGCTTCGGCTTCGCCGTGGTGGTGCGCCCGGCGGTGCGGCGCCTGGGCGAGACCGGCCTCGCCGTCGGCGGGACCCTGCTGCTCGCCGGCGGGCTCGCGCTGGTCGCGCTCGTGCCGTGGCGCGCCTTCGCGCCGTTCGGGTGCCTGCTCGCGGGCTTCGGCTTCTACATGCTGCACAACACGCTGCAGACGAACGCGACGCAGATGGCGCCGCAGCGGCGCGGCGCCGGGATGGCGCTATTCGCCGCGTGTCTCTACCTGGGGCAGTCGGCCGGAGTGGCGCTCGCCGGAGGCGCGGCGCAAGCGTGGGGGACGACGCCGCTCATCGTCGGCGCGAGCATGCTCCTCGTTCCGACCGGCTTCGCGTTCGCGGCGCTGCGCCGGCGCCGCACGATCGCGGACTAGGGCTTCGAGACCTCGTGGCCGACGATCCCGCCGACCGCGCCGCCGCTCAACGTGCCGGCGGTGCTGCCGCCGGTGACGACATGACCGGGATCGCTGAGGGCCGCCTTCGCCGAGGCGTCGGATGCGACGTCGTCCGACGTATGCGCGCAGGCCGCGAGGCCGAACGCGAGCGCCGCGGCGGCGAGGCCGGACTTCGCAAGGCGCGAATCCATCGTGCACCTCCGGTTGCATGGATGACCATCCAGCTTGCGACGCGGCGGCGGCGCCGGGAATCGGCCTCGGCCTCCCGCTGTTGTCCGCAAAGGACGCCGCCCTTGTCGGCGCGCTCCCACAACGGCGTTGCGGCCGCGCTTTGATAGACTCGCGGAGTTCGACTTCGAATACGCAAAAAAGGAGGAGAAGATGTTTCGCTCGATCCTCGCCGCCGTGGCCGCCCTCCTCGCGGGCGCCGCCATGGCCGCGGACAACTACCCGAGCCATCCCGTGAAGATCATCGTGCCGTTCGCCGCGGGCGGCCCGGCCGACGTGTTCGCGCGCGTGCTCGCGCAGAAGCTCGAGATCTCCATGCACCAGCCGTTCGTCGTCGAGGACAAGCCTGGCGGCGGCTCGATCGTGGGCACCGAGGTCGCGCAGCACGCGGATCCCGACGGCTACACGCTCCTCATGATGTCGAACACCCACACCGTGAACGAGACGCTGATCGCGCACAAGCCGTTCGAGCTGATGCGCGACTTCGTTCCCATCGCGCCGGTGAACTATTCCGACCTCGTCCTGGTGGTCCATCCGTCGGTGCCGGTGAAGACCGTGAAGGAGCTCATCGCGCTCGCCAAGGCGAAGCCCGGCGTGCTGAACTACGCGTCGTCGGGCCCGGGGACGCCGTACCACATGGCGGGCGAGCTCTTCAAGGCGATGGCGGGCGTGAACATCGTGCACGTGCCGTACAAGGGAAGCTCCGGCGCGCGCACCGACGTGATCGGCGGCCAGGTGCAGATGATGTTCGACGCGATCACGACGATGGCGCCCCACGTGGAGGCGGGAAAGGTGCGCGCCCTCGGCACCACCGGCAAGGTGCGCTCGAAGGTGCTGCCCAACGTGCCGACCATCTCCGAGGCCGGCGTGCCCGGCTACGAGGCGGTGATCTGGCTCGGCATCATGGCGCCGAAGGGAACGCCGCAGCCGATCGTGGACCGGCTCAACGCCGAGATCCGCAAGGCGGTCGATTCCCCCGACATCCGCGCATCCTGGGAGAAGCAGGGCGCGACACCGATGTCGATGTCGCCCGAGGAGTTCGGCAACTTCCTGCGCGGCGACATCGAGAAGTGGGCGAAGATCGTGAAGATCTCCGGCGCGCGCCAGGACCGCTGAGCGCAGCATGGCGGCATTGCGCTTCGTGAGCGCCGGCGCGGCCCAGGGGCTCGTCGGCGCGGTCGCGCGCGAGGCCGGCGCCGCGGTCGAGGGAAGCTTCGGCGCGGTCGGCGCGATGCTCGAGAAGTTGCGTGCGGGGCCGGCCTGCGATGTCGTGATCCTCACCCACGCGCAGGTCGCGGCGCTCACCGGCGAGGGCGCGGTGATCCCGGGGACCGCGGCCGACCTCGGCGTGGTCGCGACCTCGATCGCCGTGCGCACCGCCGATCCCGCGCCGCGCGTGGAGGATCCCGAGTCGCTGCGTGCCGCCCTGCTCGCGGCCGATGCGATCTACTTTCCCGACCCCGCGAAAGCGACCGCGGGCATCCACTTCGCCAAGGTGCTCGACTCGCTCGCGATCCGCGACGCCGTCGCTCCGCGCGTACGCAACTTCCCGAACGGCGCCACCTCGATGCGCGAGATGGCCGGCGCGCACGGTCGCCCGATCGGCTGCACGCAGGCGACCGAGATCCTCGCCACGCCGGGAGTCAAGCTCGTGGCGCCGCTGCCGCGCGGCCTCGCGCTCGACACGGTCTACACCGCGGCCGTCGACGCACGCGCCGCGAATGCGTCGGCGGCGCGCCATTTCGTCGCGCGGCTCACCGGTGCCATCTCGCTCGCGGCGAGGTCGAACGCCGGCTTTCGCGGCTACGCGATCCGTCCCGCCACCGCCGAGGATGCGGTGCCGATCCGGCATCTCGTGCGTTCGGTGCTCGACGAATACGGGCTCGCCCCGGATCCCTCGGGCATCGACCGCGACCTCGAGGACCCGGTCGCGAGCTACGCCGGCCGGGGCGGGCAGCTCGACGCGGTGATCGACGAGTCCGGGCGCCTCGTCGGCTGCTGCGGCGTGATGCGGCACGGGGATGGATCGTGCGAGCTGCGCAAGATGTACCTCGCGCAGGACGCGCGCGGCCGCGGGCTCGGCAAGCGCCTGCTCGAGCGCGCCCTCGCCTTCGCGCGCGGCCGCGGCTTCCCGCGCATCGAGCTCGAGACCGCCGCGGTGCTCGCCACCGCGATCGCGATGTACGAGGCGGCGGGCTTCCGCGCGCTCGAGCGCCCGCCCTGCGCCTCGCGCTGCGACCGCACCTACGCGTTGGACCTCGCGTAGCGGCCGCGCCACCGGGCAGCGCCGCATGATCCGTGCATTGCTCGCCGCCCTGGCGATGGCCGCCGCGGCGCCGCTCGCTTTCGCGCAGGCGGCGCCGGCGCAGCCGCCGCTGCCGCTCTCCTCCGCCGCCGAGAGCGTGTACGAGATGGCGAAGCCGCGCATCCTGCAGGTGCGCACGCTGCTGCAGGCGGCCGGACGGCAGACGACGCTCGGCTCGGGCTTCGTGGTGAGCGCCGACGGCTATGCGATCACCAACTACCACGTGGTCTCGCGCTTCGCCCTCGACCCCAGGACCTACCGGCTCGAATACCTCGCGCCCGACGGCGGCAAGGGCGCGCTCGCGCTCCTCGCGATCGACGTCGCGCACGACCTCGCCGTGGTGAAGATCGACCGCGCCGGGCTGCCGTTCTTCGAGTTCGACCCGCGCGCGCTCGACGGCACGCTGCCGAAAGGCGAGCGCATCTACGCCATGGGCAACCCGCTCGACCTCGGCTTCACCATCGTCGAGGGATCCAACAACGGGCTGGTGGAGAAGAGCTACGACGAGCGCATCCTCTTTTCCGGAGCGATCAATCCCGGCATGAGCGGCGGTCCGGTCACCGATTCGGACGGCCGCATCGTCGGCGTGAACGTCGCCAAGCGGCTCGACGGCGAGCAGGTCGGCTTCCTGGTGCCCGCGCGCTTCGCCGCGGCGCTGCTCGAGCGGGCGCGCCGCGGCCCGCCGCTCGCCATGGACAAGGCGCGCGAGGAGGTGGGGCGCCAGCTCGACGCCTGGCAGTCGGGGTTCTACCAGGCGCTCGCGAGGCAGGGATTCCGCGACGCGTCGTTCGGCCCCTACCGCGGCATGGAGAGCTCGGCGCCGTGGATGACGTGCTGGGCGGCGACCAACGCCGACCAGGTGCCGAAGCCGCGCGCGGCGATCAACACCACGCACTGCTCGAGCACGACCGGCCTGTTCGTTTCCGACCGCATCCTCACCGGCCGCGTGGACGTCACCTACTCGTACCACCAGTCGATCGACCTCAACCCGTTCCAGTTCGCCCACGAGCTCGCGCAGCAGGCGACCACGCCGAGCTTCGATCGCGGGCGCCGCCTCACCGAGCAGGAATGCACCGACGATTTCGTCGCGGGCACCGCGGGCGCGCGCCCGCCGCTGCGCGTGCGCTGGTGCATGCGCGCGTACCGCGAGTTCGAAGGCCTCTACGACGTCACCGTCCTCGCGCTCACGCAGGACCGCGATCGCGAGGCGCTCATCGCGCAGCTGGTGCTGCAGGGCGTGTCGCACGCGAACGCGACCGCGCTCGGCAAGCGCTTCCTGGAGTCCATCCGATGGGCGCGGTGATGTGGATCGAGGTGCTGTCGCGCCACGGCGAGGTCGCCGCGCGCGAGCGCATCGACGCGCCGGAGGCGCGCGTCGGGCGCGCCTTCGACAACGACGTGGTGATCGACGACCCGCACGTGGCGCCGCATCACCTGCGCATCTTCCGCGCCGAGGACGGCGAGCTGGTCGCGGAAGACCTGGGCAGCGTGAACGGGCTCTTTCCGGAGCACGGAGCCGCGCGCGTCGAGCGGCTGCCGCTCGCGCGCGAGCCGGGCATCCGCATCGGGCGCACCATCCTGCGCGTGCACGACTCCGCGCACCCGGTCGCGGCCGAGAAGCCGCTCACGCCGCCGCGCGCGCACGCCGCCTGGGCCGCCGGGCTCGGCCTCGCCGTGATCGCGATCCTCTTCGGCATCGAGTGGCTGGGCATCACCTCGGAGCGCAGCGCCAACGTGCTGCTGCTGCCGCTGCTCGGCTTCGCGGCGTTCGTCGTGGTGTGGTCGGGATTGTGGGCACTCCTCTCGCGCCTGTTCTTCGGCCAGGCGCGCTTCGCGCTGCAGCTTCGCATCGCGCTCACCGTCTGCCTCGCGTTCCTTCTCTGGGACCAGGCGGGCGAATGGCTCTCGTACGGCCTGGCATGGCCCCAGCTCGACGATTACTCCACGTACGGCGTATGGGCACTCATCGCCGCGGCGTGCTACGGGCATCTCGTGTCGATCGGGCCGCGCCACATGCGCATCGCGATGGGCGTGATCGTCGCGCTGCTCGCCGCGGGCGCCGCGATGCAGTACACCGGCAGGGCGGAAGCGCGCCGGGTCGCCGGCGAGCCGGCCACGCTGGGCGAGCTCAAGCCGCCGCAGTTCCGGCTGCGTCCCGCGGTCTCCGTGGATCGCTTCCTCGCCGACACCGACGCGGCGAAGCGCGCGGTCGACGAGTCGCGCAGGAAGGAGCCGGCGCCCGGCCTCTTCCCCGAGGCCGAGTCGCCGGACTGAGCTACTGGAGCGCCGAGAGCTTCGCGAGGTCGAGGCCGTTCACGCCGGACTCGAGCGCTGGAAGGTCGATGCCGCGCCCGTGCGCCGACACCACGAAGCGCTGCCCGAGGATCACCGTGTACTCGCTCGGCCCGCCATGCTTGTCGACCGCCTCGTGCACCAGCCGGTCGCCGTCCTGGCGCGTCACCTCGCGCCGCTGGCTGTCCTCGTGCTCGCCCTGCACGCCCATCCACGAGGCGAGGCCCACGAGTCCCGCGGCCCCGCCGGTGTCGGTGACTTCCAGGTTCACCCGCTTCCCGGCGCCGTCGCCGTAGACCCCCTCGGCCTTCGCGACCATGAAGCCCTTCACGCCGCTGCGATCGGTGCGCATGTCGGTGCGCTCGAGGCCCGCGAACTTCTCCGGCACGAACGGCTTCAGCTGATCGAGCTGCACCGGCTCCACGCCCTTGCCGCCGGAGAGGGCGGTGCCGAGCGCCGCCATCGCGGCCTGCGCCTGCTGGCTGCTGTCGCCGCTCTTCTGCGCCTGCTCCATGCGCCGGTTCGCCTCTTCCATCTTGCGGCTGAACTCGTCGAGCCTGCCCACGGTCGAGTCGCGGTCGTAGGTGACCGCCCCGCTCCCCATGTGGTAGCCGCCCATGGCGCCGGCGCCGATCGTGCCGGCCGCCATGATGATGCCGCCGATCACGTTGATCACGATCGCGACGACGATGCCCACGATCACCACGACGGCGGTGTAGCCGGCGGCCTTCTCGGACGGGGCGCGCATCACGCCCTGCAGCCCGAGGTAGAGCAGGTAGATCGCATAGATCGCGGCGAGCAGCACGAGGATGCCGAGGAACGGGATGATCTTCACGATGCCCATCACCCATACCGGCGTGTAGCAGTACACCGCGACCTTCAGCGCCTGCGGGAACGCCTTCTGCGCGCCGAAGGTCGGCGCGAGGGCGTCGATGATGAAGGCCATCACGTACACCATGATGACCGACATCACGACCTGGTAGACCGCGGCTGCCACGGCCCACACGATGCCGATGTGCACGCCGAAATGGCCGAGCGCGGCTCCCACCAGGACGATGCCGATGAAACCCGCGATCGCCGCGATGGCGGCGAGCGGCAGCACGTAACCGACGATCAGCTGTCCCGGCGGCGTCGCCTCTCCCGCGACCACCTGCCATTCCGTCTTCGGCGTGACGATGATGTTCTTCGCTCGTTCGACCAGGCTCATTTTTTCGCCCTCCCAGGCGTTGGATTTCGGAGCGGATGCGATAATGAGCGCAATGGGCGCCGCCGACAACATCGTCGAGATCCGCGACTTGCGCTTCGCCTACGGCAGGCGCCCGGTGCTGCGCGGGGTGAACCTTTCCATCGCCCGCGGCGGCATCGCGGCGATCCTGGGCACCAGCGGATCGGGCAAGACCACGCTCCTGCAGGTCATGGGCGGATCGCTGCATCCCTCCGAGGGCGCGGTGCGCGTCTGCGGACGCGAAGTGAGGGCGCTCGACCGCCACGGCCTCTACGAGCTGCGCCGCATGATGGGGATGATGTTCCAGAAGGGCGGCCTCTTCAGCGACCTCTCGGTGTTCGAGAACGTCGCCTTCCCGATGCGCGAGCACACGAAGCTGCCCGAGGCGATCGTGCGCGACCTCGTGGTGATGAAGCTGCACGCGGTCGGCCTGCGCGGAGCGCAATCGCTCATGCCGGGCGAGCTTTCCGGCGGCATGTCGCGCCGCGTGGCGCTCGCGCGCGCCATCGCGCTCGACCCGCAGCTCATCATCTACGACGAGCCGTTCGCGGGCCTCGATCCGATCACGCTCAACGTGATCGTGAACCTGATCCGCACGCTGAACGGCGCGCTCGGCGCGACCTCGGTGATCGTCACCTACGACGTGCAGGCGGCGCTGCGCATCGCCGATCACCTGTACCTGCTGAACGATGGCGCGATCGTGGCCGACGGACCGACGCGCGAGATGGTCGAATCGAGCGACCCCTTCGTGCACCAGTTCCTGCACGCGCAGGCCGACGGCCCGGTCCGTTTCCACTTCCCCGCGCGCCCCCTCGCCCAGGACCTGCGCTCCGGCTGAAGTCGGCTATCCTTCGCGCCGCGCGCGCCCCGCGCCGACGAAAGGAAGAAGATGATCCGCCGCAGCCTCGCCGCGCTCGCCCTGCTCGCCGTCGCCGCCCTCGCCGCGGCGGCGCCGAACGACTATCCCGCCCGCTCGATCACCATGATCGTGCCGTTCCCGCCCGGCGGGGTCGCCGACATCACGGCGCGCCCGCTCGCCGAGGTGATGGGCCGGTTCCTCGGCCAGTCGGTGGTGGTCGAGAACAAGCCCGGCGCGGGCGGCGGCGTCGGCATGCACTACGTGGCGAACGCGCGCGCCGACGGCTACACCGTCCTGATGGCGCTCTCCTCGATCTCGATCATCCCGGAGGCCGACAAGGTGCTCGGCCGCGAGCCCATGTTCCAGCTCTCGCAGCTCGTGCCCGTCGCGCGCTTCACGGCGGATCCGACGGTGCTCGCGGTGCGTGCCGACAGTCCGTACAAGAGCGTCGCGGACCTGGTGGCGGCGGCGAAGAAGGCGCCCGGCACGATTCCCTTCGGCTCCTCCGGCAACTACGGAACCATGCACGTCCCGATGGAGATGCTCGCGCAGGCGGCCGGCGTGAAGATGCTGCACGTGCCGTTCACCGGCGCGGGCCCCGCGATCGTCGCGCTCCTCGGCGGCCAGGTGGACGCGCTCTCCACCGGGCCCTCGACCATCGCCGGCCACGTGCGCGGCGGCAAGGTGCGAGTGCTCGCCACGTGGGGCGAGGGCGGCCGCCACCCCGCATTCCCCGACGTGCCGACGTTGAAGGAGCTGGGCTACGACGTGCAGTTCTCGCAGTGGACGGGCCTCTTCGTGCCCGCCGGCACGCCCGAGCCGGTGATCGCGAGGCTGCGCGAGGCGGCGCGCGCCGCGGTGCGGGACCCGCAATTCAAGGCGGCGCTCGCGAAGGTGGAGACGCCGATCCAGTACCTCGACCAGCCGCAGTTCGCCGCGTTCTGGGACGCCGACGCGCGCAAGCTCGCGAGCGTCGTGCAACGGATGGGGCACGTCGAGTAGCGGCCGCGCGCGCCGGCGGGCGATTGTGATGCGCCGCATTGCGCGCGAGCGCCGCCGCGGTTAGTCTCGGCCCATGATCGACGTGCCCACGCTCTGGGCGTTCCTCGCCCTGGCCGACGGTTCGCTGGCCGCCGTCGTGGGAGTCGGCCTCGGCTCGCGCGCGCGCGCCGGCAGCCTCGCCTGGACCGCCGCGCTCGCGGCTCGCGCCCTCGCCTTCCTGCTCTTCCTCTCGCCGCTCGAGCCGCGCGCCGGCACGCTCGCCGTGGCCGCGGGGCTGCTCGCGCTGTCGATGACGCTGCAGGGTGCCGCGCTCGCCGCCGTCGACCGCCGCTCGCTGCCGGGGTGGATCCACACCGCCGCGATCGCCGCGGTGGCGGTTCCCACGGCGCTCGTCGCCTCCGACCCGTCTTCGGCGCTGCTCCTCGGCGGCCTGGTGATGGGAACCCTGCTCGCGGGAGACGCGCTGCTCGCCTGGGGCGTGCACGGCTCGCGCAGCTTCGCGCGCGGCGTGCTCGCCGCGTGCTTCGCCGCGGCGTCGGTCGTGTTCATCGTGCGCGGCGTGGCGGGCGGCGTGTCCGGCGACCCGATGCAGGCGTTCGATGCTCCCAGCTCCGCGCAGGCGCTCGCCTACCTGGTCGCCGCGATGTCCGCGATCGCGAGCTCGTTCGCCTTCCTGCTGCTGCACGAGGAGCGCGCCGAGGCGCAGGCGCTGCGGCTCGCGACGCTCGACCCGGTCACCGGCGCCTACAACCGGCGCACGTTCCACGAGATCGCCGAACGCGAGATGTCGCGCGCGCGCCGGGCCGGGCAACCGCTCTCGATCGTCATGCTCGACGTCGACCATTTCCGCGCGATCAACGAGAAGCACGGGCAGCGGACCGGCGACCTCGTGCTGCAGGCGCTCGCCGAAGTGCTGCGCAAGGCGCTGCGCAAGGAGGACATGCTGGTGCGCTACGGGGGCGAGGAGTTCCTGGTGCTGCTTCCCGACGTGCCCGGGCCGGGCGCGGTGATCGTCGCGGGTCGCCTGCGCAAGGCGGTGGCGGGCGCGCCGCTGCAGGTGGGCGCGCTCGAGCTGCCCGCCACGGTGAGCGCCGGCGTGGCGGCGCGCCTCGACGAAGGCCCGGAGAGCGTCGACACGCTCGTCCAGCGCGCCGACGAGGCGCTCGCGCTCGCCAAGCGCCGCGGGCGCAATCGGGTGGTCGCCCTTTCCCTCGGCCGCTCGATCGCCGCGTGAGCCTCGAGCCGGCCACGCGGCTGCTCTACGTGGCCGACCCGATGTGCTCCTGGTGCTACGGCTTCGGGCCGCAGCTCGCGCGCTTCGTCGAGCGCCGTCCCGACCTCGGTCCGGACCTGCTGATGGGCGGCCTGCGCGCGTACAACCGCGAGCCGATGAGCGCACCGTTCCGCGACATGCTGCGCGCCCATTGGGCGCACGTCGCGGAAATGAGCGGGTTGCCGTTCTCCGAAGCGATCTTCGCCCGCGAAGGATTCGTCTACGACACCGAGCCCGCGTGCCGCGCGGTGGTGACCGCGCGTGCGCTCGACGGCTCGCGCGCGTTCGGGCTGCTGAAGGAGCTGCAGTCGACCTTCTATCGCGACGGCATCGACGTCACGCGAACCGAGGCGCTCGCCGATGCCGCGCAGCGCTGCGGCTACGACCGGCCCGCGTTCCGCGCGGCGCTCGAATCGGAGGCGATGCGCGAAGCGGTCCGCGCCGACTTCGCACGCGCGCAATCGATCGGCGTCTCGGGCTTCCCGACGCTCGCGGCGGCGATCGACGGCGCGCTCTACCTGGTCGCATCGGGCTACGCGGCGTGCGAGGTCCTCGAGGAGCGGCTCGAGCGCATCGAGCGCCAAGTCCGCGGCGCACCTGCCGCCGGCGCGGCGCACGGAGGATAGGCCGATCGGAACCGCATCGCGCCTCGCGGGCGCCGCGTTCCTCGCGCTCGCGGTCCACGCCGCGCACGCGCGCGCGCCGGCCGGTGCTGCGGAGCGCGCCGCGGATTTCGACGCCTTGTGGCGCGCGATCGACACGCAGTACGCCTATTTCGACTCGGGCGACACGGCATGGAAGCGTGCGCGCCGGGCGTGGCGCTCGCGCGCGACGAGTGCGGCCACGCGGCGCGAGTTCGTGGCGGCGCTCGAGGGCGCCCTCGCCACGCTGGGCGACGATCACGTGAGCGTATCGCAGCGGACCCCCGAATCGGCGCGGCGCATTCCCGCGGAGACCGACGCGTGGGCGCGCTGGAAGGACGGCGCGGCGGTGGTGGAAGCGGTCCGGACCTACAGCGATGCGGACGTCGCCGGATTGAAGCCGGGCGACATCGTGGCGCGCGTCGAAGGCGAGGACGTCTTCGAGGCGGTGCGCAGGCGCGCGGGCGAAGACGCGGCGCCGCAGGCGCGCGATCGCGCCTTGCGCCAGCTCCTCGCCGGGCCGCGCTTCGGCACCCTGCATCTCACCGTGCACGACGGCTCCCGCGTTCGCGCGCTTTCCATTGCGCGCGCCGCCGCTTCGCCACCGAGCGCGCCGCCGGTCCTCGCCCGCCGCATGGGCGAGGCGCGCGACCTGGGCTACGTCCGCCTGCGCGGCGGCGGCGACGACCAGGTCTCGCTGTCCGAGCTCGACGCGGCGATCACCATGCTCCGCGGCACGCGCGGCCTGATCGTCGACTTGCGCGAATCGGCGGGTCCCGCGACGCGCGCGGCCGTGGCATCCATCCTCGCGCGCTTCGCGCCCGCCGGCACGCCGTGGCAGCTGCGCGAATCGCACGCGCATGTGCGCACGATCGATACCGTGCCGGCGGGATACCGCTCGCCGCCCTACGATGCGCCGCTCGTGGTCCTCATGGACCGATGGACCGAGGGCGAGGCCGAAGCCCTGGCGGCAGGGCTGCGCGAAGCGGCGCATGCGCGCATCGCGGGAACGCCGGGCGCGGGCCTGCGCGGAGAGCTTCGCGGCGTCACGCTGCCGCACAGCCGGATCGTGGTGCGCTTCCCGGCCGAGCGCACGCTGCTCCTCGACGGCACGCCGCGCGAGTCGCTGGCGCCCGACATTCCCGTGGATCTCGCGGCGCCCTCGGGCGGCCCCGGCGACCCGATCCTCTACCAGGCGCTCAAGGCCTTCGACCTGGCCGGCGCGACGCGCTAGGCGCCGCGCGACTTCTCCTGCACGCGCTTGTCGAAGCGCTCGACGTTCACCACGACGCGCTCGTGCGTGCCTTCGCCGATGAGCTCCCTCTCGTCCTCGGCGCGCACCCTGAAATAGACCGTCCGGCCCTCGACGCGGGTCACCTCGGCGGTCGCGCGCACTTTCATGCCGACCGGCGTCGCCGCGACGTGCGTGATGTCGAGGTGCGTGCCGAGGCTCTGGTGGTGCTCCGGCAGCGATTGCTCCACCGCGGCGAGCGCGGCGGCCTCGATGAGGTTGATCATCACGGGCGTCGCGAGAACGCGGATGCGCCCGCTGCCGATGCGCGGCGCGGTGTGCTGCTCGCCGACCACGAGCTCGGCGGTGCCGACGAGGCCGGCGGGAAGATCGAGGACGAGGGCCATAGGCGCAATTATCGTCGAAGCGCGCATGTTTGCTTTTTTCGACGCGGCTTCACCGCGCGGGTAGGACGATTCCTTCGATTCGCCCTTGGGCCGTCCGACTCGATTTCCCGCCGGCGCAATCCGAACTCGGTCCCCGGCCCGGCATCTATTCCCTTACGAGGGGGACCCATGATCGATACCAGTCTGTCTTCGTTCGAACGCGACGTGATCGAGGCCTCGGTGGAGGTTCCGGTGCTGGTGGATTTCTGGGCGCCGTGGTGCGCGCCTTGCAAGCAGCTGGGGCCGCTGCTCGAGCGACTGGAACGCGAGTACGGCGGGCGGTTCCGCCTCGTGAACGTGAACTCCGACACCAACCCCGAGCTGGTGAGCTCCTTCAACCTGCAGTCGCTGCCCCATTCCGTCGCGTTCGTGGACGGCAACGCGGTCGCGCAGTTCCAGGGCGCGCAGCCGGAGCCGTTCGTGCGCGCCTTCCTCGACCGCCTCATTCCCGATCCCTCCGAGATCGAGCACCGCGCCGCGCGCGAGGCGATCGCGCAAGGCCAGCCGGAGCTCGCCGAGGGCTGCCTCAAGAACGCCATCGCGCTCGATCCGTCGAACGACGCCGCGCGCCTCGACATGACCGCGATCCTGCTCGACCGCTGCGACGTGCGCACCGCGCGCACGCACTTCGATGCGCTCTCGTCCAGCGCGTCGCAGCTCTCGACGTACGCGCCGCTTCGCGCGAGGCTCGGCGCAGCCGAGCTCGCGGAGGCGCTGCCGCCGGCGGACACGCTCGCGCGCCGCATTCGCATCGATCCGGACGACCTGGAAGCGCGCATGGAGCTCGCGGACCTGCACATCGCGCACCAGGAATTCGAGCCCGCGCTCGAGCAGCTCCTTGAAATCGTCGGGCGCGACCGCAGCTATCGGGAGGACAGCGCGCGATTGAAGATGCTGGCCGTCTTCGACATGGCGGCCGAGGATCCGGAGCTCGTCACCGAATATCGCGGGAGGCTCTCGAGCCTGCTGTTCTGATCCGCACCCGACGCGGCCGTCCGGCCCGTCACGCCGACCGGCCGGGGCGCCTTTACTCCTTTGGGGGCGCAGGGAAGCGACCGCGTCGAAGGGCGGAGTGGTTGGGGCGGCGCCCAGCGGGGTGCCGCATCCGGCCTCCGCTATGATGGCCGCATGGCCGGCCACTCCGTCACACTCGCCACCGCGAGCCTCGCGCGCGACGCGAACGGCACGCCGTTCTCGCCGGAATACCACGACGTCTACCACTCCGCGCACGGCGGCCTCGAGCAGGCGCGCCACGTGTTCCTGGAGGGCAACGGCCTGCCCGAGCGATGGCGCGGCCGTTCCAGCTTCGCGGTCGTCGAGACGGGCTTCGGCATCGGCGTGAATTTCCTCGCGACGTGGGAGGCATGGCGCACGGATGCGGCGCGCCCGCGGCGGCTGCACTTCGTCTCGATCGAGAACCGGCCTTTCGCCGCCGATGCGCTCGCCGCCGCCCTGGCACCCTTCGCTGCGCTCGCGCCGCTCGCGCGCGCGCTGGTCGCGGTGTGGCCGCCGGCGCTCGCGGGATTCCATCGCCTGCACTTCGACGCCGGGCGCGTCATCCTCACGCTGCTCTTCGGCGAGGCGGGCGAGCTCCTGCCGCAGCTCGTGGCGCGCGCCGACGCGATGTATCTCGACGGCTTCGCGCCGGCGCGCAATCCGCAGATATGGACCCCGCAAGTCGTGCGCGAGCTTGCGCGCATCGCGCGGCCGGGCGCGACGCTCGCCACCTGGACCGTCGCGGGCGGCGTGCGCAGCGCGCTCGCCGATGCCGGCTTCCGCGTCGAGAAGCGCGCGGGCTTCGCGGCGAAGCGCGAGATGCTGCGCGCGGTGCGCGACGGACTGGAGCCGGCACGCAGCCCTCCCGGACGGCGCGCGGTGATCGTCGGCGGCGGTCTCGCAGGCACGCTCGCGGCCGAGCGGCTCGCGGCGCGCGAGTGGGACGTCGCCGTGCTGGAGGCGCGCGTCGCATCCACGCCCCCCGAGGTCGGGCTCGTGCGCCCGATCGCGAACCTGCGCGACGCGCTCAACGCCCGAATCTCGCGCGGTGCGTTCCTCTATTCGCTGCAGCATTTCCGCGCCCTGCAGCACGACGGCTATCACCTCGCGTGGAACCGCTGCGGCGTGCTGCAGCTCGCCGGCGACGGCGAGGAAGCGGAGCGCTTCGCGGCCATCGTGAGGTCGCAGGACTATCCGCCGGACTTCCTGCAGTTCGTGGACGCCGCGCGCGCCTCGCAGCTCGCCGGGCGCCGGGCGCGCGGCGCGGGCTGGTGGTTTCCCTCGGGCGCGACCGTGTCGCCTGCGAGCCTCGGCGTCGCAAGCCTCGCCCGCGCGGGGGAGCGCGTGCGGCGCCGGGCGAGCGCCCGCGTGGAGCGGCTGGAGCGCGAGGGCAACGCGTGGCGCGCGCTCGACCGCGACGGCCGCGTGCTCGCGGAAGCGCCCACGCTGGTGCTCGCGAACGCGGCCGATGCCGCGCGCCTGCTTCCGGATGCGCGCTTGCGGCTCGCGCGCGTTCGCGGCCAGCTCACCTACCTGCCGGCAGCGGCCGGGCGCGAGCTCGAGATCGTGGTGAGCGGCAATGGCTACGTCGCGCCGCGCTTCGAAGGCGGCCACGTCGTGGGCGCGACCTACCAGCACGACGACGCCGACGACGCCGTGCGCATCGCGGACCACCGGCGGAACCTGGAACGCGCCGAAACGATGCTGCCCGGCTTCACCGACGGCACGGATGCCGCGAGCCTCGCCGGATGGACCGGATTTCGCGCGACGGTGCCCGACCGGCTTCCGATCGGCGGTGCGACCGCGGTGGACGGCATCCACGTGCTCACCGGGCTCGGCTCGCGCGGCCTGCTGTGGGGGCCGATCGCCGCCGAGACGCTCGCGAGCGCCCTCGAGGACGAGCCGCTGCCGATGGCACGCGACCACGCGGGCGCGATCTCGCCGCGCCGCTTCCTCTCCTGATGCGCCCCGACCTCACCTCGCTCGCGCTCTTCATCCGCATCGCGGAGACGCGCAGCATCACCAAGGCGGCCGCGGCGAGCCACATCGCGCTCGCCGCGGCGAGCCGGCGCATCGCGCAGCTCGAGGACCAGCTCGGCGTGAAGGTGCTCCATCGCACCGCGCGCGGCGTCGAGCTCACGCCCGCCGGCGAGGCGCTGCTCTTCCACGCGCGCCAGATGATGGACCAGATGGACCAGATGCGCGCCGAGATCTCCGACTACACCATGGGCGCGAAGGGCGTGGTGCGGATGCAGGCGAACGCCTCCGCCCTCGCGCAATACCTGCCCGAGGACCTCGCCTCGTTCTCGGCCGCGCACCCGGCGATCAAGGTCTCGCTCGGCGAGGAGCGCAGCTCCGCGATCGTCGCCGCGCTCCTCGCGGGCCACACCGACGTCGGCATCGTGATGGAAGGCGCGGAGGGCGCCGCGGCGCTCGAGCTCTACGATTACCGCGCCGACACGCTCGTCTGCGCGCTGCCGGTGAAGCATCCGCTGCGCGCGAAGAGCCTCGCCTTCAACGACCTCCTCGACCACGACTTCGTCGGGCTCGAGAGCAACACGGTGATCTCGCGCCTGTGCAGCCACCAGGCGGCGCTCGCCGACAAGCCGCTGCGGCTGCGCGTGCAGGTGAAGAGCTTCGACGTCGTCGCGCGCCTCATCCAGGCCGGTCTCGGCATCGGCGTGCTGCCGGAGGCCGCGGTGAACGTCTACGCCCGCTCGATGGGGCTGCGCTTCGTGCGCCTCGCCGACGCATGGGCCCGGCGCCGCATGTTCGTCGGCGTGCGCCAGTACTCGATGCTGCCCGCCGCCGCCCGCCAGCTGGTCGACCACCTGGTCGGCACCCGGAGCCCGATGCCCATTTCGAGCCCGCCGCCGGCCGCCTGAGCGGTAAAGGGCTCCCCTTCGCAATCCGCGAAGGCTCGCTTGACGACATACCAATTCCGGCGGGCGCAATCCCGGTGGTGTCATGCGGTCTCAGGAGTGCCGGCCAGCGGCCACTTTCGGAGACCCACGCAGATGAAACGAGACGATTTCGAGATCGCGGGCATCCAGCTTCCGCCGCGACAGCCGCAGCTTTTCGAACCCATCCTCACGCCGCCCGCGCTCGGCTTCGTCGCGCACCTGCACGGTCTCTTCGAGGCGCGCCGCCGCGAGCTGATGCAGCGGCGCGCCGTGCGCCAGGCGCGGCTCGACGCCGGCGAGACCTTCGGCTTCCTGCCCGAGACGCTCGCGATCCGCGAGGGCAGCTGGACCGTCGCGCCGGTCCCCGCGGACCTGCAGGACCGCCGCGTCGAGATCACCGGTCCCACCGACCGCAAGATGGTGATCAACGCGCTCAACTCCGGCGCCTCGACCTTCATGGCCGACTTCGAGGATTCGCTCACGCCCACCTGGGAGAACGTCGTGCGCGGCCAGGTCAACCTGCGCCAGGCGATCGAGCGCACCCTGGGGTTCACGAGCGCCGAGGGCAAGGTCTACGAGCTCGCCGGGAAGACCGCGACGCTCATCGTGCGTCCGCGCGGATGGCACCTGCTCGAGCGCCACATGCGGGTGGACGGGGAACCCGTCGCGGGCGCCTTGTTCGACTTCGGCCTCTTCCTGTTCCACAACGCCGCGAGGCTCGTCGCGAACGGCAGCGGGCCGTATTTCTACCTGCCCAAGATCGAGGGCCATCTCGAGGCGCGGCTCTGGAACGAGGTCTTCAACGAGGCGGAATCGCGCCTCGGGCTCGCGCGCGGCACGATCAAGGCGACGGTGCTGATCGAGACGCTGCCCGCCGCGTTCGAGATGGACGAGATCCTCTACGAGCTGCGCGATCATTCGGCCGGCCTCAACTGCGGCCGCTGGGACTACATCTTCTCGTGCATCAAGAAGCTGCGCCGCCACGACTTCGTGCTCGCCGATCGCGGGCTGGTCACCATGACGAGCCCGTTCCTGCGCGCGTACTGCCAATTGCTCGTGAAGACCTGTCACCGCCGCAACGCGCACGCGATGGGCGGGATGGCCGCGCAGATCCCGATCAAGGGCGACGCGGCCGCGAACGAGGCCGCGATGGCGAAGGTGCGTGCCGACAAGGAGCGCGAGGCGAACGACGGCTTCGACGGCACCTGGGTCGCGCATCCGGGGCTGGTGCCGGTGGCGAAGGAAGTGTTCGACCGCATCATGCCGCAGGCGAACCAGGTGGAGCGCAAGCGCGAGGACGTGAACGTGAAGGCGGCGGAGCTGCTCGCTTTCGAGCCGCAATCGCCGATCACCGAAGCGGGGCTGCGCACCAACATCAACGTCGGGCTGCAGTACATCGGCTCGTGGCTCGGTGGACAGGGCTGCGTGCCGATCCACCACCTGATGGAAGACGCGGCCACCGCGGAAATCTCGCGCACCCAGGTCTGGCAGTGGATCCGCTCGCCCAAGGGCGTGCTCGACGACGGCCGCAAGGTGACGCTCGACCTGTTCCGCCAGATGCTCGCCGAGGAGCTGCGCAAGGTCTGCGCGCTGCCCGGCTCGTTCGGCATGAAGTACGACGAGGCGGCGTGGCTGCTCGACAAGCTCGTCTCGAGCGACGAGTTCGTCGAGTTCCTCACCGAGCCGGCCTACGAAATGGTGAACGAGGAGGCGGCACCGCGGCAGGCGATGGCCGCCTGATCGCTTTTTCCCGCGAGCGCCGAAACGCCCCGCGGGATGCCGGCGGAGCCTCGCACGAAATTCCGCCCTCCGAAGGCGGTCGAAGGGGCATGGCCGAGCACAAAGCCCCGCATCGGAAGCCGCGGCAGCGCAAGCCCGCGCGCCGCTGGTCGCGGCGTGTCACCGAGCGCAGCGACGCCCTCGACCTCGAAGGCGGCGTCTTCAGCAAGGACGATCCGCGGGCGATCGCGCGCTCGCTCAAGCGCTCGGCCGAGCGCAGCCGCCGGCGCAAGGCCGATCCCTTCCGCTCCGCGATGTCGATGCTCACGTTCTACATCAATCGCGGCGGCCACAACCTGTCCGCCCGTCGCAAGCGTGTGCTCGAGCGCGCGA
Source organism: Usitatibacter sp. (assembly GCA_035605915.1). Lineage (GTDB taxonomy): Bacteria > Pseudomonadota > Gammaproteobacteria > Burkholderiales > Usitatibacteraceae > Usitatibacter. Next base: position 212,994 of record DATNGJ010000058.1, read on the forward strand.
AGGACGAGCTGCGCGCGGCGTTCGACCGGCCGCGCAAGCACGCCTGAGCGCTCATCGCCGGCCTTCCATCCGGCACCCTTGAAATAGGGCGCATTCCGTCCTATTTCCCTCGTAGGCTTCGGGTGGACGGAGGGTGGCTTGCGCCGTCCCGTTCGCGGTCGCCGCCGCCTGTAAAATGGAAGCCGCCTTCGAATCCCTCCCGGCGCCCGCCCGGCCGGCCCGCTCCCACCGGAACTCCATGAACGACCTCTCCGCCGGCGCCCCCGGCCCCGCCGCCGCATTGAACGACGCATCCGGCGAGACGATCCGCATCCGCGGCGCCCGGCAGAACAACCTCAAGAACCTCGACGTCGACATTCCCACCGGGGAGCTGGTGGTGGTCACCGGCCCTTCCGGCTCGGGCAAGTCCTCGCTCGTCTTCGACACGCTCTACGCCGAGGGCCAACGCCGCTACGTCGAGACGTTCTCGCCCTACGCGCGGCAGTTCCTCGACCGCATGGACAAGCCGCAGGTGGACGCCATCGAAGGCATCCCGCCCGCCATCGCCATCGACCAGACCAACCCGGTGCGCACCTCGCGCTCCACGGTCGGCACGATGACGGAGATCAACGACCACCTGAAGCTGCTGTTCGCGCGCACCGGGCGGCTATTCTGCCGTCGCTGCGCCCGGTCCGTGCGCCGCGACACGGCCGAAACGATCTTCGCCGAGCTCGACGCGCGCGCGAAGGAGGCCGGCGATCCGCGCCTCGTCATCGCGTTCCCGGTGGACGTGCCGGCCAATTTCACCGAGGAGGAGATCACCCGGCTCCTCCAGGCGCAGGGCTACACGCGCATCCATCATCGCGAGGGACAGCGCCTCGAGGTGGTGCAGGACCGCGTGCGCATGTCGGGCGCGGAGAAGGCGCGCGTGGTGGAGGCGCTGGAAGCGGCGCTGCGCGTGGGCAATGGACGGGTGAACGTTTTCCTGGGCGAGGAAGTGGATTCCCGACCAGAGGCCCTGCGGCCGCCGGGAATGACGGTGTGGCGCTTCTCCACCGACCTGCACTGCGCCAGCTGCGACATCCACTATTCCGATCCCACACCCGCGCGCTTCTCGTTCAACTCGCCGATCGGCGCGTGCGATACCTGCCGCGGCTTCGGGCGGGTCATCGGCGTGGACTATGGCCTCGTCATTCCCGACGAGACGAAGACCCTCGCCCAGGGCGCGGTGAAGATCTTCCAGTCGAAGAGCTACGACGAGTGCCAGGACGACCTCGAGAAATGGGCGCCGAAGCGCGGCGTGCCGCTCGACAAGCCGTGGCGCGAGCTCAGCGCGGAGCACCAGCGCTGGGTGATCGCGGGCGACGACGACTGGGTGAGCTGGAACAAGTCCGGCAAGACGCACTGGTACGGCGTGCAGCGCTTCTTCGACTGGCTCGAGACCAAGGCGTACAAGATGCACATCCGCGTGCTCCTCTCCCGCTATCGCGCGTACACCGCGTGCACGGCGTGCGACGGCGCGCGATTGAAGCCGGAGTCGCTGCTGTGGCGCGTCGGCACGAAGGAGGACGCGGACGCGGTGCTCGCGCCGGAGCGACGCTACCTTCCGAAGGGCACGGAATGGACGCGCGACCCGCTCGCCGCCCTCCCGGGCCTCTCGATCCACGACGTGATGCTGCTCCCGATCGAGCGCGTGGCCGATTTCTTCGCGCGCGTGAAGCTGCCGAAGCCGCTCGACGAAGCGACCGAGATCCTGCTCGGCGAGATCCGCTCGCGCCTCGGATACCTGCGCGAGGTGGGCCTCGCCTACCTCACGCTCGACCGGCAATCGCGCACGCTCTCCGGCGGCGAGGTGCAGCGCATCAACCTCACCACCGCGCTCGGCACTTCCCTCGTGAACACCCTGTTCGTCCTCGACGAGCCCTCGATCGGGCTGCATCCGCGCGACATGGGCCGCGTGATCGAGGTGATGAAGCGCCTGCGCGACGCGGGCAACTCGCTCGTGGTCGTGGAGCACGATCCGCAGATCATGCTGGAGGCGGACAAGCTGCTCGACATGGGGCCCGGTCCCGGCGAGCACGGCGGGCGCGTGGTGTTCTTCGGCGCGCCCGAAGAGCTCAAGCGGGCCGGGACGCTCACCGCCGAATATCTCTCCGGTCGCCGCCGCGCGGATGCGCGCCCGCCCGAGATCGAGGTGCGCCGCCCCGGGATGCAGATTCCCAACGAGCTGGGACGCGATCCGCTGCACGGCACGGTGTGCCTCGGCGTACGCGGGGCGAGCGAGCACAACCTGAAGGCGGTCGACGCCGATTTCCCGCTGCATCGCCTGGTTTGCGTCACCGGCGTTTCCGGCTCCGGCAAGTCGACGCTGGTCCAGGACGTGCTCCATCCGGCCCTGCGCAAGCGCCTCGGCAAGCCCACCGAAGCGCCCGGCGCGTTCCGCGAGCTGGTGAACGCCGATCGCGTGAACGACGTGGTGTTCGTCGACCAGTCGCCCATCGGCCGCACCACGCGCTCCAATCCGGCGAGCTACGTCGGCGCCTTCGACGCGATCCGTGCGCTGTTCGCGGCCGCCCCCGACGCGAGGGCCCGCGGCTACACCGCCGGCACGTTCAGCTTCAACTCGGGCAACGGGCGCTGTCCCACGTGCAGCGGCAACGGCTTCGAGCACGTCGAGATGCAATTCCTCTCCGACGTGTACCTGCGCTGCCCCGATTGCAACGGCACGCGCTATCGGGAAGAAGTCCTCGAGGTGCGCGTGGACGGCCGCAGCATCGCCGACGTGCTCGAGCTCACGGTCGAGGAAGCCATCGGCGCGTTCCCGCGGGATTCGGAGATCGTGCGGCGGCTGCAACCGCTCGTGGATGTCGGGCTCGACTACCTGCGGCTCGGGCAGCCGGTGCCGACGCTCTCCGGCGGAGAGGCGCAGCGCCTCAAGCTCGCCGGCCACCTCGCGGAGGCGGCGGGACGCTCCATCTCGATGCTGCCTCGTCGTCCGCGCGAAGGCGCGGACCCATCCCTCACGCGGATCTTCCTCTTCGACGAGCCGACCACGGGGCTGCACTTCGACGACGTGGCGAAGCTGCTCGCCTCCTTCCGCAAGCTCATCGCCGCGGGGCATTCGCTCATCGTGATCGAGCACAACCTCGACGTGATCCGCGCCTCCGACTGGATCGTGGACCTCGGCCCCGAAGGCGGCGACGCGGGCGGCGAGATCGTCGCGTGCGGCACGCCGGAGCAGGTGATGGCGAACGCGAAGTCGCACACGGGACGCGCCCTCGCCGACTACGAGAAGGCGCTTGCACCGTCTCCCCGGCCCTCTCCCGGGGGAGAGGAAGAGCATCTGTGTTCATCCGTGTTCATCCGCGGTTCCAGCGAAGTTCGCGAGCCGCGAGCCACTACCCTCTCGCCGACCCTCTCCCCGGGGAGAGGGAGAAAAGTCATTTCCGTTCGCCATGCACGCGAGCACAACCTCAAGGGCATCGACGTCGACATCCCGCGCGAGAAGTTCACGGTGGTGACCGGCGTCTCGGGCTCGGGCAAGTCGACGCTCGCCTTCGACATCCTCTTCGCCGAGGGGCAGCGGCGCTACCTCGAGTCGCTCAACGCCTACGCGCGCCAGTTCGTGCAGCCCGCGTCCAAGCCGGACGTCGACGCGATCTTCGGCATTCCGCCCACCGTCGCGATCGAGCAGCGCACCAGCCGCGGCGGGTCCAAGTCCACGGTCGCCACGCAGACCGAGATCCACCATTTCCTGCGCCTGCTGTTCGTGAAGCTGGGCACGCAGCATTGCCCCGATTGCGACGTGCCGATCGAGCCGCAGAGCGTCGATGCGATCGTCGCGCGCCTCATGAAGGAACAGCGCGGCCGGACGCTCGCGGTCCTCGCACCGCTCGTCACGAACCGCAAGGGGTTCTACACCGACCTCGCCAAGTGGGCGCTCGCGAAGGCCGTGTCCCACCTGCGCGTCGACGGCGAGTACCTTCCGACCCGGGGCTGGCCGCGCCTCGATCGCTTCCGCGAGCACACCATCGAGCTTCCGGTCGCCGAGGTGCAGGTCGAGCCGGGCAACGAGAAGGCGCTGCGCCACGCGGTGGAGCAGGCGCTCGAGATCGGCAAGGGCGTCCTGCACGTGTGCTGCGGCGGCTGGGGCGAGCCCGAGACGCAGATCTACTCGGTGAAGCGCGCGTGCCCGTCCTGCGGCCGCAGCTTCCCGGAGCTCGATCCGCGCCTCTTCTCGTACAACTCGAAGCACGGCTGGTGCCCGGGGTGCTACGGCACCGGCCTCAAGATCGAGACGGTGCACTGGGACGAGGAGCGCGCGAAGACCGGCACCGAGGACCACGTGCTCGACTCGTGGGTCGAATGGCTGGAGCTCGACGAACCGTGCGGGGAATGCCACGGCAAGCGGCTCAACAAGGAGGCGCTCGCGGTGCGCTTCCGCGGGCAGTCGATCGCCGACATGAGCGCGCAGCCGATCTGCGCCGCGCAAAAGTTCTTCGAGAAGCTGAACGCTCCCTCCCCCTTGGGGGAGGGCCGGGGAGGCGGTCTCGAGGGCCGCGAGCGCGAGATCGCGCGCGACATCCTGGCCGAGCTCGCGTCGCGCCTGGGCTTCCTCGAGCAGGTGGGGCTCGGCTACCTCTCGCTCGATCGCGCCGCCCCCACGCTCTCCGGCGGCGAGGCGCAACGCATCCGCCTCGCGGCGCAGCTCGGCTCCAACCTGCGCGGCGTCTGCTACATCCTCGACGAGCCGACCATCGGCCTGCACCCGCGCGACAACCAGGTGCTGCTCGATACGCTCGCGCGCCTGAACGCGAAGGGGAACACCCTGGTCGTGGTCGAGCACGACGAGGACACGATCCGCCGCGCGGAGCACGTGATCGACCTCGGTCCCGGCGCCGGCCGCCTCGGCGGCTACATCGTCGCCCAGGGCACCGCGGAGGAGCTGAAGGCGCATCCCGATTCGCTCACCGGGCACTTCCTGCGCGAGCCGCTGCGCCATCCGCTGCAGCCGCGCCGGCCGGTCGTGAAATCCACGCCGTCGATCGAGGTGGTCGGAGCGAAGCTGCACAACCTCAAGGACGTGGACGTGCGCTTTCCGCTCGGGCGGCTGTCGGTGGTCACGGGGGTCTCGGGCTCGGGCAAGTCGACGCTCGCGAGGGACGTGCTGCACGAGAACCTGCAGCGGCTGGTGGCGGCGGAGCGCGACCGCAAAGCGGCGAAGGCGATCTCGGGCGCACGCGCCATCCAGGGTTGGCAAGGCGTCTCGCGGGTCCTCGAGGTCGACCAGACGCCGATCGGCAAGACGCCGCGCTCGTGCCCGGCGACCTACGTCGGCTTCTTCGACAACATCCGCAAGCTCTTCGCCGACACGCAGGAAGCACGCATCCGCGGCTACACCGCGAGCCGCTTCTCGTTCAACACCGCGGGCGGGCGCTGCGACGCGTGCGAGGGCCAGGGCGTGAAGACGATCGAGATGAGCTTCCTGCCCGACGTGAAGGTCGCGTGCGAGGTGTGCGGCGGCTCGCGCTTCAACGCGGAGACGCTCGCCGTGAAGATGCGCGGCAAGAGCGTGGGCGAGGTACTCGCGATGAGCGTGGACGAGGCGGTGGATTTCTTCACGCACCATCCGTCGATCCACCATTGCCTGCGCCTGCTGCAGGACGTCGGCCTCGGGTACCTCACGCTCGGCCAACAGAGCCCGACGCTCTCCGGCGGGGAGGCGCAGCGCATCAAGCTGGTGACGGAGCTCGCCAAGGTGCGGGGAGACCGGCACGGAGTCTTGCGGAAACCACCGGCCGCAAAAGCCCGGACTGTCCCCAATCCCGGCCCTCATACCCTCTACGTCCTCGACGAGCCTACCGTGGGATTGCACATGGCGGACGTCGAGAAGCTGATCCGCGTGCTGCACCGGCTCGTCGACGCGGGCAACAGCGTCGTGCTGATCGAGCACAACCTCGACGTGATCGCCGAAGCGGACTGGATCGTGGACCTGGGTCCGGAGGGCGGCGACGGCGGCGGACGCGTCGTGCTCGCCGCGCCGCCGGAGGAATTCCTGCGCCCGGGCGCGAAGACGCACACGGCGAAGGCATTGCGCGAGTTCATGGCGGGGCACGGCGGGCGCTAGAATCGCCCCATGAACCGCCCTCGCGCACTGCTCGCCGCCCTCGCGGCGTCGCTGCTCATCCTCGCCTCGCCGTGCGCCCTGGCGCAGCCCGGCCAGGAGAAGGTGCTGCGCTACGCCTTCGAGATCGCGGAGACGAACTTCGATCCGCAGCACATCAGCGACGTCTACTCCGACATCGTCATCTCCGGGATCTACGAGCCGCCCCTCACCTACGATTACCTCGCGCGGCCGCTCAGGCTCGAGCCGCTGACCGCCGCGAGCTTGCCGGAGGTGAGCGACGGCGGTCGCACCTACACCGTGCATATCAAGCCCGGCATCTACTTCGCCGACGACCCCGCGTTCGGCGGCAAGCGCCGGGAACTCACCGCCGCCGACTTCATCTACGGCCTGAAGCGCGTGCTCGATCCGAAGGTGAGCGCCTCGCAGATCGCCGAGATCGAGCCGTACGTGGTGGGCGCCGCCGAAGCGGCCGAGGCGGCGCGCAAGGCCAACCACTTCGATTACGACAAGCCGATCGCGGGATTGAAGGTCCTCGACCGCTATACCTTCCAGGTGAAGCTCGACAAGCCGAACTACACCTTCATCTACAACTTCGCCGACTGCCGCATCACCTGCCCCGTGGCCCGCGAGGTGGTCGAGCGATACGGCGACGATTTCGGCTCGCATCCGGTCGGCACCGGGCCTTGGCGCCTCACCTACTGGAAGCGCTCGTCGAAGATGATCTTCGAGCGCAACCCGGGCTTCCGCGAGGAATACTTCGACGCGCACCCCAACGCCGACGACGAGCGCGGCCAGCGCATCCTCGCGCGGCTCAAGGGCCGGCGCCTGCCGATGATCGACCGGGTGGAGATCTCGATCATCGAGGAGACGCAGCCGATGTGGCTCTCGTTCCTCAACGGCGAGATGGACCTCCTGTATCTCTTCCCCACCGAGTTCGCGTACCAGGCAATCCCCGACAACAAGCTCGCACCCGGCCTCGCGAAGCGCGGCATCCGCATGGAGCAGGCGCCGGCGCTCGACCTCACGTACGCCTACTTCAACATGGACGATCCGGTGTTCGGCGGGTACACGCCGGACAAGGTTGCGCTGCGCCGCGCGATCGCGCTCTCGTACAAGGTGCAGGACGAGATCTCGATCATCCGCAAGGGGCAGGCGATCCCCGCGGAGACGCCGTACAGCCCGGGCGTCGCGGGCTACGATGCGGATTTCCGCACCGGCGCGAACGACTACGATCCGGTGCGCGCCAAGGCGCTGCTCGACATGTTCGGCTACGTCGATCGCGACGGCGACGGATGGCGCGACCAGCCCGATGGAAGCCCGCTGGTGCTGCACCGGTACTCCACGCCGATCGAGGCCGACCAGCAGTTCGACGAGCTCTGGAAGCGCAGCCTCGACGACATCGGCATCCGCATGGAGGTGATCAAGGGCAAGTGGCCGGACCTCCTCGCGAGCGCGCGGCTGGGCAAGCTCCAGTTCTGGCAGCTCGGCGGCTCGGCGTCCTCGCCGGATGCGGACACGTGGCTGAGCTCGCTCTACGGCAAGAACCTCGAGAACAACCTCGCCCGCTTCCGCCTGCCGGAGTACGACCGCCTCTACGAGGAAGCGCGCGCCATGCCCGACAGTCCCGAGCGCACGAAGCTCTACGAGCAGATGGCGAAGATCGTCGTGGCCTACGTGCCGTGGCGCATCAACGTGCACCGCATCCGCACGTCCATGTGGTACCCGTGGCTCATCGGCTTCCGGCGCTCGCCGATGCTCACGTACAACTTCTGGAAGTACGTCGACATCGACCCGCAGCTCGAGCGCACCGCTTCGCGCTGAAACGAAAAAGGGGCCAGATCCCTTTTCCGCCGGCGTCTCCCTAACGTGCCCAAGCGCTCACGGAAAAGGGATCTGACCCCTTTTTCGTTCGGCTAGAATCCGCCGATGAGCCGGGCCCTCGCCTTCTTCGCCGCCGCTTCGCTGCTCGCCTTCGCGCCGCTCGCGGCGCCCGCGCAGCCGGGCGGCGAGAAGGTGCTGCGCTATGCCTTCGAGATCGCCGAGACGAGCTTCGACCCGCAGCACATCGCGGACGTGTACTCGAACATCGTGAACCAGGGCCTGTTCGAGTCGCCCCTCTCGTACGACTACCTCGCGCGTCCCCTCAAGCTGCGGCCGCAGACCGCCGCCTCCATGCCGGACCTGAGCGACGGCGGCCGCACGTACACGATCCACATCAAGCCGGGCATCTACTTCGCCGACGATCCCGCCTTCGGCGGCAAGAAGCGCGAGCTGGTCGCGGCCGACTATGTCTATTCGATCAAGCGCGTGCTCGACCCGAAGGTCCAGGCGTCGCAGATCGCGGAGGTCGAGCCCTACGTCGTGGGCGCCGACGCCGCCGCCGAGAAGGCGCGCAGGGAGAACCGCTTCGACTACGACGCTCCGGTCGAGGGGCTGAAGGTCCTCGACCGCTACACCTTCCAGGTGAAGCTCAAGCAGCCGATCTACGTGTTCATCTACAACTTCGCCGATTGCCGCATCTCGTGCGCGGTCGCGCGCGAGGTGGTCGATCGTTACGGCGACGAGTTCGGCTCGCACCCGGTGGGCACCGGCCCGTGGCGCCTCGCGTTCTGGAAGCGCTCCTCCAAAATGGTGTTCGAGCGCAATGCGGGCTACCGCGACGAGACCTGGGATGCGCAGCCGAACGCCGACGACGAGCGCGCGCAGCGCATCCACGCACGGATGAAGGGGCGCCACATCCCCATCATCGACCGGGTCGAGATCTCGATCGTCGAGGAAACGCAGCCGCGCTGGCTCGCGTTCCTCAACGGCGAGATGGACCTGCTGTGGCTCGTGCCCGAGGAATACTCGTACCAGGCGTTCCCGAACAACAAGCTCGCGCGCAACCTCGAGCGACGCGGCATCCGCATGCAGCAGGATCCCACGCTCGACGTCACGTTCTCGTACTTCAACATGGAGGACCCGGTGGTCGGCGGCTACACGCCCGACAAGGTGGCGCTGCGCCGCGCCATCAACCTCTCGTACAAGGTGGAAGACGAGATCGCGATCGTGCGCAAGGGCCAGGCGATCCCGGCCGACACGCCGTACAGCCCGGGAGTCGCGGGCTACGACCCGGATTTCCACACCAGCGCGAACGAGTACGACGTGCCGAAGGCGAAGGCGCTGCTCGACATGTACGGCTACGTCGATCGCGACGGCGACGGCTGGCGCGAGCGGCCCGACGGAAGCCCGCTCACCATCCGCATGAACTCGACCCCCACCGCATACGACCAGCAGTACGACGAGCTGTGGAAGCGCAGCCTCGACGACATCGGCATCCGGCTGGAGATCAACAAGGGCAAGTGGCCGGACCTCCTCAAGGCGGCGCGGCTCGGCAAGCTCCAGGTGTGGCGCCTGGGCGAAACCGCCTCCGCCCCCGACGCGGAGACCTGGCTCCTGTCGCTGTACGGACCGAACGTCGACCAGAACTTCGCGCGCTTCCGGCTGCCCGCCTACGACCGGCTGTTCGAGCAGGCGCGCACGATGCCCGACAGCCCCGAGCGCACGCGCCTCTACCAGGAGATGGCGAAGCTCGTCGTCGCCTACGCGCCGTGGAAGCTCAACGTGCACCGCATCCGCACCTCGATGTGGTACCCGTGGCTGATCGGCTTCGACCGCTCGCCGCTCGTGACGTACAACTTCTGGAAGTACGTCGACATCGAGCGCTGAGGCTTTCAGTGCGCCGCGGCGGTCGCGCTCGGCAGGCGATAGCCCTCGAACTGCTGGCGCAGCGTCATCTTCGAAAGTTTCCCGGTCGCGGTGTGCGGCAGCTGCTCGACGAACGCGACGTCGTCGGGCATCCACCACTTGGCGACCTTGCCCTGGTAGAAAGCGAGCAGCTCCTCGCGCGTCACCTGCGCGCCCGGCTTCTTCACCACGACCAGGAGCGGCCGCTCGTCCCACTTCGGGTGACGCACGCCGATCACCGCCGCCTCCATCACCGCGGGATGGCCCATCGCGATGTTCTCGAGGTCGATCGAGCTGATCCACTCGCCGCCCGACTTGATGACGTCCTTGGAGCGATCGGTGATCTGCAGGTAGCCGTCGGCATCGATGGTGCCCACGTCGCCGGTCGGGAACCAGCCCTCGCGCAGCACGTTGCCGCCCTCGCCCTTGTAGTACTCACGCAGGATCCACGGCCCGCGCACGAGGAGGTCGCCGAACGCCTTGCCGTCGCGGGGAAGCTCGCGGCCCTCGCCGTCCACGATCTTCATCTCGACCCCGTACAGCGGCCGCCCCTGCTTGAGCGCGAGCTCGAAGCGCTGGTTCGGCGACATCGCGAGGTGCTTCTCCTTCGCCGTGTTCACCGTGCCGACCGGGCTCATCTCGGTCATGCCCCAGCCGTGCCGCACTTCGATGCCGTACTCTTCCTGCAGCGTCTTGAGCATCGCCGGCGGGCACGCGGAGCCGCCGATGACGGTCTTCTTCAGCGTCGTGAGCTTGAGGTTGTTCTGCCGCAAGTAGTTGATGAGCCCGAGCCACACGGTCGGCACGCCGGAGGACGAGGTGACCCGCTCCTTCTCGAACAGCTCGTACAGGCTCGCGCCGTCGAGACCCGGGCCGGGAAACACCAGCTTCGCCCCGACCAGCGGCCCGGCGTACGGGATGCCCCACGCGTTGACGTGGAACATCGGCACGATCGGCAGCACGACGCTGCGCGCCGAATAGTCGGACACGTCGGGAAGGGAGATGCAGTACGCATGGAGCACCGTGGATCGATGGCTGTAGAGGACGCCCTTCGGATTCCCGGTCGTCCCCGACGTGTAGCAGAGCGCGGCCGCGGTATTCTCGTCGAACGTGGGCCATTCGTAGTCGTCGCGCTCGGCCTCGACGATCTGCTCGTAGCACAGGAGCCGCGGCACGTTCACCCTGGGCATGTGCGCGCGGTCGGTCAGCGCGACCCAGCCCTTCACGCCCGGGCACGAGGCCGCGATCTTCTCCACCAGCGGGGCGAACGTGAGGTCGAAGAACGCGTACTGGTCCTCGGCGTGGTTGAGGATGTAGGCGATCTGCTCGGGGAAGAGCCGCGGGTTCACCGTGTGCACGACGGCGCCCATCCCCGAGACCGCGTAGTAGAGCTCGAAGTGCCGATAGCCGTTCCACGCGAGCGTGGCGATGCGATCGCCGGCGCCCACGCCGAGGCGCACGAGCGCGTTGGCGAGCTGCCGCGCGCGCCCGTGCGCCTGCCGGTAGGTGTAGCGATGGATGTCGCCCTCGCAGCGGCGCGAGACGATCTCGGTGTCGGCGTGGTTCGCGGCGGCGTGCCGCAGCAGCGACGACACCGAAAGCGGCATCGACATCATGAGGCCGTCCACGGCCGCCTCACTCGATGACTTTGCCGTACGCGACCCAGCGCTGCCCGTCGAAGCGCGCGAGCTGCTCCGCCTCGAAGGGGAAGAAGTCGTCGGGCCCCGTGTTCACCTCGATGCCGGGGCGCGCGAGCGGCAGCTGCAGGTGCTTGAGGCTCGCGGCCTGCTTCATCACGTTGGCGCGCGTGAGGTCGTCGCCGCACTGCTTGAGCACCTGCACCAGCGTCATCGCGGCGCTGTAGCCGTACACGTTGGACGAGTCGGCGACGTTGGCCTCCGGGTAGTACTTCTTGAGGAACGCCTTGTACTCGTTCATCGCCGGGTCGTTGGCCCACTCCGGATCCGTCGCGTCCTTGAGATAGGCGGCGGTGATGAGCCCCACCGATTTCTCCAGGCCCGCGGGCTTGAGCACCGCGCCGATGGAAAGGCTCACGTTGTTGAGGTAGTGCACCGGCTTCCATCCCGAGTCGTACACCTTGCGGATCGCGAGCGCCGCGAACTTGGGCGTGGCGATGTTCACGAACACGTCCGCGCCGGAATCCTTGAGGCTCAGGATCTGCGAGTCGATCGAGGGATCCGTCACCTCGTAGGACGCCTCCTTGACGATCATGGAGGAGGCCTTCGCGCCCAGCCCGTCCTTGAGCCCCTTCAGCAGGTCCTTGCCGTAGTCGTCGTTCTGATAGAGGACGCCGATCTTCGCGTTCGGGTGGTTGGCGAGGATGTCCTTCGCGTAGATCTTGCCCTCGGTCTGGTAGGAAGGCTGCCAGCCCATGGTCCACGGGAAGTGCTTCGGATCGCCCCACATGGTGGCGCCGGTGGCGACGAAAAGCTGCGGCACCTTCTTCGCGTTCATGTACTTGTGGATCGCCACGTTGGGCGCGGTGCCGAGCGGCTGGAATTCGAACAGCACTTCGTCCTGCTCGACCAGGCGGCGCGTGGCCTCGACGGTGCGCGGCGGGCTGTAGCCGTCGTCGACGCTGATGAGCTCGAGCTTGCGGCCGTTGATGCCGCCCTTCTCGTTGATCATCTTGAAGTACGCGGCCTCGACGCGCCCGATGGTCCCGTAGGCCGAGGCCGGGCCGCTGTAGGGCATGGTCTGGCCGATCTTGATCTCGGTGTCGCTCGCGCCCGGGTCGTATTTCTTCTGCGCGTACGCCGGGGCGGCCGCGCAGGCGACCGCCAGGGTGAATGAAGCCAACGCTTTGGCGTGTTTCATGTTCTCCTCCTCCATCTCTCGGAAATGCGGTGGATGAAGCTCGCGACGCCGCCCGGCGCCAGGTACATGAACAGGATCACCATGATGCCGTAAATCGCCCATGGCGCCGCCTTCGAGATGCGGTCGGCGATGTTGGGCACGAACTGGATGAAGAGCGCTCCGTACACCGCGCCCTGCACGGTCGCGAGGCCGCCCACGACCACGCCGACCAGGAAGGCGATCGACAGGAACACGTTGAAGCTGTCGGGCGCGACGAACTGCACGGCGATCGCACCGAGGGCGCCCCCCACGCCGGTGAACATCGCGCTCACGCCGAAGGTGAGCGACTTGTAGAGCGCGATGTCGATGCCCATCGCTTCGGCGGCGATCGGGTTGTCGCGGATCGCGACCATGGCGCGCCCGATCCTCCCGCGCAGGAGGTTGCGCCCGAGGAAGAACATGCCGATCGCGACCGCCAGGGAGAAGAAATACAGCCAGCGATCGGCATTGAGCGGCAGGCCGAAGGGCGCGTCCGGCTTCACCAGCGTGATGCCCTCCACCCCGCCGGTCCAGGGCTGCAGCGCCTTGTGCTTGAGGAGCTGCGGCAGCGCCACGGCGAGCGCGAAAGTCGCGAGCGCGAGGTAGGGCCCCTCGAGCCGCAGCGCCGGCAGCCCGAAGAGGAACCCCGCGACGAGGCACACGGCCGCGGCGGCGGGAAGCGTCAGCCAGTACGGCACGCCGTAGTGGTCCATGAGGATCGCCGCGACGTACGCGCCGATCGCATAGAACGCGCCATGCCCGAGCGAGATCTGGCCGTTGTAGCCGGTGAGCATGTTGAGGCCGAGCAGCACGATCGCGTAGGCGAGCACGAGCGTGAGCTGGAAGACGCTGAAGTTGCTGAGCAGGAACGGCGCCACGCAGAGCGCGGCGAAGAGCGCCGTGAGCGCCGCCCATTTGCGCGGAGCGATCCGGCTGCGCGGCAGGTTCCCCGCCGCCATCTAGACGCGCCTCGCTAGGGTGCGGCCGAAGAGGCCCGAGGGCTTCACCACCAGCACCGCGACGATCACCACGAGCGCCACCGTGAGCTTGAGCTCCTGGCCGATCACGTACGCGCCGAGCAGGTTCTCGAGCACGCCCACGAAGAAGCCGCCGAACACCGCGCCGAACGGGTCGTCGATGCCGCCGATGAGCGCCGCGGCGAACGCGTAGAGCAGCACGCCCGACATCATGTTCGGGTCGAGGAACACGATCGGGGCCACCATCATTCCCGCGGCCGCGCCGATCGCGCACGCGAGTCCCCAGCCGAGCGCGCGCATCCATCCGACGCGGATGCCGACCAGCCGCGCCGATTCCGGGTTCTGCGCCGCCGCGCGCATCGCGAGCCCGAGCGGCGTGAAGCGGAAGAAGGCGTAGATCGCGGCCAGCATCGCGAGCGTGACGCCGATCGCCCCGAGGTCGTGCGACGAGATGTAGTGCTGCCCGAACAGCGGCTCCGACGGGAACGGGCTCGGGAACGGCCGCACCGTGTAGGTGTAGATCCATCCCGCGACGCTGTTGAGGATCACGAGGAGCCCGATGAACACCACCACCATCGGCAGCGCGGGGGAGCCGCGCACCGGCCGCAGCAGGAGGCGGTCGATCGCGATGCCGGCCGCGAAGGAGATGAGCAGCGTGAGGCCGAAGGCCACCCAGTACGGGATCCCGGCCTGGACGAGGCTCCACGCGATGTAGGTGGAGAACATCGCGAGCTCGCCCTGCGCGAAGTTCACCAGCCGCGTCGCCTGGTGGATCATCACCAGCGCGAGCGCGAGGCTCGCGTAGATGCCGCCGGTCGCGAGGCCGGCGAGGAATTGCGCGAGGAAGGTGTCCATCGTCGCTCAATACCCGAGGTAGGAGCGGCGCACCGCCTCGTCGTTGCGCAGCCGCGCCGCCTCGCCGCGCATCGCGATGCGTCCGGTCTCGACCAGGTACGCGTGGTCGGCGAGCTCGAGCGCCATCGCCGCGTTCTGCTCGACCAGCAGGATCGCGACGCCCTCGTCGCGGTTGATCGCGCGCAGGATCTCGAAGATGCCCGCGACCACCTTGGGCGCGAGGCCGAACGAAGGCTCGTCGAGGAGCAGCAGGCGCGGGCGCAGCATCAGCCCGCGCGCGATCGCGAGCATCTGCTGCTCGCCGCCGGACAGCGTGCCGGCCTGCTGCGTGCGCCGCTCCTCCAGGCGCGGGAAATAGCCGTACATGCGCTCGAGGTCGCCGGCGAGGGCGCGCTTGCCGCCGCGCGTGATGCCGCCGAGGCGCAGGTTCTCCTCGGTGGTGAGGTCCACGAACGTGCCGCGGCCGTCGGGCACGTGCGCGATGCCCAGGCGCGCGATGTCTTCGGTCGCGCAGCCGTCGATGCGCCGGCCGGCGAACTCGATCGTGCCGCGCGTCTTCACCATGCCGCACACGGCGCGCAGCGTGGTGGTCTTTCCCGCTCCGTTGGCGCCGAGCAGCGCGGTGACCGATCGCGGCGCCACCTCGAAATCGACGCCGTGCAGCACCTGCGTCGCGCCGTATCCCGCATGCAGGCCCTCGACGCGAAGGAGCTGCGGCTCGCTCATGCGGCGGTTCCCAGGTAGGCGCGCACGACGTCGGGATGGTCGCGCACCTCGGCGGGCGCGCCGTCGGCGATCTTGCGGCCGAAGTCGAGCGCGACCACGTGGTCGGAGACGCTCATCAGGAGGTTCATGTGGTGCTCGACGAGGAGGATCGTCACGCCGATGCGGTCGCGGATCGCGCGGATGAGGCCGCCGAGCACGCCCACTTCCTCGTGGTTCAGGCCGCTCGCCGGCTCGTCGAGCAGCAGCAGGCGCGGGTCGGACGCGAGCGCGCGGCCGAGCTCGACGCGCTTCCGGGTGCCGAACGGGAGCGACGAGACCGTCGCGTCGGCGACATTCTCCAGGTCGAGGAAGCGCAGCAGCTCGCGTCCCTTCGCGCGCGCTTCGTCCTCGCCACGCGCCACGCGCGGAAGCCGCAGCGCCGCCGCGAGGAAGCCGCCGTGGCCGCGGCAATGGCGGCCGAGCAGGATGTTCTCGAACACGGTGAGCGAGCGGAACAACGCCACGTTCTGGAACGTGCGCCCGATGCCGAGCGCGGCGACCTGGTGCGCGCGCATCGCGAGGAGCGGGCGACCGTCGAAGTCGATGCGCCCGCGGTCGGGGCGGTAGAGGCGGCTCAGGCAGTTGAAGAGCGTGGTCTTGCCCGCGCCGTTGGGCCCGATGATGCCGGCGATCTCGCCCGCGCGCACACGGAACGAAAGCGCGTCGAGCGCGACGATGCCGCCGAACCGCAGCGAAAGGTCCGCGACGTCGAGCAGTGCTCCTTCCCCGGCCGCTTCGGTTCCCGCAGGCATTGCGTCCTCCCGGGCAGTCCGAGGCGAAAGCTAGCACGAAATCCCGCGCGCCATCGCGTGTATATTTCCGCCTTTGCGGCGCGCGTACGGAGCGGGCGATGGCGGGAAAGGCTTACGAGCTGCACGAGGGCGTGGCGGTGGTCGCGCTCGACAACCCGCCGGTGAACGGCCTCGGCCTGCAGCTGCGCACGGCCATCGTGGCGGGCCTCGACGCGGCGCAGGCCGACGAAGCGGTCAAGGCGATCGTCCTCATCGGCGCGGGCAGCCTCTTCTCCGGCGGCGCCGATATCCGCGAGTTCAACACGCCCAAGGCGACCGCGGAGCCCACGCTGCACAGCGTGATCCGCGTCGTCGAATCGAGCGCGAAGCCGGTGATCGCCGCGATCGCCGGCCATTGCATGGGCGGCGGCCTCGAGCTCTCGCTCGCGTGCCACTATCGCGTCGCTCTCGCCGATGCGCGGCTCGGGCTGCCGGAGGTGAAGATCGGCCTCGTCCCGGGAGCCGGCGGCACGCAGCGCCTGCCGCGCGCGGTGGGCGTGGAGACCGCGCTCAACATGATCGTCTCCGGCAATCCCGTGCCGGCCGCCCAGCTCGCCGACACCGCGCTCGTCGACCGCATCGTCGAGGGCCCCTTGCTCGAGGGTGCGCTCCGGTTCGCGCGCGAGGTCGCCGGGAAACGCCCGTTGCCGAAGCTGCGCGAGCGCGCCGCGGTGGAGCCCGACGCGGAGGCGTTCTTCGCCTTCGCGCGCAACGCCGTCGCCTCCGTCGCGAAGAACTTTCCCGCGCCCGTGCGATGCGTGGACGCGGTCGCGGCCTCGGTCTCGAAGCCGTTCGAGGAGGGACTGCGCTACGAGCGCGAGATCTTCCTGCAGCTCGTGCAATCGCCCGAGTCGCGCGCGCTGCGCCATGCGTTCTTCGGCGAGCGAGCGGCCTCCAAGATTCCCGACGTGCCCGCGGATACGCCGGTGCGCCCGGTGAAGTCGGTGGCGGTGATCGGCGCCGGCACGATGGGCGGCGGCATCGCGATGAGCTTCCTCAACGCGGGCATCCCCGTCGCCATCCTCGAGACGAAGCAGGAAGCGCTCGACGGCGGCCTCGCCACCATCCGCCGCAACTACGAATCGAGCGTGAAGCGCGGCAAGCTCACGCCCGAGAAGCTCGCGAGCCGCATGGCCCTCCTCGCGCCCACGCTCTCCTACGACGACGTCAAGAATGCCGACCTCGTCATCGAGGCGGTATTCGAGGAGATGGGCGTGAAGGAGGCGGTATTCCGCAAGCTCGACGAGGTGATGAAGCCGGGCGCGATCCTCGCCACCAACACCTCCACCCTCGACGTGAACCGCATCGCCGCGGCGACGAAGCGCCCGCAGGACGTGGTCGGCATGCACTTCTTCAGCCCCGCCAACGTGATGAAGCTGCTGGAGGTGGTGCGCGGCGAGAAGACCGCGAAGGACGTCCT
This sequence comes from Usitatibacter sp., assembly GCA_035605915.1. GTDB lineage: Bacteria > Pseudomonadota > Gammaproteobacteria > Burkholderiales > Usitatibacteraceae > Usitatibacter. Next base: position 230,490 of record DATNGJ010000058.1, read on the forward strand.
CGCCACCGTCATGCAGGTCGCGAAGAAGATCCGCAAGACCGCCGTGGTCTCCGGCGTGTGCGACGGCTTCATCGGCAACCGCATGGTCGAGCAGTACCTGCGGCAGGCCCTCTTCCTCGTCGAGGAGGGCGCCGCGCCGCAGCAGGTGGACGGCGCACTCGAGAAATTCGGCTTCGCGATGGGCCCGTTCCGCATGAGCGACCTCGCCGGCAACGACATCGGCTGGGCGATCCGCAAGCGCCGCTACGTCGAGCGCCCGCGCTTCGTTTATTCGCGCATCGCCGATCGCCTCTGCGAGCAGGGCCGCTTCGGGCAGAAGACCGGAGCGGGCTGGTACCGCTACGAGCCGGGCCGCCGCGATGCGATCCCCGACCCGAAGGTGGACGAGATGATCGCCGCCTATCGCGGCGAGAAGGGCATCGCGCCGCGCAGGATCGAGGACGCGGAGATCGTGGAGCGTTGCGTGTTCGCCCTGGTGAACGAAGGCGCGCGCATCCTCGAGGAAGGCATCGCCGCGCGCGCCTCCGACATCGACATGGTGTATCTCACCGGCTACGGATTCCCGCTCTTCCGCGGCGGCCCGATGCTCTACGCGGACATGGTGGGGCCGTACAACGTGGTGCGCTCGATGCGCCGCTTCGCTTCGTCGGGCAGCGGCGATCCTTCGTTCTGGCAACCCGCGCCGCTGTTGGAGAAGCTCGCGAACGAAGGGAAGACATTCAATGGCTGACCCTCACCCCGGCCCTCTCCCAAGGGAGAGGGAGAACTCATGACCGACGCCGTCATCGTCTCCACCGCCCGCACCGGCCTCGGAAAATCCTGGCGCGGCGCGTTCAACCTCACCCACGGCGCGACGCTGGGAGGGCACGTGGTCCGCCACGCGATCGAGCGCGCGAAGATCGACCCGGCCAGGGTCGAGGACGTCGTCATGGGCTGCGCGCTACCGGAGGGCGCGACGGGCGGCAACATCGCGCGCCAGGTCGCGCTGCGCGCCGGATGCCCGGTGAGCACGGCCGGCATGACGGTGAACCGCTTCTGCTCGTCGGGCCTGCAGTCGATCGCGCTCGCCGCGCAGCGCATCCTCGCGGGCGAAGGCGAGACCTACGTGGCGGGCGGCGTCGAGTCGATCTCGTGCGTGCAGAACGAGGCGAACCGCCACATGTCGCGCGAGGCCTGGCTCGCGCAGCACAAGCCGCGGATCTACTGGTCGATGCTCGAAACCGCGGAGAACGTCGCCAAGCGCTACGGCATCGCGCGCGACAAGCAGGACGAATACGGCGTGCGCAGCCAGCAGCGCGCGGCGGCCGCCTCGGCCGCGGGCCGCTTCGCCAGCGAGATCGTGCCGATGACCGTGCGCATGGGCGTCGCCGTCAAGGAATCGGGCCGCATCTTCACGAAGGAGGTCATGATCGCCGCCGACGAGGGCATCCGCCCGGATACCACGCTCGAGGGCGTCGCGAAGATCCGGCCCGCGCTTCCCGGCGGCGTCGTCGCGGCAGGCAACGCGAGCCAGTTCTCCGACGGAGCGTCCGCCTGCGTGGTGATGAGCGATGCAGCGGCCGCGCGCGCCGGCGCGCAGCCGCTCGGCATCTTCCGCGGCTTCGCGGTCGCCGGCTGCGAGCCCGACGAGATGGGCATCGGGCCGGTGTTCGCGGTGCCGAAGCTCCTCGCGCGCGCCGGGCTCGGTGTGGAGGACATCGGCCTGTGGGAGCTCAACGAGGCGTTCGCGGTGCAGGTGATCTACTGCCGCGACAAGCTCGGCATCCCGGACGAGCGCCTGAACGTCGACGGCGGCGCGATCGCCGTGGGCCACCCCTATGGCGTGAGCGGCTCGCGCCTCGTGGGACACGCGCTCATAGAGGGCAAGCGGCGCGGCGCGAGGTACGTCGTCGCGACGATGTGCATCGGCGGCGGCATGGGCGCGGCGGGATTGTTCGAGGTCGCCTGAGAGGATCGGAGGTCGAGATGGATTCCAGCATCACGATAGCGAGCGCGGTCCTGGTCGCTTGCGCGGCGACGCTGCCGCATGCCGCCGAATCGGTCGCGAGCGAGCCCACGATTTCCGCCGACGCGGCGCTCGCGGCGGCGGGGGCGGCCCTCGCCCATTGCCGCAAGGAGGGCCAGCACGTGAGCGTCACCGTGGTCGACGCGTCGGGGCGCGTGAAAGCGGCGGTGCGCGACGACGGCGCGGCGCCGCACACGGCGGAGCACAGCTTCCGCAAGGCCTACACCGCATTGAGCTATCGCATGCCCTCGGCCGAGTACGGCAAGCGCGCCGCACAGGCGAAGGGTGCCGCGATCGGGCCGCAACTGCTCCCGCACATCACGACCGCGGCCGGCGGCCTGCCCATTCGCTCCGGCAACGCGGTGATCGGCGCGATCGGCGTCTCCGGCACGCCGAGCAGTGCCGGCGGCGGCGAGGGCGATGCGAAATGCGCCGCGACCGGCCTCGAGCGCATCGCGGCGGGCCCCGAAGCGCGCTAGCCGGGCGCGGCGTGGATCGCGTGGGCGTCCAGGGCCTCAACCACTACAACCTTCGCGCCTCGCGCGCGATGCTCGATCGCCTGCGCGACTGGTATCGCGACGCGATCGGGCTCGAGGTCGGCGAGCGGCCGCCGTTCCGCTTCCACGGCTACTGGCTCTACGCGGGCGGCCGGCCGATCCTGCACCTGAGCGAGGCTTCGCCGGGCGAGGAGCATCCCGCGCCGGGCTCGGGTACTTTCGACCACGTGGCCTTCACGTGCGCCGGCTTCGGCGCGATGCGCGAACGCCTCGATTCCCTGCGCGTTCCCTATCGCGTCGCCGAGGTGCCGGTCACACGGCTGCGCCAGGTCTTCCTGCAGGATCCCGCCGGCAACGGCGTCGAGCTCGATTTCGACGCGCGCCTGGAGGACTGACGCGGCGTCGGCGCAAGGCGCGGCGCTCGCGGCACGCGGCACGGCCGGGTAGAATGCGGCCTCCACCCACGACGCGACCGGATCCGATGCGCTTTCCCGCACACCGGCTGCTCGCGGCCCTCGCGCTCCTCACCGCGACCGGCGCCTTCGCGCAGCTCTCGATCGATCCGCCGAATCCCTCGGCGCTCGACACCGTGCGCCTGCGCTACACGCACCTGGGCTGCACCAATGCCGACTCCGTGCAGGTCGCGCAGGACTCGAACCGCATCACCGTCTCCGTCGACCGTGGCGGCGTCTCGCCCGATTGCGGCACCGTCGCCGGCTTCTTCGAGGATTACACGCTGGGGAGGCTTCCTGCCGGCGAGTACGACACCTCGCTCGTCGTGAATCCGGCGCCGGGCAGCGAGGGACCGACGATGCTGATCGGCCCGGTGCACGTCTCGGTCGCACCCGCCGGAGCCACGGGCTCGCTCCATCCGCACGACGACTACACGGACATGTGGTGGAACCCGCGCGAGCCGGGCTGGGCGCTCTCGGTGAGCCAGCTGCGCGAGAAGCTCTTCCTTACGTGGGTCACGTACGACGATTCCGGCAAGGCCGCGTGGCTGGTGATGCCGGGCGGCGCGTGGTCGCGCGACGCGGCCACCAATGCGCTGCGCTTCTCGGGCAAGATCTATCGCACGCAGGGAACGCCGTGGGCGCAGTCCTTCGACGCCGCCGCGACGCGGCTCGCGCAGGCGGGCACCGCGAGCTTCACGCCGCTCGATTCGAGCCATGGCATCTTCAGCTATACGGTGGACGGCGTGAGCGGCTCCAAGATGGTGGAGCGCTTCCGCTTCTGACGCCTTTCCCGGCGCGGGCGGGCGCGAAAGGCGTTATCCTGATGCCCGCGACAACGCCCGTCCCGTGGAGGAAACCGTGATCCGCCGCTCGCTCGCGCTCGCCGTGCTCGCCTGCATCCCCGCGATCTCGTTCGCCGATTCGGGCGACCAGGCCGCCCTCGACCAATGCATCGCCTACTGGGGAAAGTCGTCGCCGTTCCGCAAGGGAACGGCGCCGCAGGGCGTGATCTCCACCGGCGTGAAGGTGTTCGGCATCGGCTCCTCGTCTTCCGGCGACGACACCGTGACCGCGAAGCCGCGGCTGGTACTGGTGCGCCCCGCGGTGAACGTGATGGGGCGCAGCACGATCAGGCTCGCGAACCCGCACGGCTGGTATTGCTTCCGCTCCAACGTGACCGTCATGGGCAAGCTCGAGATCGACGCGCAGTGCCACGCGCATCTCGCCACCGCGCGGGAGGAAGGCACCGCGGTCGGAGCGGCCGACGAGAGCAGCAAGGGCGTGGCCGTGTTCGGGGCATTGCGCGTGAATCGCTTCGGCTGCGACGAAGCGCGCGGCAAGGGCTGAATCGAGCGCAGGCCGCGATGGAGAATCCGTCCCTGGTGCCGACACACGACGCGCAGCGCGAGCTCGAGCAGCATGCGCTGCGCAACGTGCGTTCGCTGGTCGAGAAGCTCGAGGGCGCGGAAGCGCGTCGCGGCGAGCGCAACCTTCGCCTGGTCGCGCTGGTGCTCGCGGCGTTGTCCGCGGCGGTCGCGATCGCCGCGCTCGCTTTCTGGCTGGTGCGCGGCCCGGTGCAGTCGCACACCGTGACGCTCGCCCCGCCGGGCGCCGGCCCCGCGTCGCGCTAGCCTGCCGCGCGCCGCTCGAGCTTCACGCGGCGCACCGCTTCGCCGAACAGCGCCACCAGCGCGATTCCGGCGAGGAGCACGATCGCCCCGTGCAGGTTCGCGTCGAGCGCTCCCACCACGATGAGGAGCGTGGTCGCCTCGGCCGGGGCATGGTTCGCGCCGGCGAGCTCCTGCAGGGCCATGGAGAGGAATACCGCAAGCGCCGCCGCGACGACGCGCGCCCCGGTGAGCGCGTGCGAAAGGTTCATCGCCGGCTGGTGGATCACGCCGGTGATGCGCACGACGGCGAACCCGACCGCGGCGCCGATGAGGTGCCCCACGACGACGTTCCAGGGACGCGCGCTCGGATGCTCGGGCGAGCGCGACTGGATCGCGATGCTGGGACCGAGGCTCGGGAAGAGCCAGGGGACGGCGCTCGCCCAGCCGAGCGTTCCGATCGCCGCGATGGCGAGGCCCGCGTAGACCGCAGGCGGCACGCGGCGCGGCCATGGCGGCGCCGCGTGCCGCCGCTCGAGATCAGCGAGGCCGGCGTGGCGTCCGTGCGGGATTCCGGGGATCATCCTGCAGATCCGGCCGGTTGCGCTCGCCTTCGTCGAGCTCGCCCGCGTCGCGGTTCGTCGCGTCGAGCTCGCCCGCCTCGAGGGCCCCGATGTCCTCGCCATCCTCCTCGATATGGTCGACGTCGATGTCCCGCGAATCGGCCGCCGCGGAATCGCGACCGGCCGCGGCCCGCTCGCCGCTGCCCGTCGCATCGGAGTCGCTGTCGAGATCGCCGTCGCCGATGTCGGGGCCGCCCGTGTCGGCCGCGCGGCTCTCGTCCGGATCCTCGTTGGTGCCTCGATCGAGCCCGAAGCGGTCCGCGTCGTGCGCGAGGCCGTGCGCGCCCTGCACGTCGCTGCCGGTATCGCTGCTGCCGCTCGGCCCGAGCGCCTCGGTGCCGTGCCCGCGGCCGGTCCTGCGATCGCGGCCGGCGGGAAGATTGTCGGGAGTGAGGGTGCTGGACGACATGGAACCTCCTTGCCGCTCGACGTGAGCCATGGAGGTTGGATGGACGCCGGGGACGTCGGTTCTCAGCGAACCACGTCGGCGGGCGCGGGCTCCAGCGTCTCGCCCGAGACTGCGACCGTGGGTCCGGCCGCGTCGCGCGCGACCTCCAGCGCGTACGCGCCCTGCTCCTCGTCGCGCGTGGTGCCGGAGAGCCGCACGTCGCCCTGGTCGACGAGCACCGTGATCTGCGAGCCCTCCAGCGCCGGATCCTCGGCGAGCGCCTGCATCACTCGCGCGGCGACCGCGCGATCGCTCGCGTCCGCGGCGTAGGAAACGTCGGATCCCGGATCGAGCGTCCCGGCCATGCCCGCCGCCTGCGGCGGCGCCTCGATCACGACCACGTTGTCCGCCTGCACCGCCGGCGCGAAGGCGAAGGCGACGATTCCCGCCGCGATCGCAACGCCGATCGCGATCTCGAGCGATTGCCTGCTGGGATTCCTCATGGCGAGCTCCTCGGGCAGGCCCGGATTCCCCGAGCCCCATGTCCCTTGGAGCCCGCGAATCGGCGCGGGTTTCCGCGCTTCAGGCGAGCTTCACCAGCTGCTTGCCGAAGTTGCGCCCGGCGAGGAGGTCGATGAGGCCCTGCGGCGCGTTCTCGAGGCCTTCCACGACCGATTCGCGGTAGCGCATCTTTCCGGCCGCCACGCGCGAGCCGAGGTCGGCCAGCGCCTCGCCGTAGCGCTTGTGCCAGTCGAACACGATCATGCCCTGCATGCGGATGCGGTTCACCAGGATCGAACGCAGGTTCCGGTAACCGTAGGGCTGCGTCGCGTTGTACTCGGCGATCAGGCCGCAGACGATGATGCGGCCGTTCTGGTTCATCACGCGCAGCACGGTATCGAGGATCTCGCCGCCCACGTTCTCGAAGTCGACGTCGATTCCGTTCGGACACGCGGCGCGCAGGTCGTCGAGCACGCGGCCGGCCTTGTAGTCGACGCACCCATCGAAGCCGAGCTCGTTCACGACGTAGTCGCACTTCGCGCGTCCGCCCGCGATGCCGACCACGCGGCAACCCTGCTGCTTCGCGAGCTGGCCGACGACGCTTCCCACGGCGCCCGATGCGGCGGAGACCACCACCGTCTCGCCGGCCTTCGGCTGGCCGATCTCGAACAAGCCGAACCATGCGGTCATCCCCGGCATGCCGAGGATGCCGAGGTAATAGGAAGCCGGTACGCGCGAAGCGTCGACGAGCGCGAGCTCCTTGCCTTTCGCGACGCCGTAGAGCTGCCAACCGAGCGGCGCGAGCACCTTGTCGCCGTTCCGGTACCCGGGGTGCCTCGATTCCACCACCTCGCCGACCGTCTGCCCCACCATCAGGCCGCCGATCTCGACGTGGGCGGCGTACGACTTCGCATCGCTCATGCGCCCGCGCATGTACGGGTCGAGCGAGAGCCATTCGTTGCGCACCAGCACCTCGCCTTCGCCGGGCGACGCGGCCGGCGCCTCGACGATGCGGAAATTCTCCCGCGTGACCGCGCCGGTGGGACGCGAGGCGAGGACGACTTGCTTGTTAGCGGGCATGACGCTCTCCCCGGCCCTCCCCCAAGGGGGAGGGGGAATTTCTCGCGAATCTCTCGAGATGGTGGTCCGCGTCGCCCAGCTGGCTCGCGATCATCGTGAGGCGGCGGAAGGTGTGGCTCACCTTGAGCTCCTCGGTCATGCCCATGCCGCCGTGGAGCTGCACCGACTCCTGGCTCACGTGGCGGCATGCGTCGGCGGTCTTGATCTTGGCCGCGGAGACGATGCGCGCGCGCTCGTGCGGAGCGTCCCCGGTGTCGACGCGCGCGCACGCGAGGCTCGCCATGGAGCGCGCCTGCTCGTACTCGATCACCATGTCGACCATGCGATGCTGCAGCGCCTGGAAGGCGCCGATCGGCATCCCGAACTGCTTGCGCGTCTTGAGGTAGTCGAGCGTCGCGTCGCAGGCGGATTTCATCGCGCCCACGGCTTCGGCGCACAGGAGCGCCGTGGCGTAGTCCGCCGCCTCCTCGACGAGCGCGAGGCCGCCGCCCTCCTCGCCGATGCGCGCCTGCGCCGGTACGAGCACCGAATCGAAGCGCACGTCGGCCGCGCGCATCTCGTCCAGGGTGCGGTACGGTGCCATGGAAACGCCCTGCGATTTCGCATCGACCAGGAACAGGCTCACGCCGCGGGCATCGCCGACATCGCCCGAGGCGCGCGCCGAGACGACCAGCCGATCGGCGCACGGTGCGTGCAGCACCACGCGCTTGCCGCCGACGATGCGGTACCCGCCGCCTTCGCGCGTGGCGCGCGTGGCGACGTGCGCGAGGTCGTAGCGTGCACCGTCCTCGACGTGCGCGAACGCCATCACCATGCGTCCCTCGACGATCGCCGCGACGATCTCCTGCCGCAGCGCATCGCCGGCGCCGCGCGCGACCAGCCGTCCGGCGAGACCCACGGTGGAGAGATACGGTTCCACGACGAGCGCTTCACCCATCGCCTCCATCACGCTCATGAGGTCCACCGCGCGGCCGCCGAAGCCGCCCAGCTCCGCCGGGAACGGCAGGCCCAGCAGCCCGATCCCGGCGAGCTTTCCCCAGATGTCGCGGCTCCATCCGTCCTTCGAGGCGACGATCGCCTTGCGCGCCTCGAAGCCGTAGTCCTGCGCGACGAAGCGCCGCACCGAATCGGCGACCAGGCGCTGCTCTTCGCTGTAGTCGAATTTCATGGCGCGCTCCTAGAGCCCCAGGCTCATCTTCGCGATGATGTTGCGCTGGATCTCGTTGGACCCCGCGTAGATCGAGGTCTTGCGGAAGTTGCAGTAGCGCGGCGCGATGCCCGCCATGACCGCGTCGAAATCGGCGTCCGCGCCGATCGCGCGGAACGGCTGCGCGAGCGGGCCCGCCGCTTCCATCATGAGCTCGGTGAGCGCCTGCTGGATCTCGGTGCCGCGGATCTTCAACATCGACACTTCCGCGCCCGGCGCCCTGCCGCCGCGCAGCTGGTCGAGGAAGCGCAGGTTGGTGATCTCCAGCGCCATGAGCTCGACCTCGACGCGCGTCACCTTGTCGCGGAAGCGCACATCCTCGAGGAGCGGGCGGCCGTTCTTCACCTGGCGCGCGGCGAACTCCTTGAGCTTCTCCAGCTCGCGCCGCGAGCCGCCGATGCGCGCGGTGTTCATGCGCTCGTGGCCGAGCAGGTATTTCGCCACCGTCCAGCCCTTGCCTTCCTCGTGCACCAGGTTCTCGACCGGCACCTTCACGTCGTCGAAGAAAACCTCGTTCACCTCGTGCCCGCCGTCCATGAGGATCAGCGGCCGCACCGTGATGCCGGGCGTCTTCATGTCGACGAGGAGGAACGAGATGCCCTCCTGCTTCTTCTCGGCCGAATCGGTACGCACCAGGCAGAAGATCCAGTCGGCGTAATGGGCGAGAGTGGTCCAGGTCTTCTGGCCGTTCACCACGTAATGATCGCCCTCGCGCACGGCGCGCGTCTTGAGCGATGCGAGGTCCGAGCCCGATCCCGGCTCCGAGTATCCCTGGCACCAGAAGTCGTCGCCGTTGTAGATGCGCGGCAGGAAGCGCTGCTTCTGCGCGGGCGTGCCGAACTTGAGCAGCACCGCCGCGCACATCGTGAGGCCGAAGGGGATGAGCGGCGGGGCGCCCGCGTAGCCGCATTCCTCCTCGAAGATGTAGCGCTGCACCACGTCCCAGTCCGTGCCGCCCCATTCCTTCGGCCAGGAGGGCGCGACCCAGCCCTGCCGGGCGAGGATGCGATGCCAGCGCAGCAGGTCTTCGCGCGAGAGCTCGTCGTAACGCGCGATCTTCTCCCGCAAATCGGCGGGCAGGTTGCCGCGCAGCCACGCGCGGACGCCGTCGCGGAAGGCGAGCTCTTCGGGGGAGTAGTTGAGGTCCATGGAATGGCTCCGGGGGCGGGCGGACGCACAGCGGACGCGCCGACCCGATAGTGTAAGCTGACGCGCCGCGGCACGTTGTTCCCTCCACACGTCGAAGGTCCTGCCATGAGCTTGCGCAAACTCCTCGATCTCTCCGGGCGCACGGCGCTCGTGACCGGCGGCTCGCGCGGGCTCGGCTTGCAGATCGCCGAGGCGCTGGGCGAGATGGGCGCGCGCGTGGCGCTCAGCGCCCGCAAGCGTGAAGAGCTCGACGCCGCCTGCGCGCGCCTGAAGTCCATGGGCATCGACTCGCTGCCGCTCGCTTGCGACATGTCCGACGCCGCGGCCATCGCGCCGATGGTGGAGCGGGCGGCGAGCTGGGGCGCGATCGACATCCTCGTGAACAACGCCGGCACGACCTGGGGCGCGGACATGCTCGAGCATCCCTTCGAGGCGTGGAACAAGGTGCTCGAGCTCAACCTCACCGCGATGTTCGTCGCGAGCCAGGAGGTGGGCAAGCGCTGCATGGTGCCGCGCCGCAAGGGCAAGGTGATCAATGTCGCCTCGGTCCTCGGCATGGTGGGCGGCGGCGATCCGGGGCGGCCGGGCACGATCGGCTACAACACGAGCAAGGGCGGCGTGATCAGCTTCACGCGCTCGCTCGCCGCCGAGTGGGCGAAGCACGACATCAACGTGAACGCGATCGCGCCGGGCTTCTTCCCCACGAAGATGACCAAGGGGCTCATGGAGATGATGGGCGACCAGGTGGCGCGCAAGGCGCCGCTCAACCGCGTCGGCGGTCCCGAGGATCTGAAGGGCATCGTCGCGGTGCTCGCCTCCGACGCGGGCGCTTTCATCACCGGGCAGACCATCGCGGTGGACGGCGGCTACACGGCGGTCTAGCGATGGAGGACGTGGGCAAGGCGGTCGGGCGCCCGATCCCGTTCGCGAGCTACCTCGGCATCCGGCTGCGCGCGCAGGGCGACGGCGAGGCGGTGGTCGAGGCCGACCTGCGCCCCGAGCTCATGAACAGCTGGGAGTCGGCCCACGGCGGCGTCGTCATGACGCTGCTCGACGTCGCGATGGCGGTCGCGGCACGCAGCGCCGACCCGAAGGCGGCGGGCGCGATCACGGTGGAGATGAAGACCAGCTTCATCGGCACGTGCCGGGGATTGCTGGTGGCGCACGGACGTTGCATCCACCTCGGCCGCGCGGTCGCCTTCTGCGAGGGCGAGGCGCACGACGCGGCGGGAAAGCTCGTCGCGAAGGCAACCGGAACCTTCATGGTCCGGCGCGAGCGACCCGGAGGCCAGGACGACGCGCTTCCGCGCGGCACTCGCGTGAGCCCGTGAGCGACTTCAGCGCCTATCTCGGCACGCGCCCGGTCGCCGAGGCGCATCGCTTCGACGTCGCCGCGCTCGAGCGCTACATGCGCGAGCACGTTCCGGGTTTCTCCGGCGCGCTCCAGGTCGCGCAGTTCCGCGGCGGACAATCCAACCCGACGTTCCTCCTCACCGCCGGATCGCAGCGCTACGTGATGCGGCGCAAGCCGCCCGGAAAGCTGCTGCCTTCCGCGCATGCGGTCGACCGCGAGTACCGCGTGACCACGGCGCTCGCGAAGACGGGCTTCCCGGTCGCGCGCACCTACGCGTTGTGCACCGACGAGTCGGTGATCGGCACGACGTTCTACATCATGGAGCACGTCGAGGGACGCGTGCTCTGGGATCCGACGCTCCCCGGCATGGAGCCCGCCGGGCGCGCCGCCATCTACGACGAGGTGAACCGCGTCATCGCGCGGCTGCACCGCGTGGACTTCGCTTCCCTCGGGCTCGCCGATTACGGCAAGCCGGGCAACTACTTCCAGCGCCAGATCGACCGCTGGAGCCGCCAGTACAAGGCATCGGAGACGGAGAGGATCGAGGCGATGGACCGCCTCATCGAATGGCTCCCCGGGAACATCCCCGCGGGCGACGCCACGTCGATCGTGCACGGCGACTACCGCATCGACAACATGATCTTCCATCCGACCGAGCCGCGCGTGCTCGCCGTGCTCGACTGGGAGCTCTCGACGCTCGGGCATCCGATGGCGGATTTCTCGTACCACATGATGGCATGGCGGCTCTCGTCGACCGAGTTCCGCGGATTGAGCGGACGCGACCTCGCCGCGCTCGGCATTCCTTCCGAGGAGGACTACCTCGCGAAGTACCTGCAACGCACCGCGGGGTCTCGTCCCAGCGAGAAGGACTGGAGCTTCTGCATGGCGTACAACATGTTCCGCGCCGCCGCGATCTTCCAGGGCGTGATGGCGCGCGCCGTGGCGGGCAACGCCGCGAGCGCCCAGGCGGTAGAGACGGGGAAACGCGCCCGGCCCATGGCGGAGCTCGGCTGGAAGCAGGTGGAGCGATTGCAGGCTTCGTAGGGAGGAACCATGGACTTCGAGTACACGGCGAAAGTGAAGGCCCTGCAGCAGCGGCTCGTCGCCTTCATGGACGCGCACGTCTATCCCAACGAGCGCCGCTTCCAGGAGGAGGTCGACACGGGCGAGCGCTGGCAGCCCACGCGCGTCGTGGAGGAGCTCAAGGAGAGGGCGCGGGCCGCGGGGCTGTGGAACCTCTTCCTTCCCGCCTCCGAGCGCGGCGCCGGGCTCACCAACGCCGAATACGCGCCGCTTTGCGAGATCATGGGCCGCGTGGGCTGGGCGCCGGAGGTCTTCAACTGCTCCGCGCCCGACACCGGCAACATGGAAGTGCTCGAGCGCTACGGCACGCCCGAGCAGAAGCAGCGCTGGCTCGAGCCGCTCCTCGCGGGCGAGATCCGTTCCGGCTTCGCGATGACGGAGCCGGCGGTCGCTTCCTCGGACGCCACCAACATCCAGGCCTCGATCCGCCGCGAGGGCGACGAGTACGTGATCAACGGCCGCAAATGGTGGACTTCCGGCGCCGGCGACCCGCGCTGCAAGGTGCTCATCTTCATGGGCAAGACCAACCCCGAGGCCGACAAGCATCACCAGCAATCGATGGTCCTGGTGCCGATGAATGCGGCCGGCGTGAAGCGGGTGCGGCACTTGCCGGTGTTCGGCTACGACGATGCGCCGCACGGCCACATGGAGATGGACTTCAAGGACGTGCGCGTGCCGGCCTCGAACCTGCTCCTCGGCGAGGGCCGCGGATTCGAGATCGCGCAGGGCCGCCTCGGCCCGGGACGCATCCATCACTGCATGCGCCTCATCGGCGTGGCCGAGCGCGCGCTCGAGAAGATGTGCGGCCGCGTGAAGTCGCGCGTCGCGTTCGGCCGCCCGATCGGCGAGCAGGGCGTCACCCTCGAGCGCATCGCCGAAGCGCGCATCCTCATCGACCAGGCGCGGCTCCTCACGCTGAAAGCGGCATGGATGATGGACACCGTCGGCAACAAGGCGGCCCGCGCCGAGATCGCGATGATCAAGGTCGTGGCGCCCAACATGGCGTGCCAGGTGCTCGACTGGGCGATCCAGGCTCACGGCGGCGGCGGCGTGTCCGAGGACTTCGGGCTGGCGAAGGCGTACGCGAACGCGCGCACCCTGCGCCTCGCCGACGGCCCCGACGAGGTGCACCGCAGCCAGATCGGAAGGCTCGAGCTCGCGAAGCACTGAAAAAGGTGAAAAGGGGTCAGATCCCTTTTCGCCGTTCGGTACTGCGAACCGCTAAGAAAAGGGATCTGACCCCTTTTTCGTCAAGCCACGAACTCGAGGATCGTGGCGTAGTGCAGCGCGCTTCCCGCGATCACGCACAGGTGCCAGATACCGTGCCAGTGGCGGAAGCGGTGATCGAAGAGAAAGAAGACGATGCCGACCGTATAGACGCCGCCGCTCGCCACCAGCAGCATGAAGCCGGTCGGACCGAGCGCCTGGCGCAGCGGCTCCATCAACGCGAGTCCCATCCAGCCCATCAGCAGGTAGATCGCGAGGGAGGTGAGGCGCGCGCCCCTGGCGATCCAGATCTCCTGCAGGATGCCCACCGCCGCGAGCGACCAGGAGGCGGCGAAGAGCGTCCAGCCCCAGGCGCCGTTGAGGCTCACCAGCGCGAACGGGGTGTAGCTGCCGGCGATCAGCAGGTAGATCGTGCTGTGGTCGACCTTGCGCAGGATCGCCTTCGTGCGCCCGCGCGTGCTGTGGTAGCAGGTCGAGGCGAGGTAGGTGAGGACCAGCGTCGCGGCGTAGATCGAGAAGCTCGCGAGGCGCATGCCGTCGCCCCGGGCGGCCGCGACCTGCACGAGCGACGCGCCGGCGCCCACCGCGAGGACCGATCCCGCGAGGTGGGTGTAGCCGTTCAATCGCTCGCCATAGTACATGCGCGAATTATCGGAAATGCGGCGACGACAGCCCATCGAGTTTTCGGCGTTCCGGTTGCCGGATATGCGCCGATTTCCGTGTGAGACAATCGCGGACAAATGTCTTCGCCCCGCCGCAGCCTGCGGCTGCGCATCGCCCGGCGCTCGCGCCACGTCTGGCTCTCCCGTTCGCTCTGGAATCGCCGCCTGGTCTTCATTGTGGGCAGCATCGCCGCGGCGCTCGCGGCCGTGGGCTTTGCCCTCGCCGCCACCCGGACGCTGGAGGTGCTGGGACGGGTGCTGCAGCGATGGCCGTGGGCTGCGTTCGTGCTCGCCCCGGCGGGCCTCGCGCTGGTGAGCTGGCTCTCGCGCAATTTTTTCCGGGGTGCCGAGGGTAGCGGCATCCCGCAGACCATCGCCGCGCTCGCCTACCCCGATTCCGCGATCCGCGACCGGCTGCTCTCGCTGCGAATCGCGCTGGGCAAGATCGCCCTCACGCTGGTGGGCCTGCTCTCCGGAGCATCCATCGGGCGCGAGGGACCGACCGTGCAGATCGCGGCCTCGATCATGTACTCGCTCAACCGCTTCTCGCCATTCCCGCACGAGAGCATGAAGCGCGGCCTGATCCTCGCCGGAGGGGCGGCAGGGATCGCGGCCGCGTTCAACGCTCCGCTCGCCGGCGTGGTCTTCGCGATCGAGGAGATGAGCCGCTCGTTCTCCCAGCGCACCAGCGGCATCGTCATCACCGCCGTGATCATCGCGGGCATCGTCTCGTACTCGCTGCTCGGAAATTACGCCTATTTCGGCCGCACCTCCGCCACGCTCGATTTCTCGACCGGCTGGAGCGTGGTCGTGGTCTGCGGCACGGTGGGCGGCCTGCTCGGCGGCACCTTCTCGCGCCTGCTCATCGCCTCGGCGAGGAGCGTCGAGGGACCGTTCGCGACTTTTCGCCGCACGCGCCCGGTCGCCTTCGCCGCCCTTTGCGGGCTCGTGATCGCGATGCTCGGCTACGTGTCGCAGGGAACGATCTACGGCACCGGCTATGCCGAGACCAAGCGCATCCTGCAGGAGACCGGCGGCATTCCGCTCAGCTTCGGGGTGCTGAAGCTGCTGGCGACGGTGGTGTCGTATGTGACCGGCATCCCGGGCGGCATCTTCTCTCCGTCGCTCGCGGTCGGCGCGGGGATCGGCCAGGACATCGCAGCGCTGCTGCCGCCCGCACCGGTCGGCGCCGTCGCGGTGATCGGCATGGTCGCCTACTTCTCGGGCGTCGTGCAGGCACCCATCACCGCCTTCGTGATCGTGGTGGAGATGACGCGCGACGCGGACATGGCGCTGCCGCTGATGGCCGCCTCGATCATCGCCTACGGCTTCTCGCGCCTGGTATGCCCGCAGCCGGTCTACAAGGCGCTCTCGAAATCGTTCCGGCACTCGCGCGCCACGCCGCCGCCGCTCACCGGCTGATCGGCAAGGCGCGGGCCGCTAGAAGTCGAGGCCCAGCCACTGTCGCACCTGCTCGTGCAGGTCGCCCTCGAAGTCCGCGCGATCCCCGGCCGCGGTGATGCGTCCCAGGCTCAGCACGTGGATGCGATCGGACATGCGCACCACGCGCCGCACGTTGTGGTCGATGAGGAGGATGCCCATGCCCGAGCGCGCGAACCGCTCGATCCAGGTGAACACCTCCTCGGCGAGCCGCGGCGAAAGCCCGATGCTCGGCTCGTCGATGAGGCACAGGCGCGGCTGCTGCAGCCAGGCCTTCGCGAACTCGAGCTGCTTCTGCTGCCCTCCCGAAAGGTCGCCGGCGGAGGCACGGCGCCGGTCCTTCAGCGCGGGGAACACCTGCAGCGCCTCGTCGAAGCGGCCCTGCATCGTCGCGGCGAACCTGCGCCCGCGGCCCTGCAGCGGAAGCAGCAGGTTCTCCTCGACGGTGAGGTAGGGAAAGAGGCTCGACTCCTGCGGGATGCAGCAGATGCCGTGGTCGATGAGACGGTGGGTCGCGATGCCCGCGATCGGCTCGCCCAGGTACTCGATCTTCCCGGCCTTGGGCGTGAGCAGCCCGCAGATGGTCTTCACGAGCGTGGACTTGCCGGCGCCGTTGAGGCCGATGAGGCCGCTCACCTGTCCGGCGCGCACGCTCAGGGACACCTCGCGCAGCACGTCGATGTCCTGCGCGTACCCGGCGGTGACGTTGTCGACGGCGAGGAGCAGCTCAGCCATGCTCGCCGCTCCCGAGGTATGCCTCGATCACCGCGCGATCCTTCAGCACGTCGCGCGTGGCGCCGACCGCGATGAGGCGGCCGGCGTTCATGCATACGGTGCGATGGCACAGCTCGACCACGATCGGCATGTCGTGGCTCACGAGCAGGAATGCCTGGCCTTCGTCGTTGCGCCGGCGGATGAAGCGCGCCATCGTGTCGCGCATCACCGGGTGCACCGCCGCGAACGGCTCATCGAGGAGCGCCACGCGCGGCGGCGCGATGAAGCACATGCCGAACTCGAGCAGCTTGCGCTGCCCGCCCGAGAGCCGGCCCGCGTCGAGGTACATCACCTGCGCGAGCGTGAGCTCCTCGAGCAGCGCCGCGGCGCGCGTACGGGATTCCTCCTCCGAGAGGCCGCGCGCGAGGCCGGCGGTGAGCAGGTTGTCGAACGCGGAGATGCGCCCGAACACGCGCGTGGTCTGGAACATGCGCAGCAGCCCGCGCCGCGCGAGGGCGACGGGCTTGAGCGAGGTGACCTCCTCGTCGCCCAGCCAGACGCGGCCGCGGTCCGGCGCGAGGAAGCCCGACAGCATGTTGAGCGCGGTGGTCTTGCCCGAGCCGTTCGGGCCGATGAGGCCGAGGATCTCGCCCGCTTCCACGGCGAGCGCGAGGTCCTCCACGGCCGCCACGCCGCCGAAATGCTTCGTGAGGCCCTCGGTGCGCAGCAGGCTCACGGCGCGTCGGCGGCCGTCCGCGGCGCGGGACGCTCGCGGCGCCGCGTGGCGAGGCCCCACAGGCCTTCGCGGAAGAAGCGCGCGAAAAGCACCACCAGCCCCGAGAAGACGATCATCTGGATGTTGCCGAAGCCGCGCATCCATTCGGACGCGAGGTAGACGAGCATCGCGCCGGCGAGCGGCCCGGTGAGCGTGCCGATGCCGCCGATCACCACCATCGCGATCACGATGCCGGTCTGCAGCAGCAGGCCCAGCTCGGGGCTCACGAGCTGGCTGAAGGTGCCGTAGAGCGCGCCCGCGAGCCCGCAGATCGCACACGACAAGGCGAAGGCGAGCGTCTTGTAGCGCACCACGTTGATGCCGCGGCTCTCGGCGCCGATGTCGTCGTCGCGGATCGCGAGCCAGAAGCGCCCCGCGCGCCCGCGCATCAGGCGATGGAGCGCGACAAGCACGAGGGCGAGCACGCCGAGGAACAGGTAGTAGTAGCCGACGCGGCTTTGCATCAGCGTCGGCACGTTGAGTCCCTGGTCGCCGCGCGTGAACACGTAGGAGTTGCCGATCACCACGCGCGCGATCTCGGCGAACGAGAGCGTCGTGAGCGCGAGGTACGGTCCCTTCAGGCGCAGCACGATGCGCCCGAGCAGCCAGCCGAGCGCCGCCGTGCCGGCGATGGCGGCGGGGATCCCGATCCAGAGCGG
>DATNGJ010000059.1:0-37946 GCA_035605915.1 Usitatibacter sp.
TCCTTCA
This sequence comes from Usitatibacter sp., assembly GCA_035605915.1. Lineage (GTDB taxonomy): Bacteria > Pseudomonadota > Gammaproteobacteria > Burkholderiales > Usitatibacteraceae > Usitatibacter. Next base: position 8 of record DATNGJ010000059.1, read on the forward strand.
AAGTTCACTCAACTCGAATCACTTGGATCCAAGTGAGCACTGCTTGATGCCTCGACACCAGGTCCCCTCCAGGCAACCCGGCTGGCGCACCGCAGCACCCACCTCTATCGGCTGTAACTTGTTAAAGAGCGATGCCGACCGGCCGAGAAGTACCGGCGCAATGCGTTCGGTCAGCTGAGCCACGCATTATACGGATTTTCCGCTCCGCGTGGCAAGGCGAGCGGATTTTTTCAGGCGGCGCGGCGCAGCGACACTTTCGCGAACTTGCGCTTGCCCACCTGCAGGACATAGGTGGCACCCGCCCCGAGCTTGAGGGCCTTGTCGACGATCTTTTCGCCATTCACGCGCACCCCGCCCTGCTCGATCATGCGGTGCGCCTCGGAGGTAGATGGGCACACTCCGGACGATTTCAAGACCTGCACGAGGGGCGCCGCCTCTCCCTCGACCTGGATCACCTGCTCGACCAGGTCTTCGGGGATCGCGCCCTGGCGGAAGCGGGCGTCGAACTCCTCACGCGAGGCTTTCGCCGCGTCCCGGTCGTGGAAACGCTCGACGATCTCCGCGGCGAAGCGCGCCTTCACGTCGCGCGGATTCGCGCCCTCGGCGACCTCGCGCTTCCAGCGCTCCACCTCCGACATCGGCGCGAACGAGAGCAGCTCGACGTAGCGCCACATGAGGTCGTCCGAGATCGACATCAGCTTTCCGAACATGTCCGCGGGCGCGTCGTTGATGCCCACGTAGTTGCCGAGCGACTTCGACATCTTGTTCACGCCGTCGAGGCCTTCGAGGAGCGGCATGGTGATGATCACCTGCGGCTCCTGCCCGTAGTCCTTCTGCAGCTCGCGCCCGACGAGGAGGTTGAACTTCTGGTCGGTGCCGCCGAGCTCGACGTCGGCGCGCATCGCGACCGAGTCGTAGCCCTGCATCAGCGGATAGAGGAATTCGTGGATCGAGATCGGCCGCTCGCTCGCGAAGCGCTTGGCGAAGTCGTCGCGCTCGAGCATGCGTGCGACGGTGTACTTGCCGGCGAGCTGGACCATCCCGGCCGCGCCGAGCTGCGAGCACCACGTCGAGTTGAAGACGATCTCGGTCTTCTCCGCGCGCAGCACCTTGAACACCTGGGACTTGTACGTCTCGGCGTTGTCGGCGATCTGCTCGGGGGTGAGCGGTGGGCGCGTCACGTTCCTTCCGCTCGGGTCGCCGATCATGCCGGTGAAATCTCCGATGAGGAACATGACGTGGTGGCCCAGGTCCTGGAACTGCCGCATCTTGTTGAGCACCACGGTGTGGCCGAGGTGAAGGTCGGGCGCGGTCGGGTCGAAGCCCGCCTTCACCCGCAGCGGCTTTCCCTTGCCGAGCTTGCGCCGCAGGTCCTCCTCCACGATGACCTCGTGGGCGCCCCGTCGAATCAGCTCGAGATCCGGTGAATGACTCATTGATTTCATTCCGCTTTCGGCTTCGCTGTCGGAATTATCTGATATCCTGTCGCGGCCGAGTCCGACACGCGAAGATGAACGTGAAAAAAGGTTCCAGTGTAGCGCAGCGACCCGCGGCCTTCCGGCTCGCGCATCCGGTCGCCTTCGCGTTGATGCTGCTGATGCTTCCCGCGCTCACGGTGCTCACCGCCTTTGGCGTCGCTCCCGGCGTCGCGCCCGACGAGACCGCACGCAAGGCGGTGGAGCAGGAAGTCGCGCTCTCCGACTGGGCACCGGCCGCCCCGGCGCCGCAGACCTACGTCACGCAGGAGCAGGTGCTTCGCGGCGACACCGTCGCCGTCCTCTTCGATCGTCTCGGCGTGCACGATCCCCACGCACTCGATTTCCTGCGAGCCGATGCGACCGGGCGGACCATTTTCCGCCAGCTCGTGCCCGGCAAGGTGGTGCAAGCGCAGACGCTCGCCGACGGCGAGCTCGAGAACCTGCGCTACTTCGCGAGCGCGAGCTCGCTCCTCGAGGTCCGCCGCACGGCGAGCGGATTCGAATCGCGGCAACGCGCGATCACCGAGGCGCCGCGGCTCGCATACAAGACCGGCACGATCGATTCGTCGCTCTTCGCGGCGACGGACGCGGCCGGGATCCCCGATCCCGTGGCGATGCAGCTGGTGCGGATCTTCGCCACCGACATCGATTTCCACGTCGACCTGCGCAAGGGCGACCGCTTCTGCGTGGTCTACGAGATGCTCTACGACTCGGGCGAGCTGGTCGCGCCCGGGCGCATCCTCGAGGCCCGCTTCGTGAACGGCGGCCACGTATACCAGGCCGTGCTCTTCAAGGACGAGGACGGCAACGACGCGTACTACTCGCTCGACGGCACCAGCCACGCCAAGGCGTTCCTGCGCTCGCCGGTCGAATTCACCCGCGTGAGCTCGGGCTTCGGGATGCGCCGCCATCCGATCTTCAAGAACGTTCGCGAGCACACCGGCGTCGACCTCGCGGCCCCGGAGGGAACGCGCGTGCTCGCGAGCGCTGACGGCATCGTCGATGCCGCCGGGTGGCGCGGCGGCTACGGCAACGCGATCGAGATCCGGCACGGCGGCGGCATCACCACGCTTTATGGGCACTTGTCGCGCTTCGCCAAGGGCATCCATGCCGGCGCGCGGGTGAAGCAGGGAGAAGTGATCGGCTTCGTCGGCCACACCGGCTGGGCCACGGGACCGCACCTGCACTACGAGTTCCGCATCGCGGGCGTGTACCAGGATCCGCTGCGCGTCGCGCTGCCCAAGGCGCAACCCGTCTCGCCCAGCCTGCGCGCCGAATTCCGGCGCGTCGCGGCCGATGCGCGCGCGACCATCGACCTCGTGAGCTCGTCGACGCCCGCCCGCTTCGAGTAGCTCGTGGCGCCGCTCTTCATCGGGCTCATGTCGGGAACGAGCCTCGATGGCGCCGACGCGGCCGTGGTCGAATTCGAGGGCGCCTCTCATCGAACGCTCGCTTTCGCCACCGTCGCCTTCCCCGACTCGCTGCGCGAGAGGGTCCTCGCGCTCTGCGAGCCCGGCTCCGATTCGCTGCTCCTCGAGGGCCGCGTCTCGATCGAGCTCGCCCAGCTCTACGCGCGCGCGGTGGAGGACGTGCTCGCGGCGGCTTCGCTGCAGCGCGAGGCGATCGTCGCGATCGGATGCCACGGGCAGACCGTGCGGCATCGGCCCGACCTGGGCTTCACCATCCAGGTGAACGATCCGGCGCGGCTCGCGGAGCTCACCGGCATCGACGTCGTCGCGGACTTCCGGCGCCGCGACATGGCGGCCGGCGGACAGGGCGCTCCGCTGGTGCCCGCATTCCACGAAGCGGTCTTCCGGCATCCCACGATCTCGCGCTGCATCGTGAACATCGGCGGCATCGGCAACATCACCTGGCTACCGGCGGAAAAGCCCACGCTCGGCTTCGATTGCGGGCCGGGCAACGTGCTGCTCGACGGATGGGCACGGCGCCACCTGGGCGCGCACTACGACGATGGGGGCCGATGGGCGGCGAAAGGCACCACGCACGATTCGCTCCTGCGCGAGCTCCTCGCCGAGCCGTTCCTCCAGCAACTGCCGCCGAAGAGCACCGGCCGCGAGCTCTTCCGACTCGCGTGGCTGGAGGAGCGCCTGCCGGCAGGGCTCGAGCCGGAGGACGTGCAGTCGACGCTGACCGATTTCACGGCGCACGCGATCGTGGGCGCGATCGATCGGTTCTGCCCCGCCACCGACGAGATCTACCTCGCCGGCGGAGGTGCGCGCAACGGCGCGCTCGTCGAGCGCATCGCACGGCTCGCCGGGTCACGCCCGGTCGCGCTCACCGACGCCCTGGGCGTCCCGACCGGGCACGTGGAATCGATGGCCTTCGCATGGCTCGCGATGAAATGCGTGCGGCGCGAACCCGTGGATCTCACCGCGGCCACGGGTGCGCGCGGACCGAGGGTGCTGGGCGCGATCTATCCGGCCTGAAAACGAACAGGGGAGCCGAAGCTCCCCTGCCGGGACGAAAGGCGCGACGCTTCAGGCGGTGAACGACGAGCCGCAGCCGCAGGTGGAGGTGGCGTTCGGATTCTTGATCACGAACTGCGCACCCTCCAGGCCCTCGGTGTAGTCGATCTCGGCGCCGACCAGGTACTGGTAGCTCATCGGGTCGATCAGCAGGCTCACGCCGTTCTTCTGCATGACGGTATCGTCGTCGTTGGCGACCTCGTCGAACGTGAACCCGTACTGCAGGCCCGAGCAGCCGCCGCCGGTGACGAACACACGCAGCTTCAGCTCGTTGTTGCCCTCTTCCTCGATCAGGGCCTTCACCTTGTTGGCCGCGCTCTCGGTGAAGATGAGCGGATCCGGCATCGCGGTGGCCATGTCATTCATGATGGTTCTCCAAAATAAGGGGCTCGACTCAGTCTGAATTGGTGGCGGATTTCAATTCCACAACCTTCTCGCTCTTCTGCGGGCTCTCGTATACCAGCTGGCCCATGACGATCGCGCCCACGTGGATCTCGATCGACTTGTAGGATACGTCCCCTGTGACACGGGCCTTCGGGAGCAGTTCGACGTACTCCGTCCCGCGCACCGGCCCGGCGACCGTACCGTTGATGACGACGTGCGCGACGTCGATCTCTCCCTCGACCTTGGCGAGCTCCGAGATCACCAGCGTGCCGGGCTTGCTGCCGGTCGCCCTCACGTTGCCCTTCACATGGCCATCGATGCGCAGGCCGCCGGTGAAAGTGATGTTTCCCTCGATCGTCGAGCCCGCACCGATCAGGCTGTCGATCGGGCTCGGCTTGTTCGTTTTTCCGAACATGGGCTTTCCTCCCTACGGAAAGTTGACCGTTCGGGACAGTTTAACCTGTCCCCCCGGAAGCGCAAGAACGCGGATCTCGACGCTTCGCAACGACACGCCGTCGGGAAGCGAGAAGCGTCCCTCCACCTTCTGGTAGAAGCGGAAATCCAGCGCGGGGGCGGCCGCGCCCGACGATGCATCGGGGAAGGTGAGGACCCGTTGCTCCGTGCCCTGGACTACGTGCGCGACGAGCTGCAGCCGGCCCTTGAAGTCCTGCTTGCGCTGCCCGCCCTGCGTGAGGAGCACGCGGTAATGGTAGGAGTTGGCGCCGGCGCCGCCCGGCTCGATCTTCACGTCCGAGAGCGCCACGCCTTCGGGTGCGGCGCCCGACGACATGAGCTTGCGCAGGAAGCCGAGGTCGTCCTTGAGTCCGGAGTTCTCTTCCTGCAGCTGGGCGACCGTGCGGGCGAGCTCGCCTTGCGCCGCCTTCTCGATCTGCAGCTGTCGATCGCGCTCCACGAGGCTCGCGCGCGCCTGGTCGAGCTCATGATGCAGCGTCCCGTTCTCCTCGGTGAGCGAGGTGATCCGCCGCTGCACCTCGTCCACGCTCGAGCCCGCGATGCGGTAGCTGTTCATGACGATCCACCATACCGCCGCGGCGACCACGGCCATCATCAGGAGGTTGGCGAGCCAGCGCCAATACCAGGCCATCTGCGACCGGATCGCCATGCGCGACGACCCGATGCCGAAATTGCTGCGGATGCGGCGGGCGAGTCCCCGCATCAGGGCACCACGGCGATGTGCTCGAGGCCCTGCGTCTCGGGGAAGCCGAACATCAGGTTCATGTTCTGCACCGCCTGTCCTGCCGCTCCCTTCACCAGGTTGTCCTCCACGGCGAGCACGACCAGCGTATCGCCGTCGAACGGACGATGCAGTGCGATACGGCACTGGTTCGTCCCGCGCACCCAGCGCGTCTCCGGCTGGGATCCGGGCGGCAGGACGTCGACGAAGGGCTCGTCCGCATAGCGCTTCTCGAAGAGCGCCTGGAAGTTCGTCGTGCGGGTGATGCGCGCATACACCGTGGCGAGGATGCCGCGCACCATCGGCACCAGGTGCGGCACGAACGTGAGGCCCAGCGACCGGCCCGAGGCGCCCTCGAGGCTCGCGAGGCTTTCCAGGATCTCCGGATGATGCCGATGGCCGGCGATCGCGTAGGCCTTGAAGTTGTCGCTCGCCTCGGAGAAGAGCAGCCCGGTCTCGGCCTTGCGGCCCGCGCCGCTCACGCCCGACTTGGCGTCGGCGATGAGATGGCGATGGTCGACGAAATCGGTCTCCACGAGAGGCAACAGCGCGAGCTGCACCGCGGTCGCGTAGCAACCCGGGTTCGCGACCAGCCGCGCGCTGCGGATGCGGTCGCGGTTGATTTCCGGGAGCCCGTAGACGGCCCCGGCAAGGAGCTCCGGCGATGCGTGCGCCACCTTGTACCACTTCTCCCAGACGGCTTTGTCCTTGAGCCGGAAGTCCGCGGAGAAATCGACGATGCGCGCGCCCGCATCGAGCAGCGCACGCGCCTGCGACATCGCGACCCCGTTGGGCGTGGCGAAGAACACGCAATCGCACTTCGCGAGCGGCGCCGCGGCCGGATCGGTGAACGCGAGGTCGAAGCGGCCGCGCAGCGAAGGAAAGTGGTCGGCGACGCGCACGCCGGACTCCGCACGCGACGTGATGGCGGTCACCTCGACCTGCGGATGGAACGCGAGCAGCCGCAGGAGCTCGACGCCCGTGTATCCGGTCCCGCCGACGACGCCCACCCTGATCATCGATGCATTCCCTCCGTTGCTACGCGACGACAACGCTCATCAAGCGGCAAAGCCGCCCACGAGAGGCGGCTTTGTGCGTGCTTCCAACGATGGCTCCGCCTTACCGCTTCGAGAACTGCTTGCGGCGTCGCGCCTTGTGCAGGCCGACCTTCTTGCGCTCGACCTCGCGCGCGTCGCGCGTCACGAGTCCGGCCTTCGAGAGCGCCGGCTTGAGCGTCGGGTCGTACTCGATGAGCGCGCGCGTGATGCCATGGCGCACAGCGCCGGCCTGGCCCGACTCGCCGCCGCCGAAGACGTTCACCGTGATGTCGAAGGTCTGCGCGTGATTGGTGAGCTCGAGCGGCTGGCGCACGATCATGCGTCCCGTCTCGCGCGAGAAGAACACGTCGACGGGCTTGTCGTTCACCGTGATCTGGCCCTTGCCCGGCTTGATGAAGACGCGCGCCACCGCGTTCTTGCGGCGGCCGGTTCCGTAGTTGTACTTGCCGATCATGTTGGCTCCTTAGATCTCGAGGGACTTGGGCTGCTGCGCCGAATGCGGATGGCTCGGACCCGCGTAGATCTTGAGCTTCTTGATCATGGCGTAGCCGAGCCGGCCCTTGGGCAGCATGCCCTTCACCGCGAGCTTGAGCACACGGTCGGGGTGTCGCGCCTGCAGCTTGGTGAAATTGGTCTCGTAGATCCCGCCCGGGTACGTCGAGTGGCGGAAGTACTTCTTGTCGGTCGCCTTGGCACCGGTGACGCGGAGCTTCTCCACGTTCACCACCACGATGTAATCGCCGGTATCGACGTGCGGGGTGAACTCGGGCTTGTGCTTGCCGCGCAGGCGCCGCGAGACTTCCGCCGCGAGGCGCCCGAGGACTTTGTCCGTCGCGTCCACGACGAACCAGTCGCGCCGCACCGTCTCCGGCTTGGCCGAGAAGGTCTTCATGATTTCCTTTCGATTCGCGACCCTGGGTGCCGCCGGGAGCTTCGCCCGACGATACTTTGGCCGCCTTGTTTTGGGTAAGAGCTCGAAATTATAGGGAAATCAGCGTTTTGAGTCAAACGGGCTTCGGCTAGAATCGGGGGTCCAACCTGCCGGAATCATCCCCGAGTGAGCCAACCAGCCGACATCCGAATGGAGCACTATGCGAGGCTCGCGGCGATCGCCGCGCTCGCGCTCGGCTGCTTCCTGGTCGTGCGGCCGTTCCTCGGTGCGATGCTGTTCGCCGGAGTGCTCTGCTTCTCCACCTGGCCGCTGTTCCTGTTCCTGAAGGCGCGCCTGCGCCGTGAATGGCTGGTGGCGCTGCTGCTCGTCTGCGGCATGATCGTCGTCATCGCGCTCCCCGTCGCGCTCGCCGCGCAGAGCCTCGCCGTGCATTCCACCGACATGGTGGAGGCGGTGCGCAACTTCCTCGAGCAGCGCGGGGCCCTCACGCTGCCCGCCTTCATCCGCGATCTGCCGCTCGTCGGGCCTTCGCTCGACCGGTATTGGCAGCTGCTCATGCAGAGCCAATCGGAGGTCATGGAGCTCGCCAAGCGCTTCGCCGATCCGGCGAAAGCGCTGCTGGTGGCGATGGGAGGCGCGATCGGGCAGGGCCTGGTGCAGATCCTCATCGCGATCTTCGTCGCGTTCTTCTTCTACCGCGACGGCGAGTGGATCGCGCGGCTGCTGCGCGAGGCGATCACGCGATTCGCCGGGGCGGAGCACGGCGCCGCGCTCGCGGTGACCGCGCAGAATGCCGTGAAGGGCGTCGTGTATGGATTGATCGGCACGGCACTCGCGCAGGCGGTGGTGGCGACGATCGGCTTCCTCATCGCGGGCGTGCCCGCCGCCTTCGTGCTGGGCGGGGCGATCTTCGTGCTGGCGCTCGTGCCCATGGGCACGGTCCTGGTGTGGGGCGGGGCCGCCGTGTGGCTCTATGTGAACGGCGAATCGGCATGGGCGGTCTTCATGGTGGTCTACGGAATCGGCGTGATCAGCTCGGTCGACAACTTCGTGAAGCCGATCCTCATGAGCCGCGCGGGAGGCCTCTCGATGCTCGTGATGGTGCTGGGCGTATTCGGCGGCGCGATCGCCTTCGGCTTCATCGGGCTCTTTGTCGGGCCGGCGCTGCTCGCCGTGGGCTGGAGCGTGCTCAAGGTCTGGCTCGGCACGCGCGCCGAGGAAGCCGCCGCCGCGGCCGATCGATGATGCAACCTCAACGGAGCCGCAGATGAAGGCGAGGATCAAGCTTGCCGATGGAATGACGCTCGTCGCGGAGAGCGGGAGCGGCCACGCCGTGGTCGTCGACGCGGCACCCGACGTCGGCGGGCGCGACCTCGGCGCGCGCCCGATGGAGCTCGTCCTCATGGGCGCCGGCTCGTGCACCGCGATCGACGTCGTGCACATCCTGCGCAAGTCGCGCCAGGCAGTCACCGACTGCATCGTCGAGCTCGAGGCCGAGCGCGCAGCGGAGGATCCGAAGGTTTTCACCCGCATCCGCATGCGCTACATCGTGAGCGGCAAGTCGCTGCAGCCCGCGCAGGTGGAGCGCGCGATCAAGCTTTCCAAGGAGAAGTACTGCTCGGCCACCATCATGCTGGCGAAGACGGCCGAGATCGACTTCGAGTACGAGATCCGCGAGGCGTAGCGCCTCAGATCCAATAGGTCGTTCCCGTCATCACGCGGGCCGCCGCTCGCATGGCGGCCTTCACCGGGCCGGGAAGCTCACGCCCACCGAGCGCCCGCCCGGTAGCGCCATGCCGCGCCTCGTCCTCACGCATCTGGCGCACGATGGCGCGGCTCGCCGTGTCGTCCTCGGGCAGCCGCTCGAGGTGCCCCTCGAGATGTCGTTCCACCTGGTCCTCGGTCTCGGCGAGGAAGCCCAGGCTCCACCGATCGCCCGCCAGGCCCGAGGCGACGCCCCAGGCGAACGAGCCCGCATACCAGAGCGGATCGAGCACGCTCGCATGCGAGCCGAGCTGGTCGATGCGGCCGCGGCACCACGCGAGGTGGTCGCGCTCCTCGGCGGCGGCGAGCTGCAACGCCCGGCGAATCGACGGGTCGCGCGCGACGAGCGCCTGGCCGCTGTAGAGCGCCTGCGCACACACTTCGCCCGTATGGTTCACGCGCATCAGCCGGCCGGAAAGCTCGCGATCCTGCGGGCGCGAGGGCGCTGCGTCCGCCACCGACGGTGCGGGCCTGGCGGCGGTGGCGGCGCCGGAAAGCGCGCGCAGGGCCTCGTCGGCGGCGACGAGCAGCGAATCGACAAGGCCGGACAGCGGAGGGGAGGAGCTCATGCGGCCGGAGCGCGTCGGAAAGAAAAAGGGCGCGGCCGAAGCCGCGCCCTTCATTGTGCCAGCGAATGCCGGCAGCGATCAGAACACGTGCTGCAGGCCCACCGCGGCGGCTTGCACGTCCTGGCCGGGCTTCACCGGGAACGTGGCGGTCGTCGCGAAGCTGCACGTGCCGGATTCCTTGTTGTCCGTCTTCATGTATTCGGCGATGAAGAACGTGCGCTTGGAGAAGATGTACTTGTACGCGATGGTGTCGCTCTTGCAATCGACATCCTTCGAGTTCTGGTGCTGGTACATCAGCTGGTTGTTGCCGAACGTCCAGGTGACGTTGGCGAGCCACTCCTTGCGGTCCGGCGGGTTGTCGCCGGTCGCCACGTCGCGCGTGATCTGCTCATACTCGCCGCCGATCTTGATCGGACCGAAGCTGTACGCCGCGCCACCGCTCCACGCGTGCTCCTTCGTCACCGCGGCGGACGGGTCCTTGTGGTCCTCGTACGCCACCATCGCGTACAGCGGGCCGCGGGTATACGTCACGTTCGCGCTGGTGTCGTGCGGGTTGCTGGTGGCGGTCTTCGCCTCGTTCGCCTGCCACATCGCCTTCACCTGGAAGCCGGCGAAGTTGGGCGACCAGTACTGGATCATGTTCTGGTCGCGACGGTCGAAGTTGCCCTGGTCGTGGCCCAGGCCGCTGATGCCGGCCATGGTGAGGTCGCCGAACACGTCGATCGGGTAGGTCGAGACCTTGTACGGCGTGTCCCAACGGCCGATGACGAAGCTGCCCCAGCCGCCCTCGAGACCGATGCCGCTGTTACGCGCGGCGAACGCGGAATCGTTCTGGTCCGCCTTGAACGCGGTTTCCAACTGGAAGAAGGCCTTCAACCCAGCACCGAGATCTTCCGTGCCGCGCACGCCGAGGAGCGAGGCCTGGTCGTCGATGCGCGTGCGGCGGTCGATCGCATCCGAGGTCGGACCGGAATCCGCCTTCACGGAAACAACCGTCTCGTACACCCGCCCGTACAGCGTCACCGGACCGGTGGTCTGCGCCATGGCAGCGGGGGCGACACAAGCGCCCACAACCGCCAGAGCGATCAGCTTTTTGTTCATCAGAATCTCCTTTGTTGAGATGAGGCCGTGTGTTTACTTCTGTGATTCTTCGAAACCTCGTGGGGATTGTGTCGCCCCGATTAGGAATGTTTCCTTGAATTCTTTTTGAGAAGCCAAGCGCATCATGCCAAACCCGGTGCGATCGCTCAAGGGGTTTTTCGCCAATCACGCAACAAATGGCGCCCCTTGTTGTGCCGCCACAACAGGCGATCACCCCGCCGAAAACAGGGTCGCGAGCCTCTCGCCCGGGTCGTCGGCTTCCATGAAGGCGCTCCCAACTAAGTAGGCGCTCACTCCGAAGGCCCGAAGCCGGGCCACATCGGCCCCGCGGGAGATCCCGCTTTCGGTCACCACCAGCCGGTCGTCGGGAACCCTCGAGCGCAGCTCCAGCGTGGTCTCGATGCGGGTCTCGAACGTACGCAGGTCGCGATTGTTGATGCCGACGAGGCGCGTGGGCAACCGCAAGGCGCGCTCCAGCTGTGCGGCATCGTGGCACTCGACGAGCACGTCCATGCCGAGCTCCTGGGCGAGCCGGGCGAGTCGATCGAGCTCCTCGTCGGGCGCGGCATCGACGATCAGCAGGATGCAGTCCGCGCCCCAGGATCTCGCTTCGTGCACCTGGTAGGGATCGATCATGAAATCCTTGCGCAGCACCGGCAGCGTGCACGCCGACCGCGCGGCCTGAAGATCGTCGGGAGAGCCGCCGAAGAACTCCCGGTCGGTCAGGACCGAGAGGCACGCCGCCCCGTGGGTTTCGTACGATCGCGCGATGCGCACCGGATTGAAATCGGCGCGGATCAGGCCGCGGCTCGGGCTCGCGCGCTTGATCTCCGCGATCACCGCGGGGCGCCCCTCGGAAACCCGCTGCCGCAGGGCCGCCTCGAAGCCGCGCGGCGGATCGGCGCGCTCGGCGCGCGCCTGCATGTCCGACAATGCCACCGCCGCGCGCGCGGCCTCGACCTCGCGGCGCTTCGCCTCGATGATCCGTCGCATCACATCGGACATCAGCCCGCCTTTGCGAACGAGCGCGAGAACCGCACCAGGTGGTCGAGCTTGGCGCGGGCGGCTCCGCTCGCGAGCGTGTCGCGAGCGCACGCGACGCCGTCCCAGAGGCTCTCCACCACGCCGGACACGTAGAGCGCAGCCGCGGCATTGAGCACCACGATATCGCGCGCCGGCCCCGGCTCGTTCGCGAGCACCGCCTCGATGCGCGCCTTCGACTCCGCGCCATCCTTCGCCTGGATCGCCTCGATCGGCGCGAGGTCCAGGCCGAACTGGCCGGGCTCGACCGTGTACTCGGTGATGAAGTCGTGCTTGAGCTCGGCGACGTGGGTCGGGCCGGTGATGGTGATCTCGTCGAGTCCATCGTGGCCATGCACGGTCATCACGTGGCGGCTGCCGAGCATCTTGAGGACGCGCGCCTGGATGCCGACGAGATCCGGATGGAACACGCCCATCACCTGGTTGGGCGCGCCGGCCGGGTTGGTGAGCGGGCCGAGGATGTTGAGGATGGTGCGCATGCCCAGCTCCTTGCGCACCGGCGCGGCGTGCTTCATCGCCGGATGGTGGCTCGGGGCGAACATGAAGCCCAGGCCCACCTCGCGCAGGCAGACCGAGACCTGGTCCGGGGTGAGCGCGAGGTTCACGCCGAGCGACTCGAGCACGTCCGCGCTCCCCGATTGCGACGAGACGGCGCGTCCGCCGTGCTTGGCGACCCGCGCGCCGGCCGCCGCCGCGACGAACGCGGCGGTGGTCGAGATGTTGAACGTGTGCGCCTTGTCGCCGCCGGTGCCGCAGGTGTCCACCAGGTGGTCGAGATCGGCGGATTCGACCTTCGTGGAGAACTCGCGCATGACGGAGGCGGCCGCCGCGATCTCCGAGACGGACTCGGTCTTCACGTGCAGCCCCATCAGGATCGCCGCGAGCTGCACCGGCGCGACCTTGCCCTCCATCACCTGGCGCATCAGGTCGACCATCTCGTCGTAGAAGATCTCGCGCTTGTCGCACAAGCGGTTGATCGCTTCCTGCGCAGTGAACATGATCCCGTCCCTCTATTGCCGGAGGAAATTGGCGAGCAGGGCATGGCCGTGCTCGGTGAGGATGGATTCCGGATGGAACTGCACGCCCTCGATCGCGAGCGTGCGGTGGCGCACGCCCATGATCTCGCCGTCCTCGGTCCATGCCGTCACCTCGAGCTCGGCCGGGCAGCGGCTGCGCTCGATCGCGAGCGAATGGTAGCGGGTCGCGCGGAACGGCGTGGGAAGGCCGTGGAAGACGCCCGCGCCCGAGTGATGGATCGCGGAAACCTTGCCGTGCATGAGCGCCTTCGCGTGCACGATGCGGCCGCCGAATGCCTGGCCGATCGCCTGGTGGCCGAGGCACACGCCGAGCATCGGCGCGCGCCCGGCGAAGCGCCGGATGAGCTCGAGCGAGACGCCCGCCTCGTTCGGCGTGCACGGCCCGGGCGAGAGCACGATGCGCCGCGGCGCGAGGCGCTCGATCTCGTCCACGCTCATCTCGTCGTTGCGCACCACCTTCACGTCCTCGCCCAGCTCGCCCAGGTACTGCACCAGGTTGTAGGTGAAGGAGTCGTAGTTGTCGATCATGAGGAGCATCCGGATCTCCTCACTCGATCGGCAGGTCGAGGCCGGCGTGCACCTGCTCGGCCGCGGCGAGGAGCGCGCGCGCCTTGTTGCGCGTCTCGAGCCATTCGTTCTCGGGAATGGAATCGGCGACGATGCCCGCGGCCGCCTGCACGTAGAGCGTGCGCTCCTTCACCACGCCGGTGCGGATCGCGATAGCGAGGTCGACGTTGCCGTTGAATCCGAGATAGCCGGCGGCACCCGCGTACACGCCGCGCTTCTCGGGCTCCAGCTCCTCGATGATCTCCATCGACCGCACCTTCGGCGCGCCGGTCACCGTGCCGGCGGGGAACGTCGCGCGCAGGAGCTCCATGGGGCTCAACGCGGAATCGACCGTGCCCTCGACGTTGGAGACCATGTGCATCACGTGCGAATAGCGCTCCACCACCATCGTCTCGGTCACCTTGACGCTCCCCACCTTCGCGATGCGGCCCACGTCGTTGCGCCCGAGGTCGATCAGCATCACGTGCTCGGCGCGCTCCTTGGGATCTCCCAGCAGCTCGCGCTCCATCTCCAGGTCCTTCTCGGGCGTGGCGCCGCGCCGGCGGGTGCCCGCGATCGGACGCAGCGTCACCTGGTCGCCCTCGCGCCGGACCAGGATCTCCGGCGAGGCGCCCACCAGCTGCGCGTCGCCGAAGTCGAAATAGAACATGTACGGCGAGGGATTGATCGAGCGCAGCGAGCGGTAGAGGTTCACCGGCGAGTACGGAAACGGCTGCGCGATGCGCTGCGAGACCTGCACCTGGAAGATGTCCCCCTCCTCGATGTAGCGCTTGCAGCGCGCCACCGCATCGTAGAAGGTCGCCTCGGCGATGTTGGAGCGGGGCGGCTCGAGCACCTCGTGGCGCTCGTGGGGCGGAAGGCCGGCGGGCTTGCGCAACCCGGCGCGCAGCTCCTGCAGGCGGCGCTGCGCCTTCGCGTGGGCGCGGGGCTCCGCCGGATCCGCGTACACGATGAGATGCAGCTTTCCGGAGAGGTTGTCGACGACCGCGAGCTCCTCGGAGAGAAGCAGGCGGATATCGGGAAGGCCGAGCGGATCGGGCTTGGGCGCGCGCCCGAGGCGCGGCTCGACGTACGCCACCGTGTCGTAGCCGAAATAGCCCACCAGCCCGCCCGCGAAGCGCAGGTTGCCGCCCGGCGCCGCGGCACGGAAGCCGGCGAGATATCCATCGAGCCACGCGAGGGGATCGTCGACCTCGCGCGACTCCACCTCGGCTCCGTCGCGAAGCCGGCGCACGCGCGAGCCGCGCGCCTCGACCCACTCGCGCGCCGGAAGCCCGACGATCGAGTAGCGGCCGAAGCGCTCGCCGCCGATCACGCTTTCGAGCAGGTACGAGCCGGGCCGGTTGGCGAGCTTGACGTAGATGGAAAGCGGCGTGTCGAGATCCGCGAGGGTCTCGAGCTGCAGCGGGATTCGGTTGTATCCGGCGCGTCCGAGCGCCAGGAATTCGTCTTCAGTCATGGGTCACCACACGGGTTCGCATCGCGGGAAACGGCGGGCCGAGCGCGCTAGCGCCGGCTTTGCCATCGCCAATCGAAGCGGAATCCGGGCAGTGCCATGATGAGAGCGTGGGGAACGATGCGTAACGGCTAGGCGGACATTGTAGCCCGCCTGAGCTCCGAGCGCATGCTCGCGATCGCCGCGTTGCGGTCCTTCTCGCCGAACACCGCGGAGCCCGCCACGAAAGTATCCGCGCCGGCGCGCGCGACCTCGGCGATGTTCGCGGCCTTGATGCCGCCGTCCACCTCGAGCCAGATGTCCCGGCCGCTCGCCTCGATCCGGCGCCGCGCATCGGCGAGCTTCGCGAGCGCCGAGTGGATGAAGGACTGGCCGCCGAAGCCGGGGTTCACCGACATGACGAGGATGAGGTCGACCTTGTCCATCACGTAGTCGAGATGGTCGAGCGGCGTCGCCGGATTGAACACGAGGCCCGCCTTGCATCCGTGGTCGTGGATGAGGTTCAGCGTGCGATCGACGTGCTCCGTCGCCTGCGGATGGAAGCTGAGGATCGAGGCGCCGGCCTTCGCGAAGTCGGGAATGATGCGGTCCACCGGCTTCACCATGAGGTGCACGTCGATGGGCACCGTGCACAGCGGGCGGATCGCTTCGCAGACCAGCGGACCGACGGTGAGGTTTGGAACGTAATGGTTGTCCATCACGTCGAAATGCACGAGGTCCGCGCCGGCCGCGATCACGTCGCGCACTTCCTCGCCCAGCCGCGCGAAGTCGGCCGAGAGCAGGCTCGGTGCGATGCGGAAGGTCGAGGCGGGCATGAGTGCTCGAAGCGGCGTAGTCGGCGCGTCGGATTCTACGTGGAATCGCGGTCGCCCGGCGATTTCCTGCTACCATCTTTTCAATGCGCTCGATGCAACGAACCATGCCCGACGCCAAGAAATACAGTGTCGCGGTGACCGCACACTCGACCTACCTCCCGGACCAGTCCGACGAGGAGGAAGACCGCTACGTTTTCGCCTACACGATCCGCATCACGAACAACGGCAACGTCTCCGCGCAGCTCGTGAGCCGCCACTGGATCATCACCGACGCGGACAATCAGGTGCAGGAAGTGCGAGGCATGGGCGTGGTGGGCGAGCAGCCCGTGCTCAAGCCCGGCGACACCTTCGAGTACTCGAGCGGATCGTCGATCCCGACCGCGGTCGGGACCATGCGCGGCAGCTACCAGCTCGTCGCCGAGGACGGCACGCGCTTCGAAGCGAGCATCCCGGAGTTCACGCTGAGCGTCCCGCGCGTTCTGCATTGAGGTCGATTCTCGCAACGCTGGCGCTCGCGCTCGTCGCGGCCTGCGCCGGTCCCGAAACGAAGCCCCCGGAAATCGCGAAGGCGCCCGCGGTCACGAAGGCGCCCGCCGTGGCGCAGGCGCCCGCGCCCGTCGCGCCGGCTGCATGCCCGCCCGCGCCCAAGCCGCAATGCCCCGCACCGTCGCCGCCGGCCCCCGAGTACCGCGGCAAGCTCGAGCGCGCCGATTGGGCCGAGCTTCCCAATTGGGCGCGCGAGCCGCTTCGACCGTCGCTCGACGCCTTCGCGCGGAGCTGTGCCGTGCTCGCCGAGCGCGACGAGTGGAAGGCCGCATGCCAGGCCGCGCTCGCCCTGCCGCCCACCGCGAGCGAAGGCGACCTCGCGCAATTCTTCCTCGCGTGGTTCGACCCGTACCGCGTGGTGAACGCGGACGACACCACCACCGGAATGGTGACCGGGTACTACGAGCCGTTGCTGCACGGAAGCCGCACGCGCACCCGCCGCTACCGGTATCCGATCTATGCGCCGCCGCCCGACCTCCTCACGATCGACCTGTCTTCCGTCTATCCCGACCTCAAGCACCGGCGACTGCGCGGGCGCATCGAGGGCAATCGCGTGGTGCCGTACTACTCGCGCGGCGACATCGATTCCGATCCCTCGTTGCTGAAGGGGCTGGAGATCGCCTGGGTGGACGACGAGATCGACGACTTCTTCCTGCACATCCAGGGATCGGGGCAGATCGAGCTGCCGGACGGCGAGCGGATCCGCGTCGGCTACGCGGATCAGAACGGCCAGCCGTTCCGCTCGCTGGGCGCGCTCCTCATCCGCAACGGCGAGATCGCCCCGGAGCACGCATCCATGCAGGGCATCAAGGAGTGGGCGCGGCGCCACACGCGGAAGGTCAAGGAATACCTCGACGGAAACCCGAGCTACGTGTTCTTCCGCGAGCTTCCGGGCACGCTGCCCGGCCCGATCGGCGCGCTCGGCGTTCCGCTCACGCCGGAGCGCTCGATCGCGGTCGACCCGCGCGTGATCCCGCTCGGCGCGCCCGTCTACCTCGCCACGACACGGCCCGACAGCGACGAGCCGCTCGAGCGCCTGATGGTCGCGCAGGATACGGGCGGCGCGATCAACGGGGCGGTGCGAGCGGACTTCTTCTGGGGATTCGGCGATGCGGCCGGCGCGCTCGCGGGGAAGATGCGCCAATCGGGGCGCATGTGGGTGCTTTACCCGAAGGATCATTCGCCGCCCGCGCCGCAGGGCGCGAGCGGCTCCTGACGCGCGGCTACTTCGCGGCGAGCTTCGCCTTCGCCTCGGCGAATCGCTTCTCGAGCTCGGGCATCGTGACTGCGCCCGGCAGGCGCTCGCCGTCCTCGAAGATGAGCGTCGGCGTGCCGCGGATGTGCTTCGCGTGGCCGTACGCGAGGTTCTTCTCGAGCGGCGCCTGGCACGTGCCCGCGGTCGCGGGCAGGCGATCGCGCACCATCGTGTCGATCCACGCCTTGCCCGGGTCCGTCGAGCACCAGATGGCCTTGGACTTGTCGACCGAGTCCGGCGCGAGGATCGGATACAGGAAGACGTACGCGGTGACGTCGGTCACGCCCTGGAAGTCGCGCTCGAAGCGCTTGCAGTAGCCGCAGTTCGGATCCTCGAAGAGCGCGAGCTTGCGCGAGCCGTTGCCGCGCACGATCTTGATCGCCCGGTCGAGCGGCAGGCTCTTGAAGTCGATGGCGTTGAGCTGCGACATGCGCTGCTCGGTCACGTTCGTCTTCGTGTTGAGGTCGATGATCGGTCCGACCAGGACGAACGACGCCTTGTCGTCGGTGTAGATGATTTCGCCGCCGGTGACGACCTCGTAGAGGTTGCCGTACGGCGTCTTCTTCACGCTCTCGATGGGCGGCGAGTCGGGCGGCATCCTCTTCTGGAGCTCCGACTTGATGGTGTCGACGCTCACCTGGGCGTGCAGGGGCAGGATGGCCGCCGCAGCAAGGGTGGCGAGGAATGCGGTGATCTTCTTCATGGCGCGGACTCGGAAGGACCCGTGGGGCGCCCGCCGGCAGGCGGAAGGGTCGACGAGCGATTATCTCATTGCCCGGCGCGCAAGTGCGGCCTTCGCCCACGGCTGCCTCTCGACCAGGCCGAGCCCGAGGTTGCGCAGGGTGTACGCGCCGCGGCGCCCGGTGGCGAACAGCCGGTCGAGCCCGTCGGTCACGAACTGCATCGCCGTCACGTCCTCGCGCCGCTCGCGCGCATAGCGGCGCAGCACCGAGAGGTCGCCGACCGCCTCCAGCGCCGAGCGGCCCTGGATCGCCTCACCCAGCGCGCGCACGTCCTGGAACCCGAGGTTGATACCCTGCCCCGCCAGCGGATGCACGGCGTGCGCGGCATCGCCCAGCAGCGCCACGCGCTCGGCCACGGGCTGCGCGACGCGGATGAGCCGCAGGGGGAAGCGCGCGATCGGCGAGACCAATCGCAGGTCGCCGAGCGGCGCGCCGCCGGCCTCGCGCACGCGGCGCTCGAACGCACGCGAGTCGAGGCCCTGCAAGGCGTCGGCGTTCGCGTTGGGGGTCGACCACACGATGGAGATGCGTGGGCCCGGCAGCGGCAGCCATGCGAGCACGCCATCGTCGCGGAACCATTGGCGCGCGGTATCGGCGTGGCGCCGTTCCGTTTCGAAGTTCGCGACCAGCGCGGATTCCTCGTAGGGCTGCTCCTCGAACGCGATGCCCATGCGGGCGCGCACCGGCGAATCCGGGCCGTCGGCGCCGACCAGGAGATCGCCCTCCACGCGTTCGCCGTCCGCGAGCGACGCCCAGGCCAACGCGCCGGCGACGCCGCAATCGAGCGCCCGCGCCTCGTGGGAAATGGACACGTGGGAGAGCGAGCGCGCCTGTTCCTCGATGGCGTGCGCGAGGCGGCCGGCTTCGACGACCCACGCGAGCGCGGCGCCCGGACGCGCGCCGAACTCGAGCCGCGTGCCACCGTCGCCGAACACCTCCATGCGACGGACGGCGGCGACGCGCGCGGCATCGAGGTTTTCCCAGGCGCCCAGGTCGCGCAGCAGCGCGCGCGTGCCCGGGCTCAGCGCGAGCACGCGCACGTCGTAGTCCTCCGATGCGGGCGCGGCGCGGTCGGGAGCCGCTTCGAGGACGCGCACGTCGCAACCCGAAGCGGCGCACGCGAAGGCCAAACCAACCGGGCCGCCGCCCGCGACCACGATGCGCGGCCTCATGACGGCGCGCCGTAGATCATGCGCTCGGCGAGCAGGCGGCGCGCGGGAGGGAGCGCGTCGAGCACGGCGAGCGCGAGCCCGCGACCCCAGGTGGGAATGCGCCGGCCGTCCGAGAAGATCGAGACCAGGAAATCGGTGAACGCGACGCCGCGGCTCGCGTCGCGCCGGCGCGCCTCGCGATAGGCCTGGAGCATCTCGCCGCTGCCCGCCGCCTCCGGCATCGAGCGCACGAGATCCGCCACCGCGGCGGCATCGCGCAATCCCAGGTTCAATCCCTGGCCCGCCACCGGATGCAGCGCCTGCGCGGCGTTGCCGACGATCACCGTGCGCAGCGCCACGGGGGAATTCACGGTGCGAAGCTTGAGCGCAAACGCGTTGCGCTCCTCGATCGACACGAAGCGCCCCGCGCGATCGCCGAACGCATCCTGCAGCGCGGCAAGGAAGGCGCTTTGCTCGAGCGCGAGGAGCTCGCGCGCCCGCTCCGGCGCCGCGGTCCACACGAGCGCGTAGCGATCCTCCACCGGCAGCAGCGCCATCGGGCCTTGAGGCGTGAAGCGCTCGTATGCGCGAGCACCGTGCGGACGGTCGGTGCGCAGTGCGCCCACGATGGCGAGCTGTCCGTAATCCTTCTCCGTGAAGGCGACGCCCGGAATGCGCGCGGCGCTCGAGCCGCCGTCGGCGATCACGAGGAGCCGCGCGTGGACCTCCTCGCCGGATGCGAGATCGAGCGTCGCCGCATCGCTCGCGAGCCGGATGCCGGTGCAAGCCGCGCCGTAGCGAACCGGCACGCCGCATTCCCGAAGAGCCGTGGAGAGCTCGGACTCGAGCGCCGCGTACGGCACGGTGTAGCCCAGCGCGGGGAGCGCTTGCTCGGCGGCCTCGAGGAGCGTGCGGCCGGGACCGCCGCGCTGCGAGATGTGGATCGAGGCGATCGGCGTCGCGCTCGCCGCGGGCCACGCCCGCACCTCCTCGAGGCGCTCGCGGCTCGCATGGGAGAGCGCGAGGATGCGCTTGTCGCCGGAAGGGCCGGAGCGCGCCTCGAACAGCGCGATGGAAAGGCCGCTCGACGCGGCGAGCGCAGCGAGCGTCGCGCCCACCGGTCCGCCGCCCACGATGGCGACGTCGAGCACGGCGCTAGCGGTCGAGGACCGCCTCCTCGACGTCCTTCACGCGCTTCGGGCACGCGGCGGTGAGGACCTCGCGGCCCTTCGAGGTGACGAGCACGTCGTCCTCGATGCGCACGCCGATGTTCCAGAACGGCTTCGGCACGTTCGCGCCCGGACGGATGTAGAGCCCGGGCTCCACCGTGAGCACCATGCCGGGCTTCAACTTGCGCCACTTGCCCTTGCGCATGTAATCGCCGGCGTCGTGCACGTCGAGGCCCAGCCAGTGGCCGGTGCGATGCATGTAGAACTGCTTGTACGAGCCGTCCTCGAGCACCTGGTCGACGCTGCCCTTGCACAGGCGAAAATCGACGAGCCCCTGCACGAGGATGCGCGTCGCAGCGTCGTGGTAGTCGATGAAGTCGGCACCCGGCTTCACCGCCTTGATGCCCGCCTCCTGCGACGCGAGCACCAGCTCGTAGACGTCGCGCTGCACGGCGCTGAAGCGCGAGGCGATCGGGAACGTGCGCGTGATGTCCGAGGCGTAGCTCTCCAGCTCGCAGCCCGCATCGATGAGGAGCAGGTCGCCCTTGCGCAGCTCGGCCGCGTTCTCGCGATAGTGCAGCACGCAGGCATTGGCGCCCGAGGCGACGATCGAGCCGTAGGCCGGCGCGCGCGCGCCGTTCTTGAGGAACTCGTGCATCAGCTCCGCTTCCACCTGGTACTCACGCATGCCGGGTGCGGCCGTGCGCATGGCGCGCACGTGGGCGGCGCTCGAGATCTGCGCCGCTCGGCGCATCACCGCGAGCTCGTGCTCGTCCTTCACGAGGCGCATGTCGTTCACCGCCGCGCGCACGTCGCGGATCTGCGCCGGCGCCGTGATGCCGGTGCGAACCTTCGCGCGGACGGCGTTGAGCCAGCCCGCCACGCGCTGGTCCCACGCGGCGTCGGAGCCTACCGGCGTATGCAGCACCTCCTGGTTCGCGAGGAGATCGGGCATGCGCTGGTCGAGCTCGCCGTACGGGTACGCCTCGTCGAAGCCGAAAAGCGCGCGCGCCTCGTCGGGTCCGTGACGGTAGCCGTCCCAGATCTCGCGCTCGAGGTTCTTCTCGCGGCAGAAGAGGACCGAGCGCGGCCTGGGTCCGAGCACCATCACCAGCACCGCCTCGGGCTCGCGGAATCCGGTGAGGTAGTAGAAGCCGCTGTCCCAGCGATAGTCGTAGAGCGCATCCGCGTTGCGCGGACGCTCGGGCGCCGTCGGCACGACCACGACACCGGCCTCCAGCTCCCGGGCGAGGCGGGCGCGGCGCGCCTTGAACGGCTTCACGTCGAAGGGGGATTCGAGTTTCATGGGGGAATCTTACCTCCTCGCCGCCGGTGGCGCGTTGCGCATGAGGCTCGCGAGCGCGGCCTCGCCCTGGGAATCGAGCGCCTCGGCCACGAGCGCGGCGTCGCGCCCCGGCCGGTTCTGGGACAGCTTGAACTTGCCCTCGAGCTTCTCGACTTCGATCGCGTAACCGGTGATCGCGTTCAGCATCTTCGCGACGTAATCCTCGGGCAGGTCCTGCATCCGCCACGGCTTCGCGCGGCCCGCCTCGTACTTCGTCGAGAGGCGCGCGAGGAGGGAACGCAGGCGCGCCTCGTCGAGGGGCGTCGCCCTTCCGCTCGCGTGCACGACCGCGTAATTCCATGTCGGCACGGCCGGATGGTTCTCGTACCACGAGGGCGACACGTAGCCGTGCGGGCCCTGGAACATCGCCAGCACGTGCTCGGCATGCTCGAGGCTCCTCGCGTGCGGGTTGGCGCGCGCGAAGTGCGTGAGGAGCGTGAGCTTCTCGCCCCCGGATTCCACGAGGAACGGCACGTGGCTCGCCTGGAGGCCTTCTGGGCCGCTCGACACGAGCGTGCCGAAGTCGTTCCTCTCGATGAAGCCCACCAGCGCCGCGCGCTCCTCGACCCGGAAATGCGACGGGATGTACAAGCTCATCGCGAAAGCCTCCGGTCGAGCGCCGCGAGCTGCTCGGCGGTGCCCACGTTGTCCCACGGTCCCTCGTAACATTCTCCGGTCACGCGTCCCTCCTCCACGAAGCGGTACATCCAGGGAAAGAGCTTCAATCGCGCGCCGGGTGCGAGCGCGCGAAAGGGCTCCGGATGGAAAACGGCGATGTTGCCATAGGTGAGCCGCGGGCCTTGCATGCGCACGCGCCCCTCGGAGAGCGCCATGTCGCCCGCGGCATGCCACGGCGGATTCGGAACCAGCACCAGGTGCGCGATCGCCTCGCGCGGTTGGCGCGCGATCGCCTCGATGCGCTGCACGAGCGTCGCGAAGTCGAAGCCGGTGTGGATGTCGCCGCTCACGACGACGAAGGGCTCCGCGCCGAGCAGCGCCAGTGCGCGCGCGACGCCGCCCGCGGTCTCGAGCGCCGGAGACTCGGGCGAATAGCGGATGCGAACGCCGAACCGGCTCCCGTCGCCGAGCGCCGCCTCGATCTGCTCGCCCAGGTGCGCGTGGTTCACCACGAGCTCGCGGAATCCCGCGCCCGCGAGGCTCTCCACCTGCCACTCGATGAGCGGCCGGCCGCCCGCGGCGAGGAGCGGCTTGGGCGTGCGGTCGGTGAGCGGCCGCAGGCGCTCGCCGCGGCCCGCCGCGAGGATGAGCGCGCGCGGCATCAGAACGTGTAGCGCGCCTCGGGCTTGCGGCCCCCGGCCTCGTCGAGGAGGCGGGCGAGCGGCGCGAGCTCGCGATAGCGGTTCAGCGCGTGGCGCACGTAGCCGAGGAAGCGCGGCGTGTCCTCGAGGTAGCCCTTCTTCGAGTCGCGGTAATGGAGCCGCGCGAAGATGCCGAGCACCTTGAGGTGCCGCTGCAGGCCCATCCACTCGACGTCGCGCCAGAACTCGCCGAAATCCCCGCGCACCGGCAAGCCCGCGGCGCGCGCCTTTTCCCAGTAGCGCACGGTGCCGTCGATCACGCGCTCCTCGTCCCAGGAGATGAAGGCGTCGCGGAAGAGGCACGCCACGTCGTAGCTGATCGGCCCATGCACCGCATCCTGGAAATCGAGGATGCCCGGGTTGGGATCGCACACCATGAGGTTCCTCGGCATGTAGTCGCGGTGCACGTAGACGCGCGGCTCGGCGAGGTTCACGGCAAGGATCGCGCGGAAGACCTTGTCCAGCGCCTCGCGCTGCGCGGGAGCGAGCTCGATGCCCAGGTGCCGCCCCAGGTACCAATCGGGGAAGAGCTGCAGCTCGCGCCCGAGCAGCGCCTCGTCGTATTCGGGCAGCTCGCCCGCGCGCGTCGCCGACTGCCAGCGCACCAGCGCGGTGGTCGCGTCGCCGAACAGGCGGTCGACCTCGCTTCCCTCGGCGAGCGCCGCGAGATACGAGCGCGAGCCGAGGTCGGTGAGGAGCAGGAAGCCCTGCGAGAGGTCGTGCGCGAGCACCTCGGGCGCGTGCAGCCCGGCTTCGCGCAGCAGCCGCGCGACGTGCACGAAGGGACGCGAGTCCTCGCGCTCGGGCGGCGCGTCCATCGCGACGAGCGTGCGCTCGTCGAGGAAGACGCGGAAGTAGCGGCGGAAGCTCGCGTCGGCCGAGGCGGGCTCGAGGCGGAACGCGCGGCGCGCGAGCGCCGGGGCGAGCCACGCTTCGAGCGCGCGGAGTCGATCGTCCATCGGGCGGAGCGTGGCGGGGATTTGCGTGGAGCGTGTATCCTTCGCCATTCATTCTAGCATCCACCCCGACGCCGCCCTTGAGGCCGAGACGCATACGGACGCTGGGGTTCGCGCTCACCTGCGCCCTGGCTTCGCACCTTGCAGGCGCGCAGCTTCCCGACGGCGTTCGGCTGAAGCTCGAGCACCAGCTGCACATGGCGCCGCCGCGACTGGAGCGCGACAGCGCGAAGTTCCTCGAGGCCGATCGCGTCGAGGCGCAAGGGCGCGACAAGGTGGTCGCAAGCGGCAACGTGGTGCTGCGCCAGCTGGGCGCCGCGATCCGCGCCGACCGGGTCGAGTACGACGCGAAGGACCAGACCGCGACCGCCACCGGCCACGTCCAGATCGACCGCAACGGCGACAAGGCGAGCGGTCCGCACCTCCTCTATCGCCTCGACAACGGCACCGGCGAGATGGATACGCCGGTCTTCGAGCTGCCGAAGACGGCCGAGCGGCGCATCGCCACGCGGGGCGACGCCGCGCGCGCCGAGCTCGAGCAGGAGCAGAAGAGCCGCCTCTTCGGCGCCGAGTACACCTCGTGCCCGGTGCCGCGCGACGACTGGTTCCTGCGCGTGAAGGAGCTCGACGTGGACGGCTCGCGCAACGTGGGCGCGGCGTACAACTCGACGCTCTACTTCCTCGGCGTGCCGATCCTCTACATGCCGTACGTCTCGTTCCCGCTCGACAACAAGCGCCGCTCCGGCTTCCTCGCGCCGACCTTCGGCACCTCGGGCAGGAGCGGCCTGGAAGCGTCGCTGCCCTACTACTGGAACATCGCCGAGAACCTCGACACCACCATCACGCCGAAGGTCTTCACCAAGCGCGGCATCCAGATCGGGGACGAGTTCCGCTACCTGGAGCCCAAGCTCTCCGGGCAGCTCGACGCCGAGTTCCTGCCGAACGACCGCCTCACCGGCAGCAACCGCTGGTTCGTGGGCCTGCACCATGCCCAGCAGTTCGGCCACGGCTGGAGCGCGGCGGTGAACACGCAGGAAGTCTCGGACGACAACTACTTCCGCGACCTCTCGACCAAGATCGCGCTCACCTCGCAGACCAACCTGCCGCACGATGCCGCCGTCGCGTACAACGACGACACGTGGAGCTTCGTGACGCGCGCGCTCTCGTACCAGACGCTGCAGGATCCGAACGGCCCGCCGGTGCCGGTTCCCTACCGCATCCTTCCGCAGGTGACGTTCGCCGGATCGGGGCAGAACGTGCACGGCCTCGACTGGCAGCTCACGACCGAGGCGTCGAACTTCAGCCACCCCACGCTCGTCGAGGGCCAGCGGTTCATCCTGAATCCGTCGGTCTCGATGCCGCTGCGCCGAAGCTACGGCTACGTGGTGCCGAAGATCGAGTACTACTACATGCGCTACGCCCTGCACGACCACGGCACGTCCGTGAACGACGAGGGCCCCTTGTCGGTGCCGATCGCGAGCGTGGACAGCGGCCTCTACTTCGACCGCGCCATCGACTGGGGCGGCCGCGCCTTCGACCAGACGCTCGAGCCGCGCCTCTACTACCTCTACGTGCCGTTCCGCGACCAGAGCCGGCTCCCCAACTTCACGACCGCCGAGAAGGACTTCAGCTTCGCGCAGATCTTCACCGACAACCGCTTCGTCGGCGGGGACCGCGTGGGCGATGCGAACCAGATCACGCTCGGCCTCACGTCGCGCATGATCGAGTCGGCGACCGGCCTGGAGCGCTTCACGGCCTCCATCGGCCAGGTCTACTATTTCCAGGCGCCGCGCGTGTCGCTCGGGCTCGCGCCGGCCGCCACCAAGCACTCGGACCTCCTCGCCGGCTTCCGCAGCCAGATGTCGCCGTCGGTCACGCTCGACGCCGGGTTCCAGTACACGCCCAACCTCAACCGCTCCGAGAAGATCGTCTTCGAGGGCCGCTATTCGCCGGTGCCCGGCAGCGTCGTGAACGTCGCGTACCGCTACGCGCGCGGGACCACGGACCCGTTCGCGGACCCGTCGGTGCAGGCCGGCATCGAGCAGGTCGACCTCTCGGCGCAATGGCCGATCACGCGGGAAATCAGCGGCGTGGGCCGCTGGAACTGGAGCCTGCAGGACCGCAAGCTCGTCGAAGGACTGGCGGGGTTCGAGTACAATGCGGGCTGCTGGCAGCTTCGCGCGGTGGCCCACCGGTTCATCACGTCGACGCAGCAATACTCGACGTCGTTCCAGATCCAGCTCGAGCTCACCGGCTTCTCGCGGATCGGGATCAACCCCCTGGAAACCCTCCGGCAGAATATCCCCGGCTACCGCCGGTCCGACGAGATCTCTCCATGATTCACCGAAAGCTCCTCCGATTCCTCGCCGCGTGCGCCGGGATCCTCGCCCTCGCCGCGGCCGCGCAGACGCCGCCCGCTTCGCCGCCCGGCGCCGGGCGGCTCGACACGCAGCTCAAGAGCACGCCCTCGCGCATCGTTCCCGTCGACCGCATCGTCGCGGTGGTGAACGACGACGTGATCACGCAGAACGAGCTCAACGAGCGCACCGCCCTGGTCACGCGGCAGCTCGAGCGGCAGGGCTCGACGCTCCCCCCGGCCGACGTCCTCGCGCGCCAGATCCTCGAGCGCATGATCAACGACCGCGTCCAGCTGCAGCTCGCGAAGGACGAGGGCATCAAGGTCGACGATCTCACGCTCGACCAGACCATCGAGCGCATCGCGCAGGAGAACAAGCTGTCGGTCGCCGACTTCCGCAAGGCGCTCGAGCGCGACGGCATCAACTACACGCGCTTCCGCGACGACATCCGCAACGAGATCATCATCGCGCGGCTGCGCGAGAAGGATGTCGACAACAACATCGTGGTGACCGACGCCGAGGTGGACACCGAGCTCGCGCGCGAGGAGCGCGAGTCGAGCGGCGACATCGAGTACCAGCTCGCGCACATCCTCGTCGCGGTGCCGCCGCAGGCCACGGCGGACCAGATCGAGGCGCGCCGGCGCCGCGCGCTCCAGGCGCTGGAGGCGCTGCGCAACGGGGCGAACTTCGGCCAGACCGCCGCGCAATACTCCGACGCACCCGATGCGCTGCAGGGCGGAAGCCTCGGCTGGCGCGCCGCGGGGCGCCTGCCCACGCTCTTCACCGAGGTCCTGCGGCGCATGAAGCCCGGCGACGTGAGCGACATCCTGAAGAGCCCGAACGGCTTCCACATCGTGAAGCTCCTCGACACGCGCACCAAGGCGGCCGCGGGCGGCGTCGAGCAGACCCACGTGCGCCACATCCTGCTGCGCGCGCGCGACGGGCTTTCGGAAGCGGAGGCGCGCGAGAAGCTCGCGAAGCTGCGCGAGAAGATCCTCGCCGGCGCCGACTTCGCCCAGGTCGCGCGCGAGAATTCCGAGGACTCCAGCGCCTCGAAAGGCGGCGACCTGGGATGGGTCGCGCCGGGCGACACGGTGCCGGAGTTCGAGCGCGTCATGAACTCGCTCAAACCCGGCGAGGTGAGCGAGCCCTTCCAGACGCCGTTCGGATGGCACATCGCGCAGGTGGTCGAGCGCCGCTCGGAGGCGCCGTCGGAGGATCGGCGCAAGGCCACGGCGCGCCAGGCGATCCGCGCGCGCAAGGCGGACGAGGCGTACCAGGACTGGCTGCGCCAGCAGCGCGACCGCGCGTTCGTCGAGAACCGCTACGACGAGCGCTGAGGCGCGCGGGAGCGCAAGGGCCGTGCCCGATTCCCCGCCGCTCGTCGCCCTCACCGCGGGGGAGCCCGCCGGCATCGGCCCGGACCTGTGCGCCTGGGCCGCGCAACGCGAATTCCCGGGCCGCCTCGTGATCCTCGGCGATCGCGAGGTGCTTGCCGCGCGGGCGCGGGCACGCGGCACCGCGTTCGACGTGGACGATTATCCGGGCGCGGATGCGGCGCCGCGCATCTCGCTCCTCCCGGTTCCGGTCGCGAAGCCCGTCACCGCGGGGCAGCTCGATCCGGCGAATGCGCGCCATGTGCTCGCGCTCCTCGACCGCGCGCTCGCCGGCTGCGTGAGCGGGGAGTTCGCCGCGATGGTGACCGCGCCGGTGCAAAAGAGCGTGCTGAACGACGCCGGCATCCCGTTCACCGGCCATACCGAGTACCTGGCCGAGCGCACGCACACCGCGCAGGTGGTGATGCTGCTCGTGGGCGCGGGCCTGCGGGTGGCGCTCGCGACGACGCACCTCGCGCTCGCCCAGGTTCCCGCGGCGATCACGCGTCCGCTGCTGCGCTCGGTGTTGCGCATCCTCGCGTCCGACCTCGAGCGACGGTTCGGCATCGACAAGCCGCGCATCCTGGTCGCGGGCCTCAATCCCCACGCCGGCGAAGCGGGCTACCTCGGCCGCGAGGAGATCGAGACCATTGCGCCGGTGGTCGAGGAGCTCGCGCGCGAGGGCCTGCGGGTGTCGGGCCCGTTCCCCGCCGACACCTTGTTCACGCCGCGCATGCTCGAGGGCGCCGACGCGGCGCTCGCCATGTTCCACGACCAGGGACTCCCCGTGCTCAAGCACGCGGCGTTCGGGCGCGCCGTGAACGTGACCCTCGGCCTTCCGATCATCCGCACGTCGGTGGACCACGGCACGGCGCTCGACCTCGCCGGCCGCGGCGCGGTCGACCCGGGCAGCCTCGAGCAGGCGATCGAGCTCGCGTTCGAGATGGCGCGGCGCTCGCGCTGAAGGCCGCCGTGCATCCGCGCCCGCGCAAGCGCTTCGGGCAGCACTTCCTCACCGACCGGCACTACCTGCGCCGGATCGTCGAGGCGATCGCGCCGCGCGCGGGCGAGGCGATGCTCGAGATCGGTCCCGGCACCGGCCTCCTCACCGCGGAGCTCGCCACGATCGTGCGGCCGCTGCACGTGGTCGAGATCGACCGCGACCTCGCGGCGGAGCTGCGCCGCGGCTTCCCGCCGGACGAGGTGGTCGTGCACGAAGGCGACGCGCTCGAATTCGACCTCGCGACGCTTCCCGCGCCGCTTCGCGTGGTGGGCAACCTCCCCTACAACGTCTCCACGCCCATCCTCTTCCGCATCGAGGAGCAGGCCGAGCGGATCCGGGACTGCACCTTCCTGCTGCAGAAGGAGGTCGTCGAGCGCATGGTGGCGAGCCCCGCGACGCCGGCGTACGGCCGGCTCTCCGTCATGCTGCAATCGCGCTTCGCGATGGCCGACGTGCTCGAGGTTCCGCCCGGCGCCTTCACGCCGCCGCCCAAGGTCGATTCCGCGGTCGTTCACATGCGGCCGCTCGGCAGCGAGCGCCCGCGTGCGCGCGACGAGGCGCTCTTCCGCTCGATCGTGGCGGCCGCGTTCTCGCAACGCCGCAAGACGCTGCGCAATGCCGCGCGCGCCATCGTCCCGCCGCCCGCCTACGCTGTCGCGGGCATCGACCCCGGCCGCCGCGGCGAGACGCTCTCGGTCGTCGAGTTCGTCGCGCTCGCCGACGCGACGCGCGCGGCCGGATCGCCCGATTGAACGCTTGTCAAGGTCTCGTGTCGTAGCGCGCGAGTGGGTAGAATCGACCGCTTCCCTCGATAACGCGCACCATGAAGAACACCAAACCCTTCCCCATACCCGTCCGCGTGCAGTACCGCTGCGAGAAGTGTCCGGCCTTTTGCTGCACGTATACCGAGATCGAGGTGACCCGGCGCGACGTCGAGCGCCTGGCGCGGCATTTCTCGCTCGCGTACGGCCAGGCCGAGGAGCGCTTCACCAAGCCCGACGCGAAAGGCAAGGTGCGGATGCTGCGCCACCGCAAGGACAAGGTGTTCGATTCGGCGTGCATGTTCCTCGACCAGGAGAAGCGCCGCTGCACGGTCTACGAGGCGCGCCCCGGCGTGTGCCGCAAGTATCCGGACAGCACCAAGTGCGGCTACTACGAATTCCTCAAGTTCGAGCGCGAGCAGCAAGGCGACGAGGCGCTGGTCGCCTTGACCTGATAAAAAGGGGGCAGATCCCATTTCCGCCCGGCGGATCGGAAATGGGATCTGACCCCTTTTTCAGCTGCGCTGGATGAACTCGATCTTGTAGCCGTCGGGGTCCTCGACGAAGGCGATCACGCTGCCGCCGAACTTCATCGGTCCCGCCTCGCGCGTCACCTTGCCGCCCTGCGCCTTCACCGCCTCGCACGCCTTGTAGGCGTCGGCGACCGCGACCGCCACGTGGCCGAAGCCGGTGCCGAGGTCGTAGGATTTCGTATCCCAGTTGTGCGTGAGCTCGAGGACCGCGGTCTCGCTCTCGTCGCCGTAGCCCACGAAGGCGAGCGTGAAGCGCCCGTCGGGATAATCCTTGCGGCGCAGCTCCTTCATGCCGAGCACCTTCGTGTAGAAGCGGATCGACCGGTCGAGGTCTCCGACGCGGATCATGGTGTGCAGGATGCGCATGGGGCTTTCTCCTGGAGGTCGTTCAGAACGCGCGATACAGGTGGTCGCTCGCGAAGAGCGCGGCGCGCAGCCGCTTGTAGTCCGGGCACTGGCGCGCGACCTCGGCCCAGAAGGCGGCCGAATGGTTCATGTGCCGCAGGTGCGCGAGCTCGTGGCAGATGACGTAGTCGACGAGCGGCGGCGGCGCCTTCACGAGGCGCCAGGCGAGGCGGATCTCGCGGCGCGAGTTGCAGCTGCCCCAGCGCGAGAGCGCCGAGGAAAGGAAGAAGCGCGGCGCGGCGAGCCCCGCGTGCGAGGCGAGCTCGCCGAGGCGCTCCTGCAGGTGCTCGCGCGCGCGTCCCTTGTACCAGGAGACGACCACGCGCCGCACCTCGGGATCGGTCGCCTCGCGCACCGTGACTCGCAGCTCGTCCCCATCGTGCCGTGCCGCCGCCCGAGCGCCCGGGTGCACCCGCAGGATCACGTCCTCGCCGAGATAGGGAAGCGCGCTCCCGTCCCGCCAGGCGACGCGCGGCACCTGGCGAGCGCTCCACTCGGCGAGCTTTCGGCGCACCCAGCGCTCGCTCTCGCGCACCAGCGCCTCGATCCGCGCCACGGGCATCGTCGAGGGGGCGCTCACGGTGAGCCCGCTCTCGTCCACCTTGAGTCCCACGCCGCGCCGACCGCGGCGGCGCACCAGCACGTAGTCGACGGCATCCTCGCCCAGGGTGAGGCGGCGCGTGTCGCGCGAGACGAGCTCAAGCGTGCCCATCGTCCTTCCCCGAGATGCGCTCCATCTGCGCTTCGATCCACTCCTGGACTTCGTTGTTCACGCTCACCGCGTCGCGGCCCTCCGTCGGGACGAGCGGCCCGATCGCCACCTGCACGCAGCCGGCCCGTTTGCGGAACGCATAGCGCGGCCAGAGCTCACCGGCATTGTGCGCCACGGGAAGCACCGGCGTCCCGGTTCGCGTCGCGAGGAGCGCGCCGCCGATGCCGTAGCGGCCGCGCTTGCCCGGCGCGACGCGCGTGCCTTCCGGGAAGATCGTCACCCAATGCCCTTCCTTCAGCCGTTGCGCCCCCTGCTGCACCACCTGCTCGCGCGCCGCCACGCCGCTCGAGCGGTCGATCGCGATGCAGCGCACCGCCCACAGGCCCCATCCGACGAAAGGCAGCCACAGCAGCTCGCGCTTCACGATCCAGCATTGGTCGGGAAACTTCGCCTCGAGGAAGATGGTTTCCCACGCCGACTGGTGCTTCGCCATGAGGACCACCGGCCTGCGCGGCACGTTCTCCCAGCCGCTCACCTCGTAGCGGATGCCCAGGCTCGCCTCGATCCAGGCGAGCATCACGCGTGCGTACGAGCGCGCGAGGACGAAGGGCGGGCTGCGCCCGGCGATGCGGCTCGCGGGGACCAGCACGCCGTAGATGGACGTGAGGACGAGCGCTCCGGCGAGGAAGAGCGCCGAGCGAAGCGTGGTCATGCTTGCTGGACGAGGTGGCGCGATGCCTCGGCGAGGTCCTCGAACACGAGCGTGCGCTTGGGGAGGCCTCCTTCGTCGCGCGTCTTGCGGCCCTTGCCCGTGAGGACGAGGATCGGTTGCGCGCCCACCGCTTCGGCCGCCTCCAGGTCCTTTCGCATGTCGCCGATGCACGGCACGCCCTTCAGGTCCGTGTGGAAGCGCACCGCGATCTCCTCGTACATGCCGGTGCGGGGCTTGCGGCAATTGCAGTCTTCGGCGGGCGTGTGCGGGCAGAAGAAGATCGCGTCGATGCGCCCGCCGTGGCGGAACACCATCTCCATCATCTTGTCGTTGATGGCGTTGAGGGTCGCCATGTCGAAGAGGCCGCGGCCGATGCCCGACTGGTTGCTCGCGACCGCGATGCGGTATCCGCCCTGGTTGAGCCGCGCGATCGCCTCGATCGAGCCGGGAATCGGGCGCCATTCGGCCGGCGACTTGATGTAGAGGTCGCTGTCGTAGTTCACGACGCCGTCGCGGTCGAGGATCGCGAGCTTCATGCGGCAGCCGTCCCTCCCGTGACGCGGGGAATTCGATCGCGCTTCATTCGAGAGCCGTCATTCCCGGGTCGCCGGGAATCCGATGGGTCTTCATGCCGCGAGCTTCGAGATGTCGGCGACGCGGTTCATGAGCGCGCCGAGCTGGGTGAGGAGCGCGAGCCGGTTGCGGCGAAGGCGCTCGTCCTCCGCGTTCACCAGCACCTTCTCGAAGAAGGCGTCGACGTCGCCGCGCAGCCCGGCGAGCTCCTTGAGCGCGGCGGTGAAGTTCGAGGCGCTCATGTGGCCGTCGATCACCGGCGCGAGCGAGCGCATGGCGCCGGCGAGGCGCATCTCCTCTTCCTGCTTCAGCAGCTCGGCCTCCACGTGGTCCGCCGTGCCGGACTTCCTGAGGATGTTCTGGATGCGCTTGTTCGCCGCCGCGAGCGCCCCGGCCTCGGGCAGCTCGCGGAACGCCTTCACCGCCTCGATTCGCGTCCACACGCGGCGCACGCTGGTCGGGCTGTCGGCGAGCACGGCCTCGATCTCGTTCGCGTCGTAGCCCTTGTCGCGCAGCATCGAGCGCAGGCGATCGAGCATGAAGGCGTGCACCTCGCTCGCCGTGTCCGGCGCGAGCTTGCCCGGCGCGAAGCCCGACACCGCGTCGGCGAGGAGCCGCCCGAGATCCAGCGTGAACGCCTCCGGCTTCTCCGAGAGGATGCGAAGCACGCCGAGCGCCGCGCGCCGCAGGCCGAACGGATCCTTGTCGCCGGTGGGCTGCTGTCCCACGCCCCAGATGCCCACCAGCGTCTCGAGCTTGTCGGCGAGCGCGAGGGCGATGCTCACGTCGCCCACCGGAAGCTCGTCGCCCGAGAAGCGCGGCCAGTAGTGCTGCTCGATCGCGCGCACCACGCTCGGCTCCTCGCCGTCGGCTTCGGCGTAGTACTTGCCCATCACGCCCTGCAGCTCCGGGAATTCGCCCACCATGAGCGTCACGAGGTCGGCCTTCGCGAGGAGCGCCGCGCGGTCGGCATAGGGCCGGCCCTTCTCGCCGCGCGGCAGCATCGCGGCGACGCGCACGGCGAGCCGGCGCAGGCGCTCCACACGCTCGAGCTGCGTGCCGAGCTTGTTGTGGTAGACGATCGTCGCGAGCTGCGGAACGCGGTCGGCGAGCGGCAGCTTGCGGTCGGTCTCGAAGAAGAAGCGCGCGTCGGCGAGGCGCGGCCGTACCACGCGCTCGTTGCCGTGCACGATGTTCGAGGGGTCGGCGAGCCGCATGTTGCTCACGATGAGGAAGCGGTGGGTGAGCCGGCCCGCAGCGTCGAAGAGCGGGAAGTACTTCTGGTTCTGGCGCATCGT
This sequence comes from Usitatibacter sp., assembly GCA_035605915.1. Classification (GTDB taxonomy): domain Bacteria; phylum Pseudomonadota; class Gammaproteobacteria; order Burkholderiales; family Usitatibacteraceae; genus Usitatibacter. The sequence goes on from DATNGJ010000059.1 coordinate 34,065, forward strand.
GAGCACGAGGCACTCGGGCGGCACGGCGAGGAATTCCTCCTCGAAGCTTCCCGCGTACACGGTGGGCATCTCCACCAGCGCGCTCACCTCGTCGAGCAGCGCCTGGCAGCTTTCCACCGGTCCGAGGCTCGCGCCGAGCGACTCGGCGGCGGCCGCGAGCTGGCGGCGGATCTCGTCGCGCCGCTCGTCGAAGCCGGCGACGACGTTACCCTCCGACTGCAGGCGCGCCGCGTACTCCTGGGCCGAGCCGAGCACGATGTCCTTCGCGCCCTGGAAGCGATGGCCGTGCGTCATGCGCCCGGCGGCGAGGCCGAGCGCGTGCACCTCGACGACCTCCGCTCCGTGCAACGCGACGAGGCCGTGCGCCGGGCGCACGAACTTCACGGTCGTCACGCCGTCGGCGAGCTGGTAGCTCATCACCTTCGGGATCGGCAGCTTCGCGATCGCCTCGTCGAGGGCGGCCTGGAGCGCGATCGCGAGCGGTTGTCCCCGCGCGACCATGAGCAGGTATGCGTATTCGGCATTGCCGTCCTTGCGCACCTCGATGCGCTCCGCACCCGATGCGAGGTCGGGCCTCTCGGCGAGCGCCGCGCGGCCGGATTTCGCGAGGCGCTTGCGCAGCGCGTCGGTCGGCTTTCCGTCCGCGTCGAGCGCCACCCCCCGCGGCATGAGCTTCTCCACGACCGGCTGGTCTTCGCCCTGGTCGCGCGCGTCGGGCACCAGCGCGGCGAGACGGCGCGGGCTCGCGAACGATCGCACCGGGGACTTGGCGTCGAGGAGGCCGCGGGAGGCGAGGCCACCGGCGATCGCCTGGGCGAACGCTTCGCCCAATCGCCGCAACGCTCGCGGCGGCAGTTCCTCGCAGAAGAGCTCGACCAGCAGCGGCGCGCTCATGCGGCCCTCGCCTCGCCGAGCATCGGGAAGCCGAGCCGCTCGCGCGATTCGTAGTAGCTCTGCGCGACCGCGCGTGCGAGCGCGCGAATGCGCCCGATGTAAGCCGCGCGCTCCGTGACCGAGATCGCGCCGCGCGCGTCGAGCAGGTTGAACGTGTGCGCGGCCTTGAGCACCTGCTCGTAGGCGGGCAGCGCGAGCTGCGCTTCCATGAGCTTCTTCGCGAGCGCCTCGTGGTCGGCGAAGTGGCGGAAGAGCGCCGGCGCATCGGAATGCTCGAAGTTGTAGGTGGACTGCTCGACCTCGTTCTGGTGGTATACGTCGCGGTAGGTGAGGCGCTTCGTCCGGCCGTTCTCCTCCCACTCGGTCCACACGAGGTCGAAGACGTTCTCGACGCCCTGCAGGTACATCGCGAGGCGTTCGAGGCCGTAGGTGATCTCGCCGGTGATCGGCTTGCAGTCGAGGCCGCCCACCTGCTGGAAGTAGGTGAACTGCGTGATCTCCATGCCGTTCATCCACACCTCCCAGCCGAGGCCCCATGCGCCGAGCGTGGGATTCTCCCAGTCGTCCTCGACGAAGCGCACGTCGTTCTTCGAGAGGTCGAACCCGGCCGCGGCGAGCGATCCCAGATAGAGCTCGAGGATGTCCGGCGGCGAAGGCTTCAACACCACCTGGAACTGGTAGTAATGCTGCAGGCGGTTCGGGTTCTCGCCGTAGCGTCCGTCCTTGGGCCGCCGCGAGGGCTGCACGTACGCGGCGCGCCATGGCTCCGGCCCGAGCGAGCGCAGGAACGTCGCGGTGTGGGAAGTGCCCGCGCCCACCTCCATGTCGTAGGGCTGCAGGATGGCGCAACCCTGACGGTCCCAGTATTCCTGGAGGCGAAGGACCAGTTGCTGGAAGGTGAGCATCGCGGAGCGGCGGCGGAAAGCTCGAATTATAGGGGAGCGCGCCCCGCCGCCGTGGCTACGCTCGCGGTCTCTTCCGAAAGCCGGCGAAGAGGAGTGCGGCGACGATCGCGAGCACCGGCAGGTTCCCGGTCCTCGCGTACGGGGTCATACCTTCGCGCGGCACGACATCCGCGTAGAGCGTGCCTTGCGTGTAATCCGGAAGGCGGGAGACCACGCGGCCGTGCTCGTCGATCGCGGCGGTGACCCCGGTGTTCGTCGCGCGCACCATCCAGCGCCCGGTCTCCAGGGCGCGCATCTGCGAGGCCTGCAGGTGCTGCTCCGGCTCGAGCGAGTGCCCGAACCACGCGTCGTTGCTCACGTTCACGAGCACCTGCGCGGCGGGCAGCGAGTCGATCACTTCCTCGCCGTACATGTCCTCGTAGCAGATCGCGACCCCGAAGCGCGTTCCGCCCGCGTCGAGGACCTGCGCCGCGGCGCCGCGCGAGAAGTCGCTCATCGGAATGTGGAGGATGTTCAGCACCCACCCGAAGCCCGGCGGGATGAACTCGCCGAAGGGCACGAGGTGGCGCTTGCGGTACGACTCGAGCGGTTGCCCGGTCAGGCGCACGAGGCTGTTGTAGTACTCGTATTCGCGGCCGTGGACGACGCGTTCCACCGTGCCGAGCAGGAGATCCTTGCCCTTGCGATGCGCGTCCTCCAGCAGGCTCTCCACGTAATCGCCGGGAAGCTGGTCGAGGAACGCGGGCAGCGCCGTCTCGGGCGTCACCACCACCTTCGCGTTCGCGTCGAGGATCATGCGGCGGTATTCGAGGAGCGTGCGCGTGCGCACCTCCTCGCGCCACTTGATCTCCTGCGCGACGTTGCCCTGCAGCAGCGCGACCCGGACCGGTGGTCCGGCGGGCTCGGTCCATTGCGGCCGACGCGCGAGGCCGCCCGCGAGGAACAGCGCGGCGAGCGCGAGCAGCAGGTGGAACCGGGCCCGCGCGTGGGCGCGCGACAGCACGAGCGCCACGAGGAGCGCGGCCGCCGCGCACACGGCGAGCGACACGCCATAGGTGCCGAGCCATGGCGCGAAGCCGGCGAGCGGGCTCGCGGGCGCCTGCGAGGTGCCCGTGTCGAGCCACGGGAATCCGGTGAAGAGCGTGCCGCGCAGCCACTCGAACGCGACGTAGGCGGGCACGGCGAGCGCGAGGCGGCGAGCGCGCGAGGCGCCGCCCCAGCGCACCGCGAGCCACCCGGCAAAGGCCGCGAAGAGCGCGAGATAGGCGGCGAATGCGAAGGCCGCGATCGCCGCGAGGATCGCCGGCATCCCGCCGAAATCGTGCAGGCTCACGTAGACCCACGAGACGCCCGCGAGGAATTCGCCCAGCCCGAACGCATAACCGGAGAGCCAGGCCTGGCGCGGCGATCCGGCGAGCGCCCACGTGGCGAAGAGCACCGCGAGCGAGACGATCGCCACCGGCCAGGCGTAGAACGGCGCGAAGGCGAAGACGCAAAGCGCGCCGGCGGCGAGCGGAGCGAGCAGTCCCGCCGCGACGACGCGGGCCGCCGGGCGCGCCGGCGACGCCGCGGATGCGCCCATCACTGCTGCGGCTCCTTCGGCTTCTCGACGAGGAGCGAGTGCACCTTGCGGCTGTCGGCGCGCAGCACCTGGAAGTTGAATCCCTCGATGGTGATCGACTCGCCGCGCTTCGGAAGCCGGCCGAAGCGGCCCACGACGAGGCCGCCCACGGTGTCGTAGTCCTCGTCCGAGAAATCCGTGCCGAAGCGCTCGTTGAAGTCGCCGATCTCGGTCACCGCCTTCACGCGGTAGCGGCCGCTGCGGTCGACGAGGATGTTGTCCTCGGTCTCGTCGAAGTCGTACTCGTCCTCGATGTCGCCCACGATCTGCTCGATCACGTCCTCGATGGTGACGAGGCCCGAGACGCCGCCGTACTCGTCCACCACGATCGCGATGTGGTTGCGGTTCGCGCGGAACTCCTTGAGGAGCACGTTGAGCCGCTTGGCCTCCGGGACGAACACCGCCGGACGCAGCATGTCGCGCACGCTGAACTCCTCCTCGGCGTAGAACCGCAGCAGGTCC
>DATNGJ010000060.1:0-14998 GCA_035605915.1 Usitatibacter sp.
TCGACCATGTAGCGCGCATGCGCCTGCACCAGCGGCCGGTACTCGTCCTTCACGACGTTCGAGTCGAAGTCGAAGTAGACGCTGCGCTTCGAGAGGATGTTGTTCGGGTCGTGCAGCGGATTGCCCTCGACGTTGGACGCCTGGTTGGGCGTCGTGCTCGAGGTGCCCTCGCTCGCGGTCGGCCCCGTGCTCTTGCCGCCCTCCGTGACCGGCGCGTTGTTCTTCGGCGTCTCGCTCGCGCACGCGGCTGCGAGGATGGCGATGCCGAGGTAGACAGCAATGTTCTTCATTTGGCGAATCTCCTTTGCTTGGGATGGTTGAGGCAGGACGGGTCGGGATTCTGTGTCCCGTTCAGTTGGTAGGCATCGGTCCCCACGCGGGGTCCTGTACGTCGCCGGCCGAGGAGGTGAGCCGCTGCCGCACGCGTCCGTCGCTGGACACCGCGGCGAGCTGCCCACGACCGCCGACCTGCGCCTCGTAGAGGATCATCTTACCGTTGGGCGCGTACGTGGGCGAATCGTCGAGCGTGCCGTCGGTGAGCGTGAGCACCTGGCCGGTGGCGAGCTCGAGGGATGCGATGTGGTAGCGGCCGCCGTCGCGCTGCACGAACGCGAGGTACTTGCCGTCCGGGCTGAAGCGCGGTCCGACGTTGTAGTTGCCGTCGAACGTGAGGCGCTGCGCCGGCCCGCCGGAGGCCGGCATGCGGTAGAGCTGCGGCGTGCCGCCCCGGTCCGAGGTGAACGCGATCCACTGGCCGTCGGGCGAGAAGGTCGCCTGCGTGTCGATGTCGCTCGAGTCGGTGAGCCGCTGCGGGGTGCCGCCCGCGGCCGGGATGCGGTAGACCTGCGTGAGCCCGTCCTTGGAGAGCGCGACGAGGAGGAAGCGCCCGTCGGGCGACCACGCCGGCGCGCTGTTGTTGCCGCGGAAGTTCGCGACCACCTTGGTCGTTCCCTCGGCGAGGTTCTGCACCACCACCATCGGCTTCTTGCGGTCGAACGAGACGTAGGCGATGCGGCTGCCGTCCGGCGACCAGGAGGGCGACATGATCGGCTCGTTCGAGGCGAGGATCGACTGCGCGTTGTAGCCGTCCGCGTCCGCCACCTGCAGCTCGTAGCGCTCGCCGCGCTTCACGACGTAGGCGATCTTGGTCGAGAAGACGCCCTTGTCGCCGGTGAGCTTCTCGTAGATCACGTCGGCGATGCGGTGCGCGGTGGCGCGCAGCTGCTGCGGCGTCACCACGTACGAGTAGCTCGCGAGCTGCGATTGCTTGGTGACGTCGAAGAGCCGGAAGCGCACCTCGAGGCGGCCGTCGGCGGAGGGCTCGATCTTGCCGATCACCAGCGCAGCGGCGTTGCGCGTGGTCCAGTCGGCGAAGTTCACCTCCGAGGGCTCCGTGGGCTGCGGCGTGACGCCCGAGGGATCCACCAGCTTGAAGAGGCCGGTCCGTGCGAGGTCGGCGCCCACCACCTGGCTCACCGACTGCGGTTGTCCCGCTTCGCCCGCCATGGGGACCACGGCGATCGGGATCTGGCGCGCGCCGTTGGTCGTGATGTCGATGGTGAGCTGCGCGCGGGCGCCGAGCGCGGCGAAGAGCGCGAGCCCGGCGACGAGGATGCGGAATGGAATGCGGCTAGCGTTCATGCCGGAAGTTGAGGTTGAGGTCGCGGAATTCGGGAAAAAGGTCCGAGTCGGGGGCCGGTACCGGGAGCGGGGCGGCACTGCGGATCGCCCGCTCGATCGCCGCGCTGTACGTGGGGCTCGTACTGCGCGTCACGGCGATGTCGAGCACGTCGCCCCCCGGGAGGATGTGGATCTCGACCGCGACCTCCGCCCCGGTGGGCACCGTGTCCGGCACGATGGCCCGATTCAGGATTTTAGCCTTGATTTTGTCCACCCAGCTTTGAATCGCCATCTGGCGGGCGGTGGCGGCCGCCTGGCGCTCCCGGTCCGCCTGCTCCGCCTTCGCGATCTGCTCGGCGAGGCGCTTCTCCTCCTCCTCGCGTTTCTTGCGCGCGGCTTCCTGGGCTTTCTTCTTCGCGGCCTCCTGCTCGGCCTTCTTTTGCGCGGCCTCCTCCTGCGCCTTTTTCTGGCGCGCCTCCTCCTCGCGCTGCTGCGCGAGCTTCGCCTGCTCCTCGCGCTGCTTCTGGAGCTGCTCATGGCGCTTGCGATTCTCGGCGATCTCGGCCTCGGGCGGCGTGGGGCCGAAATTGTTCACCTGCGGGGGGGCCGGCTTCGCCGGCGTGGGCTGCGGGGCGGGCTGCGGCTTGGGGGGCGCCGGCTGCGGCTTCGGTGGCGGGGGCGGCGGCGCGGCTTTGTGGGGCACGGGCAGCTTGCTCCAGAGGTCGGCGGAGACGGGCGGCGTCGGCTTGTTCTGCCAGCGCACGCCGAACACGATGAGCGCGAAGAAGAGCGCGTGCACGATCACCGCCAGCACGATCGCGCGCATCCGCCCGGGTTGCCGGCGCTTCTGCAGCGCGCCCGGCCGGTCCATCGGCTCCGTCCTCATTGCGCCGCGGCCGGCCGCGCGAGCAGGCCCACGCGCTTCACGTGCCCCTGCTGCAGCAGGTCCAGTACCTGGATCACTTCCTCGTATTCCACCTTGCGGTCGCCGGCGATGACCACGGCCTGGTCGGGATGGGCCTGCTGCGCCTTGCGCACCAGGTCGAGCAGCTGGCCCCGATTGACCCGCAGCTCGTCCGTGCCGCGCGTGCGGTCCACCAGCGCGAGGTCGCCGTTCGGGCGCACGCGCACCTCCATCGGCGCCACCGCCGGGTCGAGCCGCTGGCCGACCTGCGGCAGGTCGATCTGCCCGGGATTGATGAGCGGTGCGGCGACCATGAAGATGATGAGCAGCACGAGCATCACGTCGATGTAGGGCACGACGTTGATCTCGGCCATGGCGCGCCGGTTGCGGCGGGAGGAGCGGCCGACCCTCATCGCGGACGCTGCGCCACGGTGGCGGCCATGTCGCGCTCCGGGACGTGCGCCTGGCGCTGGAGGATGTTCTGCAGCTCCTCCATGAAGGTCTCGTAGCGGATCGCGAGGCGGTCGATGTCGTGGCTGAAGCGGTTGTAGGCGATCACCGCGGGAATGGCGGCGAAGAGGCCCATGGCGGTGGCGACGAGCGCCTCCGCGATGCCGGGCGCGACCTGCGCGAGCGTCGCCTGCGCGACGTTCGACAGGCCGCGGAACGCGTTCATGATGCCCCACACCGTGCCGAATAGGCCGATGTACGGGCTCACCGAGCCCACCGTCGCGAGGAAGTCCAGGTGCGATTCGAGGGTGTCCATCTCCCGCTGGTAGGTCGCCTTCATGGCGCGGCGCGTGCCGTCCAGCAGCGCGGAGATGTCGGACCCGGCGCGGCCCTTGAGCTTGAGGAACTCCTTGAAGCCCGCCTCGAAGACGCGCTCCATGCCCGAGGAGGGATAGCGCCCGCTGGAGGCGCGCTGGTAGAGGCCGACCAGGTCCGAGCCGCTCCAGAACTCGCGCTCGAAGGTATCGGCCTCGCGGCGCGCGCGCCGGATGCCGAAGATCTTCATGAAGATGTAGGTCCACGAGAGCATCGAGGCGCACAGCAGCAGGCCCATCACGAACTTCACCACGACGCTCGCGTTGAGGATCATGGAGAGGATGTTCAGGTCGTGGCTCACGATCATCGGCGCTTGGCTCTCAAATGGCCGCTTCCATCTTGCGGCGCAGGGGTTCGGGGATTTCCGCGGGCTTCATCGCATCGCCGGCGACGCAGGCGACCGTGACCTTCGCGCGCACCAGGATCTCGTCCTCGCGGCGGATCTCCTGCGCGAAGACGCAGCGCGCCTTGCCGAGCGATTCCAGCTGCACGCCCACGGCGATGGTGTCGTCGAGCCGCGCGGGCTTCACGTAGTCGATCGCGAGCGAGGTGACGACCAGCGACACGCCGTGGCTCCGCGCGAGCCCCTGGTGGTCGAAGCCCAGGTGGCGCAGCCATTCGGTGCGCGCGCGCTCGAGGAACTTGAGGTACTCGGCGTGGTACACGACGCCGCCCGCATCGGTATTCTCGTAGTACACGCGGACTGGAAACGAATAGGCGAAGAGCTCGGGTTGCAGGCTCGGCCGCGTGGCGATGCGGCTCACGGCGCGGCTTCGCCGGGGCCGGCGGGATCGAAGAGGTCGCGCGCTCCGCCCGGGCGCGGCTCCGCGAGGCCGAGGTGGCGCCAGGCGAGCGCCGTGGCCATGCGGCCGCGCGGCGTGCGCTGCAAATAGCCCTGCTGGATGAGGAACGGCTCCAGCACGTCCTCGATCGTGTCGCGCTCCTCGCCGATCGCCGCGGCGAGGTTCTCCACGCCCACCGGGCCGCCCGCGAACTTCTCGATCACCGCGGCGAGGAGCTTGCGGTCCATGAGGTCGAGCCCGATGGCGTCCACGTCGAGCATGCGCAGCGCCTGGTCGGCGATGTCCGCGGTCACCTGGCCGGTGAACTTCACCTCGGCGAAATCGCGCACGCGGCGCAGCAGCCGGTTGGCGATGCGCGGGGTGCCGCGCGAGCGCCGCGCGATCTCGAGCGCGCCGCCGTCCTCGATCGCGATGCCGAGGAGCCGCGCGGAGCGGCGCACGATGAGCGTGAGCTCCTCGGGCGCATAGAACTCGAGCCGCGCGACGATGCCGAAGCGGTCGCGCAGCGGATTGGTGAGCATGCCGGCGCGCGTGGTGGCGCCCACCAGCGTGAAGGGCGGCAGGTCGAGCTTCACCGAGCGCGCCGCCGGCCCCTCGCCGATCATGATGTCGATCTGGTAGTCCTCGAGCGCCGGATAGAGGATCTCCTCGACCACCGGCGAGAGGCGATGGATCTCGTCGATGAACAGCACGTCGTTGGGCTCGAGGTTGGTGAGGATCGCGGCGAGGTCGCCCGCGCGCTCGAGCACCGGCCCGGAGGTCTGCTTGAGGTTCACGCCCATCTCGCGCGCGATGATGTGGGCGAGCGTGGTCTTGCCGAGGCCCGGCGGGCCGAAGAGGAGCGCATGGTCGAGCGCTTCCTTGCGGTTCCTCGCGGCGGTGATGAAGATCGCGAGCTGCTCGCGGATCTTGGCCTGCCCGACGTATTCGGCGAGCTCGCGCGGGCGCAGCGCCCGCTCCTCGCCTTCTTCCTGCGGCGAGGCGCTGCCGGGCGAGATGAGGCGGTCCGCTTCGATCACGAGAATTCCATCACGTCCTGGCGAGATGCTTCAGCGCGTGGCGGATCGCCTCCGCCAGCGCGAGCTCCGCCGGCAGCTGCTTCACCGCCGCCTGCGCCTCGCGGTCATTATAGCCAAGGGCGAGCAGCGCATTCACCACGTCGCCGCGCGCCGGAGCCGCTTCCGCGCGCGCGCTGCCGCCCGCGACCGGAAGCTTGTCGCGCAGCTCGAGCACGAGGCGCTCCGCGGTCTTCTTGCCGATGCCCGGCACCTTCGTGAGGCGCGCCGCGTCCTGCGCGGCGATCGCGGCGGCGAGGTCCTCGACCGAGAGGCCGGAGAGCACGGCGAGCGCGACCTTCGGACCCACGCCGCTCACCTTGAGGAGTTGGCGGAACGCCCCGCGCTCGCCGGCGGTGAGGAAGCCGAAGAGCAGGTGCGCGTCCTCGCGCACCACGAGGTGGGTGAGGAGCTCCACCGCCTCACCGGTGCGCGGCAGGTGATAGAACGTGCTCATCGGCACGTCGATCTCGTAGCCCACGCCGTGGGTGACCACGACGACCTGCGGCGGGTTCTTCTCGGTGAGCACGCCCTGGATGCGGCCGATCATGTGTCGCTCCGGAAAGACGGCGCGCTCACGCGATGCGCCCCGCGCGCACGCGCCGGCCGGCGGTGGCGATCGCGCCCAGGCCCATGCCGCCGTGGGCGTGGCAGATCGCGCAGGCGAGCGCGTCGGAGGCGTCCGCCCCGGGCGCTCCGGGGAGCTTCAGCAGCCGCTTCACCATCTCCTGCACCTGCTCCTTGCGTGCATGTCCCAGGCCCACCACCGCCTGCTTCACCTGGAGCGCCGTGTATTCGGCGACCGGCAGCCGCGCGAGCACCGCGGCGCAGATCGCCGCGCCGCGCGCCTGTCCGAGCAGCAACGTCGACCGGGGATTCACGTTGACGAACACCTTCTCCACCGCGCATTCCGATGGATGATAGCCCGCGATCACTTGCGAAAGCCCTTCGAGGATCGTCGAGAGGCGCTCGGCGAGCGGCAGCGCGTCGTTCGAGCGCACCCGGCCGCTCGCGACGTAGCGCAGCACGCCGCGCTCCTTCTCGATCACGCCGTAGCCGGTGATGCCCAGTCCCGGATCGATGCCCAGGATGCGGATCGCGCTCACGCGAAGACCCGCGCGTACAGGCACGAATCGGCGAGCTTGCCCTGGGCATCGCGGCGGCTCGAGCGCCGGATGCCCTCCAGCTCGAAGCCGCTCTTCTCGGCGACGCGGCGGCTCGCCGCGTTGCGCGCGTCGGAGGCGATCTCGACGCGGTTCGCGCCCAGCCGCCTCGCCGCGAGCTCGACCAGGGCGAGGGTCGCTTCCGTCGCGAGGCCCTGGCGCGCGCAGGAGCTGCGGATCCAGTAGCCGATCTCGAACTTCGGCACCGCCCAGTCGATCGTGTGCAGGCCGCCCTTGCCGACCAGCACGCCGTCGGAGCGGCGATGGAAGCAGAAGTCGAACTCCTCGCGCGCGTACCAGCGCAGCTGCATCTCGCGGCAATGGCGTTCCGATTCGGCCACCGAGCGCGCGTTGCGCGCCCAGGCCATCCAGCGCTCGAGCTCCTTGCGCGACTCGCGCACCGCCTCGGCCACCGTCGATCCCATGCCGGCGCGCGTCGCGCGCAGCACCAGCCGCTCGGTGCCGACCTCCTCGGGCACGTCGAGCAGCAGCGCCTCGAGGATGGCGGTCACGTCGCGTCGATCGCCGCCGTGGTGTAGACCCCCTGCACGTCGTCGAGCGATTCGAGCGCGTCCAGGAGCTTCTGCATCTTCGCCGAGTCCTCACCCGACATCCCGGTCTCGCTGGCGGGCTTCATCGTCACCTCGGCGAGCTCCGCCTTGAAGCCGGCCTTCTCGAGCGCGGCCTTGACCGCGCTGAAATCGTGGGGCGCCGTGAGCACCTCGAGCGAGCCGTCGTCGTTCGCGACGACGTCCTGCGCGCCGGCCTCGAGCGCGGCCTCCATGAGCTTGTCCTCGTCGGTGCCGGGCGCGTAGAGGAGCTGTCCGCAATGCTTGAAGAGGAACGCGACCGAGCCCTCGGAGCCCATGTTGCCGCCGTATTTCGAAAAGGCGTGGCGCACCTCGGCCACGGTGCGCGTGCGGTTGTCGGTGAGCGTGTCGACGATCACCGCGGCGCCCGCGGGGCCGTAGCCTTCGTAGCGGATCGACTCGTAGTTCGCGCCGTCCAGGCCGCCCGTGCCGCGCTTGATGGCGCGCTCGATGTTGTCCTTCGGCATGTTCTGCTCGGTCGCCTTGTCGACCGCGAGCCGAAGGCGCGGGTTCATGTCGGGATCCCCCCCGCCCATGCGCGCCGCCACCGTGATTTCCTTGATCAGCCGCGTGAAGATCTTGCCCCGCTTCGCATCCTGGCGACCCTTGTGGTGCTGGATGTTCGCCCACTTGCTGTGGCCTGCCATATGGGTCTCGTCGTCGGGCAGTTCGCTGCACGATCGGGAAAACCTAATGGTAACATTCGCCTCCCGCCCTTCTCCAGAGCGAAAAACGGGCGGCGGCGCCGACACCAGGGGGAGAAGGAACAAGATGGCGAAGACCGGGGAGCGCAAGGCGCAGATCCTGCAGACCCTCGCGGCGATGCTCGAGGATCCCAAGGGAGAGCGCATCACCACCGCGCTCCTCGCCGCGCGACTCGAGGTCTCCGAGGCCGCCCTCTACCGGCATTTCTCGAGCAAGGCGCAGATGTTCGAGGGGCTCATCGAGTTCATCGAGCAGACCGTCTTCACCCTCGTGAACAAGATCCAGGTCGAGGAGAAGGACGCGATGAAGCAGATCGAGGCGACGGTCACCACCCTCCTCGGCTTCGCGCAGAAGAACCCGGGCATGACGCGCGTGCTGATCGGCGACGCGCTGGTGAACGAGGACGAGCGCCTGCAGGCGCGCGTGAACCAGCTGGTCGACCGGCTCGAGGCGAGCCTGCGCCAGAGCGCGCGCCTCGCGGTCACGGCAGCCGCCCTTCCCGCCGACTGGGACGTGAACGCCTACGCGAACGCCATCATCGCGTTCGTGGTCGGCCGCTGGCACCAGTACGCGAAGAGCGGCTTCAAGCGCGCGCCCATGGAGATGTGGCCGCAGCAATGGCGGGTCTTCGCGGCCTGACGTCGATCGCGCGCATGGCGGGCGCGCTCCCGGAGATGGAGACCGCGCGCCTCGCGGTGCGCCTCGCGCGCCCCGGGATGGAGAGCGCGATGGCGCGCTTCCTCCAGGAGAACTTCGAGGGGCACCTGGACCGCTGGTCGCCGCCGTGCACGCCGTCGTTCTTCACCGCCTCGTTCTGGCGCGAGCGCCTCGCGATCGCCGTCGAGGAATACCACGCGGGGCGCTCGGCACGCTTCGTGATGCAGGACAAGGGACCGCCCGACGGACCGATCCTCGGCACGTGCAACTACACCAACATCGTGCGCGGGCCGTTCCAGGCCTGCCACCTCGGCTACCAGATCGCGCGCGCGCGCCAGGGGCAGGGCCTCATGACCGAGGCGCTGCGCGCCACCAACGCGTTCGCGTTCGCCGAGCTCAGGCTGCATCGCATCATGGCGAACTACCGCCCCGAGAACGAGCGAAGCGCCCGCGTGCTCGCGCACCTGGGCTTCCGCCGCGAGGGTCTCGCGCGCGACTATCTCTTCATCGACGGCGCGTGGCGCGACCACGTGCTCACCGCGCTCGTCCATCCCGCCTACGATCCCGACTGGGTGGAGCCCGCCGGGCGCCTCTGAAGCGCCCCGTCGCCGTCGAGCCGCGGCGCGCGCCTGGAGCGCTCAGTCGTCTCCGAGGAGCGCCGGGCGCGGCTCCGCATCGAGCAGGCGGCCAACGGGGTGGAAGTCGATCTCGCCGCAGAGCGCCTGGAAGCGCGCGAGGATCTCCTCGACGCTTGCGCCGCCCGCGTTGAACACGCCGTAGCGATAGCTTCCCAGCCACTTCATCTCGCGCGCGAGGTCCGGCCCGCGCTTGGGGTAGACCATGAGGTGCGTGTCGGGATGGCGCGCGCGCAGGCGTGCGATCTCCTCGCGCGAGGGCCAGCGCGCGAGGCCCGCGCCGGCGAAGTCGCGCAGCACGAAGCTCGCCGCGACGCGGTCGCCTCCCTCCCGGCGGCGCACGGCCGGCTCCTCGCCGCACTCGAGCTCGAGCAGCGCCTCGAACAGGTTGTAGCCGTCGACGCGCTCGAAGAGATCGTAGAACTGTCCCGCGGCGCGCGGGTTGATCTCGATCACGCGCGGCGCGCCGCTCACCGGGTCGATTCGCATCTCCACGTTGAACATGCCGTGCGAGAGGCCCATGCCGCGCACCAGGCGTGCCGCGAGCGATTCCACCCGCTCGAGCTGCGACGCCTCGAGCGAGGACGGATACTGGAAGCGGCGGAAATGGTCGGTGCCCGGGTACATCACCGAGTCCACCGTGCCGAGCATGGTCACCTCGCCGCGCCGCACGTAGCCGTTCGCGGTCACCTGCGCGCCGCGCGCGATCTCCTCGCACACCATGCTGAACGGACCCTCTTCGAACGAGGTGTGCGCGCGCATGACGTCGGCGAACGGGCGCACCAGGCACTCGATGATGGAGCGCTCGAGCATCCCGAACGCGGCGTGGCGGGCGAGCTCCTCGAACGAATCCACGCGCCGCGCGAGGACCGAGAACGCCGCCTTCGCCGGCTTCACGTAGAACGGGAACGGGAGCGGCACCTCGTCCGGAGAATCGAAGCGGCGCGGCAGGAGGCCGAAGCGCGTGTTCGCCTCCGGGGCGATGCGCTCGAACGCGCACCTCGCGTGGTACTTGTGCTGGATCCGCACCACCGCCTCCACCGGCGTATGCGGCAGGCCCAGGCGCTGCGCGACGAGCGAGGCGAGGAACGGGCCGAACTGGTCGTCGGAGCTCGTCACGGCGTCGACGCCGATGCGCGCATAGCGCCGCGCCACGCGATCGACGAACGCCAGGGCATCGAAGGTGAAGAGCCGCAGGTTGTCGGGGAAGCGGAAGAGGTCGAAGCCCTCGTAGTGGAGCTCGTAGCGCGCCGTGACGCGCGGGTGCGAAGCCGCGGCGAGGTCCCACTCGTCGGGGAAGAGGATGAGGACGCGGCGGCGCGCGGCGCTCATGCGAAGCTGTCCGCGGTGATGTTGCGCGTCCATTCCTCGGCGTAGAGGGCGTCGCGCTCGTTCATCATGGGCGAGACGCCGCCCGCGCCCGGCACCGACTTCATGGTGCGCTCGGCGGTGTCGTACTTGTGCACGGTGGCGACGTGCGCTGCGAGCTTGTCCGAGAACCACGTGTAGCAGGCGTTGCCGAGCGTGGGCGAGGCATTGGGCGCGTTGCCGCGCAGCAGCGCGACCACCGCGGCCGCGCACACCTTCGCCTGCGCGTTCGCCATGTGGCCCGACTTCGCCATCACCGGCGCGTGCTGCAGCGCGTCGCCGAGGATGTGCACGCCGCGCGCGGCGACCGATTCGTAGGTGAGCCAGTCCACCTCGCACCAGCGGCCGTTGGCCGTGATGAAGGGATCGGCGACGGCGGCGGCCTTCACGGGCGGGAGGACGTTCAGCACGTCGCCCTTCACGTCCTCGAGCTCGAGCTTCACCGTGCCGGTCGCGACGTCCACATCGACGGCGCGGCTGTTCGGCCGGTAATCGATCATGCCGGCGTAGAGCTCCGACCAGGCGCGGTGGAACAGCCCCGCCTCGGAGGCGATCTCGCCGTTGGCATCGGCGATCACGATCCGCGCGCGCGGCTTGGCGCGCTGGAAGTAGGCCGCCGCCTGGCACGCGCGCTCGTAGGGCGCCGGAGCGCAGCGGAACGGCGTCTCGGGAATGGCGATCACGAAGGTGCCGCCGTCGGGCATCGCCTCGAGCCGGCGGCGAAGCTCCAGCGTCTGGGGGCCCGCTTCCCACGCGACCGGCACACGCGCGCGCACCGCCGGATCCTGCAACGCCGGAATCTCGCCCCACATGGGCTCGATGCCGGGCGAGACGATCGCGCGGTCGAAGCCGATCGAGGCGCCGCGCTCGAGCCGCACCTCGCGCCGTGCCGCGTCGATGGCGCTCGCCCGGTCGCGAACCACGCGCACGCCGTGGCTGCGCTCGAGCGCGGTGTAGGAGGTGGTGATGTCGGCGAGCGTACGGAAGCCGCCGATCACGCGGTTCGAGCCGGGGCATGCGACGAACGCCTCGCGCGGCTCGACCAGCACGACGTCGATCGACGGATCGAGGAGCCGCAGGTACTTCGCCGCCGTCGCCCCGCCGTAGCCTCCGCCCACCACCACCACGCGCGACTTCCGATCGGCCCGCACGGACGAGGCGCAGCCGGCCGCCGCCGCGAGCACGCCGGCCGCCCCTGCCGCAAGGATCGCCCGCCGTCTCGCGTCCATGCCGGGTTAACGACCGCGGGCCGCGAAATAATCCGCGAGCGCCGCGATCTCGGCGTCGCTGTAGCCCTTCGCGACCTGGTCCATCACCGTCGCCCGCACGCGGCCCGCCTTGAAGTCGAGGAGCGCCTTTGCGAGCGCGTGCGCATCGCTCCCGGCGAGCGCGGGGAGGACCGACCCGGGCGCGGGGTGACCGTCCGTGCCATGGCATTGCGCGCAGTTGGCGGCGAGCGCACGGACGCCGGCGGGAGTGAGGTTGGGAGCGGCGAAACGCGGAGCGGAGGGCGACTGCGCGAAGGGGCTCGCGGCGCCGGCGAGGGCGAGCCCGGCAACGATGCTACGGGCGACGCGCAGTTCGATGGAGAACGCCTCCGCGGGGGACGACGCAAGGATAGCGCAACCCCATCCAAAACGAAAAAAGAAAACGCCCGCTCGCGGCGGGCGTTTCCCGGTTTCGGCGCAAGCCGCGTCAGGTCGATTCCACCGGCTCCGCGGGCTGCGCATCCGACTGGGCGATGTCCAGGATGACCTGGCCGTTCTCGTCCACGTCGATGGTCACCCGGCCGCCCGCGGAGAGCTTGCCGAAGAGCAGCTCGTCGGCGAGCGCGCGGCGGATGGTGTCCTGGATGAGGCGCGCCATGGGGCGCGCGCCCATCTGCGGATCGAAGCCGTTCTTCGCGAGGTACTTCTTGAGGTTCTCGGTGAAGATCGCCTCGACCTTCTTCTCGGAGAGCTGCGACTCGAGCTGCATGAGGAACTTGTCCACCACGCGCAGGATGATGTTCTCGTCGAGCGGATTGAACGAGATGATCGCGTCCAGGCGGTTGCGGAACTCCGGCGTGAAGAGGCGCTTGATCTCGGCCATCTCGTCGCCCGCCATGCGCTGCTGGGTGAAGCCCATGGCGTTCTTCGACAGGCCCTCGGCGCCCGCGTTGGTGGTCATGACGATCGCCACGTTGCGGAAGTCGGCCTTGCGCCCGTTGTTGTCGGTGAGGGTGCCATGGTCCATCACCTGCAGCAGGATGTTGAAGATGTCCGGATGCGCCTTCTCGATCTCGTCGAGCAGCAGCACCGAGTACGGGTGCTTGGTGATGGCCTCCGTGAGGAGGCCGCCCTGGTCGAAGCCGACGTAGCCGGGAGGCGCGCCGATGAGGCGCGAGACGGCGTGGCGCTCCATGTACTCGGACATGTCGAAGCGGATGAGCTCCACGCCCATGATGAACGCGAGCTGGCGCGCGACCTCGGTCTTGCCGACGCCCGTGGGACCGGAGAAGAGGAAGCAGCCGACCGGCTTCTGCGGGTTGCCGAGGCCGCTCCGCGCCATCTTGATCGCCGCCGAGAGCGCGTCGATCGCCTTGTCCTGGCCGAACACCGTGGCCTTGAGGTCGCGGTCGAGGTTCTTGAGGGCGCTGCGGTCGTCGTTCGAGACGTTGCGCGTCGGCACGCGCGCGATCTTGGAGACGATCTCCTCGATCTCGGGCTTGCCGATCACTTTCTTCTGCTTCGACTTGGGCAGGATGCGCTGCAGCGCCCCGGCCTCGTCGATCACGTCGATCGCCTTGTCCGGGAGATGCCGGTCGTTGATGTAGCGCGCCGAGAGCTCCGCGGCGGTGGTGAGCGCGTTGGCGGTGTACTTCACGCCATGGTGCAGCTCGAAGCGCGACTTGAGGCCGCGCAGGATCTCGACCGTCTCCTGGATGGAGGGCTCGTTCACGTCCACTTTCTGGAAGCGGCGGGAGAGCGCATGGTCCTTCTCGAAGATGCCGCGGTACTCGTTGTACGTGGTCGCGCCGATGCACTTGAGCGCGCCCGAGGAAAGCGCGGGCTTGAGCAGGTTGGACGCGTCGAGCGTGCCGCCCGAGGCGCTGCCCGCGCCGATGAGCGTGTGGATCTCGTCGATGAAGAGGATCGCGTTGGGGTTGTCCACGAGCTGCTTCAGCACCGCCTTCAGGCGCTGCTCGAAGTCGCCGCGGTACTTGGTGCCCGCGAGGAGCGCGCCCATGTCGAGCGCGTACACCTGCGCCTTGGCGAGGATCTCCGGCACCTGGCTGTCGATGATGCGCTTGGCGAGGCCCTCGGCGATCGCGGTCTTGCCCACGCCCGCCTCGCCCACCAGGAGCGGGTTGTTCTTGCGCCGGCGGCAGAGGATCTGCACCACGCGCTCGAGCTCCGACTCGCGGCCGATGAGCGGGTCGATCTTGCCGTCGATCGCGAGCTGGTTGAGGTTCTGCGTGAAGCTCTCGAGCGCGCCGCCGGATTGCGTCTCGGGGGCCTCGCCCTCGGCCTCGCCCTCCTCGCGCGCGCCGGGCGCCTGCGGGCTCTTGGTGATGCCGTGGGAGATGTAGTTCACCACGTCCAGGCGCGAGACGCCCTGCTGGTGGAGGAAGTAGACCGCGTGCGAATCCTTCTCGCCGTAGATCGCGACGAGGACGTTGGCTCCGGTCACCTCCTTCTTGCCGGACGATTGCACGTGCAGGATGGCGCGCTGGATGACGCGCTGGAAGCCGAGCGTGGGCTGCGTATCCACCTCGCCGGTGCCGGCGACCGTCGGCGTGTGCTGCATCACGAAGTCGGAGAGCGCCTTCTTCAGCTCGTCGATCTTCGCCGCGCAGGCCTTCAACACCTCCGACGCGGAGGGGTTGTCGCACAGCGCGAGCAGCAGGTGCTCCACGGTGATGAACTCGTGGCGCTTCTGGCGCGCCTCGACGAACGCCATATGAAGACTGACTTCCAACTCCTGGGCAATCATGTTTCCTCCATCGCGCACTGCAGCGGATGCTGGTGTTGGCGCGAATATGCAGTGACCTGTTCGACCTTGCTCGAGGCGACATCCCTCGGATAGATGCCGCAGACGCCTCGCCCCTCCGTATGAACTTTGAGCATGATCTGGGTAGCCCGTTCCCGCGGCAGGGCGAAGAACAACTGCAGGACCTCGACTACGAATTCCATCGGCGTGTAGTCGTCGTTGTACATGACGACCTGGTACATCGGCGGCGGCTTTGTCTGGGTCTCGCTCGGCTTGGTGAGCGTGGAGCCGCTGGGTTTTTCGGCCATGGCGCAGATGGGAGGACGCTCAACGCGGTGAACCTCCGGATCCCTCTCGGGTGGAACGATCTCAGCAGTCAATATGGACAATCGGGAGGGCTTTTTCAAGACCCTTCAAGCGCTTGGGCGTGCCGTTCATCGGCGTTTTGGTGCGCCGCAACGCGTCCCGGAAGCCCCTCGCGGACGCTATTGACACTCCCGGGGACCCCGCGTAAAA
The DNA here is from genome assembly GCA_035605915.1 of Usitatibacter sp. GTDB lineage: Bacteria > Pseudomonadota > Gammaproteobacteria > Burkholderiales > Usitatibacteraceae > Usitatibacter. The sequence continues at coordinate 14,814 of DATNGJ010000060.1, forward strand.
AGCGCCTTGGAGTTTGGTTTCAAGCATTTCGCATCGCCTTTTTTAGACGTGCGGGGCCTGGATCCGAACAATGTGCGGGACTCCACCCGTTTAACAAGAGGCAAGCAATCGCATGGCAACCGGAACTGTGAAGTGGTTCAATGACGCGAAGGGTTACGGGTTCATCACGCCCGACGACGGCAGCG
>DATNGJ010000061.1:0-32817 GCA_035605915.1 Usitatibacter sp.
ACGCCGGGCTACGACCAGGGCAAGCGCATCGCGAACTTCAACGACCACTTCAACGGCGCGGCGCCCGACGTGGGCGCGGCCGAGGCGGGAGATGCCGCGATGAAGTTCGGCATCGCCGCGGCGAGCGCCACGCCGGATACGACCGGTAGCGGCAGCGGCTCGACCACCACGAGCACCGGCGGGACCGGCAGCGGCTCGACGGGAAGCGGCTCGACGGGAAGCGGCAGCAGCACGAACCCAGTGCACCGCAACGGCGCTCCGACGATGCCGCCGGGTCGCTCGGTGCCCGGCAGCTCGACCACGACGACGACCACCACGACCACCCCGACCGCGGGCGCCGCATCGGCTTCGAGCACCATGGACTCTTCGAGCTACACGATCGCGGCGGGGCAATCGGTGACGTTCACCGCGCGCGTCATGGGCAATTCCGGAACGCCGACGGGCACGGTGAATTTCCAGGCCGCCTCGAGCACCATCTCCGGCTGCGGCTCGATCGCGCTCTCGAACGGACAGGCGACCTGCACCACCAGCGCCCTCTCGTCCGGCTCCTACCCGATCACCGGCCTCTATTCCGGCGACTCGAGCTATGCCGCCGGAGTGGCCGGCCCGATCACGGAGACGGTCACCGGAGGCGGCACCGCGACGACCGCGTATGCGCTCACCATCGATTCGTCGTCGTACACCTCGAGCGTCGGCCAGGCGGTGACGTTCACCGTGGCGGTGAGCGGCAACGGCCCGACCGGCAACGTGGACTTCCAGGACAACGGGTCGGCCATCTCAGGCTGCGCCGGCGTCGCGCTCTCGGCTGGCGTCGCGCGTTGCACGACGTCGAGCCTCGCCGCGGGAAGCCACGCGATCCGCGGCTGGTATCACGGCGACTCGAACAATCCGGCGGGGATCGCCGGGCCGATCACGCAGACGGTGCACTAGCGAGCCGTTTCACCGCCGCTCCCAAAGCCCCGACGCGTTCGGGGCTTTTTTCTTCGGGAGCCGCGCGCGGCGAGGTGAACCTCAGTCGCGCTCGCCGCCGAGCGTGAAGTGGATGGTGGCTCCCTCCCCGACCTGGGCCTCCGCCCAGATCTCGCCGCCATGGCGCTCGACGATGCGTTTGGCGGAAGTGAGGCCGATGCCGTGGCCCTCGAAGTCGTTGGCGTCGTGCAGGCGCACGAACGGCGCGAAGAGGCGGTCGGCGTGCGCCATGTCGAAGCCCACGCCGTTGTCCCGAACGTGGAACACCGTCTGCCCGGCCACGCGGCGCGCGCCGATGCCGATGCGTGCGTCGGGCCGGCGGCGAGTGTACTTCCACGCGTTGCCGATCACGTTCTCGAGCACGATCCGCACGAGGTTCTCGTCGGCCCACGCCTCGAGGCCGTCGGCGACCTGGATCTCGATCGCGCGCCCGGGCTCGCGCGCGGCGAGTCCCGCGACGACCCGGCGCGCCACGGCGGTGACGTCGACGCGGCGCCGCGCAATGTGCGCCCGCGCCACGCGTGAGAGGCCCAGCAGCCCGTCGATGATGGATTCCATGCGGTTCACGTTCGCTCCGATCCGGGAAAGAAGCCGGCGCGTCTCGCCGTCGAGGAATGGGCCGCGCGCCTCCCCGAACAGCCGGCAGGAGGTGCCGATCTCGTGGATCGGCTCGCGCAGCTCGCGCGAGGTGCATTGCACGAACGCGTCCAGCTCCTCGTTCGCGACCCTGAGGCGGGCGAGCGCGGCGTCGCGCTCGCGCACGCTGCGCAGCAGCTCCAGCTCCATCGCGTCCATGCGATGAATGATGTAGCGCGTCCTTCCGTCGGGCGAGAACACGGGCGTATTGAGCGCGTCCGGCTTCCCGGTCGCGAGCACCCGATCGAGCGCGGCGCGCAGGCTGCCGGCGCCGGTGCTGCGCCGCCCCTCCTCGCTCTCCGGGAACGCCTCGAAGAACGGGCGCCCGATCGCCGCTTCGCGCGCGCAGCGCGTGGCGCGCAGGTACGCGTCGCTCGCCGCGAGGATGCGAAGCTCCGGCCCCGGCTCGAGCACGATCAGCAGGGTCGGCGCGCTGCGGAACAGCAGCTCGAAATCGGGCGGCATCGCCTGGACGGCGGCGAGCGCCCGCTCGGCCGGCCGGCGCGGGGGCGCGGGTATTTCCTCGGGCACTGGGCTCAATGCGCTCAAAGCGTTATTCTCTCCCTGTAGTTAGCTTGCGTTAATTGATTTGCGCTGTCAATTAACGTTTGCAATACTAGGCGCCGGGAAGGCCGCTGCGGCCTTCCCGATCCCGGCAGTCACCTACCCACAGATAGAGGAGCTCACATGAAACGCAACGAACAGATCACCGGCGCATTCACCAACGACGTGGCGCGCGACATCGCGGACCTGCGCAAGGCCGCCTCGGCGGCCGACAGCGAGCTGCGCACGCTTCGCGAGATGGAAATGGGCTGGGTGGCCGGCGGCGACGGCGCGCCAATCTGGCCGTTCTGATGCTATGCCGCGCAGGGCGGACCCACGCTACCGCGTGATCGCCGCCCTTTCGCGCGCGGGCGCGGTTTCCCGCGCACCTCCGCGGACCAGGCGCGGAAGCGAGTGCTCGCGAGCCAGCGGCTTGACGCCCATGGCCTCGAGCTGCTGACGCGCCGATTCCGCTTCCGCCCACACCGCCTCCGCGGTCGCGCGAGCGCGCTCCGAATCGCGGTGCATGCGGTACACATGGAACAACGCCACCATGGCGGTCTGCTTCACCATGGGCGAACGCCCGTTGTCGGCCGCGATCTCGTGGAGGGCGGCCAAGCCTGATTCGCCCTCGAGCGCGGCGCCCACCGCACGCAGCAACGCGGCTTCGCGGGCCGTCGCTCCGCCCGTTCCCTTGCGCTTCATGAGGAGCTGGGCCGAGAGCCTCTCGTAGGCCGCCGAATAGCCGCCGAGCAGCAAGAGGCAGGCGACCAGCACCACGTCCGAGGGCGCGTCCTGCAGCAGCCGCTCCGCGATCCCTTCGTCGTTCAGGAGCTTGCCGTACCCGAAATCCCCCTTGAGGAGCGAACGCCAGATGAGCCGCGATTGCGCTCGCTTCGACGTGAGCTTCTCGTCGACGGATTCGCCCTTGAGGCGCAGGCCCGCCTCCCACAGGTGCCCGTAGGGGCCGAGGAAGGAGCCCATCGCGCCGAGCGCGGTGTGGAGGTCCTCGGCGAGGGCCATGTCCCCGAGCGTCATGGCATTGCCGACGTCGGGTCCCATCGCTTGCGGCCCGACGGCGGGAACCGGCATCGCCGGCGCGGGCCGCGAATCCTGGGCACGCGACCGGTTCAGGTACCAGATCACCGCCTCGGTCTTGTTGCGCACGCCGATCTGCTTGTAGAGGTTGTGCAGATAGACGCGCGTCGTGCCCTCGCTGTAGCCGAGCTTGCGCGCGACGACGCGCGCCGATGCGCCTTCCGAAAGCAGTTCCAGCATCTGCCGGCCCCGCGTGTCGACTGCCGTGGCTTTCATACGAACCCCCGGTCTTCCTGCAAAGCGTTGACCAACTCCTGGAAAGCTTCCATGCCCGAGGTCGATTCGAGATCGACCCCGAGGTCCTCCGACTCGGCGCGCACCATATCATCAAATCGCGCGGCAAGCCGTGGATCGAACCGGCGGCCGGCCTCGAGGCGCAACGCGGTGAGCGCCTCGTCCATCGTCTTCGGCGGCTGCCCGGCAAGGCCGGAGACCATTTCGTCGTAGGCGTCCGCGATCGCGCAAATGCGCGCGGCCATTGGAATGAACTCGCCGCCGACGCGTTCCGGATGCCCGCTGCCGTCCCAATGCGCATGGTGGTAGCGGGCGATTTCCCGGGCGAGGAAGATGCGCGGATGCCGGTCGTCGCCGAGGATCTCGGCGCCGGCATCGGTGTGGCGCCGAACCAGCGCATGCTCCGCCTCGCTCCAAGTGGACTTCGCGAGGATCTCCTCCGGAACCGAGAGCGTGCCGATATCGTGGAGCCCAGCGGCGAAGCCGATCTCGAGCGCTTGCAGCGGATCGATCCCGCATGCCATCGCGAGCGCCTTGGAAAGCGCGCCGACGCGCTTGCCATGCCAGCCCGTCTTGTCGACGCGCATCGCGGCCGTGACGGCCAGCCGCTCCAGCGCCTCCCAGCCCTCCGGCTTCGCGAGAGGCGCGACCTTGGCGATCAGGCGCGCGCGCGCCTGCTGCTGCGCGCGATCCATCGTCGGAGCCGAATTCGCGACGGCCGCGAGCTCGATCGTCCCGCGCGCCTTCTCGATCGCGGCGCGATAGACGTGGTCCGAAAGCTCGGCGAGCCGCAGCAGCGCCCTCTCCGAATTGCCGACCGTTTCCTCGGCGCTGATCACGCAGGCGAGCGTATCGCGCAGCGCGCCGGGCACTTCCCGCGCGTTCGAAAGCGCGGTTTCCAATCGCGTCAGTGCGAGGTCCTCATTCCCCAGCGCAAGCTCGTATACCGCGCGGGCCGTTGACGCAGCGATGAGAGCGCGCGGCGTACGCATGCGGTCGGCGAGGCGAGTCGCCTCGTTCACATGGTGCTCGGCGTCCGGTACGCGCCCGACCGCGACGAGGAGGCGAACCAGGTTGCGCCGAAGGAACAGTGCCGCGGACAAGTCGCGTTCAACGAATTCGTCGGTCTGCTCCATCAACGCCCGGTCCGCCGCGACCAGGCCGTCCGCATGAGAACCGACATGGAAATGACTTTGTGCCAGGTTCACGCACGCGACGTACCGGTGATAGAGCGGATTCGAATCGCGATGCACGAGGTCGATCGTTCGCTGGTAGCATCGCCCTGCCATCTCGAAGTTGCCGGCGATGCCCATTGCGAGACCGAGATTGTTCCAGATGGCGCTCGCTTCGAGCGGGTCGTCGCCGACCAGGCGCAATGCATTGACGTAATGCTCTACCGCCTCCACCACGTCGCCTGTATCCGCGGCAAGCAGCCCACATGCGACCGAGGCGAAGCGCTCCAGCGACGAATCGTTGCCCAACTTCGCCTGAAAGAGTACGGCGCGCGCAACGGTGAGCGCTTCTCCCGAACGCGCGTTCGTATACAGCCGCTTGCACAACACGAGCAGCGGCATTGCCACCCGCTCGAGCTGCGCCCGCTCGAGCGGCTCGCGCAGTCGCTCCACGATCGGAGCGAGGATCGATCCCAGCTCCGCCCTGCCGATCTCGGAAAGGCGCTCGTCGAGCCCGCGGAGCGGCTCGAGCAGCTGCGGCACCTCGCGAACCAGGGCGGTCGTCATGCGCGGGCGGTTTAATCCTCGTTAAGCGGCCCGATTGTACCTAGCGCCGGCCCGGCCGGCCAGTGCAACCCGTCACATCGGAAGGCCTCCAGGACGGGCCCCGGGCCGGACACCGATTACCCCTGTAATCGCGAGCGACCGGAAGGTGACGCGGCCGGGGCCGGGAATGCGATCCCCGGCTCGCTGTCTGCAGGCTTACCATCGACAGCCCCGCTGGCAATTCCCCCGCGCGCCCCCACTTGCGAACCGTGAAATCCCGCTTCGCGCCTGACCGGATCGCGGTCATCCTCGCCTTGCTCCACGCTTACATCGGCGTGCGGCTTTTGGCGCCTTTCGGCGGCGCGGTGCAGGCCGCGGGCGCGCTCCTGCTGGTCGCGAGCTACGCGCTGGTTCCGAAAGGCTTCCGCCTGCCGCGCGGCCTGGGTCCGCGCCGCCTCCTCGCGCGCTGGCTCAGCATGGGATTCTTCTCGTGGCTGCTGGTGCTCACGCTCGCGCGCGACGCCTCCCTCCTCGCCACGGGCCTCGCCGCGGCGCCCGAGGTGCGCGAAGCGTGGGTTCGCATTTCCGCGCTCGGCGTGATGCTCGCCACGCCGGCGATCACCGCCATCGGCTTCTTCATGGCGCGCCGCGTGGCCCCCGTGGTCGAGGTCGAAGTGCGCGTGGCGGGCCTCCCGGCGCCGCTCGAGGGATTCACCATCGCGCAGATCAGCGACGTCCACGTCGGCCCCACGATCCGGCGGCGCTTCGTGGAGCGCATCGTCGAGCGCGTGAACGGCCTCGCCGCGGACATGGTCGCGATCACCGGCGACCTGGTCGACGGCCCGGTCGAGGAGCTTGCGCGCCATACGGAGCCGCTCGCGCGGCTCGCATCCCGCCACGGCACGTACTTCGTCACCGGCAACCACGAGTACTACTCCGGCGTGCAAGGCTGGGTGCGGGAGCTGCGCCGGCTCGGTGCGCACGTGCTGCTGAACGAGCATGTGCTGCTGGAGCACGGCGGCGCCACACTCGCCGTCGCGGGCGTCACCGACTACTCCGCGCATTACTTCGACGCCGCGCACCGCAGCGACCCGCGGCGTGCCGTGCGCGGCGCGCCGGCCGGGTCGGTGAAGGTGCTCCTCGCGCACCAGCCACGCTCGGCGCGCGCGGCGGCGGGCGCGGGCTATCACCTGCAGCTCTCGGGACACACGCACGGCGGGCAGTTCTGGCCCTGGAACCTGTTCGTGCGCTTGCAGCAGCCTTTCACCGCCGGCCTCAACCGGCTCGGGCAAATGTGGGTGTACATCAACCGCGGCACCGGCTATTGGGGACCGCCGATGCGCTTCGGCATCCCCTCGGAAATCACCCTCATCCGCCTCGTTGGGGAATAATGGCGCCACGCGCCCGTCGGCGCCGCCAGGGGGGAACCCATGAAGCTCGCAACGATGGCAGCAATCGCCACCTCGCTCGGGATCGCGGCCGCGACCCACGGAGCGCTCGCCGCGGACGAGGGCAAGGCCGAAACGAAGGCGACGCCCGCCTCCGACGAGGCCCGGGACGTGAAGGACGCGCCCGAGGCGAAGGGCGTGAAGGCGGCGGGGCCGCACCTTCGCATGGCCGCGCACCATGGCCGCAACCCGGGCAAGGACGTGGACCTGCGCCATTGCCTCGACCTCGGCACCGCGAAGGAAGTGATCCGCTGCTCGGAGCAGAAGTAGCGCCGCCTCGCGTCGAGGTGAGGGCGAGCGCCGCGGCGTCGCCTCCAGCGCTTCAACGCCGCCTCGGCGCACGAGCGCATGCGACGACGCGGCTCGCCGTCAGCCGCCGCCCTCGATTTCGCCGCGCCACGCGCCGGTCGAATGCCCGCGCCGCTCGATGAAGTCCTTGAACTCCTCGACGGTCTTCTCGACGTGGTGCGACATCACGCCGAGCGCGTCGCCCACTTTCTCCACCACGGTCTGCGGCTCGTACTCCATCGCGAGGCGCAAGCGCGTGCGGTCGATGCCGATGCGCTCGAAGCGCACCTCGCCGGCGTTCGGCGCGCCGCTCGTGCTCCTCCAGGCGATCACGCTGTCGGGGACCTGCTGCGTGATCTCGGCGTCCCACTCCTTCTCCTTGCCCGCGACGGAGGCGCGCCAGCGCAGGTGCGTGTCGTCGAGCTGGCGCACTTCCTTCACGCCGTCCATGAAGCGCGGGAACTCCTCGAACTGCGTCCACTGGTTGTAGGCGATGCGAACCGGCACGCCGATGTCGATGGTCTTCTCCGTGCGTTCCATGCAATCTCCTCGAGGGACGAGCCGGGCTCAGGACTGGATGTTGCCGAGGTAGCGCCGCACGCTCGCGAGGCTGGGCCCCACGGCGTGCACCGCGTCCTCGAGCGCGTTGCGCGTCACGCCGAGCGCGCGCGTCCAGTCGCGCACCTGGTCCGGATTGGCGAGGTCGATCTCGTCGCGCACCACGTCGACCGCTCGCGGCTCGTCCGGCGTCGGCTCGGACGGATTGCGCAACCCTTCGGGCGCGGCGGTGGGCGGCGCGGGCCGCGAGCGCGCGATGTCGGCCACCTTCACCACGCCCCAGTCGTCGACCAGCCCGTCGTCGATGTCGCGCGCGGTCTCGGGGAGGATGGTGCCGCCGAGGCGCTCGATGGCTTCGGCGGTGGCGTAATCGTCGGAGCGGCGATCGCGCATCAGCGCGCGGTCGAGGAAATCGTAGCGGTACACCCTGGCCATGCAGGGTTGATCGGCGGCGCGGCGCAATGTTCAGCGTCGCGGCGCGCGTCCGCATAGGTCGTTCGGCCGATTGCACCCGCGCGGCGCGAAGCCCCCTCAGAACGGCTCCTTGAACGGGCGCAGGTCCACCTCGTGCGCCCACGCCGAGCGCGGCTGGCGGTGGATCTGCCAGTAGGCCTCGGCGATCGCGTCCGGATCGAGCAGGCCGTCGGGCCCGCGCTCCTCGGCCACCTTCGGGAAGCGCTCGCGCAGCCGCTCGCCGTCGATGCCGCCGTCGACAACCACGTGGGCCACGTGGATGCCCAGCGGCCCGTACTCGCGCGCCATGCTCTGCGCGACCATGCGCAGCCCCGCCTTCGCCGCCGCGAACTGGGCGAAGCCCGGCCTCCCGCGCAGGCTCGCGGACGCGCCGGTGAAGATCACCGTGCCGCGCCCCAGCGGCACGAGCCGGCGTGCGGCCTCGCGCCCGACCAGGAACCCGCCGAAGCAGCCGATGCGCCAGGACGACTCGAACGCCGACGCGGAAAGCTCGCGGAAATCGACGCGCTGGTTGATGCCGGCGTTGTAGGCCACCAGGTCCGCGCCTTCGCCGCGCTGCATGGCGCGATCGAAGAGCCGCGCGACCTCTTCCTCGCGGGTGGCGTCGCAGGCGAACGCCTCGGCGCTTCCGCCCGCCGCACGGATCGCTTCGACGATCGCCTCGAGCTTCGCGGGAGTGCGCCCGGCGGCGAGCACATGATGCCCGCCGGCCGCGAAGCGGCGGCAGAGCGCCGCGCCCAGCCCACGCGCGGCGCCCACGCCGACCACCACCGCACCCGGCATCGCCATGCGGTCGATTCTAGCCCTCGAGCGCGCGCGAGAGCCGGCGGCTCGCCCTCAGTAGTCGAGCCGGACCGAGGTCGCGACCAGCGCGCCGCCCTGCAAAGTGGCCGCGACGGCGACATCGTGACCCGCGACCTTGGCGAAGAACGTGTCGGCGGAGAGCACATTCCCGTTCTCGTCGACCAGCAGCGTGGAAGGCGTCACGGCGAATTCGAGGTCGACCACCGTGAACGTCGGCGCCGAGGCGCTGCCGGCATGGCCTTCGACCGCGATGGTGGTCGATGGATTGCGCCGCACGATCTTGGTGGCGAGGACCGTGGTCGCGCTCACCTGGTTGCCCACCACCTGGAGGTGGTCGCCCGGAGCGATGTCCGCGAGCCTCAGGTTGGCGAGCTTCGACGCCGAGCCGTCCCTCAACTGCGTGGCCGAATTCGCGGTCACGCGGACACCGCCCGGGCCGAGCAGCTCCACATACCCGTCACCCGTCGCGGTCACGTTCGCCTCGATCGAGGTGGCCTCGGAGAGCTGCACGAACTCGATGCGGCTCGCGTAGGCCGTGCCGCCGATCACCGTGAAGTCCACCTTCACCAGCACGCCCGCGGCAAGGCCCGCGCCGTTGCCGTTCACGTACTGCGTGGACGACGTGATCGCGAACGCCTGCCCGTTCACCACGATGGAAGAGGAATCGGCCGCGGCGATGAGGCCCGAGACGCTGCCGTTGGTGCCGCCCGAGACGCTGGTGTTGAGCACCTCGACGCTGGTCGCCTGCAGACCGCCGCCCGGTTGCGGCGCGGGACCGTTCACCACCACCGTCTGGCCATTCGCGAGTCCGCTCGACGGCACGTTCTTGAAGCTCGCGATGGAGTCGTCCACCGTGAGGGTGCCGAGCATGAACGTGGAGCCGGCGAGGTTCGCGAGCGTTCCCTGCACCTGCACCGTGGCGACGCTGGTCTTGCGCTCCACGCGCGAGGCGAGCACGCCGGAGGGCGACGGGAAGCCGCTCACTTCCACGTAATCGCCGACGTGCAGGTCCTGTGGGCCGAGCGCGTTGGCGAAGATCGTGTACGCGTCGGTGTAGACGGTCTGCCCGAGCACGTCGAAGCTCGCGCCATCGGCAGTCACGAGCGGGGCGCTGTCCACCAGGCCGAGCGCGTTCGCGTGGTAGTCCACGGTTTGCGCGCTGCCGGTCTTGCCGCTGCCGTCGATCGTGCCGTAGACGTCGAGCACCATGCCGAGCTTGAGGTCGCTCTCCGAGCGGTTCGGCGCGCCGTTGATCGTGATCGCGGCCTTGTCCGTGAAGAACTCGACGCCGTTCACGAAGATGCTGCCGAAAGCGCTCAACCGGCCCTGCGCGATGAATCCCGTGCCGGTCGCGCCGCCGCCGCCGATGGCGATGCCGGCCGCACCGAGGAGGATGGCGGCCACGGAAAGCGCCGCGCGCAGCCACTGGGGAATGGTGAATTTCATCGAGGGTCCTTTTTCGTCGGTCGCGGCCCTGCGGCCTTGCGCGCCCTTCGCCCGATCCGTTTGTTTTGCCCCGCCGCGCCATTGGCGGCGGAGTCGTCGGGCTCGCTTTCCCGCGTCAACATCTCTTCGTGGTAATAAATTCCCACCACGGCCCTGAACCTGCCCTCGCCCTGCACCTTCTCGTTGGCGTCGCGATCGTGCGCTCCCATGTCGTTCACCAGCGCGTCGATCGCGGCCTCGCCGCGCTTGCGTGCGACGGCCCGCACCGACGCCAGGTGCTCGGCGGGGATGTTGTCGTAGAACACCTTGCGCTGGAACAGCGCCTCGGAGGGCTTCGCGGTGAGGTTGTGGCCGATGGTGGAGATGAGGTCTCCCACGTCGTCGCCGAGGTAGACGAGCTTGCGCCGCTCGCCGGGCGGCGGCATGTAGTGGCGGTGCAAGAGCTCGGCTTCGCCCGAGTCGTGGATGCGGATCGCGCCCACGCGCAGCAGCTCGTCGATCACGGCGCGCACCGGCATGTCGCCGCTGTACTTGTGGATCAGGGCCGAGAGGCTGCGCCGGCTGCCCTCCACGGGGAGCAACGCGACGCCGCTCGCCGTGCCTTCCATCGGATAGTCGCGCACCCAGGCGCTCACCACCCGCGCGGCGCGGTTGTACGAGAGCGCCGAGGCCTCGTCGGCGGGCTTGTCGACTTTCTTGATGCGGGCGACGTCCTTGCGCGTGAGGCCGGTGATCACGGAGATGCGCGAGTCGGTCTGCTTGCGCCCGGGAAGCGCGAAGTGGTTCTCCGCGACTTCCACGTACACCCAGCGCGCGACCTCGGCGAAGGTCGCGAAGGGAACTCCATGGTCGAGGAGGATGCGCACGAGGGGGCGCAACAGCCGCATGACGGCCGAGTGCAGGGCGCTGCGGGAGTCCTGCTTGTCGCCGCTCGAGGCCATTTGGGCGCATATTCCCAAAAAAGGAAGGGGCCGTCAAAGGCCCCTTCCCCGGCGCATCACTTGCTGAAGGCGGCCGTCGTGCTGAGATTGGCCGTCATGGTGACCGTGCACTGGGGCGCCGCACCGGTGCATGCGCCGCTCCAGCCCACGAACGCCTTGCCCGCCGGCGGCGTCGCCACGAGCGTGACCGCGGTGCCCGACGCGTACTTGGCCGAGCAGGCGCTGCCGCAGTCGAGCGCGTGATCCACGCCGTCGGGCGTCGCCGTGACCGTGCCGGTGTTGCTCCTGCCCACCTGCAAGGTGTAGGTCGTGACTCCGGCGACGGCGCCGCCGCCACCGCCGGCGGCACCACCACCGCCACCGCCGCCGCCACCAGCGCCGCCGCCACCACCGCCGCCGCCCGCCACGACCGACGCGAAGCTCGCCGTGACGGAGCTTTCCGCGTCGAGCGACACGGTGCAGCCGGGATCGGTGCCCGCGCAAGCGCCGCTCCAACCGGTGAACGCGCTGCCGGAATTGGCGCGCGCCGTGAGCGTCACGCTCGTTCCCGGCGCATACACGCCGTAGCACTTGTTGCCGCAGCTCACCACCTTGTCGGAGGAAGCGACGCTACCGCCGCCCACGACGTTCACGGTGAGCGCGTTCACGACGAGGTTCGCGGCGGCGTTCTGCGCACCGATCGCATCTCCGAGCTCGCCGGGGCTCGGCGCCGTGCAGGTGCCGTCGGCGCAGAGCGCCTCGTGCGTGACCGGATCGTAGACGCCCGCGTACTTGTAGTACTCGTAGCGCCGCACCACGGCGTGATGGCCGTTGCCGACGTTGCCCTGGTTCGCGAGCTTGCCGCGCTGCTTCCGGTTTCCCGCGAGAAGCGGCGGGTCCGCCTGCAGCAGCTGCCAGTTGGTCTCGAGCTCCGCGGGATCCTCCGGCACGTCGGCCGGGTTGTCGCCCACCAGGTCGTCCACGTTCGCGACGGGAGCGCCGAGCTCGGTCTTGTACACCTTCACCCATTGCGCGTCGCCGTACTGCACCGGCTGCACCGGCGGCGGTGCCTGGACCTCGGCCACGACCACGGGCGGCAACGCCGGATTCGCGGGCGGCGTGGCGGTCCAGACCGGCGCGGGGATCGAGACGCTCGCATCGGAATACATGAGCTGGCCGGGATTGGCGGGATCCGGCACCAGCCAGCGGTAGATGATGTTGGTCGGGTTCACGAAGCTGGTGCTGATGCCGAAGTGCTCGCAGCCGGCCGTCGGGTACGTGCCGGGCATGCCGATCGTCCAGCAGGAATCGCCGGGCACGGTCGTCAGGGTCGGCGGCACGGGCGTGCACGCGGTGAACTGGCCGCTCGCCGGGTCGTAGGGCGATTCCCAGCGCACGTAGACGCCGCCGGGGAAGTCGATGGCCTTGCCGAAGCCGTAGCGGATCACGCCCGCGTTGAAGTTGGAAGGGAAGATGCGCGTGAGCTGCGAGCTCGAGATGCCGTGCACCTCCATCTCGAAGCCGCAGGCCTGCTGGCCGGTGTTGTTGAGGACGTCGAAGTTCTGGTAGGTGCCGGCCATCACGACGGCCTGCGCATGGGCGCCGGCCGCCGCGGCGAGAAGCGCGCAGGAGACCAGCGCGAGGGCGAGCCGGCGCGGATGCGCGGATCGGACGGCGCGTTGTCGAGCTCTGGGGTTCACGGGACTGCTCCTTTCGTCGAGTGGGTCGTGAGCGGGACGAAAGATAGCAAGCCTTTTCGCGCTTTGGGATTATTTTCCCAAATATATATTTCGCACGCCCGGGCGGAATAAAACGCGGCCGGCCCGAAACGGCTACGCTGGGAGCCCTCGTCCCCGCGGAGAAGGAAGATGAAAAAGGCCGCCCTCCTCGCCCTCGCCTGCCTCGCCGCCTGCGCCATGGTTCCGGAAGGCAGGAGCGGCGCGCCGGTCACCGCCATCGTGGGCGCGACCGTGATCCATCCGTCCGCGGATGCGGCGCACGCGGCGTTTCCGGATGCGACGGTGGTCGTCGAGGCAGACACCATCCGCGCCGTGGGCCCGCGCGACTCGACCGCCGTCCCGCCCGGCGCGAAGGTGATCGATGCGCGCGGAAAATGGCTCATCCCGGGGTTGATCGATGCCCACGTGCACTTCTTCCAGTCGGGAAACCTGTATACGCGTCCGGACGTCGCGGACTTCAACGCCTGGATGCCGTATGCGAAGGAGGTCGCGCGGAACGAGGCGCGCCTTCCCGCGACCTTCAAGGCGTGGCTCGCGAGCGGCGTCACCAGCGTGGTGGACATCGGCGGGCCGATGTGGAACTTCGAGGTGCGCGAAGCGGCCGCGAGGAGCGGGGCCGCGCCGCGCGTGCACGTGGCGGGCCCGCTCATCTCGATGGTGGCGCGACCGCAGCTCGACCTGGGCGATCCCCCGATCATCCGCATCTCCACGCCGGACGAGGCTGGCGCGCTGGTGCGCCGCGAGCTCGCGCGAAAGCCCGACTTCATCAAGGTCTGGTACATCCACCGCGAAGCCGACGACCTCGCGGCGCAGGAAGCGATCGTGCGTGCGACGGCGGAGGAAGCGCACCGCGCGGGCGTGCGGCTCGCGGTGCATGCGACCGAGCTGGTGGTGGCCAAGTCGGCGCTGCGGGCCGGCGCGGACTACCTCGTGCACTCGGTGGACGACGCGCCGCTCGACGACGAGTTCCTCGCGCTCGCGAAACGCAACCACGCGCTCTACTGCCCGACCCTCTTCGTCATCATGGGCTACCGGTACGCGCTCTCGAACACCTGGAAGGCCACCGCGGCCGAGCTGCGCCTCGCCGATCCGCAGGTCCTCGCGGCGATGCACGACCTCGACCGCATGCCGAAGGCGATGATCCCGGAGCGCGTCGCGAAGCTCATGGCGCAGCCGCCGAAGGTCGCGCCCTCGCGCATCGCGCTCGAGAACCTCATGAAGGTGCGCGACGCAGGCATCCCCGTCGCCATGGGCACCGACGCGGGCAACATCGGCACGCTGCACGGGCCGTCGGTATTCCGCGAGATGGAGCTGATGGCGCAGGCCGGGCTCACGCCGCTCGAGGTGCTGCGCTCGGCGACGGTGGGCGGCGCGATGGCGATGGGCATGAGCGGCGAGCTCGGCGACGTCGCGCCCGGACGCCGCGCCGACCTGGTGCTGCTCGACGCCGATCCCCTCGCCGACGTGCGCAACCTCCAGCGCATCGACCGCGTCATGCGGGCCGGACGCCTGTTCGATCCCGACCAACTCGTCGCATCGATGCGCGCGCCCTGATTGCGCGCGGACCAATCAGAACTGCATCTCGAGGACGGCCCGCAGCGTGCGGTAGGCACTGCTGGTGGTGGTCTGGTCGAGCCGCTGCTGGTCGTCGAAGTAGCTCGCCACCTCGACCGGGTCCTGCGCGAGGAGGTTCGAGCCGCTCACGCGCAGCTTCAGCGTGGGCGCGATCTTCCACAGCGCGTAGAGGTCGAGGTTGCGCGTGGCGGTGCGGTAGTCGGTCTGCGTGAGCGATGAGCGCACGGTGCCCCACGAGGTGAACGTGAAATTCGCGCCGAAGGCGATCGGCACGGCGGCGAGGTCCCAGTCGAAGCCGGCGTTCGCGGTGACCGGCGGCTGCGCCGCGAGGCGGTTGTCCGGACCGGGCAGCGACTCGATGTGCGACCAGTTGCGCGCTGCGTTCGCGTGCAGCTCGATCGCGGGCGCCGCGGGGAGGAGCGTCCTCAAGGCAAGCTTCGCGTCGAACTCGATGCCCTTCGCCACCGCACGGTCGTCGTTCGCCGGCCGCGTGATCCAGACGCCCGCCTGGTTGAAGAGCTCGCGCACGATCACGTCGTCGATGCGGCGGTAGAACCCGGACACGCTCAGGCTGCCGCCGCCGGCGAAATAATGCTCGTAGGCGGTGTCGAGTCCCCATGCGATCTCGGGCCTCAGCTCGGGATTGCCCTGGAAATCGGGCGACGTCGGGCTGTTGTTGTTCGCGATGTAGCGCCGCGGGATGAGCTCGACGGTGGTGGGCGCCTTGTACGTCCGCGCGAGCGCCGCGCGCACCTGGTCCTTCTGCGTGCCGGGCAGCTTCCACAGCACCTGCACGATGGGGCTCACGACCGACGAGCGGTTCGCGACCTCGGTCACGACGTTGCCGATGCTGCGCGTGTCGAGCCCTTCCCAGCGCAGCCCGAGGTAGGCCGAGGCGCGCCGGGCGAACTCCCATTCATCCTGCCCGTACAGCGCGAGCTGGCGAACGCGCGCGTCGTACGATTCGTCGACGGTCGCCGGCGGATTGCCGTCGAAGGTGACGTCGTGCTGGAGGCGCTCCTCGCCGCGCTTGTTGAGCTTGCCGTCCCAGCCGAACGAAAGATCGTGATGCGGCACGAAAGGCGCCGTGTACTTGCCGGTCCAGGTGATGTTGTCATCGGAGGCGACGGTGTGGATGCCGCGGTCGAGGATGTGGGCGCCCGCGTCGTCGTAGGCCTGGAACGGCGCCTCGTAGTGGCGGTGGAAATAGTTGTACGAGAGCTTCGATTCCGCCTTCGCGCCACCGGCGAGGGCGCGCGACCAGTCGAGCGCGGTGCGCCCCGCGAGGTAATGGGTGTCGACCTCGAGGTCGTTGCGCGGAAACGCCGGAGGCGCGCCGAGCAGGGTGCGGGCGGCCTCGTGGTAGCCGACGAGCGAGCGGCTCACCTGCACGAAGCTTTCCCACGCGAGCGTGTGCCCGGGCGCGAGCGACCACTCGAGGCGCGGCGCGAGCGAGGCGAACTCGAACCAGCCGCCGTCGTTTTCGGGCGTCAGGATGATCGAGTCCACCTCCGCAGCGGCGTCCCGGCCGACCTGCTCGACGAGCCGCCGGTCGCGAAACTCGCGGCGCGCCACGGAAGCGGTCACCGTGTACGAGAGATCGCCCACGCGATCGGCCACCTGGCCGTCCGCTTGCACGATGGGCCGCCCATTGGCAGCGCCCGCGGCGAGCTTCGCCGTGCGCTTGGCGTGCGAGACGGCCTTCTTGAGAATGATGTTGATCGTTCCGGCGATCGCCTGCGTGCCGTGCTCGGCGCTCGCGGAGCGATAGATCTCGATTCGCTCGATCATGTCGGGCGCGAGCGTCTCGATCGAGAAGCCCTGCGGCAGCGGCTGGCCGTCGAGCAGGATCTGGGTATAGCCGCCGCCCAGGCCGTGCAGCGAGATGCCGCCCTGCGCGGTGACCGTCACGCCCGGCAGGCGCTTCAGCACGTCCGCGACGGTGGAGTCGCCGAAGCGCTCGAGCTCGTCCCGGCCGACGACGATCTTCGCCACGGTCGATTCGCGCCGCTCGTCGTAGTCCTTGGGTCGATCGACCTCGATCTTCTCCTGCTTGTGCGCCGGTTCCTTCGACTGGCGCGCGTCGCTCTCGGCCGCGTCGTCGGCAAGCGCCGCGCGGGCGAGAAGCGTGAGCGCCGCCGCGCAGACCAGGGTCCGCGCGCCGGGCACGGGCTCAGGAAGCGCGCGGATCGCGGCGCGCGGAAAGCGCCTTCGGCGCCGCTGCCTTCGCCTGCACCGGGAGCGCCTCGACCTCGTGCGCGCGGGCATCGACCTCGAAGGGCGAATCCTCGTAGCCGAACGCGACGAGGTCCGCGAGGTGCACGGCGAGGAAGCCCGCGATGCCGCCGCACGCCTCGTATTGCGCGACGTGGCGGAACTCGTGGCTCATCACGCGCACGTCGTTCTCGTAGCCGCGGCGCAGGAACACCGCGTAGCCGAGCGTCATGCCGGCCGCATCCGATTGGGAGAGGCCCACCGAAACGGCGGCGCCCTTGAGCGTGGGATCGTCGGGAAGCGGGATCTCGTCCTTCACGACGATGCGGATCTTCTGCGGCGCGCGCACGCCGGCGTGGCGGGCGACCGCGAGGAGCGCCGGCGAAAGCGCGGCGCCTGTCGCGTCCGCCTTCGCCGCGAGCCCTTGGGCCCATGCGATCGCTTTCGGGGCGAGGAGCGGCAGCTGCGCAGCGAGCCGCGCGTGCGCCTGCGCGGCGGATGCGGCGGGCGCGTGGGGCACGGGAGCGGGGGCCGAGGCTGCGTCGTTCATGACGAGGGACAGTGCGACGGCGAGCGCCGCCGCGATTCTCTCCGGGGAAGGCAAAGTGGGTTTCTCCCGCTGCGTGGATTCGCCTTCGACTATACCAACAACGACGCGCGCGTAGGACGCGCGGACACGCGCGTGGCTCGCGAGCTACAGCGAGATCAGCGGCGGAAGATCCAGAGGAGCAGCGAAAGGACGATCGAGATCACGACGCACGTCGTGATCGGGAAGAAGAAGCCGCCATGCTCGCCCTCGACGCGGATGTCGCCGGGGAGCCGCCCGAACGGCACCTTCGAGAGCCACGGCCACAGGAGTCCGGCGAGCACGAGGATGATTCCGACGATGACGAGGCCGCGGTGCATGGCCGACAGCTTACGCCGCCTTCGGCTCGATGCGGTCGAGCGCCGCGGCGATCGCGCTCGCCTGCGTCGGCCGCACCAGGCGCTCGACTTCCGTCCCGTCGCGCAGGAAGACGAGCGTCGGCCAGAGCTTCACGCGAAACGAGCGCCCCAGCCGCCGCCCGCTCGCATCGTGCACCTTGATGTGGCGGATCCCTTCATGCGAGGAAAGCGCCGACTCGAGCAGCGGCTGCGCGGCGCGGCAGTAGCCGCACCAGGGGCTGCCGAACTCGAGCAGCGTCGCGCCGGGAAGGGCGTCGACTTCGTCGCGGCGCGGCTCGGTGGAGGCGTACTGATGGTTCACGCGATCGTCACCCCGTCCTTCTCGCGAGCGAGAGGGAGAGCATCAGCTCGTTGCTGCGCTTCACGAACTGCGCCGGATCTTCCAGCTGGCCGCCCTCGGCGAGCAGCGCCTGGTCGAAGAGCAGGTTCGCCCAGTCGGCGAAGCGCGCGTCCTCGGGCTCGAGCCCCCGCACGATCGGGTGCGACGCGTTGATCTCGAGGATCGGCTTGGAGTCCGGAAGCGGCTGTCCCGCGGCCTTGAGAATCCGCGCGAGGTTGCCGCCGATGTCCTGCTCGTCGGCCACCAGGCAGGAGGGCGACTCGGTGAGCCGGGTCGAGACGCGCACGTCCTTCACCCGGGTGCCGAGCACGCGCTTGAGCCTTTCCGCGAGGCCGCTCGCCTCGCCCGCGTGCGCCTCGGCCTCCTGGCGCTCCTCCTCGGTCTCGACCTTGCCGAGGTCGAGCTCGCCGCGCGCCACCGACACGATCGGCTTCTCGTCCCAGGAGACGAGGTTCGCCACCAGCCACTCGTCGATGCGCTCGTGCAGCAGCAACACCTCGATGCCGCGCTTGCGGAAGATCTCGAGGTGCGGGCTGCTCTTCGCGGCGCGGAAGGTGTCGGCGGTCACGTAGTAGATGCGGTCCTGGCCTTGCTTCATGCGCGCGACGTAATCGGCGAGCGAGACGGTCTGCTCTTCCTCCTGTGCATGGGTCGAGGAGAAGCGCAGCAGCTTCGCGATGCGCTCGCGATTCGCCGGATCCTCGGCGACGCCCTCCTTGAGGACGCGGCCGAACTCCTTCCAGAAGGTGCGGTACTTCTCCGCCTGGTTCGCCGCGAGCTCCTCGATGAGGCCCAGCACGCGCTTCACGCAGCCGGCGCGGATCGCCTCGATGTCCCGGCTTTGCTGCAGGATCTCGCGCGACACGTTGAGCGGGAGGTCGTTCGAGTCGACCACGCCCCGCACGAAGCGCAGGTAGGCGGGCAGCAGCTGCGAGGCATCATCCATGATGAAGACGCGGCGCACGTAGAGCTTCACCCCGTGCCGGTGGTCGCGGTCCCACAGGTCGAACGGCGCGCGCGACGGGATGTAGAGGAGCTGCGTGTACTCCTGCCGCCCCTCGACGCGGTTGTGGGTCCACGCGAGCGGCGCTTCCGGGTCGTGCGCGACGTGCTTGTAGAACTCGACGTACTGCTCGTCCGTGACCTCGGATTTCGGGCGCACCCATAGCGCGCTCGCCCGGTTCACGGTCTCGTCCTCGTCGGTCACGCGGTGCGCGGATTTTTCGGCGTCCCAAACGCGCTTCTTCATCACGATGGGAATCGAGATGTGGTCGGAATACTTGCGCACCAGTTGCTGCAGCCGGAAAGGGTCGAGCAGCTCGTCCTCGCCCTCGCGCAGGTGCAGGATCACGTCGGTGCCGCGCGATTCGCGGGTGACGGTCTCGACGGTGTACTCGCCGCTTCCCTGGCCCATGTCGCATTCCCAGCGCACGCCCTCGGCTGCGGGGGCGCCGGCACGGCGCGTCACGAGCCTCACGCGATCGGCGACGATGAAGGACGAGTAGAAGCCCACGCCGAACTGGCCGATGAGGTTCGCGTCGCGCGCCTGGTCGCCCGTGAGCGAGCGGAAGAATTCGCGCGTGCCCGAGCGCGCGATCGTGCCGATGTTCGCCACCACCTCCTCGCGCGACATGCCGATGCCGTTGTCGGAGACGCTGATCGTGCGCGCCGCCGCGTCCACCGAGATGCGGATGCGCAGGTCCGGATCCGACTCGTACAGCGCGTTGTTCGAGAGCGCCTCGAAGCGCAGCTTGTCGGCCGCATCCGAGGCGTTCGAGATGAGCTCGCGCAGGAAGACCTCCTTGTTGCCGTACAAGGAGTGCACCATCAGCTCGAGCAACTGCCGCACCTCGGCCTGGAAGCCGAGCGTTTCCTTCGCCGTCGTCGTCATCGCCTTTCGAATTCTCCCGATGTTTTCGATCCTGACATCCCGTGTGCCGCGCGATTCCTCGGTGCGGCCCGGATGGGCGGTCCCCCGGCACGCGGACCTTTCCCGCTGAACCTTCGACGCGCGGCGCGGCCCCATTTTGCACGGACCCACGCCGGACGGCGCGCCGCGCACGACGCTTCCTGCCGACGCGCAGCAGGGCCAGCAGAAATCGGGCGGCGGCGAGAGCGGCGACCCGATGCGCGAGCGCCATCATGTCGATCCCGGCCGCGACCACAAGCCGGACTATCCGAAGGATCCCAGCCGCTGACAAGTTCCCGGCGCGCCCGTCGAGGGCGTGCGCCGATGCGCGCAAGCGCCGGCCAGAACCCCCGCGCAACCGCCGAGTCGCACAGCCGGTGCGGGCAATGTCGTTCGCACGCAAGGCATACGACAGGAGATACCATGACGCGAAACCTCAAGCTCACCACGCTCGCCGCCGCGCTCGCGACCGCCGCCCTCGCCGCGACGCCCGCATGGGCGCAGGCCACCACCGGCACGACCGGCGCTTCGAACGGCGGTGCCGCGTCCTCGACGCTCGACGACACCACGAACGGCAGCGCGAGCGGCGCGGCCGGCTCGAGCCAGTTCGATACGGCCAACACGCACCTCAACGCGAACTGCATCGATCCGGTAACCGGCCTGCGCCGCAACACGGCCGATTGCGTCGGCTTCTCCGGCGCAGGCTCCGCGAACGCGGGCACCGCGGGTGCCGGCACGAGCGGATCGATCGCCGGGTCGACCACGGCGCCTGCGACCGGATCCATGGGCAGCGGGCTCGGCACCACGGGGCCCACGACGACCGCGCCGGCAACCGGCGGCTCGGCCGGCGTGCTGGGCGGTACGGCGCCGAGCTCGTCGGTGACCGGCAACGGTTCGCCCGGAACGAGCGGCTCCACGATCGGTAGCGGCACCGCGGCCACCGGATCGAGCAGCCTCAATTCGTCGAGCACGATCGGCGGCGCGAGCGGCCTCGGCGGCACCGGGACCGCTAGTGGATTGGGCGGCACGAGCGCCGGGACCACGAGCGGACCGGGCGCGAGCGGCACGACGAGCGGCACCACCGGCGGCCTCGGAGCGACCGGCACGACGAGCGGCACGAGCTCCACGGGCGCGGCCGGCACGACCGGCGGGACGTCGAGCGGAGCCAGCGGCATGAGCGGCGGCGGCATGGGTGCCGGCGCATCGGGCTCGGGCGCCGCGGGAACCGGCGGTGCCGGCGCGGGTGCGGGCGGCGGAACCGGCGCGGGCGGCGGGATGTAGACGAACGCGCGCAGCGCAATGAGAAAGGCCCTCTCGCGAGGGCCTTTCCGTTTGCGTCGCCGGCTTCCTCAGCAATCCTCCGCACAGTCGCTCCAGCAGACGATCGCGAGACGCGCGATCCACCCGCTGTACGCGAGCGCGAGTGCCGAGAGCACGAGGAACGCCAGCAGATTGAGCGGCGACGCGCTCACGTACGCGAGCGCCGCATAGATCAGCGCGAGCGGGACGCTCAGCGCGGCGACCACCACCAGGAGCGCGGGATTGCTCTCCGCGAGCTCGAGGATCCTCCAGACGAGAGGCAGGGCACCTTTCATGGGCCCCTCCGTTTTTGCGGGGCTTCCGCCGCTTCCTCCCGATACGTGCGGCGTTGGAAGTGAATCGATCGGCGTTGTTACCTGTTACACACGAACCGCCCGGTTAACGAACGGTAAATGCATCCTGCGCGGGATGCAATTACACGTCAGTCAGTAAATTCCTACACGCCGCATCGGCGCAAATCCGCGCAAATGCCGTGATCTAATCCGGCATGGCCCTCAAGTCGACGATCTTCAAGGTCGAGCTCTCCGTCGCCGACATCGACCGCGGCTACTATCGCGACCATGCCCTCACCATCGCCCGCCATCCGTCGGAGACCGACGAGCGCATGATGGTGCGCCTGCTCGCTTTCGCGCTGCACGCCGACGATGCGCTCGAGTTCGGGCGCGGCCTCGGCAGCGAGGACGAGCCCGACCTGGTGCGCCGCGACCTCACCGGCGTGGTCGAGGATTGGATCGACGTCGGGCTCCCCGACCAGCGCGAGG
Source organism: Usitatibacter sp. (assembly GCA_035605915.1). GTDB lineage: Bacteria > Pseudomonadota > Gammaproteobacteria > Burkholderiales > Usitatibacteraceae > Usitatibacter. The sequence continues at coordinate 21,940 of DATNGJ010000061.1, forward strand.
TCCGCAAGGCCTGCGGTCGAGCGCGCGCGGTGCACGTGCTCGCGTATGGCGGCCGCGCGGTCGACCTCTGGTGGCAAGGCGCGCGCACCGCCCTCGAAAGGCAGGAACGGCTCTCGGTGGTGGACGTGCCCGCCGAAGCGAGCCTCGCGCTCGCCTCGCTCGCCGACCGGTCGATGCGCCTCCAGGTGACCGTGCAGGAAGGCGAGGCGCTGGTGACGGACGGTGCGGCCTCGGTGCGCGTCGAGTTGCGGGTGCTCAAGCCGCTTTGAGGTCGCGCGCGGCCCGCTTCGCGCCGCTCCGGCGCGCTTTCGTCGCATCGTCGGTCGCCCGGGCGGGACGCTTGCTATCCTTCGCGCCATGAACGGATTCCTCTTCGTCGCAGGGCGCTTCGTGGCCTGGTGCCTGGTGCTCGTCTTCGGCCTCGTCCTGTGGGCGGCCGCGATCGGCGCGCCGGCGTGGGTCTTCCTCTTCGCGGCGCTCTTCATCCTGATCCGCGTGATGGTGGGCCTCGTCTCCCACGTGCGGCGTGTGCGCCTCCTCGCGGAGAACGAGGATCGGCCGAGCTTCCTCAACCGCCATCGACGCCGGGTGGAGGTTCCCTTCCCCGCCGAGGAGGCCTTCACGCTCGCGGAGGCGGCGATTCGCGAGCTGCCCAACGTCGACGCGGTCGAAAGCACGCGCGACAGCCTGCAGGTTCACGCACGCGTCCTGCGCCGCGATCCCTACGATCCCGCGAAGACCCGGCGCAAGGGCCGCAACCTCGTGCATGCCACGGTGACGCCGTCAGACGGAACCTCGAGCGTCGCGATCGTGTGCGAGCCGGAGCGCGGCCCGTGGGTCGACTGGCTCGTGGTCGACTACGGCACCAACCTCGAGAACGTCGAGGCCGTCACGCGCGCCCTCTCGCGCCGCGTCTCCGAGCGCCGCAAGGAAGAGGAGACCCGCGTGCGCGAGACCGCGACCGAGAAGGAGCTCACCGTGGCGAAGCTCTCGCTGCTCCACGCGCAGGTCGAGCCGCATTTCCTCTACAACACGCTCGCGAGCGCGCAGCTCCTCACGCGGAGCGATCCGGCGAAGGCCGACCGCATGCTCGGCAACCTCATCTCCTACCTGCGCCACTCGCTGCCGCGCGCCGAGGCATCGCTCTCGACGCTCGGCGAGGAGGTGGAGCGCACGCGCGCCTATCTCGAGATCATGAAGATCCGCATGGGCGAGCGGCTCGCGCTGCAGATCCAGGTTCCGGACGCGCTCTCCGCGGTACCGATGCCGCCGATGATGCTGCAGACGCTCGCCGAGAACGCGATCAAGCACGGCCTCGAGCCGCTCCCGGAAGGCGGCAACGTGTGGATCTGCGCGCGGGTCGCGGGCGATCGCGCCGCGGTGACCGTCGCCGACGACGGCCGGGGCTTCAGCGAGGACGGCGGCGGCACGGGGATCGGATTGAAGAACGTGCGCGAGCGCCTGCGGCTCGCCTACGGTGACGCGGCGAGCCTTTCGATCGGCGCCAACTTCCCCAAGGGCGTCGCGGCGACGCTCACGCTGCCGATTTCCGGGCCGCGGGAGCTCGCCCGTGCCTAGCGCGGTGGTCGCGGAGGACGAGGCGCTGCTGCGCGAGGAGCTCGTCGCGCGGTTGAGGGACGCATGGCCCGAGCTCGAGGTGCTCGCCGCGTGCGAGGACGGCGGCTCGGCGCTCGAAGCGATCGCCGCGCGCATGCCCGACGTCGCATTCCTCGACATCCGCATGCCCGGGCTCACCGGGCTCGAGGTGGCGTGCGCCGCGGCGCAATCGAGCCCGCGCACGCAGGTGGTGTTCGTCACCGCCTACAACCAGTATGCGATCGACGCGTTCGAACGCGGCGCGGTCGACTACCTGCTGAAGCCGATCGATCCGTCGCGCCTCGCCGCGACGGTGAAGCGCGTGAAGTCGCGCCTTGCTTCGGGCCACCCGCACGCCGAAGAGCTCGCGGCACTCCTCGAAAAGATGCGCGCCGGCCCGCGCGAGGCGCCGAAGCGCGCGCCGCTGCAATGGATCACGGCGAGCGTCGGCAAGGAGACGCGCCTCATCCTGGTCGAGGACGTCGCCTACTTCAAGGCCGAGGACAAGTACACGGTGGTGATGACCGCCGAAGGCGAGGCGCTCATCCGCAAGCCCATCCGCGAGCTCCTCGATGCGCTGGATCCGACGGTGTTCAAGCAGGTGCACCGCTCGACCCTCGTGAACCTGCGCGCGATCGCCGGCGTGACGCGCGACGAGACCGGGCGCGGCACGCTGCGCCTGCGCAACCGCCCCGAGACGCTCGCGGTGAGCATCCCCTTCATGGCGCTCTTCCGCAACATGTGACGCCTTAAGCGGGCTTTAAGCGGGCGGAGCAACACTGGCCTCGCATTCTTCGAGAAGGAGGCCTTTCATGAAACCGTCGTCCATCGTTCCCGCGCTCGCCGTGCTCGCCGTCACCCCGGCCTTCGCGGCGCTCGATTCCCAGGCCGCGCTTCCCGCCGCGCGGCATCACGGCAACCTCACGTACGTGACCGGCGGCATCGGGCAGGACGAGGCGCGCGCGATGCGCCGGGAAGCCTCGCGCTATCCGCTCGAGCTGCTGTTCGTCGCACGGCAGGGCAAGCACGACGACTTCCTGGCCGACATGCCGGTGACGATCCGCAACGCGCAAGGCGACACGGTGTTCCGCGGCCGCAGCGACGGGCCGTACTTCCTCGCGAAGCTCCCCGCCGGTCGATACACCGTCACGTCGCGCGATCGCGGCGAACGCGTGACGCGCCACGTCACCGTGAAGGACCACGGGACGCAGCGCGTCGTGTTCGAGTGGAAGGGCGCGCCGAGCGGGCGCAACGCCTAGCTGCTCAGGGCGCGACGGGATGGCGGCGCCTTCCCACGGCGGCGCCGAGCAGCGAGGCGATGAGGGTCAGCACGAGCGCGATGAACGTGCCCCACGCCGCCTTCGAGGCCGCCGGCTTCGCCTGCGCGGCTTTTTCCTGGATCGTGCCGTTCGCCTGCGCATTCTCGAGGTTCGAGCGCAGGCGGGCGATGGCGTTGGGCGCGGTGCCGTTCTGCGCCGCGCTCGCCGCCTCGTTCGCGGCGTTGTTCGCCGCGGGCGTGCCCTGCACCGCGGTGGCGGCCGTCTGCGCGACGCCGCCCATGATGCGCAGCGCGCCGCCGGTGAGCGAGGCGAGGCTGGTGGTCGCGAGATAAGCCATCGCGAGCAGCGTCACGACCCAGACCAGCGCGCCGGACCAGAAGCCGGTGGAGCCGTCGAACGTCGCGCCGACGCGCGTCGAGACCATGCCGCCCACGAAGAGCGCGATGAGGAGCGAGATGCCGAGCCACGCGCCGGCGGCGATGCCGAGCTTGCCGGCGTCCATCTGCGTGGGATCGGTCGCGGTGATGCCGACCGCTCCGCCCAGCGAGGCGAGCAGCAGCAGCAGTCCCACGGCGGCGAGCACGCCGCCCCAGATGCCGGCCCAGGAGACGCGGATCCCCTCGAGCGGAAGCGCGGTGGCGAACATGCGGGTGGAGGTGCTTCGCCGGTCGACGAGACCCGTGCGTCGATCGTTCCGGAGGTCCGGGCTGATGGCGGCCATGGTGATGCTCCTTTCGGTGGATGCACTATCGACCGGGGGCGCGCATGCGGGGTTCCGGGCCGCGCTCCCCATGGACTAGCGCGAAAGGATCGGCGCTACGAGCGCGCGGCGCGCTGCTCCGCGAGATAGCGCGCGACGCGCGCCTTGAGCCCGGGCGCCGAGGCCGAGCGCACCAGATCCGCGAGATCCGCGTCGTGCGTCGCGGGATCGAGCGCGCGATGGAGCGCCGCGCGGCTTTCCGCGGTGAGCGTGCGCGCCGTCGCGCTCGCCGCCTCGAGGATCGCGGGCCACTCCTCGCGGGGCGCGAGGCGGCGCACGAGGCCGATCTCCTTCGCGCGCGCCGCGTCGAGCGTGGCGAGGCTCTCGAGCACCTCGCGCGCCGTGTCGCGGCCGACGATGGATGCGAAACGGCGTGTGCCGAGCACGAGGCCGAAGCCCAGGCCGGGCATGCGGAACGTCGCCTCGGGCGCGGCGATCCGCCAGCGGCACGCGGCGAAGAGGTCCACGCCCGCGCCGAAGTTGCGCCCGTGCGCGAAGCCCACGGTGAGGCACGGCGAGCGCGCGATCGACTGCAGCAGCGACTCGATGCGTACGAGGCGCAGCAGGAGGTCGCCCTCGGTCTGCGATTCGTAATCGCCGAAATCGAAACCGGCGCTCAGGTTGCGGCCGCGACCCTCGAACGCGAGCACCGGCACGCGCGCGCCGTGCGCTTCCTCCACGCCGGCGATCAGCGCCTCGACCATGGCGGCCGAGAGCGCGTTCGCCTTCTCGCCGCGATCGAGGGTGAGCGTCCAGCAGGCGGTGTCGCGTTGGATCGAGACCGCGCCCTCGCGCGGCGCGCGCCCCTCAGGCATCGGCATATCCGGAGACGAACTCCTTCACCACGCCGGTCTCGAGGTCGAACACGTGGCGCCGCACCTTGCCGATGTCCGCGCCGTAGGCGTGGATGCTGATCGAGACGCGGTCATCGTAGGCGTTCGCCACCCGATGGATGTCGCCGAGGGTGGGCGACACGGCGTCCACGTCCCCGGGGCGAAGCCGCACCGGCTCGCCGGCGGGAACGATGCGCCCCGGCCCGGCGCGATACGGCGCGCAGGTCTCGCCCCCGCGCAGCATGCCGATCACGCCCCACACCGTATGGTCGTGCACCGGCGTCTCCTGCCCCGGCCCCCAGACGAAGCTCACGACGCAGAAGCGTTCCCCGGGATCGCAATACAGGAGGTACTGACGGTAGTACGCGGGATGCGGCTGCGCCATCTCTTCGGGCAGCCAGTCGTCCTGGGCGACCAGCCGCCGCATCGCCTCGCGCGCGCCCGCCACCACGTGGGCCTCGTCCGCGCCCTCCTCGAGGATCGCATTCATCGCGTCGATGAATTCGGCGAGCGGCCGCGGCGTTGGCATGGCGCTACTATAGCGCGCCGCTACTTGCCCGCATGCCCGCCGAGCGGGCGCGAGCTCCAGAAAGGAAACGCGGCGATGACGATGCACGCCATCGAGAAGACGAAGCTCGCGCGATAGCCGCCGGTCCGGTCGTAGAGCACGCCGGAGATCCAGGAGCCGAGCGCCGCGCCCACCGACATGCACGCGAAGATGGTGCCGTTGATGGTGGCGAAGCCGGAGCCGCGGAAGATGCGCGCGGTGAGGCTCGCGACGATCGGGCCGCGCGCGCCCTGGGAGAAGCCGAAGAAGAGCACGAACGGCACCACCAGCCACGCCGCGGGATGGATCGAGAGCAGCAGCAGGAAGCCGATGCCGATGAAGGTCGAGACGAAGCTCGCGGTGGCGGTGGCGCGGAAGCCGAAGCGGTCGGAGGACCAGCCGGAGGCCATCATGCCCGCGACCGAGAGCAGGCCCTGCGTGCCGAACGCGGTCGCCGCCTCGAGCGGCTGGAGGCCGACTTCCACCAGATAGGCGACGATCTGCGCGAGCATCGCGTACATCGCGATCGCGGTGAACGCGAACACCTGCACGAGCTGCCAGTAGGCGCGCGTCCTCATCGCGCTTCCCACGTGCCACGCGCGCGTCTCGTCGAGCCCATCGCCCTTCTTTCGCGCGGCCGGCGCTGCGGCGAGCTCGCGCCACGGCAGCGCGAGAAGCAGCGGCACCAGCACGAGGAGCGCGATCCCGAGGATCTCGTAGGCGGCGCGCCAGCCGTGGCGCTCGATGAGCCACTGCGTGAGCGGCACGATGAGGAGCGTCCCGGTGCCGAAGCCCGCATAGGCGATGCCCATCGCGGTGCTCATGCGGTTGCGGAACCAATGGGTGATGAGCATCGAGGCGGGCACCATCCCCAGCATGGCGATGCCGAAGCCGTTGAGGATGCCGATGCAGGCCTGGAACTGCCACAGCCGGTCGAGGTGCCCGGCGAGGAGGCAGCCGCTCCCGAGGAACACCAGTCCCGCCGGATAGACGAAGCGCGGGCCCAGCCGGTCCACCAGGAGCCCGGTGAGCGGCGCGGCAAGCCCGGTGAGCACGAGGTAGATCGAGTACACGCTCGACACCTCGGCGCGGCTCCAGTGGAAAGTTTCCGAGAGCGGCAGGAGGAAGACGATGAACGTGTCGCCGGTGCCGCGGCCGATCAGGTTGCACGCGAAGCACAGGACGAGGACGAGCGCGGCGAGGGCGCCCGCGGAGCGTGGCGGGTTCAAGCGCATGCGGGGCGGTGCGAAGCGCCGATTGTATCGCGGCACGATGTCCTACCCTGATCGGACCACGCGCGGCCCGAACACCGGGCGCCGCGCCCGGCTCCAACGGGAGAGCCGGACGTCGGCTCGCATCTGAAGGAGCAACGTCATGACCCTCGAACGCAACGCAACGCGCGCCCTCCTCGTCGGCGCGCTGGTCGCCGTGGGCGTTTCCGGCTGCGCATCCTGGCGCGCCAACCACATGAACACCGCGTCCAACGAGACGCACGAGCATCGCGGCATCACCCAGACCGCGTCGGACGCGGCGATCACCGCCAAGGTGAAGACCGCGATGGCGGCCGACAAGAACGTGTCGGCCTCGAACATCGACGTGGACACCTACCGCGGCGTCGTATCCCTCAAGGGCACGGTGAAGGACCAGACCGAGAAGAACCGCGCGCTCGACATCGCGCACAACGTCGCCGGCGTGGTGGACGTGCGCGACGAGCTGAAGATGGCGGGCTGACGCTCGCTTCTTCCCGGGAAGCCCGCGCGGCCGCGAGGCCGGCGGGCTTTTGTCTTTTGCCGGCGCGGAACCTCGCCCGCTCCAGCCCGTCGCACCGGGATGGCGGCGCCCGTCGCCACCCCTTCGGAAGGAAAGCCATGGACGTCGCCGCGATCAATCCCGCCACCGGCCAGACGGTGAAGATCTATCGGGAAACCACGCAGGAGGAGGTCGCGGCGGCGATCGCGAAGGCGCACGAGGCGTGGGGCGAGTGGCGTGCGCGGCCCTTCGCGGAGCGCGCGCGCCTCATGCAGCGCTGCGCCGGCATCCTGCGCGCGCGCCAGGAGTCCCTCGCACGGCTCATGGCGACCGAGATGGGCAAGCCCGTGAAGCAGGGCGCGGCCGAAGCGGAGAAATGCGCCTGGGCGTGCGAGTTCTACGCCGCGAATGCCGAGCGCATGCTCCAGCCGGAAGACGTCGCCACGGAAGCGAAGCGCTCGTACGTCGCGTTCCAGCCGCTCGGCGTGGTCCTCGCCGTGATGCCGTGGAATTTCCCGCTGTGGCAGGTGTATCGCTTCGCCGCACCCGGCCTCATGGCGGGCAACGTGGCGGTGCTCAAGCACGCGTCCAACGTTCCGGGCTGCGCGCTCGCGATCGACGAGATGTTCCGCGAGGCGGGCTTTCCCGAAGGCGTGTTCCGCGCGCTGCTGGTGGGCTCGAAGGCGGTCGGCGCGATCATCGACCATCCGCGGGTGCGCGCGGTGACGCTCACCGGCAGCACGCCCGCGGGCCGCTCGGTCGCGATGCAGGGCGGCCACGCGATCAAGAAGACGGTGCTCGAGCTGGGCGGCTCCGACGCGTACGTGGTGCTGGAGGACGCCGACCTGGACCATGCGGCGCGCACCTGTGTCCAGTCGCGCCTGGTGAACAGCGGCCAGAGCTGCATCGCGGCCAAGCGCTTCATCGTGGCGTCCCCGGTGGCGCGCGAATTCACCGAGCGCTTCGTCGAACGCATGAAGCAGGCGAAGGTGGGCGACCCGTTCGACGAGGCGACCGACGTGGGCCCCCTCGCGCGCCAGGACCTGCGCGACCATCTCCACGTGCAGGTGCGCCGCTCGAAGGATCGCGGCGCCCGCGTGCTGCTCGGCGGCGAGGTTCCGGCGGGCGACGGCGCCTGGTATCCGCCCACCGTGCTCGCCGACGTGAAGCCCGGCATGCCGGCATTCGACGAGGAGCTGTTCGGCCCCGCCGCGGCGATCGTCGAGGCGAAGGACGAGAACGACGCGATCGAGCTCGCGAACCGCACGCAGTTCGGCCTGGGCGGCGCGGTGTTCACGAAAGACCTCGCGCGCGGCGAGCGCCTCGCCCGCGCGCTCGAGTGCGGATTCGCGGCGGTGAATACGCTGGTCGCTTCCGACCCGCGCCTTCCCTTCGGCGGCGTGAAGTGCTCGGGCTACGGGCGCGAGCTCGGCGTGTTCGGGATCCGCGAGTTCGTGAACGTGAAGACGGTGTACCTGCAGGCCGCCTAGCTCACTCCTCCCAGTCGAAGCGCCTCACCGCGATCCAGGCGAACAGCGCGCTCGCCGCGAGCATCGCCGCGACGCCGGGAAGCACGGCGGCGATGCCGAGCCCGCGCCACGTCGTCGCGTCGAAGCCGTCGATCGCCCAGCGCGTGGGGACGAAGCGCGTCGCCTGCTGCAGCCATTCCGGAAACACGAAAGTCGGCACCCACGCGCCGCCGAGCATCACGAGCAGGAGCGTAGCGAGCACCGCCAAGCCGCGCGTCGCCTCGGGCGTGCGCCCGAGCGCCGCGATGAGCAGCCCGAAAGTAGAGGTCAGGACGGCGAAGGCGAGCGCCACCGCGACGAACCCCGCGATGCTCCCGTCGATGCGCACGCCGAAGAAGGCCATGGCCGCGGCGTAGATCCCGCAGAGGAGCAGCGCGGCGATCACGGTGCCCGAGAGCACGCGGCTCCCCAGGAGCAGCGCGCGGGAGACGGGCGCCGCGCGCAGGCGTCTCCATATTCCGAGGCGCCGCATGAGGAGCAGGCCCACGCCCATCTCGATGCCCATGAACAGAACGAACTGCACGCCCATGCCGGCGAAGGAATGCGAATAGCCGTTATAGCGGCGGTCGACGCGGCCCGTGACTTCCGAGCGGCGTGTCTCGAACGGAATCGAGAATCCGCCGGATTCGCCGCCGGTCCTGCCGCTCGCCGCATCGTCGCGCTGCACGCGGCTGACGCTATCGAGGAGATCGAGGAGATCGCGCCGGCGCTCCTCGTCCATGCCCGGCGTGTCGCGCAGCTCGCGGCGAGCCTGGTCGAGGAATCGCGGCGCCGCGCCGGAGCCGAACAGCGCGCGGCTCACGCCAGTCATGGCGTGCTGCGCGAGGAGTCCCTGCACGAGCGTGACCGCGGTCGGCTGCGAGGGATCGTAGTGCACCACGATCTCGGGCTTCTTCGCGCCCGGGCGGAACATGGCGCGGGGGGCCTCGGCGCCGAAGCCGTGCGGGATGACGGCGGCCGCGCGCGCCGCGCCTTCACGCACCCGGCGCACGGCATCGGCCTCGCTCGCCTCGGTGAGCTCGAAGGACGGGTCGCGCTTCATCTCCTCGACGATCGCCCTCGAGACGCTGCTGCCGTCGAGGTCGACGATCGCGACCGGGACGCGCGTGGCCGCGCGCGGCGGCCCGCCGAACACGTAACCGAAGAAGCCCGCGATCAGGATCGGCGCGGCGAGCGTGATCGCGACCGCCCGCCGGTTCGCGAAGTAAAGCACGATGTCCTTGCGGACGAGTGCGAGGAGCGCCTTCATGGTTAATCGCGCAGCGCGCGGCCGGTGAGCTCGAGAAACACGTCCTCGAGCGACGCGCCACCCTTCACCGTCACGCCGCGCGAGGCGAGGAGCGCGAGGAGCGAATCATCGATCGATCCTTCGATCTCGAGGCGGCGTCGCGAAGATCCGGTTCCCCTGGCGCGCAGGGCCTCGCGCGTGCCGCTCGCGATGACCTTCCCATGGTCGACGATCGCGATGCGGTCGCATAGCCGCTCGGCTTCCTCCATGTAATGAGTGGTGTAGACGAGCGCCTTGCCGCGCGTGCGCAGCGACTCGAGGTTGTCGAAGATCGCGTTGCGGCTCTGCGGATCGACGCCGACGGTCGGTTCGTCGAGGAGCAGGATGTCGGGATTGTGAAGCAGGCCGGCGGCAAGATTGAGGCGGCGTTTCATGCCGCCGCTGAAGGTCTTGACCGCGTCGCGCGCGCGGTCGGCCAGGCCGACCAGCGTGAGCGCGCGCTCGATCGCCGTGTCGAGCGTGCGGCCGGTCAGGCTGTAGAGCGCGCCGAAGAAGCGCAGGTTGTCGCGCGCCGAGAGCTCGTCGTAGAGCGCCAGGTCCTGCGGCACCAGGCCAATCCGCCGCTTCGACGGATCGGTGTCGCCGGCCAGCCGCCGTCCAGCGATCAAGACGTCGCCGCCGTCGGGGGTCAGCAGCCCGGCGACCATCGACACCGTCGTCGTCTTGCCGGCGCCGTTCGGGCCGAGCAGGCCGAGAATCTGCCCGCTCGCGACCGAGAACGACACATCGTTGACCGCTCGCACCGTTCCAAACGACTTGCGCAGGTTCTTGACTGTCAGCATCGTGATGGCGGCATCTTGTCATCGTGACGGCGATCGCCGGCGACTTTTGCGATGAACGGTCCCACCGACGCGATGAAGGGTCACGTAGCGCAGGCCTTCAGGCCTGCCAAATCGGCCGCGCCGGCAGCCCTGAAGGGCTGCGCTACGAGGCACCGTCCGGCAGGCGAAGGGCGGCCGTGGCACCGGCGACGAGAATGGCGGCGATCGCGAACAGGCCGGCGGCGAAGCTGTGCGTGGCGTCGTTGATCGCGCCGAGCAGGTACGGACCGACGAACCCGCCAGTATTGCCGACCGCGTTGACCAGCGCGATCGACGCGGCCGCGCCGACGCCGCCGACTTCTGACGTCGCCATCGCCCAGAACGGGCCGAACATCGACGCGAGCGCCGCCATCGCAATAGTCAGCGTCGCCACCGTCCACATCGCGGTCGACGACAGCGTGCTCGCCGCCAGCGCCGCCGCACAGACCAGGGCCGGGATCGCGAAGTGCCAGCGCCGCTCGCCGGTGCGATCGGA
>DATNGJ010000062.1:0-5193 GCA_035605915.1 Usitatibacter sp.
AGCACGTCGAAGTAGGCCTGCGCGACGCGCACGATGAGGTCCGACCCCGCCGAGGCGAGCGCCGCCTCGGCCTGCACCACCTGCTGCTTGGCCTCGCCGATCGCGATCCAGTTCTGCAAGCGGAACACCGGCTGCGAGAGAGTCACGGCGTAGGTCGTCGTGTTGTACGCGAGGCTCGGCACGCTCTCGAACTGCACGTCGTTGCGGAAAGCGGACGCCTGGCCGGTGAGCACGGGCAGGTAGCCCGCGCGCGCCTGCGGCAGCGCCTCGATCGACGATTGGTACTGCGCGCGCGCCGACTGGTACACGGGATCGCTGGTGAGTGAATCGCGATACACCTGCAGCAGGTCCACGGCATGCGCGGGCCCGAGGGCCATGGCGAGCGCCGCGGCGAGGCCCGCGCGCAGGGCACGCATCAGAAGCGGAACCGCGCGGGCTGCGCGGCGTTCACGAGCGGCTTCACCACCGTCTCGAACAGCTCGCTGCGCTGCGGCGAGCCGGGCGCGGGCTGGCGCAGCAGCAGCGCCTTCATCGCCGGCGGGTCGCCCACGACGGCGAAGAGCCGCCCGCGCGGCTTCAGGCGGTCGAGGAAGGCTTGCGGCAGGATCGGCGTCGACCCGGCGAGCACGATCACGTCGTACGCGGAATCGGTGAGCGGCGCGCGCGCGCTGTCGCCTTCCAGCAACGTGACGTTCGCGACGCCCGCCGTGCGCAGGTTCGCCGCGGCGCGCGCGCGAAGGTCGGCATGGATCTCGGCGCTCGTCACGTGGCGCGCGCGGCGCGCGAGGAGCGCCGTGAGGTAGCCGGAGCCGGTTCCCACCTCGTACACCTCCTCGTGGGGCTGCACGGCAACCTCCTGCAGGATGCGCGCCTCGAGCTTCGGCGCCATCATCGACTCGCCGTGGCCCAGCGGGATCTCGAGGTCGGCGAACGCGACGCTGCGGTGCTCCGGCGGCACGAACTCTTCGCGCTTCACCTCGAACAGCAGGTCGAGGACGACGGGATCGAGCACCTCCCAGGTGCGGATCTGCTGCTCGATCATGTTGAAACGGGCTTGCTCGAGGTTCATCGGGGAGCGGGGAGCGGGGGCGGAGGGCGGGACGGGAAGCACGCGAAATTGTAGCAAAGCCGCCTGCGGACCGATTTTCCAGGCGGCCCGCGCCTGCCATTCGCCGTGACGCGCGCCGGCCAGGCGTTCGCGCGCGCCGTGGCGTTGCTATACTTTGGATTCGAACGCAGGGGTCTGCGGAAAACTTCTCCGCAGTGAGAGAGTCCCTTGGAACCTGATCCGGATCATGCCGGCGTAGGGAGCGTGCGAGATCCCTCTCCGCTCCTCGCGCCGCGCGCCCGAAGGAGCCGCCATGAACGCCCATCCCAGATTCATCGCCGCGTCCGCGCACGTGGACGAGGCCGCCATCCAACCCCTGCCGCGCTCGCGCAAGGTATACGTGGAGGGCTCGCGCGCCGACCTGCGCGTGCCCATGCGCGAGGTCTCGCAGACGGACACCCCGGCCGCGTTCGGCGCCGAGGCGAATCCGCCGATCTTCGTGTACGACACCAGCGGACCGTACACGGACCCGGATGCGCGCATCGACATCCGCTCGGGTTTGCCGGCGTTGCGGCTGCGCTGGATCGAGGAACGCGCCGACACGGACGTGCTCGAGGGCCCCACCTCCCGCTATGGCCGCGAGCGGCTCACGGATCCGAAGCTCGCGGAGCTGCGCTTCGACCTCGGACGCGAACCGCGCCGCGCGAAGGCGGGCGCCAACGTGACGCAGATGCACTACGCACGCCGCGGCATCGTCACGCCCGAGATGGAGTTCATCGCGATCCGCGAGAACCTGCGCCGCCGCGAGTACCTCGAGGCGCTGCGCGCCTCCGGCCCGAAGGGCGCGAAGCTCGCGGAGCTGATGGGCCGCCAGCACCGCGGCGAGTCGTTCGGCGCCCGCATTCCCGCGCAAATCACGCCGGAATTCGTGCGCGACGAGGTCGCGCGCGGCCGCGCGATCATCCCGGCGAACGTGAACCACCCGGAGAGCGAGCCGATGGTGATCGGCCGCAACTTCCTGGTGAAGGTGAACGCGAACATCGGCAACTCCGCGCTCACGTCCTCGATCGGCGAGGAAGTCGACAAGATGACGTGGGCGATCCGCTGGGGCGCGGACACGGTGATGGACCTCTCCACCGGCAAGCACATCCACGAGACGCGCGAATGGATCGTGAGGAACTCGCCGGTGCCGATCGGGACCGTGCCGATCTACCAGGCGCTCGAGAAGGTCGACGGCAAGGCCGAGGAGCTCACCTGGGAGATCTTCCGCGACACGCTCGTCGAGCAGGCGGAGCAGGGCGTGACTACTTCACCATCCACGCGGGCGTGCGCCTGCCCTTCGTGCCGCTCACCGCGAGCCGCATGACGGGCATCGTCTCGCGCGGCGGCTCGATCATGGCCAAGTGGTGCCTCGCGCATCACGAGGAGTCGTTCCTGTACGAACGGTTCGAGGACATCTGCGCGATCATGAAGGCGTACGACGTCTCGTTCTCGCTCGGCGACGGCCTGCGCCCCGGATCGATCTACGACGCCAACGACGAGGCGCAGCTCGCCGAGTTGCGCACGCTCGGCGAGCTCACCACGATCGCGTGGAAGCACGACTGCCAGGTGATGATCGAGGGCCCCGGCCACGTGCCGATGCAGCTCATCAAGGAGAACATGGACCTCGAGCTCGAGCACTGCCACGAGGCGCCGTTCTACACGCTGGGCCCCCTCACGACCGACATCGCGCCGGGCTACGACCACATCACGAGCGGCATCGGCGCGGCGCAGATCGGCTGGTACGGCACCGCGATGCTCTGCTACGTGACGCCCAAGGAGCACCTGGGCCTCCCGGACAAGGACGACGTGAAGGAAGGCATCGTCACCTACAAGATCGCGGCGCACGCCGCCGACCTCGCCAAGGGGCATCCCGGCGCGCAGATCCGCGACAACGCGCTCTCGAAAGCGCGCTTCGAGTTCCGCTGGGAGGACCAGTTCAACCTCGGCCTCGATCCCGACAAGGCGAAGCAGTTCCACGACGAGACGCTGCCGCAGGAGGGCGCGAAGCTCGCGCATTTCTGCTCGATGTGCGGGCCGCACTTCTGCTCGATGAAGATCACGCAGGACGTGCGCGACTTCGCCGCGCAGCATGGCGTCTCCCATGAGGAGGCGCTGAAGAAGGGCATGGAGGTGAAGGCCGTGGAGTTCGTGAAGCAGGGCGCGGAGATCTACCAGAGGGGCTGAAGGCGCCGGGAACCGGCTGCTAGAATGTGCGCCGCGACCGGCCGCGCGCCGGAGCCCGACCCGCGACCGACCCAGGCCAGCATGGCCGCAGCCCAGACTCCCCTCCAACCCGCCCAAGCTTCGCGCCGCGCCTACGCACTGCTGTTCGCCGCCTTGCTGCTCGCGGTGATCGCCGCGCGCGTCCGCCTGCTCGGCGTGCCGCTCGAGCGCGACGAGGGCGAATTCGCCTACCAGGGACTGCTGCTGCTCAAGGGCCACGCGCCCTTCGATGGCCTGTACACCATGAAGCTGCCCGGCGTGGGCCTGCTCTACGCGCTCCTCATCCTCGTCTTCGGACGCAGCGCGCAGGCGATCCATCTCGGCTTGCTGCTCTGCAACCTGGTATGCGTCGGGCTCGTGTGGCGTCTGGGCCGGCGTTTGCTGGGCGCCGAAACGGGCCTCGCGGCGGCCGCGGCTTATGCGTTGCTGTCGGTGAGCCAGGGCGTCCTCGGCGTTTTCGCCCACGCCACGCAGTTCGTGGTGCTCTTCTCCCTCGCCGCGTTGCTGCTGCTGCTGCGCCTTCGCGACGGCGAGGGCGGGCTGCGCACCGCCGCGGCCGCCGGATTCTGCTTCGGGTTGGCGGTTCTGATGAAGCAGCATGCCGCGCTGTTGGCGGCCTTCGGGCTGGTCGCGGCGGCGGCATTCGGCGCGCGCACGCGGCGTGCGCTCGCCACCGCCGCCGCGTTCGCCGGCGGTTCGGCCATTCCCGTGCTGGCCGTGGCCGCCTGGTGCGCCGCCGCCGGCACCGGCCCGCGCGCATGGCTGTGGTGTGTGGAGTACGCCCGGCGTTATGTCTCCCTCATCGGGCCGCGCGAGGGCATCGCCCGCTTCCTCGCTTACACGCCGCAGGTCGCGGCCTTCGAGGCGCCGCTCTGGGTGGCGGCCGGCGTGGGCCTCGTCCTGCTCGCGGCGCGCCGCGCGCGGCCGACCGCGCGGCCCTTCCTGCTCGGCCTTCTCGTCGCGTCTCTTGCCGCACTGAGCCCGGGCTTCTATTTCCGCGCCCATTACTTCGTGCTGCTGCTTCCCGTCGTCGCCCTGCTGGCCGCCTTCGCCGTGACCGAGACGGGCGTGCTGGTGTCGTCGCGCGCTCCCGATTCCCGGCTGAGCCGCGCGCTCGCCCCGACGCTCCTGGGGCTCCTGCTCATCTGGGGCCTCGTGCGGGAAACGGGATACCTCTTCGTCGTTCCACCGACTGAGGTGAGCCGGCAGATCTACTGGCCCAATCCGTTTCCCGAGTCCGCCCTGGTGGCGGAGTACCTCCGCACGCACAGCGGGCCCGACGACGAGATCGCGGTGCTGGGCTCGGAGCCCGAGATCTTCTTCTATGCGGATCGGCGCTCCGCAACCGGCTACATCTACATGTACGGCCTGATGGAGCCACAGCCTTTCGCCGCCTCCATGCAGGCGGACATGATGCGCGAAATCGAGGCGGCCAAGCCGCTGTTCCTCGTGCTCGTCAACATGGAGACCTCCTGGGGAGTCCGGCGCGACTCGATCCAGGACGTGCTGCACTGGGCACCCGATTACGCCGCGCGCCACTACCAGCTGGAAGGCCTGGTCGAGGTGCGGCTCGACGGCTCGCGCGCCTACTGGGGCCGCGACGCAGCGCGCGAGCCGCAGTCGGCGCACTACATCACGGTGTGGCGACGGGACGCGAATGCGTCGCCGCATCCAGCTCCCGCGCCGCACGTCGGCGATCGGGGCCGCTCGTAATCCACGCCGAGACGGTCTTTCGCGCAAGATGCCGATGCTAGACTAGGCGCCCGATGCTACATGCGCTCGCCGACGCCTTCGTCCTCGGAGTCGTGGAGGGGCTCACCGAGTTCCTTCCGGTCTCCTCCACCGGCCACCTGATCATCGTCTCCGACCTGCTCGGCGAG
>DATNGJ010000063.1:0-42014 GCA_035605915.1 Usitatibacter sp.
CGCAGCGCGCGCGGCAGCGAATAGCCGTCGAGGTGATTCCTCAGGAGATAGTCCTGGGCGCCGCGCTGGACCGCTTGGCGCGCGAGGTCTTCATCGCCCAACTGCCGGCCGGATGGGCGACCTTCCGCGTCATGGGCCTCCTGATGTGCCGCCCCCTACGTTGCGCCTCTCGCGCCAGGCCTTCCGTGCGGCAGCGCACACAGAGGCCTACTGTTCGATATCGCACGGAGACGGTATCGCGATGGGCGTATTGGTAGTGGTCTGGCCGATACGCACCCGCACCGCGGCCATCAAGCGACCGGCACCGGAGGAGGGACGATGGCGCAGCAAACCCATAGTGTGATCGCCGTCTTCCCCGATCAACGACTGGCCGCCTCCGGCACGCAGCTGCGGCGTCGAGAATGACTGACGGCTGAATGGACGCTTCGTCGAACATCTCACGGCGGCACGATCCCCTGGCGATGAGGCTGAGTTCCGCCGACGACCGTGTCCGGCTGAATGAATGGTTGCCGCCGCAAGCCGGTGTGATCCCCAGGATTCGAATCGGCCGGCACTGGATCAACGTGCTCTGGTCGTTGCCGCTGATCTTCGTGTTGCTGGTGATCGGCGTGGCGGCGGCCCAGGCGTTGCGGGAGCTGCCGGCAGTGCAGGAGTTTCTCGCGCGCTACCCGGGCGTTCCACCGTCCGCCGTGGCCGTCACCACGGGGTTCCCCGCCTGGCTCCGGTTGCTGCATTTCCTGAACCTGTTCTTCATGGCGTTCATCATCCGCGCGGGTGTGCAGATTCTCGCGGACCACCCGCGGCTGTACTGGAAACGCGACTGCACGCCTGGAACCGAATGGTTCCGCTTCCAGAAGCCGGTTCCGTCCGACCGGATATGGACCGCCAAGGACGACTCGGTCACGCTTCCGGGGTGGCTGGGCATCCCCGGGATCCGTCACTCCATCGGCCTCGCCAGGTGGTGGCACTTTTCCATCACCCTTCTCTGGATGGTCAACGGCATCGCCTTCTACGTTCTCCTCTTCACGACCGGACAGTGGCTGCGCCTCGTGCCCACGACATGGGAGGTGATCCCCAACGCGGCCTCGACCGCACTGCAATATCTCTCGCTTACCTTCCCGGCCGATCACAGCTGGACGCGCTACAACAGCCTGCAGCAAGTCACTTACTTCATCACCGTGTTCGTCGCCGCGCCCACGTCGATTTTCACCGGCCTCATGCAGAGCCCGGCGATTTCGAACCGGCTGGGTTGGGTCGGCCGGGTGTTGAACCGGCAGAAGGCGCGTTCGATTCATTTCTTCGCGCTGTGCTGGTTCCTCTTCTTCATCCTGGCGCACGTGACGCTGGTATTCATCACCGACGCCCGCGTGAACCTGAACATGATGTTCGCGGGAGTCGACGACCTTTCCTGGCGCGGCTTCTTCGTCTTCATCCCGGCCATGCTGCTCGTGGCCGCGACTTGGTGGCTTGCCTCCCCCTTCACGCTGCGCCACGCGCGCCTGGTACAGAGAATCGGCGAATTCATGTCCCGGCCGTTCGGCGCCGTGACGCAATCGTGGGACGCGACGAGCCAGCTCACCGAGAAGGACATCTCGCCGCACTTCTGGCCCAACGGGACGATGCCGGACTCGGAGGAGTTCGACGCGCTCGTCAAGGGCGGCTTCGCCGATTACCGGCTGAGAATCGATGGGCTGGTCGAAAGGCCCGTGGAGCTTTCATACGCCGAGCTCAAGGCGATGCCGAAGCAGGAGCAGATCACCACGCATTTCTGCATCCAGGGATGGTCCGGCGTCGCCAAGTGGGGCGGTGTTCCGATGCGCCATATCCTCGAGCTGGTGAAGCCGACGGCGCAGGCGCGCTATGCCGTCTTCTACTCGTTCGCCGATGGCGGCGACGGAGGGCGCTACTACGACGCGCACAGCCTCGCCAACTTGCGCCACGAGCTGACGATCCTCGCCTACGAGATGAACGGAGCGCCGGTGAGCGTGCTCCACGGGGCGCCGTTGCGGTTGCGTTGCGAGAACGAGGTGGGCTTCAAGATGGTCAAGTGGATCGCTGCCATCGAGTTCGTGCACGACTTCGCCGATCTCGGCGCCGGCGAAGGCGGCTACAACGAGGATCACGAGTTCTTCGGCTATCGCGTGCCGATCTGAAACGACTCTCAACCGGAGACTGCTGCCATGAAGAAAATACTCCTGATCATCGTCGGCGTGCTTGTCGTGACAGGCGCGGCCGTAGCCGGAGCAACCTATGTGTATTGGGACCAGGCGGTCCCGCTCGCGGGCATGGCGATCAACTATGTCCGGTCGTGGACCGCGCCGGCGGGCACAATCACCACGGAATTGGCAGCCGCATCGGGACATGGCGCCGTCCTCGCGTCCTCGTTCGTGCCTGCGTCCGCGGCATCGGTGCCGAAGACGGCACGCGGGGATTGGCCCAGCTACAACAAGACGCTCACTTCCGAACGTTACTCGCAACTCGGCGAGATCAACGTCGGGAATGTGAGAGGTCTGAAGATACTGTGCACTTACGACACCAGGCAGTTCACCAGCTTCGAGACCGGCCTCATCATGGTGAACGGCGCGTTGGTCGGCACCACGGAACACGACATCTTCTCGCTCGACCCCGCCAATTGCCACGAGAATTGGCGCACGCATGAGGGCTACAAGCCCGCCAGCGCCCTGGCGGTCAATCGCGGCGCCGCGTACATGGACGGCTTGCTGTTTCGCGGCACGGAAGATGGTCGCGTCCTGGCTTATGACTTCAAGACCGGCAAACGAGTCTGGGAAGCGACGATCGCGGACCCCAGGATCGGCGAATCGACACCGGCTGCGCCAATCGCCTGGGACGGCCTCGTCTTCATCGGAAACGCCGGCGGCGACAACAAGGGCGTGAAGGGGCGCATATACGCGCTCGACGCGAAGACCGGCAGGATCGTTTGGGAGTTCTATCTGGTTCCCAGGGCCGAGGGCGACCCTACCCGGGGACCGCAGGGCGCGACGCCGCTCGACTTGTCGACGTGGAAGAACACCCCGGGTACGCCAATCACAGGCGGCGCGACCTGGACGTCTTACACGCTGGATCCGAACACGGGACTGTTGTACGTGCCCGGCGGCAATCCGGCGCCCGACTTCGCGATCGGAGTACGCGAGGGCGGCAACCTCTATTCCGGCTCGGTCGTAGTGCTCGACGCGAGGACCGGGGCGTACAAGAACCATTTCAAGCTCGTGCCCGAGGATTGGCACGACTGGGATGTTTCCAACGCACCCGCGCTGATCCAGACGAAGGGCGGCAAGAGGCCCTTGTCGATCACGCCGAAGGACGGGCATATGTACGGCTTCGATCTGGCCACCAACACTCTGCTCTACCGCACCCCGGTGGATCGAATCGAGAATGCCCAGGAGCACTTCGCCATCGACAAGGCGGTCCATTTCTGCCCGGGCACGGTGGGCGGGGCGGAATGGAACGGCCCGGCCTACGATCCGCAGAACAACCTGATCTTCGTCGGCGAAGTCGATTGGTGCGCCACCGTGACGCTCCAGCGTGACCAGCAGATCCAGAAGGTGAAGCTCGGCAGTCCATGGTCCGGAATGGCGACGCTCAACCCGTATCACACGTACGGTACGCCGGACTCGTATGGAAAGTGGGCGGGATGGATCTACGCCGTGGATGCCGATACCGGCGCGTGGAGGTGGCGGCTGAAATCCAACTACCCGGTCCAGAGCGGCATCACCGCTACTGCCGGAGACCTCGTGTTCTTCGGTGACATGGGCGGCAACTTCTATGCGCTCGATGCCGACAACGGCCAGCGGCTGTGGGGGCGGAAGATCGGCGGGGCGATCGGGGGCGGTGTGATCACCTATACCGCGAACGGAGCGCAAAAAGTTGCCGTCGCGACCGGCTTCACCTCGATCCTCTGGCCGACGGAAGTCGTGACTGGAAAGGTCGTGGTCCTGGGGCTCGCGAATTCCTCCGCGAGCTGATCATGGCCACGAAATTCAAAGTGGGCGACCACGTGACCTGGAACTCCGAGGCGGGCCACGTGAGCGGCAGGATCATCAAGGTCCATACGAAGGACACCGAATACAAGGGTTACAAGCATCACGCAAGCCCGGACGATCCCCAGTACGAGATCAAGAGCGACAAGACGGACCACATCGCGCTGCACAAGGGCGCGGCGCTGAAGAAGACGGGAGGGTGAGGAAGCCGCCTCGCGATGGACGATGCTCGGAAAGCTCGAGCGACTGCAATGATCGTCGGAACGCTGGAATCAGCGCCCCGGTTCGCCGGCCTTGCGGCTCGCCTCGAACAGGAACCACGTACGGCGTTCCGTCTCGTCGATCCAGACTTCGATCAGGCTGGCGGTCGCGACGTCGCGATGCTCGTCGCAGAGGCCGTGCGCTTCTCGCAGGCGCGCGGCGAGCTCCTTGTTGTCTCCGCGCAATTCGGCCAGCATGTCCAGCGGCTCGACGTACTTGGCATCGTTGTCCAGTACGCGTTGCGTGCGCGCGATGTGGCCGATCGAGCGTAGCGTGGATCCGCCGATCTTCCTGACGCGTTCGGCGATGGGATCGGTCATGGCGAAGAGCTGATCCGCCTGTTCGTCGAGCAGCAGATGGTAGTCGCGAAAATGCGGCCCGCTCATGTGCCAATGGAAGTTCTTGGTCTTGAGGTAGAGGGCGAAGACGTCGGCGAGGATGGCGTTCATCGCGGCCGATACGTCCTTCGTGGCGGCCGATCCGAGATCGGTCGGGGTGGCGAGCGGGGATCGTTGCATCCTGGCAGGGTCCTGGTCCTTCTTCTTCGCGTTGCGTCTTGCCACGGCTTCTCCTTTCATTCGGGGAGCTGGTACGGGCGACGGGTTCCGAGGCGGTCGAAAAAATCGGTCGCGACGAAACGCGCCATGTGGATTCCAATCATCGTATTCTCATCTCCCCGTTCGCGGCGCGAGCGGACATGCCCGCGTCTGCTCGACCGTCCGCCCGGGACGACACCGATCCTGTGGTCGTGCCTTCGATTGGAGAAGCCGCGCTCGAAGGGCGCGAAGGCACTGCTCCTGCCTTCGTGGGACGCAGGAACGCGGAGAGGAACGACATCGCGACGGCAATGCACAGCCAAAGGAGCCAGTAATTCACCATCCGCTCGTGACCTGCGGCGATCGGTGCCGGCGTTGCGCTCGTCGCGGTCGCCCGCTTCGGCAGAAGTGCCACCAATCGGGCGCCGAGAATCCGCGTCTCCGGCGATGCCTGTGGACGGCCGGGAAGAAGTTCGAGTGTCGAGACGAGGGCCCTTTCAGCCTCCGGCGTGGGCAATCCCGCCAGGCGGGCCGCCTCGTCCCAGGGATCGAAGTCCATGCGTGCCAACGCCGAAAGCACGCTCAGGCGCATTCCTCCCGACTCGTCCCATAGCGGCGCAAAGAGGAAGTCGTCGTAGCGGGAAGTGACGCTCTCAGCTGGATGTCGATTCGCCATGATGGGGCTGGGACGCAGACCTGGAGGGCGTGGTTGCCGGATTCAAACGTTGCCTTGCCGGCCCATGGGGCGCGGGCCCGTAGTGCTCGTCGATGGCCAGTTCCTGGTCGCGATCGAGCTGCGCGCCCGGGTCGTATGTCGGGGCGTCCTTCACGGCCTGCCGCGACAGATCGACCGACACGGTCGCGTCGGACCATCTCACGTCCTGGATCCATTGCGGCGCGATGAGGACCTGGTGGCCGAGCCACCAGTTGCTGGTGTTCACGACCATGTATCGAATGGCCCAGGTCTCCTCGTCGACGAGCAGGCCCTGCACGTGACCGATGTCGCCGTCGTTCGCCTCGATGGCGTAGGTCGTCACCACCTTGCAGCTGCGCAGGTGAGGATCCGAATCCTCGGCCCGCGCTGCCGCGTCGCGGCGGACGCTCGCCGGGGCATTCGGGCCCGCATCGGCCGGTCCGTAGAGCGGGCGCGCGGCGAGCGGCGTCATCATCGAGGGGTAAGGCACGGCGCCCCAAAGCGCGTTGCCACTCCAATACTCCTGGTAGCCGTAAAAGGCCATGTAGCTCATCTCGTGCTGGCGCGAAACCGGCTTCTCGGTGTCGATGCCAGGGCTCGCCTTTACCTGCTCCCTGGTGACCAGGACCGGCAACACCTTTTCCGCCCACTCGGGGCGGCCGACCGCGATCGGCGAGATGAGGACCTTGCGGCCCGGAAGCCAGCTGCCGGTGTCCACGACGAGGTAGCGGATGGCCCACTTTTCGTCATCGAAAAGGAAATCCACCACATGGCCGACGGTGCCGTCGGTTGCGCGGATCGCGAAGCTCTCCATCTCCTGGATGTTTCGTAGCATGCATGCCTCTCCTGAAGGTGCGTCGAGGAAAAGAAGGAAGCCCGACGGAACACTTCCTTCAAGATAGGCGCGCCGAGCCTCGCCGTCTGTGCGGCACCCGACGCACGCTCGGGCGGCATCGATGGCGCGACCGGGCTCCGACGTTCCGCGGGAGGCGTGCCGCCCTCGTTCACGGATCCTGTGCCAGCGCGTCGTCGACGATGGCCTGCGCTTCCGCAAGGATGCGGCGCAGGTGGTCCGTCCCGCGAAAGCTCTCGGCGTAGATCTTGTAGACGTCCTCGGTGCCGGACGGGCGTGCGGCGAACCACGCGCTCGCGGTCGTCACTTTCAAGCCGCCGATGGGTGCGCCGTTGCCGGGGGCATGGGTGAGGATGCTTTCGATCTCCTCTCCGGCGATCTGCGCGCACCGCAGCTGCGGCGGCGAGAGCTGCGCGAGCATCCGCTTTTGCTTCGGCGTCGCGTGCGCCTCGACACGATCGTAGACGGAATCGCCCAGCTCGAATGCGAGCTCGCGATAGATGTCGCCGGGGTCGCGGCCGATGCGCGCAGTGATCTCGGCCGAAAGGAGCGCAGGCACGATGCCATCCTTGTCCGTCGTCCATGCGGCGCCGTTCGTGCGGACGAAAGTCGCTCCGGCGCTCTCTTCGCCGCCGAAGCCGAGCGAGCCGTCGAGCAGGCCGTCGGCGAACCACTTGAAGCCGACCGGCACCTCGTAGAGCTCGCGGCCGAGCTTCGCCGCGACGCGGTCGATCATGCGGCTGCTCACGATCGTCTTGCCCACTGCGGCATCCGAACGCCACCCGGGCCGATGCCGGAACAGGTAATGAACGGCGACGCAGAGGTAATGATTGGGCGGCAGCAGGCCGGCCTTGGCGGTGACGATCCCGTGCCGATCATGGTCGGTGTCGCACGCGAAGCAGACGTCGAAGCGATCCTTGAGGCCGATCAGCCCCTGCATGGCGGAGGGCGACGACGGATCCATGCGGATACGACCGTCCCAGTCGACGCGCATGAACCAGAAGGTAGGATCGACCACTTCGTTCACGACCGTGAGATCGAGGCCGTAGCGCTCGGCGATCGCGGGCCAGTAGTGGACGCCGGCCCCGCCCATCGGGTCGACGCCCATGCGGATGCCCGCGGCGCGAATCGCTTCCATGTCCAGCACGGTGCCGAGGTCGCCCACGTATGCGGCGAGATAATCGTGGCGATGGGTGGTGGGCGCGCGCAACGCGCGCTCGTGGGCGATCCTTTTCACGCCGCGCAGGGCGTTCTCCAGGAAGCCGTTGGCCCGAGCTTCGATCCAGCCCGCCACGTCGTCGCCCGCCGGACCGCCGTTGGGCGGGTTGTACTTGAAGCCGCCGTTGTCGGGCGGATTGTGCGAGGGGGTGACGACGATGCCGTCCGCGCGGCCTGCATCGCGGTCGCGGTTGTAGGCGAGGATCGCATGGGAAACCGCCGGTGTCGGCGTGTATTCGTCCTGCGCCGCGAGCATGACCTCCACGCCGTTGGCCGCGAGGACTTCGAGGGCGCTGGCGCACGCGGGGACCGACAGGGCGTGCGTGTCGATGCCGAGGAAGAGTGGCCCTCCCATGCCCTTGCGCCTGCGGTAATCGCAGATGGCCTGGCTGATGGCGAGGACATGCCATTCGTTGAACGTGCCGTCGAACGAGCAGCCGCGATGGCCCGAGGTGCCGAACGCGACCCGCTGCTCCGGCACCGAAGCGTCCGGCACGCGGCTGTAGTAGGCCGTGACCAGGCGGGGCACGTCGACCAGCATCTCCGCCGTGGCGGGCTTGCCCGCCAGGCCGCTCATCCGGCTCATCGCGCGGCTTGCCGCGGCCGATGTTCGCCGGACGGCTCATGCCGGCGGCACCACCGCGGGGAATCCGCCTTCCGACGCGAGCGGGAAGCGCCTATTTCTTGTCCTCGCCTTTTGCCGCGTCCTGGACCTTTTCCCCCGCCTTCTCGATCTGCTGGCCCGCCTTGTCCATCGCCTTGTCGACCTGCTTGCCGGCGTGCTCGGCCGGGCCCTCGTTCTGCGGGCAAGCGGCGAGGACCATCGCGAGCGCGCTCGCCGCGGCTGCCATCATCGACCTTTTCCAGAGCTGCATTGTCTTCGTCTCCCTTGGTTTGCCGGCGCACGATCGACTTAGCGATCGCAGGCCGGCGGATCACTTCGCGGCGAACTGGAACTCCGGCAGCTTTCCGAGCGTCGCCTTGGTGCCGCCCGGCAAGATCACCTTGTCGCCGATCACCTCGAGGCTCGCGTAAGGCACGACGACCAGGTGCGTGCCCATCCCCAGGAAGCCGCCGACGGACAGCACGGCATACGGGTCCTTGCGATCGGTGCTGATGAGGAGGTCGTCGATGGTGCCGATCGCCTGGTTCGCGTCGTTCATCACGCTGCTTCCGATGACCTTCGATGCGCGATATCCGGCCGAAAGCTTCTGCACGTCGACCTTGACGATCTCCACCGTCTGCGCCGAGCCCTGCGCCCAGGCCGCGCCGCAGAACGCCCCGCCGCACAGCATCGCCGCAACGGCGAGCATCCCTGCTTTTTTCTTCATGATTCCTGCTCCTCTGCGATGGAAGGGAACGGCATACCCTCCGGGTTGACCTGCGACGCGAGCGCGCTACTGGCGGCCCGAGTCGTGTTCTTCCTTCTTGTTCTCCGGGCCCTTGCCGTGCGATTCCTCCTGGCGCTCGCCGCCCTTGCCGTGCGGCTTGTCCTCGCCGTGCGGCTTATCCTCGTTCGCTCGACCTTCCGGCGCATGCGCCTGCTGCGGCTGTGCGTGCTGCGCGGGCGGCTCACGCCGTGGCTCGGCCGGCTGCGGATGCTGCGATGGCGAGCTCGGCTTCGAACGCGGCGCCGGGGTCGCAGGCCGGTGCTGGGCGGGTGCCTGATGCGCCGGCGCGGCGGCCGGCCGTTGGAAGTGCTGCCGCGTCACGGCTTCGCGCGGCTGGTACTTGTAGTTCTGCGCGCGAATCGCGACTTGCTGCTGGGCCGCGCGCGGATAACGATTGCCCGAATACTGGCGCTGATAAGTCGGCAACGGCGCGGCGCGAGGCACGGAGCGATGGTCCCATTGGTCCCAGCCGGAGCGGCTCTTTTCCCAGTCGTTGCCCCAGTGCTCGCCCCAATGCGGTGGCGCGTCGGCGCTCCATCCGTGGAAGTACGATGGCGGCTGGCGGTAGTAGCGCACGGGAACGCGCAGCAGGTACAAGGGCACGTCCGCGGGCCGCACCGCGTCCCACGGCCCGTTGTACCAGGTGCTCGCATACCACGTGTCCGCCTGGTACACCCAGTAGAGGCCGTCATAGAAGAAGTAATTGGAAGCGGCTCGCGGATCGTAGTAGACGGGATAGCCGGGGATCAGGACGAGCTGCGGGTACGTGGCGGCGTTGATGCCGAGATCGATTCCGGGCAAATGGATGTCGAGGCTCACCTGGGCCCGGGCCGGCATCGCGGCCCCGAGCAGGAGCGACAAGGCGACAAGCAGGTAACGCATGGTTCATTCCTCCCTTGCGTCGAAGGCTGCGCCCCGCGCGGGCGATTGTCGGTTCGATGCCGCACATAGCGGGATGCGCGATCGCGCGAGCGCGACTCGAAGGCTATGCGCGATATCGCACAGAGCAGGCGCGGGAAGAAGGGCAGAGTGGAGAGCGTCGCAACCGCGGCCCGCTCGATAGAGGAACAAAAAATCATGCTTTACACCATCGCCGTCGTCCTGGTCATCCTGTGGATCCTGGGAATGGTCACCTCCACCACCATGGGAGGGCTGGTTCACGTCCTCCTGGTGGTCGCCGTCATCGTGGTCCTCCTGCGCGTCATCAGCGGGCGAAACCCGCTCTGAGGCGCCTGCGCCGCCGTCAGGCGGCGACTCGCGGCGGCGGCACCACGTCCGGATCCTGCGCGGCCCTGCCCGCGAGCGCGAGCGCGAGCGCCGTCGACGGGTTGAGGCTGTCGACCATGGAGCTCGGAATGAGGATGGTGGCTCCGCGTTCCTTCGTCGTCTCGTAAATGATGTTCATGGCGCGCAGCTGGAGCGCCGCGGGATGGCCCACGTAGATATCGGCAGCCTCGACGAACTTGCCGGCGATCGCCGCCTCGGCCGATCCCAGGATCACGCGCGCCTGCTTCTCGCGCTCGGCCTGCGCCTGGCGCGACATGGCGTCCTGCAGCGCCTCGGGAATCGCGACGTCGCGGATCTCCACCGAGCTCACCGTGATGCCCCACGGAGCGGTCTTCGCGCCGATCTCGTCCTTCAATTGCCCGTCCGCCTCCTTGCGGTCGGACAGAAGGGCCGCCAGCATCGAGGAGCCGATCATCTCGCGCAGCGAGGTCTGCGCGACCCGGTCGATCGCCTCGCGGTAGTTCGTGATCGCGAGCGCCGCCTTCTCGGCGTCGTGCACGTGCCAGAAGATGATCGCGTCGACGTTCACGGGGACCGTGTCCCTCGTGAGCGCCTGCTCGGCATTGAAGGCGGTGGTCTGGATGCGCTCGTCGATCACGGCCACCACGCTGTCGACGACCGGGATGAGCGCGAACATGCCGGGCCCCTTGACGCTCTGCAGCTTCCCCAGCCTGAGGATCACGAACTTCTGCCAGGCGTTGGCCATCTTCAGGGACATCGCGACGATGGCCGCGATGCCGAAGAGCGGCAGCGCGAGATAGGGGTCGATCCATCGGCCGGCCGCCAGGCCGGCGAGCACGAGCGCGAAAACGAGAAAGGTCGTGACGGGATTCATGTTCGATGCCCTTCGACTCCGGCCGGCGCCGGTCTCACTTGAGGCGCATGTCGTTCTTGACGGACGTGACACCGTTCACGTGCCTCGCCGTGGCGAGTGCGGTGTCGACGTTCTCCTGCGAGCTCACGAAGCCGCTCAGCTGCACGGTGCCTTTGAAGGTCTCGACGTTGATCTCGGCGGACTTGAGGGTGGGCTCCTCGAGGAGCGCGGTCTTCACCTTCGTGGTGATGACGCTGTCGTCGACGTACTCGCCGGTGCCCTCCGATTTCGGGGTGGAGGCGCAGCCGATGAGGCTCGCGGCGGCGAGGATCGCAAGCATGGGGATGACGCGTTGGATCGTTTTCATTCTGGGCTCCTTGGGTGAAGGGCCCAGACTACGCAGCATCGTCCGGCGGGTCTGTTCGCCAACGCACGTTCCCTGCAGGAGAGCGCATCCCGGGTGCCGGTGAGCGAATCACGCCGTCGACGAGCCGCCGGTTGAAGGCCACCCACAGCGCCACCGGGACGAGCGCGGGGAAGATGAGGCTTCCGACCTGGTAGCCGAGGGCGACGAGCTCGGCGCGCAAGCCGAGCAGGCCCGCACGCGCGGAGATGTCGGCTCCGCTCCTCACGATCTCGGCGAGGAAATCGAAAGCGATTCCCCATGCCTGGAAGGGGAGCAGCACGGCGACGCCGGCAAGGATCTTCCACCACTCCGCGCGTGCGGCGAGCATGAGCGCGACGAACAAAGGCAGGCCGTACGAGTAGAGCAGGGGATTCACTTCCACCAGGAGCAGGCCGACCTGCCTGGCCGCCACGTGCACCTCGACAGTCGTCACGAATACCAGGTCGAGCCCCTGCCGCTCCACGCCCGACACGAGACCGGATATGAACAGCTCGACGAACGCCCGCGCGAGCGCCCCGACGAAGGGGACGAGGTACCGCGCGCCGAGATACCAGGCCGCGAAGCAGGGCGCGAGCCAGAGGAAGGTGCGAAGCACGAGCCTTCCGACCGACGAAGGGCGCGCCACCGTCATGGTGCCGTCGACCCGGGTCGGGGCGCGGGATCGGCCGAGGGACGAACCGAGGGCAGCGCCCGCGTCCAGACGAGCCAGACGATCAGCACGTCGAGCATGATGAGCGCCTGCCACAAGTACAGATGCGCCCACTCGAAGGCCTCGAAGCTCCACTGGCCGAGGTAGAAGAGGCTCACCACGCGCACGATGTTCAGCGCCTGCACCGCTGCGAGGCCCGCAAGAATGCCGATCGCCCGGTGGCTCCACGGTGCCGGAAAGGCGAGCATCGCGCCGACGAGGATGATCGCCGCCTCGATGCCGTTGCATCCCGCTTCGATGGAGATCGCGAAGCCGTTGCTCGTGCTCTGCAGGACCTTGCCGAACACGGCGACGTGGGGATCGAAGATCGAGACCAGGAAAGCGCTGATGCGCGCGAGCGCATCCGTCCACGGAATCACCACGGCGCTTTGTACCGGCCGAAGCAGCTCGACGGCGAACAGCGCGAGCACGATCGCGACGAAGAGGGTGAAGAAGCGCGCCATGGACGAAGGGCTCTCAGCAAGACGGGGCGCTCGCGCGCCCCGCCTGTGCTACGACCGCATCGTTCGCGTGCGCATCGCTGCGAAGCCCCCGATCGCGAGGAGCGCGGCAAGCAGGACCATCGCCCATTCCGAAAGGGTCGGCGTGGCCGAGGCCCCGGGAGCCGCCGCGGCCGCGCAGCCGGTGATGGGCAGCGGGTCCGTGAGCGTCGCGTCCGTCCTCGCCATCATTCGTCCGATCCAGTGGGTTCGGGTCACGGTGGCGGCGGCATCCGAGAGGACGGTCCCCACGAAGGTCGAATCGGTCGCCGTCATGCCCGCCGCGGTCGTCTTCCAGTACACGTTGCACGGCGAGGCGCTGCCACCCATCACCACGCTCGCTCCGGTCAGCGTGAGTGCGCCCAGGCCACCGGTCCCGACCCTGAAGATCCAGACGTCGGTCGCGTTCCCCTGGAGCGTGAGGGTCACGCCGGCACCGATCGTGGTGGCTGCCGCGGAGCAGTAGACGCCGGGCGCGAGCGTGGTGGTGACGATCGGAATGGCGCCGGCGCATACCGGGTTCACGAGGTCGATATCGGCGAGCGCAGCATCGAAATCGTTCGCGACACCGGCCGCGACGGGGGCGACGATCGGCCCGGAGATCGTGCACCCGGTGTTGGTGATGGTGTTGAAAGTGCTGCCTACTTGTCCGACGATGCCGATCCCGGGGCCGGTATCGGTGCAGGTGACCGTGCCCGAAGTCGGGATGGCGTTCCTGCCGAGGACCGTGAAGGCGCCGGCGCTGCCGAGATTGGGCGCTACCTGGGGCCATGCGGCGGTCGAACCGAGAACCGACGCGGCGATTGCAACGATGGCGCGCATGACGCGGCGGCCTCGCTCGCTCTTCGCGGCGGCCAGCGGGCGGTCGCTGCGGAATGGATTGCTGCGGCACGAGGTGCTTATCATCTTGGATCCCTTGGCTGGCAGGCGCGGTTTTGAGGCATCGAAATTGCCGGCCAGAGCATGCGGTCCGCCGGCGCGATGGTCTGTGCGTTACCGAACACAGCGGGGCCGCGATAGCGACTGCCTTATGAGCGGCATCGCACAGATCGATCTCCCGGTTGCGCAGACAATGGCACCGTCGCACTTAGCAGCCGCCGGAGCCGAAGATCATGCTCTACACCATCGCCGCCCTCCTCGCGGGACTGGCACTTGCGAGTCTTCCCGGCGCCGCGCTCGGGCAATCTCCGTGCCCCGGGATCCACGTGAGAGTCCTGGACATCCGCAACAGCACGGGCACTGTCGCCTGCGCGCTCTTCGAATCGGCCGAGGGCTTTCCGGTCGAGTTCCTGCGCTCGGCGACCAACATCATGGTGATCAAGGTCCGCGAGACGCAGGCACGCTGCGACTTCGAGAACATCGCTCCGGGAACCTACGCGCTCGGGGTGATCCACGACGAGAACATGAACGGAAAGCTCGACGTGAACGCTCTGGGCATTCCCAGGGAAGGCTACGGCTTCTCCAACGATGCGAGGGGCTGGATCGGAGCGCCTTCGTTCGCCGCGGCGAGCTTCAAGTACGACGGACGAACCCTCGATCTCGCGATCGACATGCACTATTGAGCCCGCCGAATCCCGCCGGCAGGGCCGAGGAAAGCCAGACCGTACGGGTCGAAGCGTTCAGCGACGGCGTATTCGGCATCGCGATGACGCTCCTGGTCATCGAGATCAAGGTGCCCGGGCACGAGCAGGTCGCGGCGCACGGCCTCACGCACGCGTTGATGGCGCTCTGGCCGAGCTACCTCGCGTTCCTCACGAGCTTCGCGACCATCCTCGTGATCTGGGTGCACCACCACTGGGTGTTCGCGCTGATCACGAGGAACGACCATCCATTCCTTTACTGGAACGGCCTCCTGCTGCTCTTCGTCACGTTCGTGCCTTTCCCAACGGCGTTGCTCGCGGACTACCTGCTCGACCCGCAAGCCCGCGTAGCCGCGAACCTGTACACCGGAACGTTCCTCGCGATCTCGCTCGCCTTCGACGCCCTGTGGCGGCATGCCTCGAGGCGCCTGCTTTCGCCGCACGCGACGGGCGAGAAGAGGGGGGAGGCCGCGCAGGTCACCCGGCAATACCGATTCGGCCCGCCCCTCTACATGGTGGCGTTCGGCGCGTCCTTCTTCTCGGAAGGATGGAGCGTTGCCCTGTGCCTGCTGCTCGCGCTCTTCTTCGCGCTGCACGGCTCGCCGAAAGTCAGCTCCGCGGCTCTCCCTGCTCGTTGACGGTCACCGTCCGTCCCGGCGGCGCCGTCACCTGCATGCGATGCTCGTTGCCGCGGAAGTCGTAGGTGACGTCCCAGTACTCGGTCCGGGCGTCCCTCGGGACGCTCTCGCAGTGCTGCACGTCCTGCGCGTAGCCCGCGGATCCGGCGCGATCGCGGCCGACGTTCGCGCCGATCGCGCCCCCCGCCACGGCACCGCCGATGGTGGCCACGTCCTGGCCGCGTCCGTTGCCGATCTGGTGGCCGAGGATCCCGCCCAGCACGGCGCCCACGACCGCGCCCGGCACGTTGGCGCTGCCGCGCTCCTGCGGGACCTGGTCGTGCTCGACCCAGCAGTGCCGCCCGGGCGTCGCGACCACCGCGTGCACGGAGGTGACGTTCGCCTGGTAGAGCCGCTCGTGGTCGCGGCGGCGGTAATCGGGCTGAACGGCGGGCTGGGGAGCGTAGCGGTCGTCGTCGACGCGCGCATTGCGCCTCACCATGCGCACCGAAGAGATGCGCTCGCCCAGGCCCATGGCGGCGAGCGAGGGATAGCGGCCCGGGCGCAGGACGATGCAGTTGCCGCGGAATCGTGCGTCGTCGCAGACTTCCCAGCGGTCGCCGGCAACGACCACGGACGACGCGCGGTCGTTAAAGCCGAAGCGTTCGAGGTCGCCCACCTGCTTGCGGGTGGTGAAGGACCGGCCCTGGAAGCCCTCGCCCTCGTAGAAAGTGACCTGTGCGGCCGCTTGCGTCGCGATCGCGAGTCCCGCGGCTCCCAATGCGATTCTCAATGCCGAATTCATGGACGTCTCCTGTGAACGAGGCATGAATGTGCGCCGGTGTCCTCGCGCGCGTCGGTGCGGCCTCGTACATAGCTGTTGCGTGCGAGAACTCGGCGCAGATCTTCCTCCTGGGCGCGGAGCTCACGCGGCAGTGCGCGCTACGGCTGGGACGCCTTCGGCAATTTCCACCATGACGCGATGCTCGGCCCGATCGTCGACCAGCTGCACCGAGGCGCCGGGTTGCGCGACGCCATCGAGGGTCACGCTCGCCCCGGCCGTCGTTTCGCCGGCCACGGAAGGCGATCGCCGCACGAGGATGTCGTAGACCGTCGCGCCGTAGCGATAGCGCATCGAGAAGGCGGTCCAGGCGGCCGGCAGGCACGGCGCGAGGTGCAGCCGATCCTTCTCGAGCGTGACACCCAGCAGCGACTCGACGATGAAACGGTACATCCACCCGGCCGAGCCGGTGTACCAGCTCCAGCCGCCGCGGCCCACGTGCGGCGCCACGGCGTACACGTCGGCGACGATCGCATACGGCTCGGCTTTGTAAATCGCGACCTCTGCCGGTGTCCGCGCGTGGTTCGCGGGATTGATCATCGTCGCGAGCTCCCATGCGCGGCGCGAATCGCCGAGCGCTGCGAAGGCCATCCCGGCCCAGATCGCGCCGTGGGTGTACTGGCCGCCGTTCTCGCGCACGCCCGGGACGTAGCCGCGGATGTAGCCCGGGTCGAGCGTGGACTTGTCGAACGGCGGCTCGAGGAGCTCGACCAGTGCTTCGCCGCGGCGCACCAGGTGCTCGTCGACGGCCCCCATGGCCGTGCGCGAGCGAACGGCATCGCCGGCGCCCGACAGCACCGACCAGCTTTGCGAAATCGAATCGATGCGGCATTCGACGTTGGTCGCCGAGCCGAGCGGCGCGCCGTCGTCGAAATACGCGCGCCGGTACCATCCGCCATCCCAGCCGTGCCGCTCGAGGTTGCGGCCGAGCTCGACGCGCTCGGCCTCGCAGCGATCCGCGAACGCGCTGTCGCCTTTCGCGCGCGCGACTTGCGCGAATTGCTCGAGCACGGCGTAGAGGAAGAAGCCGAGCCACACGCTCTCGCCGGTGCCCTTGATCCCGACCAGGTTCATGCCGTCGTTCCAGTCGCCGGAGCCCATGAGCGGCAGGCCGCGCGCTCCGTACCGCAGCCCGTGCACGATGGCGCGCGTGCAGTGCTCGTAGAGGCGCGCCGACTCCGCGGAACGGCGCGGGAGGTCGTAGTACGAGTCGTCACCGGCATTCACCGGACGACCCTCCAGGAATGCGATCGATTCGTCGAGCACGCCGGTATCGCCGGTCGTTTTGACATAGCGCGCGGTCGCGAGCGGCAGCCAAAGGTAGTCGTCCGAACAGCGCGTGCGCACGCCGCGCCCCGAGGGCGGGTGCCACCAGTGCTGGACGTCTCCTTCCACGAACTGGCGGCTCGCGCACCGCAGCAGGTGCTCGCGCACGAGGGCGGGCTCGGTATGCACGAGCGCCATCACGTCCTGCAGCTGGTCGCGGAAGCCGAAGGCCCCGCCGGATTGGTAATAGCCGCTTCTCGCCCACAGACGGCACGCTATGGTCTGGTACAGGAGCCAGCCGTTGGCGAGCACGTCGAGCGCCGCGTCGGGCGTTTCGACCTGAACGGCGCCGAGCGTGCGCTTCCAGCTCGCGCGCACCGCATCCAGTGCCTCCAGCGCGGCGGCCGGCCCGCGAAAGCGCTTCACGAGGCTCGCGGCGTCGTCGGCGTCGCGACCCACGCCGAGCCGGAAGACGATCTCGCGTTCCTGCCCGTCGGCGAGGTCGAAGGGAACCTGGAGCGCCGCGCATGGATCGAGCGCCGCGCCGACCTTGCCGGAGAGGCGCGTGCGCGCCATCGCGGCCGGGTTGCCGAGCGCTGCGTTGCGGCCGAGGAACTCGCCGCGGTCGCCGCTCGCGCTTCCCACCGGCCCGTCCGCGTCGAGGAACGCGACTCGGTCCGGAAACTCGGCGTTGTAGGAGTTGCGCGCGAGGAGCGCGCCGCTATTCGCGTCGATCTCGGTGACGACGTGCATCGCGGTCTTGGGCGGCAGGTCGCCCAGGACCCATTCCGCGTATGCCGTAGCCGAGAGCCGGCGCGGGCGGCCCGAGGCGTTGCGTACCTTGAGCACCGAGAACTTCACCGCCGCGTCGATCGCCACGTACATCCACAGCTCCGAAACGATCCCGTCCTCGCGGTGCTCGAAGACGCTGTAGCCGAAGCCGTGGCGGGTGACGTACGTGCCGGCCCCGCGGGCGGGCAGTGCGGCGGGCGACCAGAAGTGCCCCGTCTCCTCGTCGCGAAGGAAGCAGGCCTCGCCGCTCGCGTCGCTCACCGGGTCGTTGGGCCACGGCGTGAGGCGGAACTCGTGGGCGTTCTCGCTCCACGTGTACGCGGAGCCGCTTTCGGAGACGACCGTTCCGAACTCCGGATTCGCGAGGACGTTCGCCCACGGCGCCGGCGTCGTCTCCCCCGCCCTCAGCGTGATGACGTATTCGGTTCCGTCGGGCGTGAATCCTCCGAGTCCGTTGGCGAGGATCAGCTCGCGGGCGGGCGGCTGCGCGAGGTCGTCCTCGCCGCGATCGACGCGGCTCGGGACCAGCCGCGCGACCCGCGCTTCGAGCGGTCCGCGCCGGTTGACCTGCTCGGCGAGGCTGCCGCGGCGATCGGTGAGGATGACGCGCGCCACCGACTGGAGCAGGACCCGGTCCTCCTCCGAGATCTGCTCCGAGCGCCGCACGAAGATGCCACCCGGCCGGTCGATCACGTGCGCTTCCACTCCGGCCGCGATGAGGCCCATGATCTGGTCCTGCAGCACCTGGCGGTAGCCTCCGCGGTCCTCGTTCCAGATCACGAGGTCGACCGCGAGCCCCTTCAGGCGCCAGTACGCGTGCGCCTGCACCATCTGCCGGACGAGGTCGATGTTCTTCGCGTCCCCGATTTGCAGCAGCACGATCGGCAGGTCGCCGGAGATCGCGTGGCTCCAGAGCCCCGATTGCCCGCGCCGGTTGCGGGCGATGACGCTCGCCTCGGCGCGCAGCGCCGCGTTGGCGTGGATCACGGAGCCTGCGAGCCGGCCGTAGAGCTGCGCATCGGCCTCGGTGGCGTTGATCTGGCGCAGCGTCACCGAGCAGTGCGTCCACGCCAGGTCGAACACGCGGTCCGCCAGTCGCCGGTCCTGGTACTTGGCGACCAGCGCCAATGCGGCCTCGCGCGTCTCGGCGATGCCCGACACGATGTCGATCGTCACGGTGTCCTGCGGCTCGAGCACGACGCGCCTGCGGATCGCGACGATCGGATCCAGCACCGATCCCCGGCGGCCCGAGAGCGGCCCGGCTTCGCTCATCGCCTGCGGATTGGCGACCGTGCGACCGCGACCGAGGAACTGCATGCGATCGGTCTCGAAGGACACCTCGAGCGTATCGGCTCCGTGCACGGTCATCAGGTGCAACATCCACGGCGGTTGCTCCTGCAGCGATCGCGGCCGGCGCGAGGAGAGGATCGCTTGCCGCGGCGCGACGATCTCCGTCTGCACGAAGAGGTTGGAGAACGCCGGATGAAGCGCGTCGGCCGCCTGCGGGGCGAGGGCCACTTCCGCGTAGCTCGTGACGTCGAGCGTGCGCCTTGCGCGCGAGCGGTTGGTGATGCGAAGCCGACGCAGCTCGATGTCGTCCTCCGGGGAGACGACGATCTCGGTATGGCATTCGAAGTCCTCGTCGCGGCGGCGGAACTCGGCGCGCGCTTCGGAGAAGATCGCCTCGTAGTGCGCCGCGCGCTTGAGGGTCGGCTGGTGCGCGGCCGACCAGAGCTCGCCGCTCGCCACGTCGCGGATGTAGCAGAACGTGCCCCAGTTGTCGCGCGTGCCGTCCTCGCGCCAGCGCGTGACGGCGAGGTCCTTCCAGCGGCTGCTTCCGCCGCCCGCGCTGGTCACCATGACGTGGTAGCGGCCGTTCGAGAGCAGTTGCACTTCCGGGATCGGCGTGTCGGGGCTCCTCAGCACCCGCACCGGCGCCTCCTCGCCCCCGGACATCGCGCGAATCGCGGAAAGCTCCGCGGGATGCGAGTGGAATGCGGCCGCTTTCGGGATGCGCTCCTGGAGCAGCAGGAGAGTGGCCTTGAACAGCGCATCCGACTCGAAGCGCCGCTGCATCGGGCGGCCCAGCAGCACGTTGCCGAGGGAGAGCAGGATCATGCCCTGGTGGTGCGCCATGAACGAGCGCACGACGGCGCTCGACTGCCCGCGAGGCACGCGTGCCGGCGTGTAGTCGATGGCCTCGTACAGGCCGAAGCGCCCCGCGAGCCCGGCGGCGGCGAGCCGCTGCAGGTTGAGACAGGATTCCTCGGGCGCCACCATGAGGGCGAGCGCCGATGCGTAGGGCGCGATCACCAGGTCCTCGGCGAGCCCGCGCTTCATTCCCAGTCCCGGCACGCCGAAGGCGCGGTACTGGTAATTGAGGCTCGCGTCCACCGAGTTGTAGCCGCACTCCGAGATCCCCCACGGTACGCCGCGCTGCTTGCCGTACGCGATCTGCCGCTCCACCGAGACGCGATAGGACTGGTCGAGCAGCGTGCTTTCGTACGTCGGCATCACCAGGAGCGGCATCAGGTACTCGAACATCGAGCCGCTCCACGACAGGAGGACCGATCGTCCTGCCGCGCTGGTGAGCGGGCGTCCGAGCGCGAACCAGTTCTCCTGCGGGATGCGTCCCACCGAGATCGCCACGAAGCTCGCCAGCCTCGCCTCCGACGCGAGCAGGTCGTAGTAGCTCGCGTCGCGCCTGCGCTCGTCGACGTTGTAGCCGATGGCGAACAGCCGGCGGGCCTCGTCGTAGAGGAAGCCGTACTCCATGCGCGCGAGCTCTTCGCATTGCCGCGCGAGCCGCTCGATCCGCGCCATTCGATCCGCCGCCGGGCGCGGCGCGTCGGCCGCCAGGCATCGAGCCTCGAGCGCGGCGAGCTCGCGCAATGTCGGAATCGCGCGGCTCGCCGTGAGCTCGCCCCATGCGCTCGGCGAAGCGCTGCAGGGCGCGATCAGTGCGAGCTCGTCGTGCACGGTCCGGCATTGGCGCACCAGGGCCTCGGCCCAGAATGGCGCTTCGCCGGCGGGCGCGGGAGCGGCCGTCGATGCCGGAACATCGTGCGCGAGCTGCGCCGCGATCTCGGCGATGCCGGCCTCGAGCGGATCGATCCATCGGCGCGCCGCCTCGATCGTCGCGGGCGGGGAAGCGCACGCCGCCGCCAGATGCGCCTGCAAGCCGACGATGGGCTCGCGCGCGCGGGTACCGGCGAGGTCCGCGACGATCCGCAACGTGTCGTCCAGGCCGCCGAACCAGCGTGCACCGACGATCGGCTCGTCGGCGAGCGCGAGCAGCCCCGGCCGCAGGGTGAGCAGGTGTCCCGCGAGGTTGCCGCTATCCACCGTCGAGATGTAGCGCGGCGCGAGGGGCTTCAGCGATCGCGTGTCGTACCAGTTGTAGAAATGCCCCTCGTAGCGCTCCAGCGAGGCCATCGTCGCCATCGCGTTCTCCGTGCGCGACAGCAGTTGCCCGGCCGGGAGGTAGCCGAAGTCGTGGGCGGTCAGGTTGGCGAGCAGGGCGAGCCCCATGTTCGTGGGCGACGTGCGGTGCGCGAGGGTCGCGGTCGGATGCTCCTGCCAGTTGTCGGGCGCGAGCCAGTGGTCCTCCGGGCCGGCGAAGGCCTCGAAGAACGCCCAGGTCCTGCGTGCGAGCACGCGCAGGAAGCGTCCCTGATCCGGCGTGAGCCGCGCCTCGCGGCGGGGAATCGTCCGGCTGATCCACCATGCGATGCCGGGCGACAAGAGCCACAGCAGCAGGATCGGCCCGGACTGCGGCAGCGCCGATGGCGCGCGCGACGCCACCGCGATCGCCGCGGCGACGGCGACGACGGGAGCGATCCACATCGACCCGATCGACGCCGCGAGCGCCGAACGGCGGGCCGGGCCTTCGCCGCCCGACGGATTCCACTCGAGGAGCCGCCGATGCGTCGCGAACATCCGCCACGCCGTGCGCACGATCCCGTCGAGATTGGCCGCCGCCTCGTACGGCAGGAAGGCGAGCGACAGCACGAATTGCGCGGCATGGCGCCCGGCGACGCTCGCGGCGGCGAAGAGATGCTGGCGCGGCAGGACTTCGGCGGGCTTGCGCAGCAGGTCGAGGACCACGCCGCTCGCCGCGGGAAGCGCGAGGATCGCGACCACCGCGAGCGTCCACGGCCAGGCGGGCGCGAGCCGGGTCCATGCGATCAGCAGCAGCAGGGTGAGGGCCGTGGGCACGAGGCTGCGCCGCAGGTTGTCGAAGAGCTTCCACTGCGAGAGCACGGACAACGGATTCCTCAGCCTCCCACCGCCGGAGCCGGGCACGCTCGACAGCAGCCACTGCAGCAGCTGCCAGTCGCCGCGGACCCATCGGTGGCGCCGGCTCATGTCGGCTGCGTAGCTCGCCGGATACTCCTCGTAGAGTTGCACGTCGCTCAGCAGGCCGGAGCGCGCGTAGCAGCCTTCCAGGAGGTCGTGGCTGAGGATGCGGTTGTCGGGAAATCTCCCCCCGAGCGCGCGCTCGAACGCGTCCAGGTCGTAGATCCCCTTGCCGATGAAGGAACCCTCGCCGAACGCATCCTGGTAGACGTCGGAAACGGCCCGCGTATAGGGATCGATGCCGGCATCGCCGCCGTGCATGCGGGCATACCAAGAGCGGTTGGCGCCCGGAAGGCTCACGCCCACGCGCGGCTGCAGGATGCCGTAGCCGTCGACCACCCGCTCGCCGGCGGCATCGAAGCGCGGCCGATTCAGCGGATGCGCCATCGCGCCCACGAGCTGCCGTGCCGAATCGCGCGGTAACTGCGTGTCGGTGTCGAGCGTGATCACGTATTTCAGGCCGGCGAGCGCCGCGAGGTCGCCGACCACGAGCGAGAAGCGGTCGTTCGCGCCGCCGCGCAGCAGCGCGTTCAGGTCGGCGAGCTTGCCGCGCTTGCGCTCGTATCCCATCCAGATCCGCTCGGACGGGTTCCAGCGGCGTGGACGGTGGAAGAGGTAGAACGCGTCGCCGCTTGCGCCGTCCGTGTCCGCATCCGCCGATCGCGGGTACTTCCGGTTCAGCGCCTCGACGCCCACCCGGGCGAGGCGAGCGAGAGACGCGTCCTCGGGCAGCGACTGTGCGGAAGCGTCGCGGAAATCCGTGAGCAGCGCGAAATGCAGGCGGTCGTCGCGGTTGGCGAGGAAGCGGACCTCGAGCGCTTCGAGCAGCGCCTCGATGCCTTCCGCATCGGTGAGCATGGACGGAACCACCACCAGCGTGCGCGACTGCGGCGGGATCCCGCGCGAGAAATCCATGCGCGCGAGCGCGCGCGGCGCCACCAGCAATGTCGCCAGCCAGTTCGCCATGCCCACGGCGAGGTGGCTTGCGGCCAGCACGAGGAGAATGGCCAGCGCGGCGAGCACTGCCGTGGAAGGCTCCTCGTGCAAGGCGCTCGCCAGCAGGACCGCGGTGATTGCCGCCGTGATCGCCGCGACGCAACCCAGGTACAGCGGCACGGAGATCCGCCGCGTCGTCCTGCGCAGCTTTTCCGGCCAGGAAACGCCCGCGCCGGTCGAGCTCTCGAGCCGTCGACGGCCCTTGTCCACCAGGTAATAGCCGACGTGGGCGGCGCGATCGTCTTCGGCGCCGAGGCCGTGGGCGGCTTCGCGGGCGAGCTCGACCGCCTTGCGCGCGACGTCGCCCTCGTCCGCGTCGCCGCGCCGCGCGAGCTCTTCCACGACGTGCCGATAGCGGTCGCGAGTCGCGAAATCCATGCGGCCGTAGACGCCGCCCGGGTCCTCCCGCAGCGCCTTCTCGACCGCGCTCATCGATTCGACGAATTCGCGCCAGTCCATCGCGCCGAGGAATCGAAGGCTGCCGATGGTGTTGCCGATCGAGACCTGGTCCCGGGCCTGCTCCTGGTTTTCCTGCTGGACCAGGTGCTCGATCGTGAGGCCCGACTCGGAGAGCCGCTGCTCGATCCAGGTGAGCGGCAGCGCGAGCGCGGCGCTCTGTCCCTGCAGGCGGCGCGCCAGCTCCGCGACGAAGGAGCTCACCATCGGCGGATTCGAGCGCGCCATGTCCGCGATCACCAGGATCAGGCTCTTGGGGTCGCGCTCGGCCACGTCCATCATCTGGTCCGCCCATGCGTCGGCGCGGTTGCGGTCGATCGTGCTTGCCGCGATGCGCGCCCCGACGCGGCGAAGGTTCTCGATGAGCGCCAGGCGCAGCATGATCGGAACGGCCCACAGCTCGCCCATCCTGAGCGGCGCCACGGTCTGGTAGGCCGCGACGAAGCGCGACAGGCTCTGCGCGTCGATCCAGCCGTCGCCATGGGATATCGCTTCGAACGCGAGGTCGTAGACCCGCGGAAGCTTCGCCGACGCTCCGCTCGCCAGCCGCGGAAGCTCGCGGCTGTAGCCCTTCGGCAAGTGCCGCTTGGCGGTGCGGATCTGCTCTTCGATCAGGTAGAAGTTGTCGAGCAGCCAGTCCGCGGCGGGCGTGATGCGGCGATTCCCGGTGGCCGCCGGTGCCACCACGTCGCGGATCCGTACCAGGACGGCCTCGTTGGCCGCCAGCCGCGAGAGCAGCAGGTCGCGCGTACGGCGCGGGGCGAGCGCGTGCGCGAGCGCGAGGTTCTTTCCGTGCTGCTCCATCCGATCGGCGCTGAACAGCTCCGATCGCAGCGGCGGCTCCTCCTCGGAGAATCGCGCGCGTGCAAAACGGCGCGCGCGCCCCGGGAGGCGGGACGCGCCGCTGTTGCCTGTCTTTTCCTCGCGGCCCCGAATGGCTTACGACTTGCCGTAGTGCGCCTTCGCGTCGCTCACGCAAAGGCTCGCGGC
Source organism: Usitatibacter sp. (assembly GCA_035605915.1). Classification (GTDB taxonomy): domain Bacteria; phylum Pseudomonadota; class Gammaproteobacteria; order Burkholderiales; family Usitatibacteraceae; genus Usitatibacter. The sequence goes on from DATNGJ010000063.1 coordinate 24,544, forward strand.
GTCGCCGGAGAGGGCGCCGCACTTGTCGACCGCTGCCGCGTAATCCGCGTCATTGCCTGCGGCGGTTGCCTGCCTGCGCTCCTCGGCGATGGTCTTGTCGGCGCGCTCGCGGGCCTTCGCGGACTCGTGCCTGGCGGCCCGGTGCGCGCCGGCCGCCCGCCGCTGCGCCTTGGCATCGGCCCGGGCGGCCGTGCGCAGGGCGTCGGCTTCCTTCGCGCAGGCGTCCCTGTCGTTGGCGGCCTTCTCGTCGCACTTCTCCATGGCCACCGAATGCTCGGCGTCGGCCTTTGCGATGCGCGCATCGTAGCGAGCCCTGGAACCGGGTTTGTACCGTGCCCGGAGATCGGCCATCGCGACGTGCTCGTTGCCCTTGGCCCGGGCAAGGCAGATGTCCTTCGCGTTGGCGAGCAACGGTTCGCAGGCCGCCATCGCCGATTCGTACCCGGCCTCGATGTCGCCCTTCGCCGCCTCGTATTCCGTCTTCGACATGCCGTGCGCGATCGCCATGGTATTGAACGCGAGGCCGATCGCCGCGAGGACAGCGGTCGCGAACGTCTTCATTTCGGAGTCTTGTCTTTCACGCGCTTCTGCCAGGCGGCGATCTGCTTTTCGGTCGCTTCCCGGGTGATGCCGTAGGTCTCCTGGATCCTGCCGGCGAGCTGGTCGCGTTTCCCCGCGATCTCGTCGAGCTGGTTGTCGGTGAGCTTCGCCCACTGTTCCTTGGCGTTGCCCTTGAATTGCTTCCAGTTTCCTTCGATGCGATCCCAGTTCATGGTGTCGTGCCCCCGCGTCGGTCGTTGTGGAGCCGCTCGCTCCGATAGCCTCAACCTACAGTGAAGCGGCCGGCCCGTCCGTCTGCCAGCGCACAGAGCGCAACCCCAGCGAATTGCGCTCCGCCACGGCGCTGATGTCGTGGGGGACGGAGGACGAGCTCGTCGCCGGCGCGGATGCGTCGGCGTTCGAACGCGATGCCGGCTCTGCCACCCTGATCGTCGCGGCCAGTGCCGCCGCGAGCCACGCCGCGGCGACGTAGATGCCCGCGAGGCTGGCCGCGACGATCGCCAGGCCCGCGAGCAGCCTCGCGATGCGCCCCTTTCCGAAGGGGAAAGACAGCATCGCGTGAGCCCAGGCGCCGTGCATCGTCGAGCTCATGGACATGGACATGGGACGTCGAACGGCGCGGCCTCGCGGTCGCGCCGTTGGACCTTCGCCCTGGCTTCGGCTAGTTGCTGACGAGGACCGCGACCTCGCGGTCGCGCCTGAGCTGCGGATCGCCGAAGCTGCCGGTCTCGATCCTGCCGGGGGAGATGCCCGCGTCGATCAACGCCTCGCGCACGTTGCTCACGCGCTGGTCGTTGGGGCCGTCGATCCCGAGGCGGCAGGACGGATTGAGCCTCGCGTACTCCGCGACCTCGCTCGCCTTCATGCCGTCGGATCGCTTGATACGGTCGCTGTTCTCGTTGAACGTGTAGTTGCGGTACACGCTCCAGCTGCCGTTGCCGGCCAATGGTCCTTGCGCGCCCGTGGGCCCGACCGCGCCTTGCGGTCCCGAGGCGCCGCGGCTTCCCGCCGGACCGCTCACACCGGCGAGGTCGTTGTTGCCTTGCGCACCGGCGTATCCCTTCGCGCCTTGTGAGCCTGTCGCGCCCGCGGGACCCGCGGGACCGGTCGGACCCATCGTCGTCATGCCCTCGGCGCCCGTGCTTCCGGCGACGCCGCGCACGCCTTCGGGACCGGTGCGCCCCATCGGGCCGGCAGGGCCGGGCAGGCTGGAGCCTTGAGGACCCGTGTCGCCCGTCTCGCCTTGCGCGCCGGTGGCGCCGGCGGGACCCGCTTCACCCGCGCGGCCGACCACCATCTTGCCGGTTGCGCCCGTCTCGCCAACCGGGCCTTGTGCGCCGGCCGGGCCCTGCATGCCTTGCGGACCGGCGGGGCCGGCCATCGCTACACCCGGCGCGCCGGTGTTGCCCGTCGCACCTTGCGGACCGGTCGCGCCCGTCGGCCCTGACGGACCGGCGGGACCGGCCCAGCTCACCGGACCGGGGCTCGAATGCTCCGTGGAGGCGCAAGCGGCTGCGAACGTCGCGACGACCGCGCTCAGCAGCGCGCGCTTCATCATGTTTCCTGACAGCATGGAATGTCTCATGGTTGCTTCCTTGTTTGTGTGCGTGACGGAAAATCTCTCTAGTGCGTCGCAGGCTAACGGGTCGCCATGACGCAGTCGGTGCGCCAGCGCACGCGGGACAGGTTGCGTGCGGAAGCGCACAATGGAAGGCCGCGACTGCCTGGAAGCGAACGCAATGCCGAGTCCCACCCAGAACGACCTGCTCTCGTCGCTCTCGCCCGCGGAGCTCAAGCGCCTGCGCCCGCACCTGGAGCTGGTCGAAATGCCGCTCGGTGAGGTCGTCTACGAGTCGGGTCGCCACATCGACCATGTCTACTTCCCGACCACTTGCATCGTGTCGCTGCTCTACGTGCTCGAGAACGGCGCCTCGGCGGAGATCGCGGTCGTCGGCCACGAAGGTGTGGTGGGGATCTCCATCTTCATGGGCGGCGAAACCACGCCCAGCCGCGCCGTCGTGCAGAGCGCGGGCCACGCCTACCGGTTGCCGGGCCAGATGATGAAGGACGAGTTCACGCGCGGCCGCGGGATGCAGCACCTGATGCTGCGCTATACCCAATCGCTCATCACGCAGATGGCGCAGACGGCGGTGTGCAATCGCCACCATTCGGTCGACCAGCAGCTTTGCCGCTGGTTGCTGCTCAGCCTCGACCGCCTGAGCGTCCCGGAAATCACGATGACGCAGGAGCTCATCGCCAACATGCTCGGCGTGCGGCGCGAGGGCGTCACCGAGGCCGCCGGCAAATTGCAGAAGGCCGGCGTCATCAGCTATCGGCGCGGACGCATCCAGGTGCTCGATCGGCCGAAGCTCGAGGCGATGGCGTGCGAGTGCTACGAGGTGGTGCGCCTGGAGAGCGAGCGGCTGGTGGCGCTCAGGACGATCCCCTGAAGGCGGCCGCCGTCAGCGCGATTCCCGAAACGGGTGGAACGAGCTGGAGCGGGGCGGAACGGCGACGCCCATGGCGGGGCTTCTCGAGGTGCGGCGGTCGATGCCGATCCAGGAAAACGTCCCGTCCGCGTTCGAAGTGCGGCTCCACAAGGACTCGCATCGTCGGCATTTGAAGGACGAGCGCCCGTCGCCGACGGTCTCGGCCATGAGATCGGCATGGCCGTCGATCGCGCAAGGGCCGCGCAGGCAGGCCCGGCAGGTTGCATCCATCGCAGCCCGCTATGGCAAAGCCGGCACCGGGACGGCCACGCCGACGGCCATGGATTGCGTCGCCCGATCGAGACGTGTCCAGAAAAAGCCGTTGTTTCCCGAATACGATCGCGACCACAACAGGCCGCAACTCCGGCACTGGAACACGATGCTCGCCAACGCGAGCCTTCGCACCATGAGATCGGCGTGCCCGTCGATTTTCGAGGGCCCGCGCAGGCAGGCATTGCAATGCGCATCCATCGGAGCATCCCTTTCGAACGTATGGATCATTGCCGGCACGCCGCCGCTCGGCTGCTAGGCCGCGGGATGCGGCAGGTCGATCGTGAACACGCAGCCCTTTCCGGGCAGGTCGCGCACGCGCAGCGCACCGCCCATCGCCTCGACCGCGCGCCGCGCGATCGAAAGCCCGAGCCCCATGCCGGAACGGTCGGCGCCGTGCTGCTCGAACGCGGGGAAGATGGCGTGCGATTTCCCCTCCGGAAGGCCGCCGCATTCGTCGCCGACTTCGATCGACACGCGGCCGTCGGCGGCGAACGTCCTGAGCCACACCTCGCCATGCTTGCGCGTGAACTTGAACGCGTTCTGCAGCAGGTTGGAGAGGGCCGAATGCAGCAGTTGCTCGTCCGCCCGCACACGCAATTCCGGATCGACGGACGCGACGTTGAATTGGCAGTCCCTGGACCTGGCGGTCAGGGTTTCCGTCACCTGCACATCGGCGATGAAGCGATCGAGCGGGAACTCTTCGAGGTGGGGCGGCATGCTGGCGTCGAGGCGCACTTCCGCCAGCGTGCGATTGATCATGTCCCGCATTCCCGAGAGGCTGCGGCCGAGCACCGCCGAGGTCGGGCCCGCGGCGCCGACCATTCCCGCCTTCATCGCCTCGAATGCGAGTGTCGCCGTGCCGACCAGGTTGCGCAGCTCGTGCGCCACCGATCCGAGCCGCTCGCCGGTCGCGCGGCGCTGGGTCTCGGCCACCTGCCGCTCGCGCTGCGACTGGTAGCTGGTGACGGCTTCCGCGATTCCGTCGTCGAGGCATCGGTTGAGGACGTTGAATTCGTCGACCGAGATTTCAGCATGGCCCTCGGCGGCGAGCTCGGTGATGGACTGGCAGAGGTCCCCGTAGTCGTGCACCACCTGGTTGATGGTGAAGCCGCGAAGCAGCATTTCCGAGCCATGCTTGGTGGCGGTCTCGTCGATCTCCGTCGAGAGGTGTGTCGGCGGGGAGCCGGGCGTGGCCGGCCGGCGCTCTGCGCGAGGCCCGTACCGCTCTTCGATGCGCAGCACATCGATCAATTGCCCGAGGAAGAGGGGAATGCCGTGCTCCAGCTCCCCCGGCGTGGGCGGCGGTGCGCGGCGCAACAGTACCTTGGAGCGGCAACGTTCGATCAGGCGAGCGCGATTCTGCTCGAGAAAGTCATGCAACATGTTGGTCCTTCCAATCGTGCCCGACGCGGGGCGCGGATGAGCCAATGTACCGGTGCATGGCCGCCGGGTCTGTGCGTCCGCGAACACACGCGGGGCGGTCCATCGCCGGCATGGAGGCGGGCATTGGTCCCTGTGTGCGCTGGCGCGCAGACGAGGGCGGGGCTTCGGCACACGCTGGCTTTGCTTACAACGGATGGGAAGGCAGCGTGGCGCATCCGACGCCCCCGGTACCGACCACCAATCGCCTGCTCGACCGGCTGGGCATGAAGGAGCGTGCGCGCGTGCTGTCCCGATGCGAGCCTGCCGTCCTCGCGTATCCGCAGGTCGTCGGCGAAGCGGGAGCCGCGATTGCGCACGTGTACTTCCCCACCGGCAGCTCCATCTCGCTGATGACCCCCATCGAAGGCAAGAACCGGATCGAGGTGGGGCTCGCCGGCAGCGAGGGGATGTACGGCGTGCCCGTGGCGATGGGGGTTCGCGTCTCTCCCGTGCGGGCGATCGTGCAGGGAGGCGGCCTCGCGTGGCGCATGGGATCGACGGCGTTCGTGCGCGAGCTGGCGCGCGCGCCGCCGCTGCGCCATTGCGTCGATCGCTACATCTACGTGCTGATGAACCAGCTGATCCGCAACGCCGGATGCAACCGCTTCCACCGGGTCGAGCAGCGCGTGGCGCGGCGGCTGCTCATGGCCGCCGACCGTGCGCGCTCGTCGTCCTTCCACATCACGCACGAGCTCCTCGCCTCCGTGCTCGGAGTTCGACGCGTCGGGATCACCGAGGCCGCGAGCGCGCTGCAGATTCGCGGGTTGATCGGCTACACGCGTGGCGCGATGACCATCCACGATCGCAAGGGCCTGGAGCGGGCGTCGTGCCCCTGCTACCGCGCCGACCTTTCCATCTACGAACGCTTGTTCCGGGAGGTCGGATGTCGGGCAGGCCCATGAACACCCGCGAGCTCGCCGATCGCCTGTGCGCGATTTCCGGCTTCCTGCGCGACGTGCGATCGGTGCACCTGCGCAGCTTCGGCACGCTCGTTCCCCGCATCTTCATGAGCGAAGTCCTGGCGCGCGTGGGCGCGTGCCTGGGCGCGCGCGGCGCGAACCCGGCCGAGGCCGACCGGGTGGAAATCGCGGGCATCCTGGAATCGCTCGAGGACGGCATGCTGCGGGGTGACCGCGAGACGCGCAACGTGATCGCGATCTCGTTCGCGGGCGACGCCGAGGTCCAGCCGTTCTTCGCGAGGCTCGCGCCGCTTCTGGGCCCGAAGGTCCGGGCCCAGCTGGGCTAGGACGACCGGCCTAGCCGCCCGCGGCGCTCGCGCGCAGGCGCCGGCTTGCCGCGAGGAAAAAACGCAGCGCCTTCTGGTTCTCGGCATCGCGCAGCATCGCGAGGAGCGCGAGGAGCCCACCGCCGGGCGCCGGCGCGGCTTCGACCTCGTTCGCCGCCTGCGCCATGCATGCCAGCATGTTGTCGAACCGCTCGAGATTGTCGAGGAGCGCCGGCAGCTTCGAGGCGAAGCGGTCGGCCATGACCGTCACTTCGGCGGCGAGCGCGGCGAAGCGGCCGACCATGTCCTCGGTGAGCGCGTCCTCGGCGGCGCCGAGCACGCGCGCATAGCGTGCGATCCGCTCGAGGTCTCCGGTGCGCACCATCTCGGCGATGGCGGGGAGGGCGTCCGCGATGCCGCTGCGGTTCACGCGATCCAGGAGCTCGACCGCCTGGCTCGCGCTCTCCGAGAGGCGCGCGACGATGTCCTCGGAGGCCGCATCGCGCGCGGCGCGCAGCACGCTTTCGATCTCGGCGCCGGGCGCGGGGGCTTGCGTGGGAGCGTCCATGGCGTCCTCCTAGAGCAGGCCGCGGGCCGAGAGCCAGTAGAGCTTGTTGTACGCGACCTTGAACCAGTGGATCGCGCGCGTCGGCTCCCGCGGATCCGGCGGCTGCGTATAGGTGAACATCGCGTAGGTGGCCTTGTCGCTGCCGGCCTCGATGAAGCAGAACACCTTGCCATCGTAGCGGCGCACGGGGTTGCCGAGCCTCACCAGGGCGGCGACGTTCTCGCCTACCACCTCCGCCTCGAAGTGCGCGGTGGAGCCCGCCTTGCTGATCGGCAGGTTGGTGGTGTCGCCGAGCACGAACACGTTGTCGCGTCCCTCCATCTGGAGCGTGTATCGGTCGGTGGGGATCCAGCCGTTCTGGCCCAGCTTGTTCCGCTCGATCACTTCCATGCCGCGATGCGCCGGGATGCAGACCAGCAGGTCGTAGCCCGCCTCGGAGCCTTCCTCGCTCTTCACCACCTTCCGCGCGCCATCCACCTCCTTGATGTTGAAGAGCGTCTCGTAGGTGATGCCGCGGCGCTCCATCTCCGGGGCGGCCCACTTCGCCACGTTCTCCAGCGAGTGCACGCGCCCGACCGGGTAGGTGTAGTGGATCTGCACCTTGTCGCGGATGCCGCGCTCGCGGAAGTAGTCGTCGAGCATGAAGGTGATCTCGAGCGGCGCCATCGGGCACTTGTGCGGGACCCCCATCGCGACCACGATGCGGCCGCCCTGGAACTCGCGCAGGCGGTTGAACATCTTCACGGCGGTCTCTTCCGTGTAGAAGAACTCCGCGTTCTCCTGGAGCCCGGGCGTCGCCTCCGGATAGATGCGCGAGCCGGTCGCGATGGCGAGGAAGTCGTAGCCCACCGTGCGGCCGCTCTTCGTCTTCACCCGGTTCGCGTCGAGCGCGAACTCGGTGACCGGGTCCACCGAGAACGCGATGCCGGGCTCGAGAAGGCTCGCCTGGTCGCGATACAGCTCGTCCGGCGTCATGCGGCCGACCGCGACGTAGAGCAGGCCGGGAAGATAGGCGTGCTTGTCCGAGGCGGAGAGCATCTCGAGCTGCACCTTGCCCGACTTCATCTCGGCCTTCAGGCGCCGCGCGAGATTGTTGGCGAGGATGGTGCCGCCCATCCCGCCGCCGACGATCAGGATCTTCATGGTCCTTCTCCTCGTTGTTGGAATGCGTCCGCTACCGGGAGCGGCGCACCGTGATGTGCCAGATGCCGTCCTGCTCGGAGGTGCCGACGTGCTCGTGGCCGGCCTTTCGCAGCCACTGCGGGATCTCGGCCGACGAGCCCCGGTCGCTCGAGAGCACCTCGATCTCGTCGCCCACCTCGACCATCTTCATCGCCGCGATGAGCTCCATGAGCGGGCCCGGACAATAGCTGCCGCGCGCGTCGACCAATCTTCGCTCGGCCATTACGCATCTCCCGCGGCGCGGGTTGCCGGATTCAGAAGGTCCATACCTGCGCGCCCTCGGCTTCGTCCAGGAACTGCGTGAGCCCCATCGGCTCGCCCATGTACTCGAGCAGGTCGTCGGGCTCGAGGTCGAGCACGTCGTACGCCATCGAGCACGGATGGACCTTCGCGCCGCCGAGCTCCACGGCGTGCGCGAAAAGATCCTGGAAGGGCATCACGTTCTTCTCCTCGATGAGGCGCCCCATCGCACCCTCCGCGGGCGCCGGCTCCTTCGCGTTCCTGCGGAAATGGCGCAGCGCGTTCATCGAGACGAACACCAGCACCTCGTGCCCGCTCACCGCGCCGACCGAGGCGACCATGCCCGCCATCTGCAGCGCCTCGCGCTTGTCGGAGAGCACCATGATGCGGATCCGGGAGGAGGCCATGGGGATGCGCCGATCGGCGGAGGAAAGCTTGCGTCGATCCTACGCCGATCCCGTGGCGGCGGATTTCGGGCATGCGAACTTCCCATCGAGCACCAGTCGCCTTAACGCTCACTTAAGAACGGCCGCCGCCGCGAAAAATTCCGCTGGAACTCGCGTTGCGCGGCTTCCTTCCAAGACTTACAGGTAGCAACTGGAGGTGACTATGAACACGAAGCGATGGCAGGACTGGGTGATGCTGATCTTCGGCATCTGGCTTTTCGTCGCGCCGTTCTGGATGGGCGGCTATGAATCTTCCGGCAGCGTCGCCGCGCGCAACTCGTACGTCCTCGGCGTGCTGGTGTTCGCGTTCGGCTGGGCGGCGCTCGCGACGGCCAGGCGCTGGGAAGAGTGGGTGGAGCTGATCCTCGGGATCTGGCTCATCATCTCGCCGTTCGTCCTCGGCTTCTGGGGCTCCGAGCACGGCGCGGGCGTGAACCAGCTGATCCTCGGCATCCTCATCGGGCTCGACGCGATCTGGGCGCTCGCCGCCGCGAGGCCCTCGTTGCCGCAAGCGACCTGAGGCCGCGCGCGGGGCGCGACCGAAGGGCGGCTACCAGCCGCCCTTGCGGACCCACTCCTCGAGCATGGGGATGCGGTCCACGCCCCAGAACGGCTCGCCGTCGGCGATGAAGAACGGGGAGCCGAATACACCCGCGGCGATCGCCGCATCCACCTCGCCTTTCACGCGCTCCTTGAGGCGCGGATCCTCGATGGCCGATGCGAGCGCCGCGGCGTCGAGGCCGGTTTCGCGCGCGACCTCGAGCATCGTCGCGGCATCGCCGATGTTGCGATTGCCCACGAAGTAGGCGCGATACAGCGCCTTCGCGAGTCCGCGGGCGGCCTGCGCGTCGCGGTCGTGGGTCGCGTAGAACGCGCGGCACGCGGCGACCGTCCCGATCGGGAAGCTGTCGGGATGGCGGTAGTCGACGCCATGCAGCCGCGCCGTGCGCGCGAAATCGCGCCGGGCGTAGTCGCGCTTGAGCGGCACGCTCGTGAGCGGCGCCTGCCCCGTCACCTTGAAGATCGGCCCGAGCAGGATCGGGCGCCAGCGTAGCGGCCGCCCGGTCCTGCCCTCGACGTCCTCCGCGAGCTGGCTCGCGATGTAGCCGTACGGCGAGGAGAACTCGAAGTAGAAGTCGATCGGGGCGGCCGCGGCGCTCACGGGCTGGGCGCGTTGTCGTTGGGTGGTGGCGCCTCGGTCTCGACGAGTTGCAGCGGGCCCGATTCCACCGGCGCGCCGCGGCGTCGCCGCGGCCGCGTGCGGCGCGGCAGGTCCTCTTCCTGGGCGACGGACGGTGCGGCCGCCTCGGCCTGCGTTTCCACGAGCTGCAGCGAGGCCGGTGCGCTTTCTCCGGCGCTCGGCGCTGCACGGCGGCGTCGATGCGGCCGTGCGGCTTGCGCCTCCTCCGCTTCATCGTGCTGGCTGACGGCGTGGAATTCGACATGCGGCTGGCGCGGCGTCGGTGCGGGCGCCGGCTGCGGGGGCGCGGCGGGAGCGGGGTATTCCTCGCGGCTCGGCTCGGTTCGCATCGGCTCGCGCGGTGGCTGCGGCTCCCGTGCATGCGACGCCTCGCGCTGCGCTTCGTTGCGACTCTCGTCGTGCGGCGCCGATCCGATCGCCGATTGCGTCTCTCCTTCGCCATGCGGCGCGACGCCCGTATCCCTCGGCGCGCGCTCCGCGTGCTCGCCTCGATCGCCGCCGCGTCCGCGGCGACGCCGGCGGCGTCCCCGCGTGCCTTCTTCGTTGTCGCCCGGTGCGCGTGCGCCGGGTACGCCCGGTGCTCCTTCCGCGCGCTCGGCGCCGTCGGCGCGCGGCGCTTCCACCGGTCGGGGCGGACGCGGTTGGCGCGGCTCCCGGGCCTCACGCGGCTCGCGGCCTTCGCGCGGCTCGCGCGTTTCACGCGGCTCGCGCACTTCACGCGGCTCGCGCACTTCACGCGGCTCGCGCGCTTCACGCGGCTCGCGCACTTCACGCGGCTCGCGCGCTTCGCGCGGCTCCCTCACCTCACGCGGTTCACGACCCTCGCGCGGCTCGCGAGCCTCCGCGCGGCCCTCGCCGCGCTGCTGCTGCCCGTCGCGGCGCTCCTGGCGCGGCTCGCCGCGGCGCGTTTCCCCGCGGCCTTCGCCGCGGCGTTGCTCGCCGCGTTTCCCGTCGCGACGCCCTTCCTGGCGCTCGCCGTGGCCGCGCTCGCGCCGTTGCGCGTCGCGCGAGGGCTTGCGCTCCTCGAGCGCGGGCGTCGCGGCGGGGGCGGTTCTCACGGGCGCGGCGGGCGCGGGCTCGGCGGGCTTGCGCAGCCACCCGAACAGGCGATCGAGCAGGCCGCCATGCTTGTCTTCGTGCGCGGCGCCCGCCGCGGCGGCGATCGGCGCCTGCGGTGCCGGGCGCGTGGAAACGATGGGAGCCTCCAGCGCGAGCGGCGCCGGTTGCTCCGGCGTGATGCCCTTCACGAGCGGCTCGGGGCGCGGCGGCCGCGCCTCGGGCGCCTTGGTCGGCAGCCCGATCGGCTCTTCGTCGGGCACCGAGACCATCTCGTAGCTCGGCGTCTGTGCGTCGAGCAGCGGCGAGTCGTGGCGCAGGCGCTCGATGTGGTAGTTGGGCGTCTCGAGGTTCGGGTTCGGGATCAGCAGCACGTTCACCTTGAGGCGCGTCTCGACCTTGAAGATCTCGCTGCGTTTCTCGTTGAGGAGATACGTCGCCACGTCCACCGGCACCTGCGCGTGGATCGCCGCCGTGTTGTCCTTCATCGCCTCTTCCTGCAGGATGCGCAGGACGTGGAGCGCCGTGGAGGCGGTGTCGCGGATGTAGCCGGTGCCATGGCAGCGCGGGCACGGCGTGTGGGTGGTTTCCTCGAGCGAGGGCTGCAGGCGCTGTCGCGAGAGCTCGAGCAGCCCGAAGCGCGAGATCTTGCCGATCTGCACGCGCGCGCGATCGTGCCGCAGCGCGTCGCGCAGGCGGTTCTCCACCTCGCGCTGGTTCTTCGCGCTCTCCATGTCGATGAAGTCGATCACGATGAGGCCGCCCAGGTCGCGCAGGCGCAGCTGGCGCGCGACTTCGTCCGCCGCCTCGAGGTTGGTGTTGAATGCCGTCTGCTCGATGTCGTGGCCGCGGGTCGCGCGCGCGCTGTTCACGTCGATCGCGACCAGCGCCTCGTTATGGTCGATCACGATCGCGCCCCCGGAGGGCAGCGTCACGTCGCGCCGGTACGCGCTCTCGATCTGGTGCTCGATCTGGAAGCGCGAGAAGAGCGGGATGTCGTCCTTGTACATCTTGACCTTGTTCACGTTGCCCGGCATCACCGTGCTCATGAACGAATAGGCCTGGTCGAAGATCGCCTGCGTGTCGACGAGGATCTCGCCGATGTCGGGCTGGAAGAGGTCGCGGATCGCGCGCACCACGAGGCTCGACTCGAGGTAGATGAGGCAGGGGCCCTTCTCCTCCTCGGCGGCCTTCTCGATCGCGTTCCAGAGCTGGAGCAGGTAGTTCAGGTCCCACTGCAGCTCCTCGACGCTGCGGCCGATGCCGGCGGTGCGGGCGATGAGGCTCATGCCGTCGGGGATCTGCAGCTGGTCCATCACCTCGCGCAGCTCGTTCCGGTCCTCCCCCTCGATGCGGCGCGAGACCCCGCCGCCGCGCGGGTTGTTGGGCATGAGGACGAGGTAGCGCCCGGCGAGCGAGATGTAGGTGGTGAGCGCCGCGCCCTTGTTGCCGCGCTCGTCCTTGTCGACCTGGACGATGAGCTCGCTGCCCACCTTGAGGTGCGTCGCCATCTTCGAGCGGCCGAACTCGCCGCCGTCGGCGCTCACCATGTACTGCTTGGCGATTTCCTTGAAGGGAAGGAAGCCGTGGCGCTCGGCGCCGTAGTCGACGAACACCGCCTCGAGCGAGGGCTCGACGCGCGTGATGACTCCCTTGTAGATGTTGCTCTTGCGTTGTTCCTTGCCCGCCGACTCGATGTCCAGGTCGATCAGCTTCTGGCCATCGACGATCGCGACCCGGAGTTCTTCGGCCTGGGTCGCGTTGAAAAGCATGCGTTTCATTTTTGTGCTTTCTCCCGCGCTCGAAACACGGAAGAGGGCCCGCGCATCCTGAAAAGGGGCCCGGGTCGACGATTCAGCTCAGAAGTCGGTTCTTGGAGTCGTCACTGGGGAGTGAGCGGAGAAGGGACGATTTCTGGTTTTGTTCGTCTGGCTCCTGCGGCCGTGGCGCGCAGGGGCGTGGAATGTGGTGCGTCGAGCGCGTGTGATTCGTTTACCATCGCTGCTTGGTCTCGCAGGCGAGCGACGTTGGCCTGCCCGGGCGCCGCATCGCGCACGCCCTCCTTGCGAAGCCGATTTCCGGGAGCGGGGTCCAGAGGTTACGCTCCGGCTTGGAAATCAACCACATATAGTATATACGCGGATGGCGACCGAAGGCAAAGCGGCGCACGGCCCCGCGCCGGCGGTGCGCTGGATCGACGTGGCCGAGGAAGAGGCCGGGCAGCGTATCGACAACTACCTCATCGCGCGGCTGAAGGGCGTGCCGAAGAGCCGCATCTACCGCATCCTGCGCAGCGGCGAGGTGCGCGTGAACAGCCGCCGCGTCGCGGCCTCCGATCGCGTGGCCGCGGGCGACCGCATCCGCATCCCGCCGCTGCGCGTCGCCGAGCGCAACGAGGCGGTTCCCGCGCCGCATTTCCGGCTGCCGGTGCTGCACGAGGACGAGTGGATCCTCGCGATCGACAAGCCCGCGGGCCTCGCGGTGCACGGCGGCAGCGGGATCGCGCACGGCGTGATCGAGTCGCTGCGCTCGATGCGTCCGGACGCACGCTTCCTCGAGCTCGTCCACCGGCTCGATCGCGACACCTCGGGCGTGCTTCTCGTCGCGAAGAAGCGCTCCGCGCTCACGGCGCTGCACGAGATGCTGCGCACGCGTGCGATGGACAAGCGCTACCTCGTCGGCGTGAAGGGACGCTTGCGCAACGAGCGCCAGCACGTGCGCCTCGCGCTCGCCACGCGCGCGGCGCGCGAGGGCGGAAAGCGCGTTTCCGTCTCCGAGGACGGCCAGGCAGCGGAGACGGTGCTGCGGCGTCTGTCGCGCGGCGCCGAGGCAAGCTTCGTCGAAGCCGAGCTCCTGACCGGCCGCACCCACCAGATCCGCGTGCACCTCGCCCACCTCGGCCATCCCGTGCTGGGCGACGATCGCTACGGCGATTTCGAGCTGAACCGCAAGCTGCGCAAGGACGGCTTGAAGCGCATGTTCCTGCACGCGGCCTCGCTTGCGTTCACGCACCCCGCGACGGGCGCGGCGACCGCGCTCTCCTCGCCGCTTCCCGCGGACCTCGCGCGTTTCCGCGACCGCTTCATGACGGAGCCCCCGCGGTGAGCCGCTACGAGCTCGTGGTGTTCGACTGGGACGGCACGCTGATGGACTCGACCCGGCTCATCGCGGCGTGCCTGCAGGAGGCGTGCCGCGACGTGGGTGCGCCCGTGCCGAGCGATTCGGACGCGCTCTTCGTGATCGGGTCGAACCTCGCGGACACATTCCGCCGCGTCGTGCCGGGGCTCGATCCCGAGGCACAACGCCGCCTCGCCGAGCGCTACCGGCATCATTTCCTCGCGCGCGAGCACGAGGCGCCGCTCTACGCGGGAGTGCGCGAGATGCTCGCGGAGCTGCACGCGCGCGGCAAGCGGCTCGCGGTCGCGACCGGCAAGGCGCGGCGCGGGCTCGAGCGGGCGCTCGATGCGACGGGATTGCGCGCCTGGTTCGAGGCGACGCGCTGCGCCGACGAAGGCTTCGCCAAACCGCATCCCGACATGCTGCTCATGCTGCTCGACATGACCGGCGTCGAGCCGCATCGCGCACTGATGGTGGGCGACACCACCCACGACCTGGAGCTCGCGGCGAACGCGGGCATCGATGCGGTCTCGGTCTCCTACGGCGCGCATCCCGGGGAGCTGCTCGCGACCCGTCCCGCCGTCGCGCGCTGCCCGAGCGTCGCCCACCTGCGCTCATGGCTCACGACGAACGCCTGATCTGCGATTCGGCCGCGCTCGCGGAGAGCGGCACCGGCGTGCGCTTCGCGCTGGGCGAGGGGGAGCGCGCGCCGACCGGGTTCGCGATCCGCCACCGCGGCTGCGTGCATGCGTTCGTGAACCGTTGCCCGCACATGGGCAGCGAGCTCGATTGGCAACCGGGGGAGTTTTTCGAGATGTCCGGGGTATACTTGGTCTGCGCCACGCACGGTGCGTTGTTCCAGCCGGCCACCGGTTTCTGCGTGGCGGGCCCGTGCAAGGGCGCGTCCCTCGAGGCGCTTCGCACGCGCGAGACCAACGGCCGGGTGATGCTGCTCAACCCTTCGGATCCGGCGCAGGCGCCGGATGAAACGCGATGACCGATCCCACGCCGACGCCGCCCCAATGGGAACGCGCCGTCCTCGAGCGCGTGGCGCTGCGCGCGCTCGACGAGCAGCGCCGCGCGCGGCAATGGAGCGCGCTCTTCAAGCTGCTCTTCTTCATCCTCGCGTTCACCCTCGTCGCCGGGTGGCTCGGCTGGATCGGCCGCGGCGAGAAGGAGCCGGGCGCGAGCGGCCGCCACACCGCGCTGGTGGACCTCGAAGGCGTCATCGCTCCCGAAAGCAAGGCGTCCGCCGAGCGCGTCATCCGCGGCCTCGACCGCGCCTTCAAGGATCCGGAGACGAGGGGTGTGGTGCTGCGCATCAACAGCCCCGGCGGCAGTCCCGTGCAGGCGGGCTACATCTACGACGAGATGAGGCGGCTGCGCAGGAAGTATCCGAAGATTCCCCTTTACGCGGTGGTGGAGGACCTGTGCGCCTCGGGCGGGTACTACGTCGCCGCGGCCGCCGACCGCATCTACGTCGACAAGGCGAGCCTCGTCGGCTCGATCGGCGTGATCATCGACAGCTTCGGGTTCACCGGCGCGATGGAGAAGCTCGGCATCGAGCGGCGTGCCTACACCGCCGGCGCGAACAAGGATTTCCTCGACCCCTTCGCTCCCGAGAAGCCGGAGCAGCGCGAGCACGCGCAGAAGATGCTCGAGGAGATCCACCAGCAGTTCATCAAGGCGGTGCGCGACGGGCGCGGCGCGCGCCTCAAGGACTCGCCCGAGATCTTCTCGGGACTGGTGTGGACCGGCGAGCGCAGCATCGACCTCGGCCTCGCCGACGCCTTCGGCAGCCCCGAGTCGGTCGCACGCGACGTGATCAAGGCGGAGAAGATCGTCGACTACACGCCGGAGGAAAGCGTCTTCGACACGCTCTCGAAGCGGTTCGGCACCACGTTCGGCGGGGCGTTCGGCCGCGCGGCGGCCGAGGCCGCGCTGCGCGGCGCCACGGCCGAGCTGCGCTAGACGCGTGAGCGCCGTCGCCCGGGACGGGCCCCGCCTCGAGCTCGACCTCGCCCGCGAAGCCTTCGAGCGCACGGCGGTCGGCCTCGCGGTGATCACCCCCGAGGGCTTCCTGCGCCAGGTGAATCCCGCGTTCTGCAGGATCACCGGCTACGCGCGCGAGGAGCTGGAGGGCCGGCCGTTCTGGGCGATCACCCATCCGGAGGAGGTCGCGCGCGACGAGGAGGCCCTTTGCGCCTTCCGCTCCGGCGTCGACGGCGCGGGCACGACGGACCGGCGCTGCGTGCGCAAGGACGGCTCGGAAGTGTGGCTGCGCCGCACCCTCGCGACGGCGCGCGAGCCGGGCGGGGAGCTGCGCTTCCTGGTCGGCGCCTTCGTCGACCTCACCGAGCAGCGCAGGGAGGATCGGCAGCTCCACCGCGCGCACGCCTTCCTGCGCGCCATCGTCGAGACCTCGCCGGTCGCGATCTACACCACGGACCGCGAGGGACTCGTCACCTTCTGGAATTCGGCGGCCGAGCGTACCTTCGGCTTCTCCGCCGAGCAGGCCATGGGCCGGCTCGCGCCGTTCATCCCCCCGCATCGCGGCGACGAGTCGCGCGCGTTGGGAGCGCGCGTGCTCGCGGGCGAGGTGCTCGACGGCCTGCGCCTCGAGCGCGTTCGCGCCGACGGCAGCGCGATCGTGATCCGCAGCTCGGTCGCCCCGTTGCGCGACGACGAGGACCACGTCGTCGGCGTCCTGGTCGCCTGCATCGACATCACCGAGTCGCAGCGCACCGCGCTGGAGCTCGAGCGGCACCTGCACTTCACGCGCGCGCTGATCGACGCCATCCCGAACCCGGTCTACTACAAGGACCGCGACGGGCGCTACCGCGTCCACAACCGCGCGTGGGCCGAGCTCTTCGGCGGCGGCGAGAACTGGATCGGCAAGACCGTCCACGAGATGTACCCGGAGCCGATCGCGCAGGCCCACGACGACCGCGATCGAGAGCTCTTCTCGCGTCCCTCGTCCACCACCTACGAGCTGCTCATGCCCACCGCGCTCGGCGACACGCGCCAGCTCCTCTACAACAAGGTGAGCTTCGTCGACCAGGAGGGCGAGGTCGCGGGCCTCATCGGCGTGGTGACCGACGTCACGCGCTACAAGGAGACCGAGCGCGCGCTCGAGGCGAGCGAGGCGCGCTTCCGGGTCCTCACCGAGAGCTCGCTCGACCTCATCTCGGTGATCGACGCCGACGGGAGGCTGCGCTACCAGAGCGCGGCGCTGAGGACGTTGCTCGGCTACGACCCGATGGAGACGCTCGGCAAGGACGTGTTCGAGATGGTGCACCGGGACGACGCCGAGCACTTCCGCGCCGCCATGCGCCGCATCATCGAGACGCGCCATTCGACTTCGCCGGTGGAGCTGCGCTTCAAGCATCGCGACGGGGCATGGCGCACGTTCGAGTCGCTGGGCACCAATTGCCTCGACAACCCGCACATCCGCGGCGTGGTGTTCAACTCGCGCGACATCACCGACCGCAAGATGATCCAGCAGCGGATCCAGCACCTTGCGTACCACGACAACCTCACCGGCCTGCCGAATCGATCGCTGCTGCAGGATCGGCTCGCCCATTCGATCGCGCACGCGGAACGCTCGAGCCGCAAGGTCGCGGTGCTCTTCATCGACCTCGACAACTTCAAGAACATCAACGACACGCTGGGCCACGACGTGGGCGACGAG